>NZ_FWXN01000007.1 GCF_900176385.1 Janibacter indicus | reverse complement strand
ACAAGAACTCCCACGACGTGCGCGCCGTCCTCGACGAGCTGGGCGCCAAGCACAAGTTCATCAAGCCCCACTGCCCCTGGCAGAACGGCAAGGTCTGTGAGTCTGTTGCGTGGTGCTGCACCGGCCGGTCTGACCCCGGCCAAGGTGTGACCACGGTGTCCTGCGTTCGATTTGTCGGCCGGTTCCGGTGCAGCGCCGTGGAGCGCGCCGGCCAGACGGATCTGACCTGATAGGAGCTTGGACTAGAAGCCCCGTCACAGACCTGTCGCCCGTCCGGCCGGTTCGCCCCATCCGTCAGATCAGCCCTAACGGAGGAGCGAATCCCAGCATGACAATCTCAGCGGTCACTGTCATCGGTGGCGTCGATACCCACAAGCACACTCACTACGCGGCAGTGGTCGACGACCATGGCCGGCTACTCGGACATCAGGAGTTCCCCGCCAATGATGCGGGCTATCGAAGCCTGCTGGGTTGGATGCGCGAACACGGCCAGATCCAGGCGATCGGCGTGGAGAGCACCGGCTCCTTCGGCGCCACCCTCACTCGAGCGCTGACCCGGGCCGGACAGCGGGTGGTCGAGGTGAACCGTCCGAACCGGCAGGCGCGGCGCATGGACGGCAAGTCCGACCGCCTCGATGCCGAGCAGATCGCGCGAGCAGTTCTCGCTCAGACCTCGACCGCGATTCCGAAGGCCAAGTCCGGGACGGTGGAGGTGATCCGGACCCTGCGGGTGACAAGAGCCAGCGCCGTCAAGGCCCGCACACAGGCCTTCAACACGCTCTGGGGGGTCATGATCGGCGCACCATCGCCACTGCGCGACGACCTGGTCAACCTGACCAAGCGCACGCTGGTCAACAAGTGCGCTGGCTTGCGCCCCGAGTCCGACGACCTCCTCTCGCTCAACAACGACCCCGATCGCCTCCTCATGGCAGCGGTGAAGACCTCCCTGCGGGACCTCGCGCGGCGCTGGAAGATCCTGGATGAAGAGATCAAGGCGCTCAACCGGCAGATCGACGTGATGGTCCGAGCCACCGCACCGCAGCTGCTGGACCTGCATGGCGTCGGGGTCGAGATCGCCGGCCAGTTCCTGGTCACCGCCGGCGACAACACCGACCGAATCCGCAATGAAGCCGCCTTCGCCAAGCTCTGCGGCGTCGCACCTCAACCCGCCAGCAGTGGGCGGACCACCGGACGGCACCGCCTCAGCCGCAGCGGCGACCGAGCAGCCAACAGCGCCCTCTACATCGTCACGATCGTCCGAATGCGACACCATCAGCCCACTCGTGACTACGTCGAACGACGCACCGCCGAAGGCCTGAGCAAGCGCGAGATCATCCGCTGCCTCAAGCGCTACATCGCCCGCGAGGTCTTCAACAACCTGCCACGCTCCACGCTCATCGAACCCCGGCTCGAGATCGTCCACGCTGCCGCTTGACGAACATAGGAGCATCGAACGCTTCAACCGCACCCTGCAAACCGAGTGGGCCTACCGGCAGGTCTTCACCAGCAACCAGCAACGAGCAGCCGCCCTTGCGCCCTGGCTCGAGCACTACAACACTGAACGCCGCCACACCGCACTCGGCGGCCTCGCCCCGACCAGCCGACTGTCAACAACCTGACGGCCGAGTACAGCTAGAGCCGCGGTGACCTGACCGGTGCGATCCCTCAGGCGCGGCCAGATGAGCGCCACGAAGGCCGCCGCGGCGGCGGCGTCGAGACCCCACACCCGCGGCTCGCCGATGGCATTGCCGACGAGGGCGCCGACGAGGGTCGACAGGTTCCAGAAGACGTAGACGCCCAGACCTGCGGCCCAGAAGCCGGTGCGCTGCACCTCCGGCTCCTCCTGGGCCAGCGCGACCGCCGTCGACTCGTCGATCGTCAGGTGCGCGGCGCCCGCCCTTCGCCATCCCGTGAGGCGCAGGACGCGGGCGAGCTGGAGACCGTAGAGGCCGTTGCGGATCCCGAGGAGGGTGGAGGTCGCCACGGCCGTGATCGGGCTGCCGCCGGAGGCGATGATGCCCACGAGGGCAAACTGCGACCCGCCGGTGAAGAGCAGGAGCGAGAGCGCGACGGTCTGCCAGACGTCGAGCCCGGCGGCGATGCCGAGGGCGCCGAAGCTCACCCCGTAGACACCGGTGGCGAGACCGACCGAGATGCCCTGCCGGCGGGCGGCTGCCTGCTCCGCGGCGAAGGGGGTCGCGCTCACGACGGCGAGTCCGTCAGTGCCGCGACGAGCCGCACCTCCCGCGCGGTGTGGCCGTCGGGGGAGACGACGCGGTCGCGGAAGGCGCCGTCGGGGACGAGGCCGGCGCCGGTGAGGAACCCCCGCAGGTCCTCGTGCTCGACGAGGCACCACGTCGCCACGTGCTCCGCACCGGCCTCGCGCAGCAGGTCGACCGCGGCGTTGACCAGCCGCGAGCCGTGGCCCTGGCGCCGGTGGCCGGGGTGGATCCCGAGCGCGGAGATCTCGCCGGTGGTCTGGCCGGCGTCGGGGTCCTGGCTCGGGCCGATGGAGGCGAAGCCGACGACCTCGTCACCGGCGCACGCCACGAGCAGCCGGTAGACGCCGGACGGTGGGGTGCGCAGGGACTCCTGCCACGCGGACTCGAAGGCGCGTGGGTCGAAGCTCGCGTGCACCTGCGGCGGGACGACGCCGTCGTAGGCCTGCTGCCAGACGAGTGCCTGGACCCGGCCGACGGCCGGGGCGTCGTCGGGCCCGGCGGTGCGCACGCTCGCGTCGGCGGCCACCATCAGCGTCCCTCGAAGCGCGGCGTGCGGCGCTCGCCGAAGGCGCGCTGCCCCTCCGCGAGGTCGGAGCTGGCCCAGGCCCGGGAGAAGGCCGCGGAGTAGGCCTCGTCGGGAGCGGGGCTGGATTTCATGCCGATCTTGGACCCGGCCTGCGACAGCGGCGCGAGGGGCACGGCCGACCGGGCCAGGTCGAGAGCGGCGTCGAGGTCACCGCGGAGCTGGGCGAAGCCGAGCCGCCACGCGTCGTCGCCGTCGAGCACGGCCGCGGTGAGCACCATGTGCCGCGCGGCACCCTCGCCCCAGAAGCGGGCCACCCGGTCGAGCGTCCACTGGTCGACCATGAGGCCGAGCTTGGCGACGGGCACGGCGAAGCGGGCCCGCTCGCCGACCACCCGCAGGTCGCAGGCGACCGCGAGCTGCATGCCCAGCCCCATGCACGACCCGGAGATCGCGGCGATGGTCGTGATCGGCACGGCGGCGAGGTGCTGAAGGACCTCGGCCAGCCGCACGGTGAAGGAGACGTCCTCGAGCTCGGTGAGGTCGGCACCCGCGCAGAAGTGCCCCTCGGCCCCGGTGAGGACGAGCGCACGGGCCCCGCCGTCGACCGCCGCGACGACGGCCGAGTGCAGCTCCTCGAGCGTGGCCAGGTCGAGCGCGTTGCGGCGGTGCGGGCGATCGATCGTCAGGGTGGTGACGGCGTCGTGGGTCTCGCTGAGGATGGGCACGGCGTCAGCATACGGAGGGCGCGAAGGGGGAGCCGAGCCCCCTTCGTCCTGCAGGACCCGCCGGCCATTGCTACGGTCGAAGGCAGGGACAGCAGCAACCCGTAGGGGTCTGCAGGACAAGGGATCTGGCGCGGGTGACGTCCTCCCACACGCCCATCACACCCATGCCTGTCAGGGGGCTCGCGGACCTACGCGGCGTCGACGACGTGCACGCCGGCCGTCGGGTAGACCGAGTGCCGGGTGGTCACCACCACGGTGAGCCAGGAGGCACTCATCCTGTCGGCCGCGCTCGCGCTCAGGCGGCGAGCAGCAGCGCGCCGAGCGCGACGAGCCAGCTGACGAAGCTGCCGACGAGGAAGTACTCGGTCACCCGGTCGATGTCGGAGACACGACGCTCGTCATCTCTGCGGGCGTGGGACTTCAGCTCGGGCCAGCGGATCAGACCCTTGGCCGCGATGACGAGACCGGCCGCGGTGAGCTCCCCGGCCAGCCCCAGCCCGAAGATGAAGATGCGCTCGAGCGGCCCGAGCAGACGGCCACCGCGCAGCTGTCCCTCGACCGCACCCGCCACGGGCACAGGCGGCAGGGCGCCGGTGGTGACGAGGACGAGCCGAACCAACCGGTTGCCCGTGGCCAGCTGCACGAGCACGAGCCCGGCGAGCAGCAGTGCGCGGTCCGGGGAGGGCTGCCACGGCAGTGCGCTCCACGTGAGCCAGTCGGCGAGCCACCCACCGACCGGCGGGGCCCAGCCCGAGACGGCGAGCTGGACGGCGACGGCCACGACGAAGGTCGTGAGGGCCAGCCCGTGCCCGTGACCGGCGTCGGCCCGCTCCGCCGTCACCGTCCACGCGAGTAGTCCGACGGCCGCCAGAGCGGTGAGCGCGACACCGCCCCACGTCGCGAGAAGCCCTGCACCTGCGGCGACGAGGGCGAGCAGGAGCAGCCCGGCTGCGGGGACGCCCCGGGTCTCGCGGGGTCGTGCCGGGTGCGGTCCGAGGCTGCGGAGCAGGTCGGTGGCTCCGACCGCGACGAGGAGGGCGGCGAGGACGCTCATGCGAGGGCCGCCAGTTCGGCGTCGAGGGTGACGACCTGGTCGAGGCCGTCACGGCGCACGCGTCGGGAGACGGCGGTCGGGCTGATGCCCTCGCCCTCGGCGAGGGCGCGCTGGGTGGACCCGGCGAGCAGGCCGCGCAGCAGGCGTCTGGACCGCTCGTCGAGGTCGGCGAGGAGCAGGTCGCGGTGCCGCAGGGCTGCGTCAAGGGCCAGCCCGGTGGGGGAGTCCTCCACCCACCGGGTGCGCACGACCCGGGCGTCGCCGCGAGCACGCTCCTCGTCGGCCTTGGCCAGGGAGATCGCCTCTCGTGCCTGCCACCAGCCGGGGCCGTCCTGGATGTTCCCGTCGTCGCTGAGTGCGGTCACCTCGCCGCGGCCGAGGCCGTAGCGGGTCTCGACCTCGGGCAGCAGCCCGACCCGCAGCAGGAGTGCAGCGTGGGCAGCCTCGCCGCGGCGGCGCCAGGCCCCCTGGAACTCGTCGCCCACGGTCAGCCGCAGGGGCTGCAGCGGCTCGGTGCGGGCGTTGACATCGGCCAGCACCTCCTCGAGGCGCGCGTGCAGGGCGCGTCGGTCGGCGACGGAGCGAGAGCCGACGACATCTCCGATGAGGGTGGCGACCGCAGTCATGTGAACATCATAGGTCAACTAGCCTCAAAATAAACCAATGTGGTCGACTTAGGTCGAGGTGATCCGGTGAGGTTCACGCTCGTAGGTGACGAAGTCGAAGCCCTCGCGGGGGGTCCGCTGCACCTCGCGCCACCCGTCGTCGACCTCGGGGAAGAAGACCTCGGCCTGCGGCGAGGCGGCGATCTCGGTCAGCTCCAGCCGCGAGGCCAGGGCGATAGTCTGGCGGTAGATCTCGCCACCTCCGACGACGAAGACCTCGCCCGGTCCGGCGACGGCCAGCGCCTCCGCCAGGGAGTGGACGACGACGGCGCCGGGAGCCGAACACGCGTGGTCGGAGGTGATGACGACCGTGGTGCGGCCGGGGAGCGCACGTCCGATCGAGTCCCAGGTGCGTCGCCCCATGATCATCGTGCCGCCCATCGTCAGGGCCTTGAAGTGCGCCAGATCCTCGGGCAGGTGCCACGGCATGCCACCGTCGACCCCGATGGCGCGGTTGGCCCCCAGCGCCGCGACGAGCACCAGGCGCTGGTCGTGCCCCAGCTCGACGAAGGGGGGAAGCCTCCCGTCGCGCAGGCCCTCCAGCACGACCCGCTCGTGGGGGACGACCAACTCGGGCAGCCGGGCCAGCGGCCACCACCGCAGGTCCGCCGCCTTGTCGGGCTCCTGCACGGTCGGCTCGCCCGACCACTCGGTGACGTGGAAGAAGAAGTCGGCCCGCTGCTCGAGCCGGCCCGCCGCGCTCGTGCGCTGGAGCGTCGTCAGGGGCGTCGCGGCCCCGACGTGCACACCGAGCTCCTCGAGGACCTCCTGACGCAGTGCCTCGCTCGGGGCGCTCGCGTCCTCGACGTGCCCGGCCGCCCCGCAGGCCCACCAGCCGTCCATGAACCCGGTGCCCTGCCGCAACTGGAGGAGCACCTCGGTGCCCGAGGTGCCCTCGCGGGTCATCACGGCGTAGGACGCGGCGACGAGCGGGACCCGACCGCGCAGCTCGCCGGGGACGCGTCGGGCAAGGCTCATACGGCGATCGGTGCCTTGATCGACGGTGCGGCCTCGTAGCCGACGAGGGTGAAGTCCTCGAGCTCGTAGGCGTCGATCGATTCGCGCCGGGTGATCTCCATCCGCGGCAGCGGCCCGGGGGAGCGGTTCAGCTGCTCGGCGGCCTGGTCGAGGTGGTTGCTGTAGAGGTGGGCGTCGCCGAGCGTGTGGACGAACTCGCCCGGCTCCATGTCGACCTGCTGGGCGACCATCATCGTCAGCAGGGCGTAGGAGGCGATGTTGAAGGGGACGCCCAGGAAGATGTCGGCGCTGCGCTGATAGAGCTGGCACGACAGCCGGGGGCGGCCCCCTTCGCTCGCCGGGGTGACGTAGAACTGGAACATCGTGTGGCACGGCGGCAGCGCCATCGAGTCGACCTCGGCGACGTTCCACGCCGAGACGATGTGCCGTCGGCTGTCGGGGTTGGTCCGCAGCCCCTCGACGACCCGCTCGATCTGGTCGATCGTGCCGCCGTCGGGGGTCGGCCAGGAGCGCCACTGGTGCCCGTAGACCGGGCCGAGCTCACCCTGCTCGTCGGCCCACTCGTCCCAGATGCTGATGCCGCGCTCCTGGAGCCAGCGCACGTTGGTGTCGCCGCGCAGGAACCACAGCAGCTCACCGATGATCGAGCGCAGGTGCAGCTTCTTCGTCGTGAGGACCGGGAAGCCCTCCGACAGGTCGAAGCGCATCTGGTGGCCGAAGACGCTCCGGGTGCCCGTGCCGGTGCGGTCGGACTTGTCCACGCCGTGGTCCCGGACGTGCTCGAGGAGGTCGAGGTACTGACGCATGGCGCCACGATAGACGCCACCACCGACGGCTACGCTGACCGCATGACGACTTCCCCCTTCGGACGGGTGGTCACCGCGATGGTGACGCCCATGACCCCAGACGGCGCGGTGGACGCACAGGGCGTCGCCGCCGTCGTCGAGCACCTCATCGCCACCGGACACGACGGTGTCGTCGTCAACGGCACCACGGGCGAGTCCCCGACGCTCAGCTCCGCCGAGAGCATCGCGATGGTCGAGACCGTCAAGCGCGCCGCGGGTGACCGGCTCGCGGTGACCGCGGGTGTCGGGTCCAACAACACCGCCCACGCCATCGAGATGGCGGCCGCGGCGACCCGTGCCGGCGCCGACGCGCTGCTCGTCGTCTCCCCCTACTACAACAAGCCGACCCAGGCCGGGCTGCTGGCCCACACACGCGCCATCGCCGACGCGGCGAAGCTGCCGATCCTCCTCTACGACATCCCCGGGCGCACCGCGACCCCCTTCGCCGTGGAGACGCTCATCGCGCTCGCCGACCACGACCGGATCCTCGGCGTCAAGGACGCCAAGGGCGACCTGTGGGCCGCCTCCGAGGTCATGGCCGCGACCGACCTGCTCTGGTACTCCGGTGCCGACGAGCACAACCTCGCCCACCTCGCCCAGGGCGCCCACGGCATCGTCTCGGTCGTCGGCCACGTCGCCGGCCGCGACTACGCCGACATGATCGCCGCCGTCGACGCCGGTGACCTGGCGACCGCCCGCGAGATCCACCACCGCCTGATCCCCGTGACCAATGCCCTGATGTCGACCTCGCAGGGCGCCATCATGGCCAAGGCCGCGCTCGTCGAGCTCGGGGTCATCTCCCACGCCACCGTGCGTCTGCCCTACGTCGAGGGGCCGGCCGAGCACCTCGAGATCGTCCGCGCCGGTCTGGCCGCGTCCGGGATCGGAGGTGCCGCATGAGCCACCCGCACCCCGACCTGGAGCTGCCCCCGCCGCTCGCCGACGGAGCTCTGCGGGTCGTCGCGCTCGGCGGTCTCGGCGAGGTCGGCCGCAACATGGCCGTCGTCGAGCACCAGGGGCAGCTGCTCATCATCGACTGCGGCGTCCTCTTCCCCGAGGACCACCAGCCGGGCGTCGACCTGATCCTGCCCGACTTCGAGTACATCCTCGACCGGCTCGACGACGTGCAGGCGATCGTCCTCACCCACGGCCACGAGGACCACATCGGCGCCGTGCCCTACCTGCTCAAGCACAAGCCCGACATCCCGCTCGTCGGCTCGATGCTCACGCTCGCCCTCATCGAGGCCAAGCTCAAGGAGCACCGGATCAAGCCCTTCACCCTCGGGGTCAAGGAGGGCGGGCGTGAGAGCTTCGGCGTCTTCGACTGCGAGTTCATCGCGGTCAACCACTCGATCCCCGACGCGCTGGCGGTCTTCGTGCGCACCGACGGCGGCACCCTGCTGCACACCGGGGACTTCAAGATGGACCAGCTGCCGCTCGACCGTCGGCTGACCGACCTGCGGGCCTTCGCCCGGGTCGGAGAGGAGGGGGTCGACCTCTTCCTCACCGACTCGACCAATGCCGAGGTCCCCGGCTTCACCACCCCCGAGCGCGAGATCGGGCCGGCGATCGACACCGTCTTCCGCAATGCCCAGCGCCGGATCATCGTCGCCTGCTTCTCCAGCCACGTGCACCGTGTCCAGCAGGTCCTCGACGCCGCCGAGCGCAACGGCCGCAAGGTCGCGATGGTCGGTCGCTCGATGGTGCGCAACATGGGCATCGCCGCCGACCTGGGCTACCTCAAGGTGCCCGACCGGGTCCTCGTCGACGTCAAGAAGCTCGACAACTATCCAGACGACGAGGTCGTGCTCATCTGCACGGGCAGCCAGGGTGAGCCCATGGCCGCCCTGTCGCGCATGGCCAACCGCGACCACCGCATCGACGTCGGCGACGGCGACACGGTGCTGCTCGCCTCGAGCCTGATCCCCGGCAACGAAAATGCCGTGTACCGGGTCATCAACGGCCTCATGCGCCTGGGTGCCGACGTCGTGCACAAGGGCAACGCCAAGGTGCACGTCTCCGGTCACGCCAGCGCGGGCGAGCTGCTCTACTGCTACAACATCGTCAAGCCGCGCAATGTCATGCCGGTCCACGGCGAGTGGCGCCACCTCGTCGCCAACGCCGACCTGGCGATCCAGACGGGCGTCGACCCCGACCACGTCGTGCTGGCCGAGGACGGCGTCGTCGTCGATCTCGTGGACGGTCGCGCGCGCATCACCGGCGCCGTGCCCTGCGGCTACGTCTATGTCGACGGCTCGAGCGTCGGGGGCGCGACCGAGGAGCTGCTCAAGGACCGTCGCATCCTGCGCGACGAGGGCTTCATCTCCGTCATGGTCGTCGTCGACTCCTCGACCGGCAAGGTCATCGCCGGTCCGGAGATCACCGCCCGCGGCTTCGCCGAGGACGACGAGATCTTCACCCAGGTCGAGCCCAAGATCATCGCGGCGCTCGACGAGGCGGCTCGCAAGGGCACGACCGACACCCACCAGCTGCAGCAGGTCGTGCGCCGTGCCGTCGGTGGCTGGGTCGGCGGCAAGATCCGCCGACGCCCGATGATCATCCCGGTGGTCGTCGAGGCCTGAGGACGCCGGGGCGAAGGGGGCCTGCCGGGGTCCCCCTTCGCCCTACCCGAGGAGGGTCACAGGGCGCGCAGGGCGCCGAGGAGTCGGTCGATGTGCTCGGTCGTGGTGCCCAGGCCGGCGCTGATCCGCACGGCGGTGTCCTGCTCGTGCTCCGAGAGGAGGTCGTCGACGAGCAGGTGCGCGCAGAACTTGCCGTCGCGCACGCCGATGCCGTGGTCGTCGCCGAGGACGCGGGCGACCTCGCTGCTGTTGTGGCCGTCGACGGTGATCGTGGCGACGGGCGCGCCGTCGCCACCACCGAAGAGCGAGTGCACGTGCACACTGGGGATCTGCTGCAGTCCGGCGAGCAGGCGGATGCGCAGCGCCTGCTCGTGGTCGACGATCGCCTGCTCGTGCTCGGTGATGATCTCGCAGGCCGTGGCCAGGGCGACGGCGCCCAAGACATTGGGGGAGCCGGCCTCGTGGCGAGCGGGGCCACAGGTCCACTCGGTCTCGTCGAGGCTGACGCGTGTGGTGGCCCCGCCCCCGGCGAGGTAGGGGGTGGCGGCGTCGAGCCAGTCGCTGCGCCCGACGAGCACGCCGGCACCGAAGGGGGCATAGATCTTGTGCCCGGAGAAGGCCACGTAGTCGATGCCCAGGGCGTCGATGTCGACCCGGCGGTGCGGGACGACCTGCGCGGCGTCGAGGGCGAAGCGTGCGTCGTGCTCGTGGGCCAGCGCCGCGAGGCGCTCGATCGGCCAGTGCTCGCCGGTGACGTTGGACGCGCCCGTGGCGACGACGAGCCGGTGCTCGGCCGGGTGGTTGCGCAGGGCCTGCTCGAGCAGGGCGACGGCCTCGTCGTGGCTGTGCGGCACCGGCAGGCGCAGCGCGTCACCCCACGGCAGCAGTGCCGCGTGGTGCTCGGAGGCGAAGACGAAGACCAAGGTGTCCTCGGGCAGCGCCCGCGCGAGCAGGTTGAAGGAGTCGGTGGTGTTGCGGGTGAAGACGACGTGGTCGTCGGTGCGGGCGCCGACGAAGGCCGCGACGGTTTCGCGTGCCGCCTCGTAGCGCGAGCTGGTCACGCGGGAGGCGAACCCGGCGCCCCGGTGCACCGAGGAGTAGGTGACGGCCGCGGCGGCGACCTCGTCGGCGACGGCCCGGAAGGCCGGAGTCGTCGCGCCGTGGTCGAGGTGGGCGTACTCGACGCTCGAGCCGTCCTCGTCGCGGTAGCTCAGCCCCTCGGAGACGAGCTGCGGCAGGGCGGTGGTCGTGCGGTGCAGGTCGGAGATGGTCATGACGGTGCTCCTGGTCCTTCGGGGACCCAGGTGGCGACCGTGAGTCCGCGCTTGCCGGGCGACGGTCTGTCGCCGGCCAGGTCGTCACCCGGAGCACCCCACCGCGGAGGAGGGTTGCCGACCAGCTAGCCGGGGCTTGTCGCTGGTACTCGTGACCTTGGGTCAAGACCATAGCCCACGTCCGGAGGCCGCTGTCGAGCCCCGGCCGGCCGTGTCTCGGTTCGTGGACGTCAGGCCAGGGCGAGCGCGAGGACCGCGCCGGCCACGAGGTAGGGGCCGAAGGCGAGCTGCGTCGTGCGCGACGCCTTGCGCGTGAGCAGCAGTGCGAGAGCGGCGATCCCGCCGATGACGAAGCCGAGCCAGATGCCCACGGCCAGCTGGCTCCAGCCGAGCCAGGCGAGCGTCGGGGCGATCGAGACCATGAGCTTGGCATCGCCCATCCCGATCGAGCGTCCGAAGAGGACGAAGGCGAGCAGCACGGTCCCGCCGCCGACGAGGACGGCGGCGAGACCCGCGCGGGAGAGGGCGCCCCAGTCGCCGGTCACGGCCGACGCGACGGTGAGGAGCACCGCCTGGACCGGCACGAGCGGCAGGGTGATGGCATTGGGCAGGCGGTGCACGTCGGCGTCGATCGCCGCGAGGACGAGCCCGGCCCCGGCAAGGACGAGCGGCGCCAGCAGCGTCGTCCAGTGCCGGTCGGCGAGGCCGAGCGCGACGACCAGCCCGACGAAGGGAGCGAGCGCCGGGACCCAGAGATGGCGGGGGAGGGGACCCCCTTCGTCATCGCGGCGGTAGTGGCCGGCGCGCAGCCACCGCCAGGCGAGGACGCCGAACACGGCCGCGGCGAGCACGACGACGAGGGTCCGGGTGTCCACGGGGCGAGGTTATCCGCTGTGATCCGTGGCCGGTGGTGCGCGTGTGACGCGTGTGTCAGAGGGTGCTTTCGCCTACCCTGCGGAACATGGCCACTCGTCCGTCGACCACCTCGCGCAGCAAGGGCGCCAGCTCCCGACCCAAGGGCTCCACCCGCCCGTCGGGTCGCAAGGCACCCGCCAAGAGCAGCGCGAAGGGGAGGACCTCCTCCCGCAAGCCCGCGTCCGGTGGGGGTCTGCCCCTGCCCGTCGCCGCGGTCCAGCGCACCTGGATGGGTGTCGCCCACGCGACCGGCTCCGGGGTGCGCCGCATCGGCACCAGCGCGAGCCAGATCGAGCCCGAGCACCGCCGAGACGGCTGGGGCTTCCTGGCGCTGGCGCTGGCGCTCGTCGTCGCCGTGCGCGAGTGGTGGGGCCTCAGCGGCGCCTTCGGCGACGTCGTGCACGCGGTGGCTGCGGGCACCTTCGGCCGGGTCGCCTACGCGCTGCCGATCGTCCTGCTCCTGCTCGGCGTGCGTCTGCTGCGCTCGGCGAGCGAGCCCGCCTCCGACGCCCGGCTGGGGTTCGGCAGCGTCATGCTGCTCTTCGCGGCCTCGGGCCTGACGCACATCGCCAAGGACATCCCGCAGCCGCCCGACGGCGCGGGCCCGATGCGAGACGCCGGGGGCATCGTCGGCTTCCTCGCCTCCGACCCGCTGTCGACGGCCGTGACCGAGTGGCCGGCGACGATCCTGCTCGTCCTGCTGGGGCTCTTCGCCCTCCTGCTGCTCACCGGCACCCCGCTGCACGAGGTGCCGCAGCGGCTGGCCTACGTGCGCGCCGCCTTCACCGGTGAGGTGCCGAGCCACGTCACCGCAGCCGACGTCGACGCCCGCCACGATGCGGCCAAGGCGGCGGTCACCCGCGCCCGGCGCCGACGCGCCATCGACCCCGACGAGGAGCAGTCCGGGGAGCGCGACGGCGACACCGCCTACGACCAGGCCGCCGTCGTGCAGCCGGTCGGCAAGGGCCGTCGCAAGAAGTCGGCGGCACCCGCCGCCGACGTCGAGGAGACGACCGAGACCCCGCAGCCCGAGGCCGGCGGGCCGCGCCCGGGCGAGAAGCGCCCGACGAAGAATCCGGCCGTCGCGCCGGTCCCCAGCGGCAAGACCGAGCTGCAGCCGCCGCCGACGACCCAGCTGCCGCAGCGTGTCGAGCAGCTCGCCCTCGCCGGCGACGTCACCTACACGCTGCCCGACAGCCAGTACCTCAAGCCCGGCGCACCGCACAAGGAGCGCTCCGCGGCCAACGACAAGGTCGTCGAGTCGCTCACGGGCGTCCTCGACGAGTTCGGCATCGACGCCCAGGTCACCGGCTTCCACCGCGGCCCGACCGTCACCCGCTACGTCGTCGAGCTCGGGCCCGGTGTCAAGGTCGAGCGGGTCACCGCGCTGTCGAAGAACATCGCCTACGCCGTCGCCTCGGCCGACGTACGCATCCTCAGCCCCATCCCCGGCAAGTCGGCCATCGGCATTGAGATCCCCAATGCCGACAAGGAGATGGTCTGCCTCGGCGACGTCCTGCGCTCCGACGTCGCCCGCAACAACGAGCACCCGATGGTCATGGGTGTCGGCAAGGACGTCGAGGGCGGCTACGTCATCGCCAACCTCGCGAAGATGCCGCACATCCTCGTCGCCGGCGCCACGGGCTCCGGCAAGTCGTCCTTCGTCAACTCGATGATCACCTCGATCCTCATGCGGGCCACGCCCGACGAGGTGCGCATGGTGCTCGTCGACCCCAAGCGGGTGGAGCTGACGGCCTACGAGGGCATCCCGCACCTCATCACCCCGATCATCACCAACGCCAAGAAGGCGGCCGAGGCCCTGCAGTGGGTCGTGCGCGAGATGGACATGCGCTACGACGACCTGGCGACCTTCGGCTACAAGCACGTCGACGACTACAACAAGGCCGTCAAGGCGGGCAAGGTCGAGCCGATCCCCGGCAGCGAGCGGGTCATCCAGCCCTACCCCTACCTCCTCGTCATCGTTGACGAGCTCGCCGACCTGATGATGGTCGCGCCCCGCGACGTCGAGGACTCCATCGTGCGCATCACCCAGCTGGCACGTGCGGCCGGCATCCACCTGGTGCTCGCGACCCAACGCCCCTCGGTCGACGTCGTCACCGGTCTGATCAAGGCCAACGTCCCCTCGCGCATGGCCTTCGCCACCTCGTCGCTCGCCGACTCCCGCGTCGTGCTCGACCAGCCCGGCGCCGAAAAGCTGCTGGGTCAGGGTGACGCGCTCTTCCTACCCATGGGCAAGTCGAAGCCGATGCGTGTCCAGGGCGCCTGGGTCACCGAGTCGGAGATCGAGCAGGTCGTCGGTCACGTCACCGGCCAGCTCAAGCCGACCTACCGCGAGGACGTCGCGCCCGAGACGCCCAAGAAGCAGATCGACGAGGACATCGGCGACGACCTGGACGTGCTGCTCCAGGCGACCGAGCTCGTCGTCACGACCCAGTTCGGCTCGACGTCGATGCTCCAGCGCAAGCTGCGGGTCGGCTTCGCCAAGGCCGGCCGGCTCATGGACCTGCTCGAGTCGCGCGGCGTCGTCGGCCCCTCCGAGGGCTCCAAGGCCCGCGACGTGCTCATCACGCCCGAGGACCTGCCGACGACCCTGGCCCTGATGAAGGGCGAGGAGCCGCCGGCCGCGGAGGAGCCGGTCGCCGAGGTGGATGCCGACGAGGACGACGCGGCTCCCGCCGCCCAAGGCGTCTCGACCGACACCGACGTCATCGACCTGCGCGAGGGCTCACCGGCCGCCACGCACGACCGCTACGCGGCGGACCCGATCGGGACCGAGGTCGTCGAGGAGTGGACCGAGGACGACGACGAGGACGCCTGGTCGCTCACCGACCGTCGCTGACCGACTCGTCCGTCGTGGCGGACCCGTCCGGGGCGACGGGCCCGTCATCCACGACGCCCGCCTCGACGAGCTCGGCCCGCACGTCCTCGTAGAAGTCGAGGACCTCGGCGCCCTGCACCGGCCCGCCAGCGAGCGCTCCGTCGGCACCCAGCAGCACCGCGCCCGGGGTGCCGACCCGGAAGATCCGGGCAGTGATCGCGTCGGGGTCGCGCAGGACGCGACCGGCGAGGTGGGGCTGGGCGGCCACGGCCTCGTCGAGGGGAGACCACACCACGGCCCGCAGGGAGACCGGCCCGAGCCCGGCGTCCCACTCCGGCAACCGCTCGATGACCGGCAGGCAGGAGCCGCACGACGGGGAGAGGAAGAGCAGGAGCACCGCCCCCGAGCTGGTCAGCTCGTGCATCGTCACCGTCTGCCCGTCCTCGGTCTCCAGCACGGCGAAGGGGATCGGCTGGCGCTCGTAGTCAGCCTCCTCTCCGGAGTCCGCGCTGTCAGCGGTGACCGGCTCGCGGGTGAGCGGACCCCCCTTCGCCCCGCCGAAGGTGACGACGACCACGGCAACGGTCAGCACGACCAGACCCAGCCAGACCCAGGTCTGTGCCGAGGCATCGAGGAGGCGGGCCGCGACAGAGTTGTCGGCCGTGGCCGACCACACGCCGAGGGCGGCGACGACGACGAGCAGCACATTGCGCAGCGCGGTCCGGCGCGTGACCTCACCCAGCCCGAGCCGGCCGAAGCAGCTGCAGGTCACCGGGTAGCCGAACCCCAGCGCACGCACGATCACCACCAGGTAGGCGACGAAGAGCGCCAACACCACGACCGAGACGGCCAGCGCGAAGGGGGGCGGCGTGACGACGATCGCCACCGCGAGCACGATCTCGGCCCACGGCAGCAGGACCGGGGCGGGGGAGCGGGTGACGGCCCGCGGCAGGCGCAGCTCGCCGAATGCGCTGCGCGTCTCCTCGGGGTGACGGACCTTGGCGACCCCGCTCACGACCAGCAGGAGGGCGGCGACGAGCGGCGGCAGCAGCAATGGGGCGACGAGCACAGCGCGAGTCTAAGGTTGCCCCATGACGAAGGTCTGGTACGAGCTCGACAGGCGGCCGACGGGGGTCCGTTACTGGGCCGCCGTCGTGCGCAAGCAGCCCTCGGCAATCCTCGTCGGCATCCAGCTCTTCGCGATCGTGCTGCTGCCCTGGGTGGAGTCGGAGAACTGGGGCCGGGCGGTCATCACCTCGCTGTCGCTCTTCGCGGTGACCTTCGGCATCTGGGTCGTGCGCTCCACCCCGGCCCTCACCTGGCTGGCGCTGGGCATCGGCTTCCCGGCCTTCGTCCTCGAGGTGTGGTCGGTGGTCGACCGGAGCAACGTGCCGGTCACCTTTGCCGCGCACCTGCTGCTCGCGATCTTCTACATGTACGTCGCCTACGGGCTCGTGGCCTACATGTTCGCCGACACCTGGGTGACCAAGGACGAGCTCTTCGCCGTCGGCGCCGCCTTCACCGTGCTGCTCTTCGGCTTCACCTATCTCTTCGTCGCGATCCAGACGCTCGAACCGGGGTCCTTCGACGGGCACACGGGCATCGGGCCGAAGTCCTTCCTCGAGCTGCTCTACTTCTCGGCGGCCAACCTCACGAGCGTCGGCCTGTCGGACGTCGTGGCCATCGAGCCCCATGCGCGGGCCGCGACGATCGTCGAGCAGCTGGGCGGTGTGCTCTACGTCGCGATGGTGATCTCCCGGCTCGTGGCCCTGACGGTGAGCCGGGCGCGCAGCTGACGCCCTGAGGTTGCCCGGCCGGTCGCGTCGTGTCGGCCGACGGCCCCCGGGCCACCTAGAGTGTGGGGCATGTCCGTCTCCACCCGCAGCGTCGCCCTGGTCACCCTGGGATGCACCCGCAACGACGTCGACTCCGAGGAGCTCGCCGGCCGGCTGTCCGCAGAGGGGTGGACCCTCGTCGACGACGCCGCTCAGGCCGATGTCGCGGTGGTCAACACCTGCGGGTTCATCGAGCAGGCCAAGAAGGACTCCATCGACGCGATCCTGGAGGCCAATGACCTGCGCGAGCACGGTCGCACCCAAAAGGTCGTGGCCGTCGGCTGCCTCGCCGAGCGCTACGGCAAGGAGCTGGCCGACGAGCTGCCCGAGGCCGACGCGGTGCTCGGCTTCGACTCCTACACCGACATGAGCGCCCACCTGAGGGCGGTGCTCGACGGGCACGCCCCCGAGGCCCATGTCCCCGGTGACCGCCGCAAGCTGCTGCCGATCTCCCCGGTCGACCGCGATGCCAGCGACCTCGCCCTCCCGGGGCACAACGCCGCCGACCTGCCCCGTGCCCGGCTCGACGACCGCCCGTGGGCCCCGCTCAAGATCGCGTCCGGCTGCGACCGTCGGTGTGCCTTCTGCGCGATCCCGACCTTCCGGGGCGCCTTCGTCTCGCGCCGGCCCAACGACGTCGTGGCCGAAGGGAGGTGGCTCGCCTCCCAGGGGGTGCGCGAGCTCTTCCTCGTCAGCGAAAACTCCACGTCCTACGGCAAGGACCTCGGCGACCTCGACCTGCTCGAGCAGCTGCTCCCCGAGCTCGTCGCCATCGAGGGCATCGAGCGGGTGCGCGTGTCCTACCTGCAGCCGGCCGAGATCCGCCCCGGCCTCCTGCGCGCCATGGCGAGCACCCCGGGCGTCGTGCCCTGGTACGACATCTCCTTCCAGCACGCTGCCGGGCCCCTGTTGCGGCGCATGCGGCGCTTCGGTGACACCGACTCATTCCTCGGCCTGATCGAGGGCATCCGTGAGAATCAGCCCGAGGCCGGCATCCGCTCCAACGTCATCGTCGGTTTCCCCGGCGAGACCGAGGAGGACGTCGCCGAGCTCGAGCGCTTCCTCGTCGCGGCGCGCCTCGACGTCGTCGGGGTCTTCGGCTACTCCGACGAGGACGGCACCGAGGGTGAGCTGCTCACCGACAAGGTCGATCCCGAGGTCATCGCCGAGCGGGTCGACCGACTCACCCGGCTCGTCGAGGAGCTGACCGCCCAGCGCGCCGAGGAGCGCATCGGTGAGCAGGTCACCGTGCTCGTCGAGGAGGTCGACGAGGAGAGCGGCGAGGTCGTCGGTCGTGCGGCCCACCAGGGCCCCGACGTCGACGGCGTCACCCTGCTCACCGGCGAGGTCGACGACCTGGTCGTCGGCGCGCTCGTCACCGCCGAGGTCGTGGGCACCGAGGGCATCGACCTCATGGCGGAGGTGCGCGCATGAGCACCGAGAGCACGACCCCGGCCCCCAGCCCGTGGAACCTCCCCAATGCCCTGACGGTCATGCGCATCCTGCTCGTGCCGGTCTTCGTCTGGCTGGTGCTGCGCCACGGCGGCGACGACACCGGCACGCGGTGGTGGGCCTGGGGCGTCTTCGCCGTCGCCATCATCACCGACCGCATCGACGGGGACCTCGCCCGCGCCAAGGGCCTGGTCACCGACTTCGGCAAGGTGGCCGACCCGATCGCCGACAAGGCGCTCACCGGTGCCGGCTTCATCACGCTGTCGATGATCGGCGAGATCCCTTGGTGGATCACCGTCGTCATCCTCGCCCGCGAGCTCGGCATCACGCTCATGCGCTTCTGGGTGATCCGGCACGGGGTCATGCCGGCCAGCCGCGGGGGCAAGCTCAAGACCTTCCTGCAGGCCCTGGCCATCGGACTCTTCGTCCTGCCGCTCGCGACCTTCCCCCTCGAGCAGCTCTGGCGGGGTCTGGCGTGGGTCATCCTCCTCGCGGCGCTGGTCGTCACGGTCGCCACGGCCGTCGACTACGTCATGAAGGCGCTCATGCTGCGCTCGACGAGCGACCGTGCCCGGATGAAGCGGGAGCGCAAGGCCGCAGGTGGACGCTGACGCAGCAGGTCTGCTCGCGGCCCTCGGGTCGCGCGGCTGGTCGCTGGGCACTGCCGAGTCCCTGACCGGTGGGCTGCTCGCGGCGACGGTGGTCGAGGTCCCGGGGGCGTCCGCGGTCTTCGCCGGTTCCGTCGTCGCCTACGACCCGGCGGTCAAGATCTCGCTCCTGCAGGTCGACCCCGCTCTCATTGGCCGGGTCGGCACCGTCGACCAGCAGGTGGCGACCCAGATGGCGAAGGGGGCCTGCCGCGCCCTGGGCGTCGACGTCGCCCTCGCGACGACCGGTGTCGCCGGCCCCGGCCCGAGCGAGGGCCACCCGGCGGGCACCGTGTGGCTGGCCTGCGCCTGGCCGGGGGGACTATGCACGCGACGGCTGGCGTTGACGGGAGAGCGTGCCGCCGTGCGCGCGGGCGCGGTCGCCGCCGCGCTCGACCTGGCCCGTGACGTCGTGCTGACCGTTGACGGGGGCACACCTGACCGTTGAGGGTCGGCCGGGGTACGGTGGACCCAGACGTAGGAGATGTCGAGGAGGTGACCCCCATGGTGGTGCTGCTGCGCGAGGAGCTCGGTGACGTGCTGCGTGATGCCCGCCGCTCCCAGGGTCGCACCCTGCGTGACATCTCGGCCAAGGCATCGGTCTCCCTCGGCTACCTGAGCGAGATCGAGCGCGGCGAAAAAGAGGCCAGCTCCGAGCTGCTCGCCTCGATCTGCGCGGCCCTCGAGATGCCGATGTCGCACGTCTTCACCGAGATCGCCCAGCGGGCCGACCGCGCCGAGCGGTCCAGCGCGCCGGTCACCCTGCCGGTGGCAGCGCGCGACGACGACGTCGTCTCCGCGGCCTGACGCTCCCGCCGCCTCAGCGCCGGGTTCGCCGACCGGAGCCGAGCGGCCCCTGCGCTTGCCCGTCGTCGGTCGGGGCGCGCCCGCCCTGGCAGCTCGGGCAGGAGAAGAAGACCCGATCCGGGCCCGCACGGCCGAGCGGCGCCACCCGAACCGTCGTGCCGCAGCGACGGCAGGGGAGCCCGGAGCGTCCGTGGACCCACGACCGGCGGTCGGCGCGCAGCACCCCGGTCGAGGACTGGACAGCGTGCTCCTTGCCCCGGTCCATCAGCTCGTGCACCCGGGTTACGAGCGCGGCGATCGTCTCCGCCGGCAGACTGGCGGCGTCACGCCACGGGTGCAGGCGCTGGGCGAAGAGTGCCTCGCTGGCCCAGAAGGTCCCGACCCCCGCGAGCACCCGCTGGTCGAGCAGCGCCGCCGCGATCGAGGTGCCGGCCGGTTGGCCGGTCAGGCGACGGGCGACGAGGTCGGGGTCCCAGTCGTCACCGAGCACGTCGGGACCCAGGTGCCCGACGAGCCGGTGCTCCTCGGTGCGCGGCACGACGTCGAGCTCCCCGAGACGCAGCCCCAGCGTCGTCCACTGATCGTTGCCGATCGCCGCGCGCAGGTCGGACCGGCGAAGGGAGCGCCGCGCGGCCTCGGAGCCGGCAGCTTCGACCCGCCAGGAGCCCTCCATGCGCAGGTGCGTGTGCAGGGTCCACCCGGTGGTGAACCGGTGGAGCAGGTGCTTGCCGCGGGGCACGACCTCGTCGACGACCGCCCCCACCAACGGCGCCTCGTCGGCCTCGCCCCACCGCAGGTCGACGAGCGCTGCGGGCGTGCCGGCGAGGGCCGCGTGCAGTCGCTGAGCCGTCCGCCAGACGGTGTCGCCCTCGGGCACGGTCAGCCTCGCCCGCCCGGGCGCAGTCGCAGCCCTCGGGGGGTCATCGTGAACCCCGCGCCCGTGAGGGCGCGGGCCAGTGGCTCCTGCGAGCCGAGCACGGCCGCCCCGTCGGCGCGCTGCACGGTGAGCCGACCCAGGGCCCCGCGCTGCACCGCGTCGGCCAGGCCACGCGCCGCGGCCTCGAGGGTCTCGTCGTCGCTCGGCCACGACAGCAGGGTGCGGCCGCCGCGCTCGACGTAGAGCACCAGCCGTCCGTCGACGGCGACGACGAGCGCTCCCGCCTTGCGTCCGGGCTGGTGCCCGCCCGCGTCGCGCTCGGGCCAGCGCAGGGCCGCACCCCAGGGGTTGGCGGGGTCGGTGGCGGCGAGCACGACGGCCCCGTCGGGCGCCGCGGCCGAGCGGACCTCGTCGACCGCGCCGGGCACCGCGAACTGCGAGGCGCCCAGGCCCTCGATGAAGTAGCCGCGTCGCACCTGACCGGCCTCCTCGGCGGCGCCGAGCACGCGGTGGATCGCGGCGAACCCGCCCTCGACCTCTTCGGCGACGACGGCGCCGCGGGTCACGACGCCGTGGCGGTCGAGCAGCCCCTCGGCGGCCGCGTGGATGCGCAGCGTCGGGTCGCTCTCGGCCACGGGCAGCGCCGACCAGCGCCCGGCGGCACGAGGCGGGCCGCTGCGCTGCGGGACCGTGGGTCGGCCCAGCCGAGGCCGACCGCCGTAGCGGCCACGGGTCGCGGGACGACGCTGCGGCTTGTGGGCGCTGCGGCCACCGGCGAGCAGTCCACGTACGGGCGCGAGGGTGTCGCCGGTGACCAGCCCCCGGTGCGCGAGCGACCACAGCACGTCGGCGAGCTCCTCGTCGTCGACCCGCTCCTCGCCCTCGGTCCGCTCGCGGGCGAGTGCGTCGGAGAGGTCGCGGAAGAAGTAGGCGCCACCTCCGGCCAGGGCCTCGTGCACGCGGGACTCGATCGCGCCGAGGTCGGCGGTGTCGGGGAGCGGGAGGGTCGTCGCCGCACCGTCGGCGAGGTGCAGGCTGATCCATGCGTCGTCACCGGGCAGACTGCCGTGCCCGGCCCAGAGCACCTCGCCCGTCGCCATGAGGTCGTCGAGCACGGGGGCGATGGCGTCGTCGACCCGGGAGGGCAGGACGAGCGACTCGAGGGCGCTGGCCGGCACCGCCACGCCGCTCAGCTGCTCGACGGACCGCAGCACGCCGTCGCGTCCGCGCATGCGGCGCCCCACGCCCTGCCACCCGGGCAGGAAGCGGGCGTACTGCCTCGGCTCGACCGGCTCGACCTCGTGACGCAGCGCCGCGAGGGAGCGCCGGCGCAGCACCCGCAGGACCTCGGCGTCGCAGAACTCACCACCGCGGCCGCCGCACTCGACCGGCAGGAGATCGCCCTCGACGAGCCGGCCGGTCTGCACCAGGCGTCGCAGGGCGTCGGTCGCCACGGCTCGGCCGAGGCCGTAGTGGGCGGCGAGGTCGGCTGAGGCGAAGGGGACGTGCGTGCGGGCGTAGCGGGTGACGAGGTCCCCGAGGGGGTCTGCGGCCGGCTGCAGCAGCGACTCGGCGAGCCCGGGGGGCAGGCTGACGCCGAGCGCGTCGCGCAGGCGCGCGGCGTCCTCGGTGCTGGCCCAGCGGTCCTCGCCGGCGACGCGCACCGCGATGACCTGGCGGCTGTCCTCGAGCTCCGCGAGCGCGGTGCGGACCGCCTCGGTGCCGAGGCGGCTGCGGGCGCCGAGCGCCTGGAGCGACAGCGGCCCCAGGACGCGCAGCAGGTCCAGCAGGTCCTCGCCGTCACGGGTGGCTCGCTCGGGAGTGAGGCACTGCAGCTCGGCGGCGGTGCGCTCGACGGCCGCCGGGTCGAGCAGGTCGGCCAGCGAGAGCTGCTCACCGCGGCCGAGCAGGTCCGCGAGCAGGGTGGGGTCGAGGGTCAGCGCCGCGGCGCGACGCTCGGCGAGCGGGGAGTCTCCCTCGTAGAGGAACTGCGCCACGTAGCCGAACATCAACGACGCGGCGAAGGGGGAGGGGCGCGGGCTCTCGACGTCGACCAGCGTGATCCGGCGCCCGGCGATGTGCCTCATGAGCTCGGTCAGGGCCGGGACGTCGAAGACGTCCTGGAGGCACTCGCGCACGGCCTCGAGGACGATCGGGAAGTCGGCGTGGCCGCTGGCGACCTCGAGGAGGGCGGCGGCACGCTGGCGCTGCTGCCACAGGGGTTGTCGGCGGTCCGGTCGGCGGCGCGGCAGGAGCAGGGCCCGCGCGGCACACTCACGGAAGCGGGCCGCGAAGAGGGCCGAGCCACCGATCTCGTCGGTGACCGCGCGCTCGACGTCGCTCGGGTCGAGGGTGATGAGGTCGAGCACCTCGGCGAAGCCCTGCGTGTCGAGCTCGAGATCGGGCAGACGCAGGACGATCCCGTCGTCGCCGTGCATCGCCTGCACGTCCACGCCGAAGCGCTCTCGCATGCGCCCGGCGATCGCCAGCGCCCACGGGGCGTGCACCTGGGCACCGAAGGGGGAGTGGAGCGCCAGTCGCCAGTCGCCGATCTCGTCCCGGAAGCGCTCGACGACGATCGTGCGGTCGTCGGGTAGGTGACCGGTGGCGGCGCGTTGCTCCTCGAGGTAGGCGAGCAGGTTGTCCCGGGCCCACTCGTCCAGGCCGGCCTCCGCAAGGCGAGCCCTGGCCCCCTGGGCGTCGAGACCGCCGACCTCGCGCACGAAGGCACCGACGGCGCTCCCGAGCTCCGCCGGCCGGCCCAGCTGGTCGCCGTGCCAGAAGGGCAGCCTGCCGGGCTGCCCGGGCGCGGGCGTGACGAGGACCTGGTCATGGGTGATGTCCTCGATGCGCCAGCTGCTCGTGCCGAGGGTGAAGACGTCGCCGACCCGCGACTCGTAGACCATCTCCTCGTCGAGCTCGCCGACCCGACGGCCGGGACCGTCGCCGGAGGCGAGGAAGACGCCGTAGAGACCCCGGTCGGGGATCGTGCCGCCGCTCGTCACTGCGAGACGCTGGGCGCCGCGGCGGCCGGCGACGGTACCGGCGACCCGGTCCCAGGTGATGCGCGGGCGCAGCTCGGCGAAGTCCTCCGAGGGATAGCGCCCGGCGAGCATGTCGAGCGTCGCGTGCAACAGGGTCGAGGGCAGCGAGGCGAAGGGGGCGGCTCGCCGCACGAGTGCCTCCAGGTCGGTGACCTGCCAGTCGTCGAGCGCGCACATCGCGACGACCTGCTGGGCGAGGACGTCGAGCGGGTTGGCCGGGACGTGGAGGGCCTCGATCTGCCCGGCGCGCATGCGCTCGACGACCACGGCCGACTGGACCAGGTCGCCGCGGAACTTCGGCAGGACGACGCCGTGGCTGACCGCGCCGACTTGGTGGCCGGCACGACCGACGCGCTGCAGGCCCGAGGCGACCGACGGCGGCGACTCGATCTGGACGACGAGGTCGATCGCGCCCATGTCGATGCCGAGCTCGAGGCTGCTCGTCGCGACGACGCAGGGGAGACGGCCAGCCTTGAGGTCTTCCTCGATGAGGGCCCGCTGCTCCTTGCTCACCGAGCCGTGGTGGGCCCGGGCCAGGACGGGTGGTGCTCCCGCGGAGGCGCCGGACTGGGCCATGACCTCGGCGGGTGGCCGGCTGGGGAGGGGCGCCTCGGCGGCCTCGGGAGGAGCGACGCGCTCGGCGTGGATCTCGTTGAGCCGGCCGGTCAGCCGCTCGCCGAGCCGGCGGCTGTTGACGAAGACGAGCGTCGAGCGGTGCTGTTCGACGAGGTCGACGACCCGCTCCTCGACGTGCGGCCAGATCGAGGCCCGACGCTCCTCGCCCGCAGCGGCGCCGGAAAGATCGCCTGTCGGCTCGCCGAGCTCGGTGAGGTCGGCGACGGGGACGACGACGTCGAGCTGCCACTGCTTCGTCGACTCGGGCTGGACGATCTCGACGGGTCGACCGCTGGCGAGGAAGCGCGCGACCTCGTCGACCGGGCGCACCGTGGCCGACAGCCCGATGCGCTGGGCGGGCTGCTCGAGCAGGGCGTCGAGGCGCTCGAGCGAGAGCGCCAGGTGGGCCCCGCGCTTGGTGCCGGCGAGGGCGTGGATCTCGTCGATGATGATCGTCTCGACCCCGCGCAGGGCATCGCGCACGCCCGAGGTGAGCATGAGGAAGAGCGACTCGGGCGTCGTGATGAGGACGTCGGACGGCGTCTTGGCGAAGGCCCGGCGCTCGGCGGCCGGGGTGTCTCCCGAGCGGACGGAGACCGAGACCTCGGGCGCCGGCAGCCCGAGCCGGTCAGCGGCGTGCCCGATACCGACGAGCGGGGCGCGCAGGTTGCGCTCGACGTCGACGGCCAGCGCCTTGAGGGGCGAGATGTAGAGGACGCGGCAGCGAGCCAGCGGGTCCTGCGGTCGCGGTGTCGACGCGAGTCGGTCGAGCGCCCAGAGGAAGGCCGAGAGGGTCTTGCCCGAGCCGGTCGGGGCGACGACGAGCGCGTGGCTGCCGGCGCTGATCGCGCTCCAGGCACCGACCTGCGCCTGCGTGGGCTCGGCGAAGCTGTCGCGGAACCACGTCGCGGTGGCAGGGGAGAAGCGGTCGAGGACGTCGTCGGTCATGGTAGGGACAGCCTGCCACCCACCACCGACAGGTCAGCGCTGCAGGAGGTCGAGCACCTGGTCCATCTTGGTCCCGAGAGAGTCGACCTTCGTCTCCAGGGAGTCGACCTTCGTCTCCAGAGATCCGACCGTTGTCTCGAGGGAGCCCACCTTGGTCTCGAGCGAGCCCACCTTGGTCTCGAGCGAGCCCACCTTGGTCTCCAGAGATCCGACCGTTGTCTCGAGCGAGCCCACCTTGGTCTCGAGCGAGCCCACCTTGGTCTCGAGCGAGCCCACCTTGGTCTCCAGGGAACCGAACCTGCTCTCCAGCGAGCCCATCCGGTCAGCGAGGGCCCCGACGTCCTCGGTCAGCTCGTCGAAGCGGTTGGAGTGGCGCCGCTGCGTGTTCTGGATGTCGGCGATCATCGTGTAGAGCGCCGAGATGTCGTTGTCGTGCTGCCGCACCTTGCGCTCGAGATCCATCGCCGTCATCCCTCGACGATACGCGCCTTCGACCGACACACCGAGGGCCCGTCACACATCTGTGGACAACTCTCAGCGGTGCTTGTCGGGCTGCAGTCGCAGGGTCGTGAGGGTCGTGGCGAGCATGTCGTAGTGGCCGACGAGCAGGAGCAGCTCGATGGACTCCCGCTCGCTCGCCACCGACCGCAGTCGCTGCCACTGCTCGTCGTCGAGGTCCTTGGTCGCGACGAGGGCTTGGGCGCTCTCGCGCAGCACCCGCTCACGGGGGCTGAGCGACGCGACGACCTCGTCGCCGAGGATCCCTTCGATCTCCGCGGACGTCAGGCCCGCGCGCTGCCCGAGCAGTCGGTGGTGCTCCCGCTCGTACTCGCAGCCGCGTGCGGTGGCGACGGTGAGGATCACCAGCTCGGACTCCCTTCGCTCGAGCGAACCGAAGGGCATGAGGCGACCGGCGAAGTGCAGCCAGCCGGTGAACAGGCCCTTGGTCCGCCCGAGCGTGGTGAAGATCGCCGGCGGCTCGGTGCCGGTGACCCGACCCGCGGCCCGGGCGAAGCCCCACCGCACCGGCCCGAGCTCGCGCAGGTTGCCCGGTGCGATGCGGGCGGTCACAGGGCCTTCCCCTCCGTCGTGGGCTGGGCAGTCGTGTAGTCGACCTGCTCGGTGCGCGCGATGGCGAGCGACTCCTCGAGCTCGGGCATCGGCTTGAGCTCGATGACCCGCTGGGCCACGTGACGAAGGGGGACGACCGGCGGCACCCACCCCGGCGCGGCGATGCGCCGCGACCGCTTGGCGATGCCTCGCTCGAGGGCGCGCAGACCTGCCTCGACGGGTGCGACGCCGCTGACGGTGCCGCCGCCGGTGAGCTTCTTGCCCGCGACGGTGTCGAAGCCGCGGCTGGTCATGTCGGTCGCGAGCTCGGAGTAGTAGGCGACGCCCATCTTGGCGCCGGTCGGCTTGATCTCCTGGCGGAAGGTGTTGCCGATGGCCTCGACGGCGGCCTTGCTCGCGCTGTAGGCACCGAGGAGGGGCAGGTGCACCGCGGCGGCGAGCGAGGCGGTGGCCAGGGCATAGCCGCCCGGGTGGGTGATGTGCGGTCCGGCGGCGCGCAGCGTGTAGAAGACGCCCAAGGTGTTGACCCGCAGGTGGGCTTCCATGACGTCGGGCTGGCCGCCGATGATCGGCAGCTGCTTGGCGATGCCGGCATTGGCGACGACGACGTCGAGACCGCCGAGCTCGGTCACGAGCTCCTCGACGGCACGGTCGACGGCATCGGGGTCGGAGACGTCGCACTCGCGCCACGGCGCGTGGTTGCGCTGCGCCACCTCGGCGAGCAGCTCGGGCTCCAACCCGGCCAGTGCCACGCGGGCACCGTGGGCGGTGAGCAGGTCGGCGAGGCCGGCACCGATGCCGCGCGCCGCACCCGTGATGAGGACGCGACGGCCACGCAGGGCCGGGGTGTACTTCGGGCGGGGTGAGAGGGGCATTACCCGACAGTAACGACGAAGGGGGCCAGCCGCGACCCCTCAGCCCTCGTCGCGCAGCCCGTGGACGAGCAGGCCGAGCGCCGCCGTGTAGGTCGAGAGGATCACGACGGACGAGATCGCCTGTGCGCGAGGGGTCTTGGCGTACTGCTGCCCGACGATGATCGCCGCGTCGGACACGAGGAAGAGCGCTCCACCGAGCGCGACGGCCCGTCCGTGGCGCGGACGCTTACCGTCACCCATGGCCAACGCGGACATCGACCCGAGCAGCAGGCCGTAGCCGGTGAGCACCGGGTCGGGGGCGCCGCCGTCGGTGTCGAGCACTGCGAGGCCCGCGAGGGTCGCCCCGGTGATGGCCACCGGCCGCCGGTGGGGGCGCGCGCCGTCGCGCAGCAGCAGCGTGATGAGCCCGGTCTGCTGCACCCCGAAGGCGCTCGCCCCGATCTGCATGAGCCGACGGGACTCGTCACCCTCGGTCCGGCTCGAGCGGTACATGGACCAGTCGCCGACCGTCGACCCGACGAGCGCAGCGAGCAGCGTGCCGGTGCGGGCCGCCCCGCGCTGCGAGCGCGTGGCCAGGACGCCCGCGGCGAGCGTCGGGGCGAGCGCCACCTTGGTCGTGACGTGCGCCCGGTCACGACCGAGGACGTCGGCGGCGGTCGTCGCGACCGCGAGCGGGACGTAGGCGAGGAGGTCCGCGCGCGAACGGATGAAGGACGAGAAGCTCATGCGGACTCTGGCTGTTGCTGGGTGATGCAGTGGATGCCTCCACCCCGGTCGAAGAGCGGTCGGGCGTCGACGCCGACGACCTCGCGCCCCGGGTAGACCGAGCGCAGCACCTCGAGGGCGCGCTCGTCGTGCGGGTCGTCGAAGACGCAGGCCACGACGCCGCCGTTGCACACGAGGTGGTTGACGTAGGACCAGTCAACCGGGCCCTCGTCGTCGGTGAGGGTCTGCGGTGCCGGGATGCGCGTCACCTCGAGCGGGCGACCTGCCGAGTCGCGGGCCGCGAGCAGCACCGCCTCGATCTCGCGGCTCACCGCGTGGTCGGGGTGCGACTCGTCCCCCTGCCAGTGCAGCAGCACGTGGCCGGGCGCGGTGAAGGCCGCGACGATGTCGACGTGCCCGCGGGTGCCGAACTCGTCGTAGTCCCGGGTCAGCCCGCGCGGCAGCCACACGAAGGTGTCGACCCCCAGCTGTCGGCCGATCTCGGCCTCGATGTCCCCCTTCGTCGCCGAGGGGTTGCGACCGGGGTCGAGCTGGACGGTCTCGGTGAGCAGGACCGTGCCCTCGCCGTCGACATGGATCCCGCCGCCCTCGTTGACGATCGACGACGGCAGGTGGTGGGCCCCCGCCGCGTCGGCCACCCGCGAGGCGATGCGCGCGTCGAGGTCCCAGGTGGCCCACTCCTGCGCCCCCCAGCCGTTGAAGATCCAGTCGACGCCGCCGAGCTCACCGGTGGGGGAGAGCACGAAGGTCGGCCCGATGTCACGCATCCACGCGTCGTCGAGGTCGGCGATGACGATGTCGATGGGGTGGGCGGTGTCGTTGCGCAGGTACTCGCGGCAGCGGTGGATGTCGCTCGGCGCGACGACCATCGTCACCGGCTCGAAGCGGGCGACCGCCCGGGCCACCGCGGCCCACGTGCTGCGCGCGGAGTCGATCTCCGCGGGGGTGTCGCCGAGCGTGTAGCCGTTGCTCGGCCAGGCCATCCACGTGCGCTCGTGCGGGGTCCACTCGGCGGGCATCCGCCAGGGGGTCGTCGGGCCAGCCATCCGGCGCCCTCCTGTCCTCTCGTCGTGGCTGCAGTATGCCTGCCGGAAGGCACCTACACTCGCCGGATGCGGCTGAGCCACTTCTGGACCCTCATGGAGGACGAGTTCGGGGCGGCCTATGCCCACACGCTGGCGCGTGGCCACGTGGTCCAGGCGCTCGGTGACCGCACGGTCGCCACCGCCCTGGACGAAGGGGAGTCCCCGCGCCTGGTGTGGGAGGCCCTGTGCGAGGACCTCGACATCCCGCCGCACCGGCGGCTCGGGGTCGACCGCGAGCCGATGCCCGTCCCGCCCGAGATCGCCAACGAGGTGCCGGAGTGAACGACGTCCTGCTGAGCGCCTCGGGTCTGACCAAGACCTTCGGCGACTTCACCGCGGTCGACGGCATCGACGTGCAGGTGACCCGTGGCGAGTCCTTCGGCTTCCTCGGCCCCAACGGCGCCGGCAAGTCCTCGACGATGAAGATGGTCGCCGCGACCTCGCCCCCGACCGGGGGCGAACTGCGGATCTTCGGCCTCGACCCGGTGGCCGACGGCGCGGTCGTGCGCGCGCGCCTGGGCAACTGCCCCCAGCAGGACAACCTCGACGAGGAGATCACCGTCGAGGAAAATCTGCACGTCTACGGCCGCTACTTCGGCCTGCCGCGCAAGGTCATCCGCGAGCGCACCGACGAGCTGCTCGACTTCGCCCAGCTCACCGAGCGCCGCAAGGACAAGGTCGAGCCCTTGTCCGGTGGCATGAAGCGCCGCCTGACGATCGCCCGCTCCCTGATCAACAACCCCGAGATCCTCCTGCTCGACGAGCCGACGACCGGCCTTGACCCGCAGGCCCGGCACGTGCTGTGGGACCGCCTCTTCCGGCTCAAGCGCCAGGGCGTCACGCTCATCATCACGACGCACTACATGGACGAGGCCGAGCAGCTGTGCGACCGGCTCGTCGTCATGGACCACGGTCGGATCGTCGCCGAGGGCTCACCCCGCTCGCTCATCCAGACGCACTCCACGAGAGAGGTGCTCGAGCTGCGCCTGCCGGTCGACGACCACCTCCACGCGGCCGACCTCGTCGAGGGCATCGGCGAGCGCGTCGAGGCCCTGCCCGACCGCCTGCTCGTCTACACCGACCACGGCGACGGCACCCTCGAGGCGGTGCACGCGCGCGGCCTGCAGCCCGTCTCCTCGATCGTGCGCCGGTCGAGCCTCGAGGACGTCTTCCTGCACCTCACCGGACGGACGCTCGTCGACTGATGGCGACCGTCCAGCTGCAGAGTCCCACCTCGCGCCACGTCCACGGCGAGCGGTCCCCCCTTCGTCCGGCGGAGCGGGTGGGGGCCGTGGCCGCCTACTTCGGACTCGTCTACCGGCGCACGTGGATGGGGTCGGTCTTCAGCCGCTTCGTCATGCCGCTGCTCTTCCTGCTGGCCATGGGGATCGGGCTCGGCTCGCTCGTCGACGACGCGTCCGGCGGGGTCGACGGCGTGCCCTACCTGCTCTTCGTGGCCCCGGCGATGATCGCGGTCCAGGCGATGATGACGGCGGTGAGCGAGTCGACCTACCCGGTCTACGGGCTCTTCACGTGGAACCGCATGTACCACTCGATGCTCGCCACCCCGCTCACGGTGAGCGACCTCCTCCTCGGTCACCTCGCCGTCATCGCCGCGCAGGGTGGGTTCGCCGCGGCCGCCTTCGTCCTCGTGGCCGCGCTCTTCGGCAGCTTCACGTCGTGGTGGGTGCTGCTCGCGGTGCCGATCGGTGTGCTCGTGACGCTCGCCTTCGCGGTGCCGCTCTTCGGCTTCACGGCCCGGGCGAAGGGGGACTCCTCCTTCAACGTCGTCTACCGGCTCGTCATCACGCCCCTCATGCTCTTCTCCGGCGCCTTCTTCCCCGTCGAGCGCCTGCCGATCGTCCTCGAGGTGCTCGCCTGGGTGACCCCGCTGTGGCACGGCGTGGAGCTGTGCCGGGCTGCCGCCCACGGGAGCTTCGCCCCCTTCGACCTCGTGCACCTGGCCGTGCTGGTGCTCTTCGTCGGCGCCGGCTGGGTCTACGCCCGCGCCGGCATGACGCGCAGGCTGGTCTCGTGAGCACCGGCGTCCTCACGCCCGGCCTGGCGATGTGGCGCTCGGTCGTCGAGCGCAATGTCGTCGGCTTCCGGCGCCAGTGGGCCGCCTTCGTCACCGGCTTCGCCGAGCCGGTCTTCTACCTGCTCTCCCTGGGCATCGGGGTCGGGTCGCTCGTGCCCGTCGTCGTGACCGACGGCGGGCAGGAGGTCGCCTACGCGGCCTTCGTCGCGCCGGCCATGCTCGCCGCGTCGGCGATGAACGGCGCGATCATGGACTCGACCTTCAACGTCTTCTTCAAGCTGCGCTACGCCCGCATCTACGACGCGATGCTCGCGACCCCGCTGGTCCCGCGCGACATCGCCGTCGGCGAGGTCGTCTGGTCGCTCATCCGGGGTGGGGTCTACGCGCTCGTCTTCTACCTCGTGGCCCTCGCGGTCGGCGTTGTCGAGTCGTGGTGGTCGCTCCTCGCCGTGCCGGCGGCGGTCTTCATCGGGCTGGCCTTCTCGGCCGTGGGCATGTTCGCGACGACCTTCATGCGCTCGTGGGTGGACTTCGACTGGGTCATGCTCGTCATCCAGCCACTCTTCCTGCTGTCGGCGACCTTCTTCCCCCTCGGGACCTACCCCGGGTGGGCGCAGCCGATCGTCCAGGCGACGCCGCTCTACCACGGGGTGGCGCTGGAGCGTGGGCTCATGCTCGGCGAGGTCGGGTGGGGCCTGCTGTGGCACGTCGGCTACCTCGTCGCGCTCGGCGCGGTCGGTGTCTGGGCGACCTCGCGACGGATCGAGACCCTCCTGCGTTCGTAGTCCGAAGGGGGAGTGCGGCGTGTCGGGGCGTCGCTCCCGACCTCGAACACGTGTTCGGCTACGGTTGTCCACAGGTGCCCGATCGACAGCACCGGTGTCCACAGCCCCACGGCAGCTGCGGACCGTTGTCGGTGGCGGCCCCTAGCGTCTGACCAGAGCGCACGACACGTCCGACCGTGTGGACCTGGTCGCCGGTGGACGCGCCCGACACGACGACAAGGAAGGTGTGGCATGGCTGAGGTCACCGCCATCGACAGCAAGCTCCACGAGCAAAAGCTCAAGTCCCTCGACAACGTCATGGGCCAGATCGAGAAGCAGCATGGCAAGGGCGCGGTGATGCGCCTGGGTGACGACGTGCGCCCGCCCATCGCGGTCATCCCGACCGGTGCGATCGCGCTCGACGTGGCCCTCGGCATCGGCGGCCTGCCCCGCGGACGGGTCGTCGAGGTCTACGGTCCGGAGTCCTCCGGTAAGACGACCGTGGCCCTGCACGCCGTGGCCAACGCCCAGCGCGCCGGCGGCATCGCCGCCTTCATCGACGCCGAGCACGCGCTCGACCCCGAGTACGCCAAGAAGCTCGGTGTCGACACCGACGCCCTCCTCGTCAGCCAGCCCGACACCGGTGAGCAGGCGCTCGAGATCGCCGACATGCTCATCCGCTCGGGTGCGCTCGACATCATCGTCATCGACTCCGTCGCGGCGCTCGTGCCGCGCGCCGAGATCGAGGGCGAGATGGGTGACAGCCACGTGGGTCTGCAGGCCCGGCTGATGAGCCAGGCGCTGCGCAAGATCACCGGTGCGCTCAACAGCTCCGGTACGACGGCGATCTTCATCAACCAGCTCCGCGAAAAGATCGGCGTCATGTTCGGCTCGCCCGAGACGACCACCGGTGGCAAGGCGCTGAAGTTCTACGCCTCGGTCCGGCTCGACGTGCGACGCATCGAGACGCTCAAGGACGGCACCGACCCGGTCGGCAACCGCACCCGCGTCAAGGTCGTCAAGAACAAGGTCTCCCCGCCCTTCAAGCAGGCCGAGTTCGACATCCTCTACGGGCAGGGCATCTCCCGCGAGGGTGGGCTCATCGACATGGGTGTCGAGCACGGCTTCATCCGCAAGGCCGGTGCCTGGTACACCTACGAGGGCGATCAGCTGGGCCAGGGCAAGGAAAATGCCCGCAAGTTCCTCAAGGACAACCCACAGCTCGGCGAGGAGATCGAGACCAAGATCAAGACCAAGCTCGGCATCGGGGTCCAGCCCGAGGCCGAGGAGGAGACGCCGGCCGAGGTCCCGGTCGACTTCTGATCAGGTCCCAACCCATGAGCGAGCACGACCGGCCGACCGCCGCGCGCACCCACGAGCGACTCGAGGGCCTGCGCGCGGCGGTCTCCGCCATCGAGGAGCGTGCAGGTGAGCCGCCCCGCCCCGACCCACAGGGCCCGCAGGGCGATGCCGACGCCGACCCGCACGCGGTCGCCCGAGCGGTCGTCCTGCGTCAGCTGACCGGTGCGCCCAAGAGCCGCAAGCAGCTGCAGGAGGCGCTGACCCGCAAGGGCTGCCCGCCCGAGGTCGCCCGCGAGGTGCTCGACCGCTTCGAGGAGGTCGGGCTCGTCGACGACGAGGCCTACGCGCAGGCCTTCATCCGGTCCAAGCAGGCCGGCCGCGGGCTGGCTCGACGGGCGATCTCGCACGAGCTGCGGGCCAAGGGCGTCGACGACGAGCTCGCGCAGTCGCTCCTCGACGAGGTCGACCCGGAGGACGAGCGGGCTCGCGCGCACGAGCTCGTCGCCAAAAAGCTGCGCTCGATGCACGGCCTGGACCGGACCGTCCAGACCCGCCGGCTGGGCGGCATGCTCGCCCGCAAGGGCTACGGCCACGACGTCGCCAGAGTGGTCATCACCGAGGCGCTCGACGCCGAGCCGGAGCACCAGCGCGACTAGTGCCCGTCGGGTGTGCGGCGTGCGTAGGGTGGGCGCTGTGACTGACAGCGACTCCCTCTTCGGGACCTACGCACGCGGTGCGGCGTGGGACGAGATGCTCGACGACGCAGGCGAGCCCCGGCAGCCCTACAAGCCGATCCACCACACCCTGCGCTCGATGGCGCCCGGCGAGCTCAAGGAGCGGGCCGACGCGTTGGCTCGCATGTTCTTCGAGCAGGGCGTGACCTTCGACCACGCGGGCGAGGAGCGGCCCTTCCCGCTCGACGCGGTGCCGCGCGTCATCGACGCCGATGCCTGGCACACCGTCGAGGAGGGCGTGGCCCAGCGGGTCAAGGTGCTCGAGGCCTTCCTCGACGACATCTACAGCCGGCCCAGCGGCCTGCCCCGGGCGGTCGAGGACGGCCTCGTCCCGTGGAAGCTCATTGCCACCTCCAGCCACTACCACCGGGCCGTCACCGGACTGCGCCCGCCGGGCGGCGTCCGGGCCCACGTCAGCGGCATCGACCTCATCCGCGACGAGGGCGGCACCTTCCGCGTCCTCGAGGACAACGTCCGGGTGCCCTCGGGCGTCTCCTACGTCATCGCCAACCGCCGCGCGATGACCAATGTCTTCCCCGAGGCCTTCGCGACGATGCGCATCCGGCCGGTCCACGACTACCCGCGCATGCTCCTGCAGGCGCTGCGTGCCTCGGCGCCCGAGGGCCGTGCCGACCCGACGGTCGTCGTGCTCACCCCGGGCGTCTACAACAGCGCCTACTTCGAGCACACCCTCATCGCCCGGATGATGGGCGTCGAGCTCGTCGAGGGTCGCGACCTCGTCGTGCGCGGTGGTGAGGTGCGCATGCGCACGACCCACGGCGAGGAGCGCGTCGACGTCATCTACCGGCGCATCGACGACGACTTCCTCGACCCGGTCCACTTCCGGCGGGACTCGATGCTCGGCGTCACCGGCCTCATCTCGGCCGTGCGCGCCGGGCGGGTCACCCTGGCCAATGCCATCGGCAACGGCGTGGCCGACGACAAGCTCGTCTACTCCTACATCCCCGACCTCACCCGCTACTACCTCGGCGAGGACCCGATCCTGCCCAATGTCGACACCTACCGGCTCAACGAGCCGGCGGCCCTGCAGGAGGTGCTCGGTCGCCTCGACGAGATGGTCGTCAAGCCGGTCGACGGCTCCGGGGGCAAGGGGCTGGTCATCGGGCCCAGGGCCACTGGCGACGAGCTCACCGAGCTGCGTGCCAAGCTCCTCGACGACCCCCGCGGCTGGATCGCCCAGCCCGTGGTCCAGCTCTCGACGGTGCCGACGCTCATCGACGGCCAGCTGCGCCCCCGCCACGTCGACCTGCGCCCCTTCGCCGTCAACGACGGCAACGACGTGCAGGTCCTGCCGGGTGGCCTGACGCGCGTGGCGCTGCCCGAGGGCCAGCTCGTCGTCAACTCCAGCCAGGGGGGCGGGTCCAAGGACACCTGGGTCCTCGCCGGCCGCTACAACCGGCTGCCGCACGACACCGAGGAGCGCGAGGTGATCTTCCTCGGCACCGGGACCGGCTCCCACGAGCGAGGAGACGTCGCGTCCCAGACCCAGTCCCAGACCCAGTCGCCGGACCGCGGCGAGGAGGCCCTCTGATGCTCAGCCGGATCGCCGACTCCCTCTTCTGGATCGGTCGCTACGTCGAGCGGGCCGACGGCACCGCCCGCATCGTCGACGTGCTGCGCCTGCAGCTGCTCGAGGACCCCGCCGCCGACGAGCAGACCGCCTGCACGATGGTGCTGCGCGGCATCATGGGCTACGACGAGGTGGGCGAGGTCGACTACGAGGGCACCAGCCGCACGCTCTTCTTCGACACGGCCAACCCCAACTCCGTCACCGGCTCGTGGCACGCGGCCCGCGAAAATGCGCGACGTGCCCGCGAGACGGTCTCCACCGAGATGTGGGAGGCCATCAACACCACCTACCACCGGTTCAACTCCTTCACCCGCGGCCCGGCCACCCAGCACCACCTGGGGTGGGTGCGCGAACGCTCGGCCCTCGTCGACGGCCTGGCCGACACGACGATGAGCCACGACGACGCCTGGGACTTCCTCGTGCTGGGGCGGGCCCTCGAGCGCGCCGACATGACCGCGCGGCTCGTCGCCACCGGCGCGAGCGACTTCGGCCCCGGGTGGGGCTCGGTCCTCGCCAGCTGCGGGGCCCAGCAGGCGATGCTGCGCACGATGCGTGGCGTCGTCACCGACCGCACGGCCGCGGCCTTCCTCACCCTCGACCGCCGCTTCCCGCGCTCGGTCATCGCGGCGCTGCGCGAGGCCGAGGAGCGCCTGACCGTGCTGTCCCCGGACAAGGACCGCGTGGGCTTCTCCGACGAGGCCCGACGCATCCTCGGGCAGGCCCGCACGTCGCTCGAGTTCAGCAACCCCGACCGGGTCCTGCACGACCTGCCCGATCGGATGCAGGAGGTCCAGCAGGCGGTCGTGGACGCATCGGACGCGATCGGCGCGCGCTACTTCATGTCCGCGCCGGTCCAGGAGTGGACGGGAGAGATCCTTTGAGCACCAGGCGACACCGCATCGTCCACCGCACGACGATGCGCTACGACGGCGAGGTCACCGCCGCGCACAACGAGCTGCGGATGATCCCGGTCAACGAGCCCGGGCAGGCCACCCTCGAGGCCCGGGTCCGCGTCAAGCCCCTGACGTGGAGCCACGTCTACGAGGACCACTGGGGTACGCAGGTCATGGCCATGGAGTCGCAGACCCCCCACGACTTCCTCGAGATCGAGGCGACGAGCACCGTCGAACGCTCCACCCTGCCCGTCGAGGCGGAGGCCAGCGGGTGGGACGCCGTGCTCTCCGAGACCACCGGCGACCGGCTGAGCGAGTACCTCGCGCAGACCGACCGGACGGTGCCGCCCCCGCACGTCGTCGCGCTGGCCGAGGAGTTCGCCGACGCGCCGACCCCGCGCAAGGCGGCGCTGGACGTCGTCGAGCGGATCCACGCGGCGCTGACCTACGAGCGCGGCATCACCGGTTGGCAGGCCACCGCAGCCGACGTCTGGGAGGGGCGGCGCGGTGTCTGCCAGGACTTCGCCCACGTCACGCTCGGCGCGCTGCGTGCCATCGGCATCCCCGCCCGCTACGTCAGCGGCTACCTCACCGTCGACGAGGCCGAGGTCGAGCGAGGCGAGAGCGTCCCGGCGCGCAGCCACGCCTGGGTCGAGCTGTGGGACGGCGGCTGGCACCCGCTCGACCCGACCAACCTCGGTAGCGTCGGTCTCGACCACGTCGTCGTCGGCCGCGGCCGCGACTACGACGACGTCGCCCCCTTCCGTGGGATGTTCGTCGGCCCCGAGGTCACCGACCTCGATCTCGAGATCACCTACACCCGGATCGGGTGACCACGGACGAAGGGGGAGGGGCACCCCCTTCGTCCGACGTACCCTTGACGGGTCATGACTGCAACGCCAAAGACCTACGACGTGCGCACCCACGGGTGCCAGATGAACGTTCACGACTCCGAGCGACTCGCCGGCCTCCTCGAGACCGCCGGCTACGTCGACCGCGCGAGCCTGCCCGCCGACGAGCGCGGGGAGGTCGCCGACGTCGTCGTCTTCAACACCTGCGCCGTCCGCGAAAATGCCGACAACAAGCTCTACGGCAACCTCGGGCAGCTGCGTCCGCTCAAGCAGCGCCACCCCGACCTGCAGATCGCCGTCGGTGGCTGCATGGCGCAGAAGGACCGCGACACGATCGTCGAGCGCGCCCCCTGGGTCGACGTCGTCTTCGGCACCCACAACATCGGCTCGCTGCCGGCGCTGCTCGACCGGGCCCGCCACAACGAGGAGGCGCAGGTCGAGATCCTCGAGGCCCTCGAGACCTTCCCCTCGACCCTGCCGACCCGCCGTGACTCGGCCTACTCGGGCTGGACCTCGATCTCCGTCGGGTGCAACAACACCTGCACCTTCTGCATCGTCCCGGCGCTGCGGGGCAAGGAGAAGGACCGCCGTCCCGGCGAGATCCTCGCCGAGGTGGAGGCGCTCGTCGCGCAGGGCGTTGTCGAGGTCACCCTCCTGGGCCAGAACGTCAACAGCTACGGCGTCGAGTTCGGCGACCGGCTCGCCTTCGGCAAGCTGCTGCGGGCCTGCGGCGACATCGACGGTCTGGAGCGGGTGCGCTTCACCAGCCCGCACCCCGCCGCCTTCACCGACGACGTCATCGACGCGATGGCCGAGACGCCCAATGTCATGCCGAGCCTGCACATGCCCCTCCAGTCCGGCTCCGACCGGGTCCTGAAGGCGATGCGTCGCAGCTACCGCTCCGAGCGCTTCCTCGGGATCATCGAGCGCGTCCGCGACCGCATCCCCGACGCGGCGATCACGACCGACATCATCGTCGGCTTCCCCGGGGAGACGGACGACGACTTCGAGGAGACGCTGCGGGTCGTGCGCGAGTCGCGCTTCAGCTCCGCCTTCACCTTCCAGTACTCGATCCGGCCCGGCACGCCGGCGGCGACGATGCCCGACCAGGTGCCCAAGGCGGTCGTCCAGGAACGCTACGAGCGGCTCGTCGCACTGCAGGACGAGATCTCCTGGGTCGGCAACCGCGAGCAGGAGGGTCGTGAGCTCGAGGTCCTCGTCGCGACGGGGGAGGGGCGCAAGGACCGCGAGACCGCGCGCCTCAGCGGCCGCGCGCCCGACAACCGGCTCGTCCACTTCGCCCTGCCGGAGGACCTGCCCGAGGCGGAGCGTCCGCGCCCCGGCGACATGGTGACCGTCGGCGTCACCTATGGCGCCCCGCACCACCTCGTCGCCGACTCGGCGCTCGAGGGCGGGGCCTTCCCGGTGCGGCGCACGCGCGGCGGCGACGCGTGGGCGGCGCTGCAGGACAAGAGTGCCGAGGGCGCGGTGGCCAAGCCCGGTGTCAGCCTGGGCATGCCGAGCATCGGCGCTCCGGCACCGGTGGCGACCACCGGTCCGGCCTGCGGGGCCTGAGGCCTCGCCCGCACCACCCGAGCACGACGAAGGGGGCTGGTCACCGTCACGGTGACCAGCCCCCTTCGTGCTGTCAGTGAGGCAGCCTCACTCGCCGATCTTGCCGTCGAGGAAGTCCTTGCCCTTGTCGGCGTGTTCGGAGCTGGCACCCTTGCCCTCAGCGAACTCGCCGGCCTTGTCGAGGCCCTGGTCGCTCACCTGCTCGACCTTGTCGCTGTGGTCGCCCAGCGCGTCGGTGGTCTTGCCCTTCAGATCGTCGAAGCCCATGGTGTTCTCCTTCGTGTCGGGCTGCCCGGTGACGGGCCGTGCCACCAGCCAAACACGTCATCCCGCGCGCTTCAACCGCTGGGGGCGAAGCATGTACATGTCGTTGAAAATCCAATAGTTGACACGACAACAAAGCAGGTCTACTGTCGTGTGTGCACCCAGACACCCCCCAACATCGCAAGGAGCACCTCATGACCGAGTCCACCGCCATCACCCCCCTCGCCGACCTGGCCGCCGGTACCTACGTCCTCGACGCCAGCCACTCCGAGGTCGGCTTCGTCGCCCGCCACGCGATGGTCACCAAGGTCCGCGGCTACTTCCGCGAGCTGGAGGGCACGGTCACCGTCGCCGAGGACTTCGCCGCCTCGACCGCGACCGCCACGATGCAGGTCGCCTCGATCGACTCCGGCTCCGCCGACCGCGACGGCCACCTGAAGTCGGCCGACTTCTTCGACGTCGACAACAACCCCGTCATCACCTTCGCCAGCACGGGCATCAAGGACGTCAAGGGCGAGGAGTTCACCCTCGTCGGCGACCTGACGATCAAGGGCGTCACCCGCCAGGTCGAGCTCGCCGCCGAGTACGAGGGCACCGCCCAGGACCCCTTCGGCAACATCCGCGCCGGCTTCACCGCCCGCACCGACGTCGACCGTGAGGACTTCGGCCTCACCTGGAACGCCGCGCTCGAGACCGGTGGCGTCCTCGTCTCGAAGAAGGTCACCCTCACCCTCGACCTCTCGGCCATCAAGCAGGCCTGAGGCCCCCAGACCGTCCGGCAGCACTGACGCCGGACACACCCCGCGACGCCGGGGCCGGAACCCCCTGTCCGGTCCCGGCGTCGTCCTGCGTGCAGGTGCCGACCGCGCGCCGTGGCGACATACGATGCCGACCATGACGATCCACCCCATCACCATCTGCGGCGAGCCGGTGCTGCACACCCGCGCCCAGCCGGTCACCGACTTCGACGCCGAGCTGCGCACCCTCGTCGAGGACATGTACGCCACCCAGGAGGCCGCCCACGGCGTCGGCCTCGCCGCCCCACAGATCGGGATCGGCCTGCGGATCTACACGTGGAGCATGGCCAACGAGGACGGCGTGCCCTCCCTCGGCCACGTCATCAACCCCTACGTCAAGGCGAGCAAGCCGGCGGTCGGTGAACCGGACCGCGACCACGAGTCCGAGGGCTGCCTGTCCGTCCCCGGCTACTCCTTCCCCCTTCGTCGGGGTGAGCGCGCCGAGGTGACCGGCTACGACTGGGACGGCAAGGAGATCGCCTTCTCGGCCACCGGGTGGTTCGCCCGCTGCATGCAGCACGAGTACGACCACCTCAACGGCTTCCTCTACGTCGACCGGCTGGGTGACAAGTGGAAGAAGAAGGCGCGCAAGGCGATCAAGGCCGAGGGCTGGGGCGTGCCCGGCAACACCTGGCTGCCCGGCGAGGGGCCCGACCCCTTCGGGCACGACGACGAGGAGTGAGCGGGCTGCACCGCCCCGAGGTCGTCGCCGTCGTCGGGGCCACCGCCACCGGCAAGTCCGACCTCGCGCTCGACCTCGCCGAGGAGCTCGGCGGCGAGGTGGTCAACGCCGACGCCATGCAGCTCTACCGGGGCATGGACATCGGGACCAACAAGCTGCCCGTCGCCCAGCGGCGCGGGGTCCCGCACCACCTCCTCGACGTCCTCGAGGTGACCGACGAGGCCACGCTGGCCGACTTCCAGGCCCGGGCCGAGGCCGCGATCGTCGACATCCTCGGGCGTGGACGCGTGCCGGTCCTCGCCGGTGGCTCCGGGCTCTACGTCCGGGCCGCGCTCGACCACCTCGACATCCCGCCCACCGACCCCGCCGTGCGGGCCCGGCTCGAGGAGCAGGCGCAGGACGAAGGGGGGCGCGCCGCCCTTCGTCGTCGACTGCGGGAGGTCGACCCGGCAGCCGCAGACGCCATCGAACCCAACAACACCCGGCGGATCATCCGCGCGCTCGAGGTCGTCGAGATCACCGGCCGTCCCTTCTCGGCGACGGCACCCACGAAGCGGTACCGACGCCCTTCGCTCGTCATCGCCCTGCGCGACGACTGGGACGCCCTGACCGACCGGATCGACCGGCGCACCCGCGCCATGTGGGAGGCCGGCCTGCTCGACGAGGTCCGGCGTCTCGACGCCGCCGGGCTGCGCGACGGGCGCACCGCCTCACGGGCGATCGGCTACGCGCAGGCGCTGGGCGAGCTCGACGGGCGCTGGGGCCGTGAGGAGGCCATCGCCGACACCGCGCGTGCGACGCGGCGCTACGCCCGCCGGCAGGAGTCCTGGCTGCGGCCCGACCCCCGGGTGCAGTGGCTCGACGCGGCCGCGCCCGGGCTGCGGGGGAGCGCCGTGGGCCTGGCGACCCGACCGGCACAATGGACCCCATGACGCTGCGATTCACCAAGGGCCACGGGACCGAAAACGACTTCGTCCTCGTGCCCGACCTCGACGCCGAGCTCGACCTGACCCCCTCGCAGGTCGCCCTGCTCGCCGACCGTCAGGCCGGCATCGGTGGCGACGGCGTCATCCGGATCGTGCGCACCGCCGACGCGGCCGAGGAGGAGGTCCGGGCGCTCGCCGGCGAGGCCGAGTGGTTCATGGACTACCGCAACCACGACGGCTCGCTGGCCCAGATGTGCGGCAACGGCACGCGGGTCTTCGCAACCTGGCTGCGGCGCGAGGGACTCGTCGGCGACGAGTTCTCGATCGCCACCCGCGCCGGTCTCAAGGGGATCCGCTTCGAGGGGGAGCAGGTCGTGACGCACATGGGGCAGTGGCGCTTCGTCGACGAGGCGAAGGCCCAGGCGCAGGGTTTCGACGCGCTCGTCCACGTCGAGGAGGCCGAGGACATCACCGAGCCCTACTCGGCGCTCTCGCTCGACCTCGGCAACCCGCACACGGTCGTCGCGCTGCCGCCCAACGTCAACCTCAACGGCCTGCGCCTGCGCCGCCCGCCGGCGGTCAACCCCGTGCCTCCGGAGGGCAGCAACGTCGAGTTCGTGCGGGTCCTGGGGCCCGGCCGGATCTCGATGCGCGTCCACGAGCGCGGCGTCGGCGAGACCCGCTCCTGCGGCACCGGCGTGTGCGCCGCGGCGATCGGCACGGCCTTCTGGTCCGGCGACGTCGACGCCTCGAGCGAGTGCACCGTCGAGGTGCCCGGAGGCACGCTGCGGGTGCGGCTGCTGCCCGGCCGCGAGGTGGAGCTCGCCGGACCAGCCGTGCTCGTGGCCGACGGGACGACGACGCTCGTGTGACCCCCTTCGTCCCGGGGCGGCCGTGGTGTCCGCTCGCGCTGCGCGTGAGGCCGATCACACCTAGCGTGGATGCATGGGACGCGCCACACCGACCTTGATCAGCACGCTCGCGGCCGGGGCCCTGGCCCTGACCGCCGCCACCGGGGGCGCCGCAACCGCCGACCCCGGGCCGCCACCCGTCGGACACGACCTGCCCAAGGTCCCCGTGATGCGCGGCGCCGGCGGGGCCGTCGCGTCCGTCGACCCCATCGTCAGCCAGATCGGCATCGACGTGCTCGAGCGAGGCGGCAATGCCGCCGACGCGGCTGTCGCGATGGCCGCCGCCGTCGGCGTCGTCGAGCCCTACAGCTCCGGTATCGGGGGCGGCGGCTTCTTCGTCCACTACGACGCCGACACCGGCAAGGTCGAGACCATCGACGGCCGCGAGACCGCGCCGGCGAGCTTCCACGACAAGGTCTTCGTAGGTGCCGACGGCAAGGCGATGGACTTCGACACGGTGGTCAACTCCGGTCTCTCCGTAGGGGTCCCGGGCACGCCCGCGACCTGGGAGATGGCCGCCGAGCGCTACGGGACGATGTCGCTCAACAAGCTGCTCAAGCCGGCCGAGGAGACCGCACGCAAGGGCTTCGTCGTCGACCAGACCTTCCATGACGCGACCGCCGACAACGCCGAGCGCTTCGCGATGTTCCCCGACACGGCGAAGATCTACCTGCCCGGCGGTGAGCCGATCAAGGTCGGTGCCGTCCTGCGCAACCCCGACCTGGCCAAGGCCTACCGGCAGCTGCGCACCCATGGGTCAGCGGCCATGCACCGCGGCGCCATGGGAGAGGCGGTCGTCGACACCGCGCGCAACCCCCGCACGGCGCCCGGGGTCACCGTCCCCTCGGGGCAGATGACCCGCTCGGACATGCGCGCCTACGAGGCCAAGGTCAAGGCGCCCACCCACAGCGAGCACCGTGGCCTCGACATCTACGGCATGGCAGCGCCGAGCTCGGGTGGCATCGCCGTCGGCGAGATCCTCAACCTGCTCGAGTCCTACGAGGAGCGCACCGGCAAGCGCACGCAGGACCTCAGCGAGGGGGAGTGGGCGCACTGGTTCGCCGAGGCCTCCGCCACGGCCTTCGCCGACCGCAACCGCTGGGTCGGCGACGTGCCCGGCGTGCCGACGCAGGAGCTGCTCTCGCAGGACTTCGCCGACGAGCGCTCGTGCCTCTTCGGTGAGGACTCGACGATGACCCGCCCCGTCCCCTTCGGCCAGCCGGACGGCTCCTACGACGACTGCCAGGCCTCGACCGAGACCACCGCCGTCGGGTCCGAGGACCAGCACACGACCTCGCTGACCGCGGTCGACAAGGACGGCAACACCGTGACCTACACGCTGACGATCGAGCAGTACGGCGGCAGCGGCATGGTCGTGCCGGGCTACGGCTTCCTGCTCAACAACGAGCTGACCGACTTCAACCTCACGCCGGTGACCGACGGGGTCCCCGACCCCAACCTGCCCGGCCCGGGCAAGCGGCCGCGCTCGTCGATGGCCCCGACCATCGTCCTCGAGGACGGCACGCCGTGGATGACCGCCGGCAGCCCGGGCGGCGCGACGATCATCACGACCGTCGCCCAGCTCGTCGGCGGGGTCGTCGACCGCGACCTGGCCATCGGCGACGCGCTCGCCGCGCCACGGGTCTCCTCGCGCAACGGCTCGGCGACCGAGCTCGAGCCGGCGCTCGCGGACGGCGACGTCGGTGACTACCTGCGTTCGCTGGGCCACACGACCAAGAAGGTCGACCGGATCGGCAATGCCACGGGGATCCGGGTCCACGGGCTCGACGACCTCGAGGCCGCGGCCGAGCCGACGCGTGCCGGTGGCGGGTCGGCGATGGTCGTCGACGAGGACGAGTGACGGTGGGGCAGCAGCGCTGACGCTCGCCGTAGGCTCCCCGGATGGAGCTGATCACGGAGGTGTCCTGCGGCGACTGGCTGCGTGAGCGGATCGGTGGCTGGGGCCGGGTCGGTGGGACTGCGGGCGCGGGCTTCGAGGCCTACGCGCGCATCCTGCACCCGGTGCCGGTGCACCGTGAGGACCTCACGGTCGCCGACCGGTGGGGCATGCACCCGGTGCTGGAGGAGGGGCGCTGGCGGTGGTCGCGCGTGGCGGCCCGACAGGGGCTGACGATGCACCCGCTCGTCCAGTGGAACCGGCTGGCGGACCTCCACCAGGGGGTCGACTTCGCCGACGGCTGGCGGGTCGGGCAGTCGCGCGACGGGGCCCTGGACGTCGATCTGCTCGCCGGGCTGACCAGGCACCTGCGGGAGGCCACGCGCTCGCCCGAGCAGCTCGTCGTGGGCATCTGGGCGGGGTGGGGCGAGCTGACGGGCTCGACCGTGGTCTATGCGGGCGAGGACGACGGTGGCAAGGAGACGGACGCCGAGGCGGAGGCCGACGCACGGATGCGGCTGCATCTCGAGGAGCAGCGGACCTCGGTCGCGACCGACGTCGCTGCGGCGGTGCGACGCGGCCCGCTCCTGGTGCTTCCCGGTCGCGAGTACGTGCTGCTGGCGACCGACTGCGACGAGCTGGCCGACGAGACGTGGCCGCACCGGGCGGGCATCGGGTGGACGTCGGTCTTCGACGGGCCGCTCCCGCAGCTCGTCTGGCCTGCGGACCACGCCTGGGTGGTCGCCAGCGAGATCGACTGGGACAGCACGATCGTGGCCGGCTCCCGGGCACTCGTCGACGCGGTGCTCGCCGACGGCCGGTTCGAGGCCTTCGAGGTCGAGGAGGGGAGCGACCTCACCTGGGAGGGCGACCTGGTCAACCCGCCGCGGGCCGGCTGGTCCGCAGGACCCTGAAGCCCTTGCTCGACCCGACGCGCTCGGTCGGCAGACCGAGGTCGGTGCTGATCCAGCGCTGGTAGCCGTCGGCGCCGAGGTTCTTGCCGATGACGAGGTGAGCGTCGGCTCCCGGCGCGAGGCGGGGGAGCCAGGTGCGCAGCAGCTCGTGGACGGCGGGCTTGCCGATGCGGATCGGCGGGTTGGACCAGATGGCGGCGAAGGGGAGGTTCGCCGGCACCTCGTCCGGACGGGCGGTCCGCACGTTGGTCAGCCCGAGGGCGGCCGCATTGCGGCGGGTGAGGTCGAGCGCCCGCTCCGTGACGTCGACGGCCCAGACCGTGGCCTCGGGGGCCCGGAGCGCGAGGGTGAGGGCGATCGGGCCCCAGCCGCAGCCGATGTCGAGCAGGTCTGCGGCAGAAGGGGGTTGGGGCACCGTGTCGAGCAGGATCGCCGTCGCCTTGTCGAGACCGGTGGGGGAGAAGGTGCCACCTGCGGTCTCCACCGTGACCTCTCGGCCGGCGAGCGTGACATCCAGCGGGCGTCGCTCGGCATCGGTCGCGGCAGGGGAGTCGGTGAAGTAGTGGTCGGTCACGGGACAACCCTAGGTGCGCTGTCGGTGGTGGGTGACAGGCTGATGCTGTCGAAGGGGGTGCTTCGGCCGGGGGCGGTTGCACCGGGACATTTCTTGGCCCGCCCTCGTGAATCTATCGAACAGGTGTTCTATAATGATGGGAGCGAGGGGAGGCGCGATGACCGAGACGACGGTGCGGGGCAGTGGCGAGTGCGACGCCAGCAGTGAGGCGCGCTTGCCCGACGCACTGGCGGCGTCGCTGGCGGCCCTGGGGGCGGCATCGGTCGACGGCCTCGGCGAGGCCGAGCTCCTCGAGGTGGTCGCCCTCCTCGAGTCGACCAAGGGCGCGGCGTCGGCCCTGCAGGCGCGGGCCACCGAGGGCTTCGTCGAGCAGCGCGACGGGCTGGTGCTTGCCGCAGTCGCCCGTGAGGAGCTGTCCGACCGGCAGGCGTCGCTGCAGCGGCGGGCCGCTCGGTCCGAGGTGGCGCTGGCCCGGCGGGTCTCACCCGGGCAGGCCGATCGGCACGTGGGCGTGGCGCGGGCGCTCGTCCACGAGCTGCCGTGCACGATGGCGGCCCTGACTGCGGGGCAGATCAGCGAGTGGCGGGCGACGATCGTCGTCCGCGAGACCGCGTGCCTGGCGGCGGCCGATCGGCTCGAGGCCGATCGTCGGCTGTCCGGGTGCCTGACGACGCTCGGTGACCAGGGCCTGTCTCGGGCGGCCCACCGGGTCTGCGCCGACCTCGACCAGGCGGCACTGGTCGAGCGCCGCCGGCGGGCCGCGGCATCACGCCGGGTCGGGGTGCGCCCCGCGCCCGATGGCATGGCCTGGCTGAGCGTGCTCGGTCCGGTCGCCGAGGTCGTCGGTGCCTACGCGGCCCTGCGGTCTGCCGAGCGGGGCCGCCATGTTGCCACCGGAGACGCGCGGGTCGATGCGGAGCGGGCAGCCGACGGGCGTGGCGAGGGTGCCTGGCTCGCCGACACGGCTCTCGAGCTGCTCTCCGGTCGGGCCGAGGGGCAGCCACAGCCGGTCGAGGTCGCGCTCGTCATGAGCGAGGCGGCCCTCCTGCCCGGCGTCGCCCCGGCCAGCGACGGCCCGGCCAGCGTCGCCCCGGCCAGCGTCGCCCCGGCCGGCGGCGAGCAGGTCGAGGTGCCGGGCTTCGGGGCGATGCCCCCGGAGACGGCGCGCGAGATGGTCCTGCGTCTGCTCGACGGCGCCGACGCAGACGACGCCGCGTCGTCCGGGGTGTGGCTGCGTCGCCTGTGGACCTCGCCCGGTGGGCACGAGCTCGTCGCCATGGACTCCACGCGTCGGCTCTTCCACGGCGGGCTGAGGCGCTTCGTCGAGCTGCGCGACCAAGGCTGCCGGGTGCCGTGGTGCGATGCACCCGCGCGCCAGGTGGACCACGTCGAGGCCTTCGCCCGGGGCGGCGAGACCTCAGCGGCCAACGGTCTGGGCGTCTGCCAGCGGCACAACCTCGACAAGGAACAGCCCGGCTGGAGCGCCGAGGTGCTCGCGAGCGGGCTCGATCCGGGCGGGGGGAGGCCCCACGAGGTGGTCCTCAGCACCCCGACCGGCGTCGAGTCCCGCAGCCTGGCCCCACCACCCCTCGGTCACGGCCGTGGGGCGATCGGGCAGGTGTCTACGGGTCCGGTGCCTGCAGGTCCGATGGAGGTGTCGCACCCGGACGTGCTGTGGTCGCCCCTCGAGGTGCGCCTCGGTGAGCTCTTCGCCGCCTGATCATTCGACGTCCTCGTCCACCCAGTCGAGGGTCTTGGAGATGGCCTTGGTCCAGTTGCGGTGCAGCCGCTCGACCTCGTCCTCGTCCATCGACGGCGACCATCGCTTCCCCTCGGACCAGTTGTCGACGATCTCGTCCGTCGACTCCCAGTAGCCGACGGCCAGGCCGGCGGCGTAGGCGGCACCCAGGGCCGTGGTCTCGGCGATCTGCGGCCGCACGACGTCGACGCCGAGCATGTCCGCCTGGAACTGCATGAGCGTGTCGTTGGCGACCATCCCCCCGTCGACCTTGAGCTCGGTCAGCCGCCCGCCGGCCCGCTCGGCGTCGGCCTGCATCGCGTCGAGCACGTCACGTGTCTGGTAGGCCGTCGACTCCAGCGCCGCACGGGCGATGTGGGCCTTGGTGGCGTAGCGGGTCAGCCCGAGGATCGCGCCGCGTGCGTCGGGCCGCCAGTGCGGGGCGAAGAGCCCGGAGAAGGCCGGCACGAAGTACACCCCGCCGTTGTCCTCGACGCTGCAGGCGAGCGCTTCGACCTCAGGCGCCTCCTTGATGAAGCCGAGGTTGTCGCGCAGCCACTGGATCAGCGACCCGGTCACGGCGATCGACCCCTCCAGGGCGTAGACCGCGTCCTGCTCGCCCAGCTGGTAGCAGACCGTCGTCAGCAGGCCGTTGTCGCTGGAGACGATCTCGGTGCCGGTGTTGAGCAGCATGAAGTTGCCGGTGCCGTAGGTGTTCTTGGCGGTGCCCGGCGTCAGGCAGGCCTGACCGAAGGTAGCCGACTGCTGGTCGCCGAGGATCCCCGCGATCGGCGTGCCGTTGAGGACGCCCGGCTTGCACTCGCCGTAGACCTCCGAGGACGAGCGGATCTCGGGCAGCACCTGCACCGGCACCCCGATGGCCTCGCACGTGGCCTCGTCCCACTGCAGGGTGCGCAGGTCCATGAGCATCGTGCGCGAGGCATTGGTGACGTCGGTGACGTGGACGCCGTCGTTCTCCCCGCCGCCTGTGAGGTTCCACAGCACCCAGGTGTCCATCGTGCCGGCGAGCAGCTCGCCGGCCTCGGCGCGCTCCCGGGCTCCCTCGACGTGGTCGAGGATCCAGGCGATCTTGGGCCCGGCGAAGTACGTGGCGAGCGGCAGCCCGCAGACCTCCTTGAAGCGGTCGAGCCCGCCATCGGACGCGAGCTCGTCGACCAGCGCCTGGGTCCGCGTGTCCTGCCAGACGATGGCGTTGTGGATCGGCTGCCCGGTCGCCTTCTCCCACACGACGGTCGTCTCGCGCTGGTTGGTGATGCCCACCGCGTCGATGTGGCCGCTGTTGAGGTTGGCCTTGCCGAGGGCGCCGCCGATGACGCGGCGGGTGTTGCCCCAGATCTCCAGGGCGTCGTGCTCGACCCAGCCGGCCCGCGGGAACATCTGCTCGTGCTCGATCTGATCGGTAGCGATGACTGCCCCGTCGCGGCCGAAGACCATGGCCCGGGTGCTCGTCGTCCCTTGGTCGATGGACAGCACGTACGTGGTCGGTGCACTCATGTTGGCATCCTGTCAGGTCGGGTTCCTCGGCGGGCAGGTTGCCGACTACCGTTGTGCCATGCCGAATCCCACACCGCTCGATCACCAGCAGCGCGACGCGGCCTGGCGTCGCATCGCCGAGGAGGACCTCGACGTCCTCGTCGTCGGTGGGGGAGTGACCGGCGCGGGCGTCGCGCTCGACGCGGCCACCCGTGGCCTCAAGGTCGCCCTCGTCGAGCAGCGCGACTTCGCCTCCGGCACCTCCTCCCGGTCCTCCAAGCTCTTCCACGGCGGGGTCCGCTATCTCGAGCAGCTCAACTTCGCGCTCGTGCGCGAGGCCCTCCAGGAGCGTGAGCTCATGCTCACCCGCATCGCCCCGCACCTGGTCAAGCCGGTGAGCTTCCTCTACCCGCTGTCGCACCCGGTCTGGGAGCGGCCCTACGTCACCGCCGGCCTGACCCTCTACGACACGATGGGCGGCGGCCGGTCCGTCCCGCGCACCAAGCAGATGACGAAGGGGGGAGTGCGCCGGATCGCGCCCGGGCTCAAGCCCTCCGCGCACCACGGCGGCCTGCTCTACCACGACGCCCAGTGCGACGACGCCCGCCATACCCTCACCGTCGTGCGCACCGCCGCCTCCTACGGCGCCACCGTGCTCAACTCCGCCAAGGTCACCGGCCTGCTCCACGCCGGTGAGCGCGTCGTGGGCGCCCGGGTGCTCGACGTCGAGACCGGCGACGAGGTCGAGGTCAACGCCTCGGTGGTCATCAACTGCACCGGCGTGTGGACCGACGACATCCAGACCATGGCCGGTGGGCGAGGACGCTTCCACGTGCGGGCGAGCAAGGGCGTGCACATCGTCGTCGCCCGCGACCGGGTCAACTCCGAGACCGGCCTGATCCTGCGCACCGAGAAGTCGGTGCTCTTCTGCATCCCCTGGGGCACCCACTGGATCATCGGCACGACCGACACCGACTGGAACCTCTCCCGGGCCCACCCCGCCGCCACCTCGGCGGACATCGACTACATCCTCGAGCAGATCAACGGCGTGCTCCTCACCCCGCTCACCCGCGACGACATCCAGGGCGTCTACGCCGGGCTGCGCCCCCTGCTCGCCGGAGAGTCGGAGGAGTCCTCGCAGCTGAGCCGAGAGCACGCGGTGGCTCGCCCCCAGCCGGGGCTGATCTCGATCGCCGGCGGCAAGTACACGACCTACCGGGTCATGGCCGCCGACGCCGTCGACGCCGCCCGCGAGGACCTCTCGCCCGGCGTCCCCGAGAGCGTCACCGCCCACATCCCGCTCGTCGGCGCCGAGGGGTACCAGGCGCTCGTCAACCAGCTCGACACCCTGAGCCGACGGCACGACCTGCCGGTCTGGCGGGTGACCCACCTGCTCGACCGCTACGGCTCGATGGCCGTCGACCTCTTCGCCATGATCGACGAGGACCGTTCTCTCGCAGAGCCACTCGCCGGTGCCGAGGAGTACCTGCGGGTCGAGGTCGTCTACGCGGCCCGCCACGAGGCGACGCTCCACCTCAACGACCTGCTCACCCGCCGGATGCGCATCTCCATCGAGACACCCGACCGCGGCGTCGAGGCCGCCGAGCCGGCCGCGCGGATCCTCGCGGCCGAGCTCGGCTGGGACGAGGAACGCACGACCTCCGAGATCGACCACTACCTGCGCCGCGTGCGGGCCGAGATCGAGAGCCAGCAGCTGACCGAGGACGAGCGGGCCGACGCCGAGCGCACCGAGGCGACCGACATCCGGGTTCTGGCCAAGGGCTGACCTGCCGGTCACGTGCCGGCCACCTGGTGCCCACGTCGTCGCCACCCGGGCGCGGGAGCCTCGACCCATGCCCAAGATCTCCCGTCGCGTCGTCCTGTCCACCACCGTCGCCGCTGCCGGTGCGGCGGCCCTCCAGCCGTCGGCCGTCGCCGCCCCCTTCCAGGTGCACCGCAGCCGGCCACTGCTGCCCTCCGGCGTCGCCTCGGGCGACGTCACGACCAACTCGGCGGTGATCTGGGCCCGGGCAAGATCGACCTGCGGCAACTCGCCCCGGGGCGGCGGCACGAGATCGAGGTCGCCTTCGAGGACGAGGAGGGGCGAAGGGGGCAGACCGCGGACCTGACCTTCACGACGGCACCGCGTGGTCGGTCCGGCCAGTCCTTCGTGTGGACCGGGGACACGGCGGGCCAGGGGTGGGGGATCAACCCCGACCTCGGCGGGTACACGGCCTACCGGACGATGCACGAGACCCGTCCCGACTTCTTCGTGCACTGCGGTGACACCATCTACGCCGACGGGCCGATCGAGGCCCGCGTCACCGAGCCCGACGGGCAGGTCTGGCGCAACCTCGTCATCCCCGAGGTGGAGGAGCGGGCGCAGAGCCTCGCGGAGTTCCGTGGCCGGCACCGCTACAACCACCTCGACGACAACCTGCGGGCGATGTACGCGGACGTGCCGGTGCTGGCCCAGTGGGACGACCACGAGACGACCAACAACTGGTACCCCGGCGAGATCCTCACCGACCCCGCCTACGACCGTGAGCAGCGTGTCGACGTCCTCGCCCGCTGGGCCAAGCAGGCGTGGTGGGAGTGGCAGCCGATCAGCAACGGCCAGGACCGTCGGGACGGGCAGCGCATCCACCGCAAGGTCTCCCGGGGCAGGCACCTCGACGTCTTCTGCCTCGACATGCGCACCTACAAGGACCCCAACACCGCTGGGCTCGAAGGGCATCGGACCTCGCTCATCGGCGACGAGCAGGTGCGCTGGCTGGCGGCCGAGCTCAAGGCGTCGAAGGCCACCTGGAAGGTCATCTCGGCCGACCTGCCGATCGGGATCGTCGTCCCGGACGGCGACGCCCAGGAGTCGCTGGCCAATCGGGACCCGGGTGCCCCGCTCGGCAAAGAGATCGAGCTGGCGTGGCTGCTGCGCGAGATCAAGGACGTGCCCGGCGTCGTGTGGATCACCGCCGACGTGCACTACTGCGCGGCCCACCACTACAGCCCCGAGCGAGCGGCCTTCACCGACTTCCGACCCTTCTGGGAGTTCGTCGCCGGTCCGATCAACGCCGGCACCTTCGGGCCCAACGAGATGGACGCGACCTTCGGCCCGCGGGTCGACTTCGTCAAGAGTGCCGACTACCCCAACCAGTCGCCGCGCGGGGGCAACCAGTTCTTCGGGCACGCCGGCATCGCCGACGACGGCACGCTGACCGTCACCCTGCGCGATGCCCGCGGCGGCGTGCTCTACACCCGGGAGCTGTCACCGGAGAGGTGAGCCGCGTCCTCGAGGACGATCGGCGCCCTCCCTTCGTCCCGCACGAGGGTGAACCATGCGATCGTGAGGAACACGAGGGCGCCGGCACCGACGAAGAAGGCGTCGCGGCCGGACTCGGTCGTCGCCAGCAGCACGATGACGCCGACCATGAAGGCCATCGCGATGACGTTGAGGATCGGGAAGAAGGGCATCGCGAAGCCGGTGGGTGCCACGCCCGCGCGGGCCATGCCGGCCCGCATCCGCCAGTGCGCGAGCAGGATCATCAGCCAGGTGAAGACTGTCGCGAAGGACGCGATCGCGGCGACGAAGAAGAAGAGCCGGTCCTCGATGACGAGGAAGAGCACGAGGCCCACCGCACCCGCACCGAACATGCACAGCACCGGGTAGATCGGGATGTGCGCCCGCGGCGACAGGTGGAGGAAGGAGCGCGGCGCGTGACCCTGCTCGGCGAGGCCGTACATCGTGCGTGAGCAGGCGTAGAAGATCGCGTTCATCGCCGACAGGGCAGCGGTGAGGACGACGAAGTTCATCACGTGCTGCGCCGCGGGGACCTGGAGCGCGGCGAAGACCTCGACGAAGGGGGAGGACTCGCCGGTGACCTCGTCCCACGGGATGATCGACATGATCACCGCGAGCGCCGCCACGTAGAAGAGCAGGATGCGGAAGGGCACGGTGTTGACCGCGCGTGCGATGGAGTGCTCGGGGTCGTCGGCCTCGCCGGCCGTCATCCCGAGCGTCTCGATGCCGCCGAAGGAGAAGACGACGACGCTGAAGCTCATGATGATGCCCCACAGGCCGAAGGGGGCGAAGCCGTCGTGGCTCCACAGGTGGGCGACGTCCGGGGTCGTGCCGCCGACCTCGCGCCCCCAGAGGATGAGCGCCAGCCCACCGACGACGAGGGCGATGATCGCCGTCACCTTGATGAGGGAGAACCAGAACTCCATCTCCCCGAAGACCCGCACCGCCAGGAGGTTGAGGGCGCCGATGAGGGCGATCGCCGCGACCATCCACACCCAGCCGGGGACGCCGGGGAACCACAGCCCCATGTAGGTCGCGACGGCGGTCATGTCGGCGATCGCGACGACCGCGAGCTCGAGCCAGAAGACCCAGCCGACGATGAAGCCGGCGTAGGGGCCGAGGAAGGAGCCTGCGTACTGCGCGAAGGACCCGGCCACGGGATGGCGGACCGCCATCTCACCGAGGGCGCGCATGACGATGTAGACCATGAAGCCGGCCACGGCGTAGGCAACGAGGACGGCCGGGCCGGCGGCCTGGATCGTCTCGGAGGAGCCGTAGAAGAGGCCGGTGCCGATGGCGGTGCCGAGCGCGATGAACTGCACGTGGCGGGGGTTGAGCCCGCGGTCGAGGTGCTCGTGCTCGGGGACGGTGGTGGGGGAGTCGGACACGGCTGGAGACCCTACGCTCATGGCGCTCGCTCGACAGCATCTCGCATCACGAGGGGTCGAGACGACGATCGACGCCGGCTACCTCGAGGCCGCTGACGGGCAGGTCTACGGGTTCTGGTGCCTTGGAGTCCCAGCCCGGGCCGGTGACACCGCACGCCTACCACCGCGCTGCCGACGGGTCGACCAGCGTCGTCACCCATCAGGGAGAGGAGGGCATCGAGATCCTCGTCGCGGGCGCCTTCGGGCAGGCCGTCAATGCCGTCATGGGGGACGGCCGGGACTAATGGTTGGCCCTGCGGCGTTGCAGGGTGAGATCCTGAGGAGAACATGACCGAACCACTGCACAGCGCCCACGACGACGCCGACGACGACACCACCCCCAGCCCGATCATCGACCGGGTGCTCTCCCGCCGCGCCCAGGCGCTGGCCGACCGCGACGGCTTCCTCGAGCCGGCTGGCGACATCGACTACGACGGCGACCAGTTCGACCGCGAGGAGCGCTCCGCCCTGCGCCGTGTGCAGGGCCTGTCGACCGAGCTCGAGGACATCACCGAGGTCGAGTACCGGCAGCTGCGTCTGGAGCGCGTCGTTCTCGCGGCGGTCTGGAGCGACGGGACCGTTGCCGACGCGGAGAACTCCCTGCGTGAGCTGGCGGCCCTGGCCGAGACGGCCGGCTCCGAGGTGCTCGCCGGTGTCCTGCAGCGGCGCCAGACCCCTGACCCCAGCACCTATCTCGGCTCGGGCAAGGCCCAGGAGCTCAAGGAGATCGTCGTCGCCGAGGGCGCCGACACCGTGGTCTGCGACACCGAGCTGGCACCGAGCCAGCGGCGTGCCCTCGAGGACGTCGTCAAGGTCAAGGTCATCGACCGCACCGCCCTGATCCTCGACATCTTCGCCCAGCACGCCAAGTCCCGTGAGGGCAAGGCGCAGGTCGAGCTGGCCCAGCTGCAGTACCTCCTGCCGCGCCTGCGTGGCTGGGGCGAGTCGATGTCCCGGCAGGCCGGTGGTCAGGCCGCCGGCGGTCAGGGCATGGGCTCGCGTGGTCCGGGTGAGACCAAGATCGAGCTCGACCGCCGCCGGATCAACTCCCGCATCGCCAAGCTCAAGCGCGAGCTCGCCGGCATGAAGACCCACCGCGACACCCGTCGCGCGGCCCGCGCGCACCACGAGGTGCCGGCCGTGGCCATCGCCGGCTACACCAACGCCGGCAAGTCGACCCTGCTCAACCGCCTCACCCACGCGGGCGTCCTCGTCGACAACCAGCTCTTCGCGACTCTCGACACCACCGTGCGTCGCGCCGAAACGCCCGACGGGCGCGAGTACACGCTCACCGACACCGTCGGCTTCGTCCGGGCGCTGCCGCACCAGCTCGTCGAGGCCTTCCGCTCCACGCTCGAGGAGGTCGCCGACGCCGACCTGCTCCTGCACGTCGTCGACGGCTCGCACCCCGACCCCGAGGGCCAGATCTCGGCCGTGCGCGCGGTGCTGGCCGACGTCGACGCGACCGACGTCAAGGAGGTCGTGGTCGTCAACAAGGCTGACGCCGCCGACCCCGAGGTCGTCGACCGGATCCTGCGGCACGAGCGCCACTCGATCGCCGTGTCGGCGCGCACCGGCGCCGGGGTCGAGGAGCTGCTCCAGCTCGTCGCCGACGAGCTGCCCAAGCCCGACATCGACGTCGAGGTCCTCCTGCCCTACTCGCGCGGCGACCTCGTCAGCCGGCTGCACGACGAGGCCGAGATCCTCTCCGAGGAGCACCTGGGCCAGGGCACGCTCGTCGTCGCCCGGGTGCACGGTGACCTCGCGGCCGAGCTGACCCCCTTCGCCACGACGTCGGCGGCCGGCTGACCGTCGCGGTCAACGGCTGACGAGCAGGACCGCCAGCCCGATCATCGTCAGGCCGATGAGGCCGTCGAGGACGCGCCACGTCCCCGGGCGGCCCAGCGGGCCGGCGAGCGCCCGGGCCCCGAGGCCGAGGCCGGTGAACCACACGATGCTGCCGAGCGCCGCCCCCGTCGCGAAGGCCCACCGCTGCTCGCCGTGCCCGTTGGCGATCGACCCGAGCATGAGCACGGTGTCGAGGTAGACGTGCGGGTTGAGGAAGGTGATGGCGAGCGTGCTCGCGATGACCGACCCGCGGCCGGCAAGAGCGGTGGCCTCGAGGCCCTCCGGCGACGCGGCCCGGCGCAGGGCGAGCAGGCCGTAACCCACGAGGTAGGCCGCGCCGAGCCAGGTGACGACGCGCACCGCGGTCGGGTGGTCGCTGACGAGTGCGCCCACACCCGCCGTGCCGAGCATGATGAGCAGGGTGTCGGCGGCGATGCAGATGAGCACGACGGGGGCCAGGTGCTCACGCCGGATCCCTTGGCGCAGCACGAAGGCATTTTGCGCGCCGATGGCGACGATGAGGGTGAGGCCGGTGAGCAGGCCAGCGACGGCGGAGACGATCACGGGCTGACGGTAGGCGTCGGGTCCACCTGAAGGCCAGCGAAAGAGTCTGCAGTGTCATTAGCATTGCTTCATGCAGATCGATCAGCTCCGCGCCCTGCTCGCCGTCGTCGACGAGGGAACCTTCGAGGCGGCGGCCGGTGCGCTGGGCATCACCCCCTCCGCCGTCAGCCAGCGGATCAAGGCGCTCGAGGCCGCGGCCGGCCGGGTGCTCGTCGAGCGCAGCGCTCCCGTGCGGGCCACCGCCGCCGGCACGGCGGTCGTGCGCACGGCTCGGCAGATGGTCCTGCTCGCCGACCAGCTCCGCGCCGACCTGGGCGAAGGGGGGTCCGCTCCCGTCGAGCTCCCGGTCGCCGTCAACGCCGACTCCCTCGCGACGTGGTTCGAGCCGGTGCTCGCGACCGCGTCGGGCTGGCCTGACGTGCGGCTGCACCTCGAGGTCGAGGACGAGGAGTACAGCGCCGACCACCTGCGGCGGGGTGCGGTCGTGGGGGCCGTGACCGCCGACCCGACCCCGGTCGCGGGCTGCCGCACCGAACCGCTCGGGTCGATGCGCTACCTGCCGGTGGCAGCGGCACCGCTGGCGGAGGAGTTCGCGAAGGGCCGTGGGCACGACTGGGAGCGCATGCCGGTCCTGCGCTTCAACGCCAAGGACGACCTGCAGCACGGGGTGCTGCGCGACCTCGGGGTCGGCGTGGTCCCGCCGACCTCGCAGGTGCCCTCCTCGGAGGGCTTCGCCGCGGCAGTGCGGGCCGGGCTGGGGTGGGCCATGCTCCCGGAGGCCCAGGTGGGCGATGACCTCGACACCGGCCGGCTGGTGCTGCTGCGTCAGCGGGAGCACCGCGACGTCCCGCTGTACTGGCAGGCGTGGACGCTGCGCACCGCGCGGATCGAGCGGCTCGGCGAGGCGGTGCACGAGGCGGCTCGGGCGCTGCGGCCCGTTCGCCCCACGGCACTACCCGCTGTCGGTGGCCGGGGCTAGCGTCGGAGCCATGGCTTCCAAACTCAACCCCTACCTCAACTTCGACGGCAACGCCCGCGAGGCGATGGAGTTCTACCAGTCGGTGCTCGGGGGTGAGCTGCTCGTCCACACCTTCGGCGACAGCATGCCCGACGCCGGCGACATCGCCGACCAGGTGATGCACGCCAGCCTCGTCACCGAGGCGGGCTACACGATCTTCGCCAGCGACACCCCGCCCGGCATGACCCGCACCCTGGGCACCTCGGTGACGATCAGCATCAGCGGCGACGAGACCGAGCTGCTGCGCAGCTACTGGGCCGGTCTGACGGCCGGGGCCGAGATCGAGATGCCCCTCGAGGTGCAGATGTGGGGTGACGAGTACGGCTCCTTCACCGACCGCTACGGCATCCCGTGGATGGTCAACATCACCGTGAGCTGAGCACCGCCGCGCTCGTCGCGACCTCGATCTGCGGCGAGTACAGCGCCATGACCTGCAGGGCGGCCTCGTGGTTGTCCTGGGTCGAGCCCGCACAGGCGTCGGCGGCCACCACGACGGTGGCACCGTCGTCGGCGGCCGGCAGCGCCGTCGAGATGACGCAGCAGTCGGTCGAGACACCGGCGAGCACGATCGTCGAGGTGGGGCCGGTGATGCGGGTCAGCGGCTCACCCCACTTGCCGAAGGTCGAGCAGTCCACCGACCCGCGGTTGCTCCAGCCCGCGGCCGGGGTGACGAGGTCGAAGACCGGGTCGGTCGCGGGGCGATCAGCGAAGGACCAGCGCTCGAAGTAGGGCCCCCACGAGCCGGGTCGTTCCGAGCCGGGGACCCACCGCGTGACGATCGTGCGCCCGGCACCGAAGCTCGAGCGCAGGGACTTGATCGGCGCGAGCGCGTCGTCGAACATCGGCGAGCCCCACTCCGAGGTGGGGTCGGCGAAGATCCGCTGGGGGTCGATGACCACCAGCCAGGCGTCGTCGAGCGGGGGCAGCTCGGTCATCGCTCCTCCTGCCGCCGCACGATGCCCCGTCGCGCGACCAGGGTGATGACGAAGGCGAGCCCGAGGGCGACGATGACGCCGAGGTTGGCGTAGGACCAGTCGCCGGCCCAGTAGTTGCCGGCGGGGTCCTCGACGAGCTCGGTGCCGAGGAAGGCCTTGAGCAGGTAGCCCTGCCAGTTGTTCCACGTCGAGTCGGGCATCGCATTGGTCACCAGACCCCAGCCGATGACTGAGGCGAGGACCATCGTGCCGATGGAGATCCAGTCGACCGAGCCGTAGCGCCCACGGGCGTCGAAGAGCGCCTCCTCGTCGTAGTCACGCCGGCGCAGCGCGAGGTCCGACAGGAAGATGCCGGCCCAGGCGGCCAGCGGCACGCCGAGGGTGATGAGGAAGGACTGGAAGGGGCCAAGGAAGTTCTCGGCGAAGAAGACGACGTAGATCGTGCCGAGGGTGAGCAGCAGGCCGTCGAGGCCGGCCGCCGCCGGGCGGGGGATGCGCACCCCGAGGCTCAGCAGGGTCAGGCCCGAGGAGTAGATGCCCAGGACGGCGCCCGAGACGAGCGCGAGCACGGCCGCGACACCGAAGATCACGAGGTACCAGGTCGGCAGGATCGTCGCGAGGGTGCCGACCGGATCGGCGACGATGCCGGCGCGCAGGGTCTCGTCGGAGCCGGCCAGACCGATGCCGTAGGCGACGAGGAGCGCGGGCGCCAGGGCGCCGCCGAGGGTGTTCCACGCGACGATCGCGCCGGAGGAGGCCTCGCGGCTCTGGTAGCGCGACCAGTCGGCGGCGATGTTGATCCACCCGAGGCCGAAGCCGGTCATCACCATGATGAGCGCGCCGAGCACCTGCTGGAAGGACCCGCCCTCGAGGGAGGTCAGGGTCGACCACTCGATGTGCCCCACGGTCAGGCCCACGTAGACGATCGTCGCCAGCCCGGTCAGCCAGGTCAGCCACGACTGCATACGCATGATCAGGTGGTAGCCCGCGACCGAGGCGCCGACGATGAGGGCCGCGACGACGAGCATGGCGACGACCTTGGTCGGCGTGCCTCCGCCCCAGCCGAGCTCGCGCATGACGGTCGCCGTCGCGAGCGTGGCCATGATCGCCAGGAAGGTCTCCCACCCGATCGAGACGACCCACGAGACGACGCCCGGCAGCTTTTGCCCCTGGACGCCGAAGGCGGCTCGCGAGATGACCATCGTCGGTGCCGAGCCGCGCTTGCCCGCCACGGCGACGAGCCCGCACAGCAGGAAGGAGACGACGATGCCGATCACGGACACCAGCAGGGCCTGACCGAAGGAGATCCCGAAGTCGAGGACGAAGCTGCCGTAGGAGATGCCGAAGACGGAGACGTTGGCCGCGAACCACGGCCAGAAGAGGTCGGCCGGGCGGGCGGTCCGGTCGGCCTCGTCGATGATCTCGATGCCGGTGGTCTCGACGCCCGCACGCCGGACGGACTCGAGGGTGTCGCTCCGCGGGGAGTCAGCGCTCATTCCGGCAGAATTGCACGGTGGACACGTTGCGCAGTCGATGGCACGCCGATGTGACCGCTCTGTGCCCCGCCGCACCCCACGAGCGGGCCGCGGCGGAGGTCACCGATCTCCTCGACCGGTGGCTCGAGGACCACCGTTCCTACCACGACGTCGTGCACCTCGCGGAGGTTCTCGCGGCCCTCGACGAGCTGGCCGAAGGGGGTGACCTCCCCGCGCGGAAGCGTCACCTCGCCGGACTGGCTGCGTGGTACCACGACGCGGTCTACGAGACCCACGCCGCCGCCGGCGCCAACGAGCAGGCGTCTGCGGAGCTGGCGCAGCAGCGCCTCGCTGACCTGGGCCTCGGTCCCTCGGATCTCGCCCTCGTCGCCCGGCTGGTCCGGGAGTCGGCCACCCACGAGATGAGCGCGCCGGGCCCTGCGGCTCGCGCCTTCCACGACGCCGACCTGTGGATCCTCGCGGCGCCGACCGAGCGCTTCGACGCCTACTGCCACCAGGTCCGGATCGAGTACGGCATGGTCGGCGACGAGGACTTCGCGCGGGGCAGGAGCGCGGTGCTCGCCCCCTTCGTCGAGCGGGGGCGGCTCTATCTCACCGACCACGCGCACGAGCGCTGGAGCGGTCGAGCCCGCGTCAACCTGCGACGCGAGCTCGACCGGCTCCGCGGTGGCCCGTGAGGGCCGCTGGTCAGGGCGTGTAGGCGGAGTTCTCCAGCGACAGGTTGTACTGGATCTGGTCGCCGACCACTGCTGCCCAGTCGACCGTGATGGTCAGTCGGGTGACGTTGCCGTTGGAGTCCATCCACGAGCACTTCTGGGTCTCGTTGGCGACGAGCACGAGGCCTCCCATGCACGACAGGGTCACGTCCGGGGGGATCTGGCTGTCGGTGTGGGCCTCGACCTTCTCCGTCAGGGTGTTGACGTCGATCGACTTCGAGGTGTCGGTGTTGGGCGTGGACCCGGCAGGAGGAGTGTTGGTCACATCGCTCGAGCTCGCGGTGGAGCTCTCGGTGGGGCTCTCCGTCGTGCTCGCCGTGGAGGTGGGCGTCGTGGTGGTGCTCTGAGCCGTGGGCTCGGAGGTCTGGCTCTGGTCCTGCGAGGACTCGGTGACCGTCACGGTCGAGTCGCCGTCGCCGTCGCCGAGTGCGCCGCAGGCGGACAGGCCGAGAGCGGCGATCGCGACGAGCGCGCAGGATCGGGCGGTGGTCAGGTGCTTACCCATGCTGAATGTCCCCTTGTGTCTGGTGCGTGTTGCGTCGTATCGGTGGTGCTGCGCCACCCAGCCTATGAGTCCGGTCGCGACTTCGCCCGACGGCCTGCCGAGGACGGGCTCACGGGCGGGTGGCCCGCGCGACCTCGCTGCGCCTGCGTGACCCGCAGGCCGCTGCGGATGAGCCGCCGGATGAGCTCGCCGCCGCTCACGGGCGTCGCGCCGGCGGCGACGACCTCGTCGTAGCGCTCGATCGGCACGTCGTAGTGGTCCTCGTCGAAGAGCTTGTGCGGGATGCCGAGTCGCTGCGCGAAGGCGTGCAGCTCCTCGAGCGAGTCGTCCGAGACGAGGTGGCTCCACGTGCGACCCCAGCCGGGCCACGTGGGCGGGTCGACGAGGATCATGGCGTCACAGCGGGTCGAGGATCCGCTGGAGGAAGGACCGGGTCCGCTCGGCCTGCGGGTCGAGGATCACCTGCTCGGGTGCGCCGCGCTCGACGACGACCCCGCCGTCGATGAAGAGCACCTCGTCGGCGACCTGCCGGGCGAAGCGGATCTCGTGGGTGACGACCACCATCGTCCAGTGCTGCTCGGCGAGGTCGCGCATGACCTGCAGCACCTCACCGACCGTCTCGGGGTCGAGCGCCGAGGTCGGCTCGTCGAAGAGCACGACCGACGGGCGCAGGGCGAGGGCCCGGGCGATGCCGACCCGCTGCTGCTGTCCGCCGGAGAGCTGGAAGGGGTACTTGTCGGCGTGCTCGGACAGACCGACCTGGTCGAGCAGGGCCAGGGCCCGCTCGCGGGCGGCCTGCGGGTCCTCGCCCTGCACGACGACGGGGCCCTCGGTGATGTTGTCGAGGGCGCTCTTGTGGGCGAAGAGGTTGTGTCCCTGGAAGACGAAGCCGCTCTGCCGGCCCAGCGCGGTCAGCTGCTCGCGCTGACCCCGGGGGAGCCGGTCGTGACGTCCGGGCGTCAGCTCGCCGAAGTCGAGGCTCGCGTCGCCGACCGTGATGACGCCGGCGTCGGGGCGCTCGAGCCCGCCGAGGGCGCGCAGCAGGGTGGTCTTGCCCGAGCCCGAGGGCCCGAGGACGACCGTCACCTCGCCGGAGCCGACCTCGAAGGAGATGTCGCGCAGGACCTCCTTGTCACCGAAGCTCTTGCGGACGTGGGCCGCGGAGACGACCACCTCAGGCTGCGACATAACGGCTGAACCTCTCCTCGGCGCGGTCCTGGAGGACGGACAGGATCGTGCAGATGATCCAGTAGTAGAGGGCGGCGAGCGCAAACATCGGCATGTACTGGAAGGTCGGTGCCGCGGCGAACCGGGCGGTCTGGGTCAGCTCGACGACGAGGATGATCGAGGTGAGCGAGGTGTCCTTGAGCAGGGAGACGAGGGTGTTGGACAGCGGCGGGATCGCCGTGCGGGCCGCCTGCGGCAGGATGATCCGCCGCAGCGCCGTCCGTGGCCCCATGCCGATCGTCTGCGCCGCCTCCCACTGGCCCTTGGGGATCGACTCGATGGCCGAGCGGATGACCTCGGCCGCGTAGCCGCCGACGTTGAGCGACAGGGCGATGACGGCGGCGACGAACGGCGGCAGGTCGATGCCGATCTCGGGCAGGGCGTAGAAGATGAGGAAGAGCTGCACGAGGAGCGGGGTGCCCCGGATGATCGAGATGTAGGCGCGCGCGATGGCCCGTGGCACGGCGGAGGTCGACATGCGGCCGATGGCGGTGACGAGGGCGAGCACGAGGCCGATGGCGAAGGAGATCGCGGTGAGCGGGATCGTCACCTTGATCGTCGCCCAGGCCATGGGCCAGGCATTGTCCTTGACGAGGTCCCAGGCGCTCGGGGCGGCCTTGTCGGCGGAGAAGTACTTGTCGTAGATCGCCTGGGTGGTGCCGTCCTCCTCCATCTCCGCGAGGGCCTGGTTGATCTCCGGCATGTAGCCGGTGCCCTTCTTCGCGGCGAAGACCGACTGGGCCTGGTCGTCGGTCTCGGCGACGATCTTGACCCCTGGGTCGGGGCTGGTCGCGATGTAGTTGCGCACCGCCAGCTTGTCGTTGACGATCGCGTCGACGCGACCCTCCTTGAGGCTCGACATCGCCTCGTTCATCCCGTCGACGCCGACGATCTCGGCGCCGTGGTCCTTGGCCACCTCGGCCCAGCTGCTCGTGAGGTTTTCGGCGGCGCGCATGCCCTTGAGGTCGGAGAGCTCCTCGATCCCCTCGGGGTTGTCCTCGGCGACGACGAGGACGCCCGCGGTGTCGACGTAGGGGTCGGAGAGGTCGTAGAGCTTCTCCCGCTCGGGGTTGACGTTGACCTGGTTGGCGACGACGTCGAAGCGCCCTGCGGCCAGGGCGGCGAACATCGAGTCCCACGGCGTCGCGACGAACTCGACCTCGACCCCGAGACGCTCGCCGACGGCCTTCATCACCTCGACGTCGAAGCCGGTGAAGTCGTCGCCCTGCTTGATCGAGAAGGGGCGTACACCCCTTCGGTCCCGACCCGAAGGGGGTCGGGCACCTGGGCGGACGTCCTCTCGGGGGTCGCGGGAACGGAAGGCGCAGCGTGCGCGGCGGGCGCGGACAGGAGCGCCGGGCCGAGGGCCACGGCGAGCGCGAGCAGGAGGTGGGCGAGACGCCGGGGGAGCGTGGTCATCAGGTCGTCAGGATATGCGCGGGCTCACAACCGCCGCAGGGCGGTGGCGAGCACGACCGTCTCGCCGACGCGGTCGGACGCGTCGAGGTCGACGGTGGCCTCCATGACCCAGTCGCCGTCGCCCTCGGGGTCGGCGAGGGTCTGGCGCACCTCCCACAGCCGCACGTCGGGGGCCACGTCGGGGTCGAGCCCCGGTGCCGGGCCACGAACCTCCGCGATGTGCAGGTGGTGCGGACCGCGCGCGTCCTGGTCGGTCCCGATGCGGTCGTGCTCCTCCCAGTAGTCGCCGAGGGCGACGTCCCAGTCGTCGTGGCGCATCAGTGGCGCGCGGCCGTCGTCGGCGAGCTCGGCCGCCGCGGCCTCGAGGGCCGACAGCGCCGACAGGTCGTCGCGCGCTGCGCGCTCGACACGCTGCCACAGGGCACCGCGCACCATGGTCCGGAAGGGGCCGGTGCGGGCGGACAGCGGGCGCGGCGGTGCCGTGGCCTCGCGGCCCTCGGCCAGCCGGGTGGCCGCATCGGGGTCCGTGAGTGCCTCCCACTCGTCGAGGAGCGAGGAGTCGGTCTGCCGCACGGTCTCGCCGAGCCACTCGACGATCTCGCGCAGCTGCGGCGAGGAGTGCGCCTCGGGCACGGTGCGTGTCAGGGTGCGGTAGGCGTCGGTGAGGTAGCGCAGCACGAGTCCCTCGCGCGGGCCGAGGGTGAAGCGCCGCACGAAGTCGGCGAAGGACATGCCCTCCTCCCACATGAGGCGCACGACCGACTTCGGGACGAGGGCCTCCTCGGGCAGCCACGGGTGGGTCTGGCGGTAGGTCTCGAAGGCGGCCGCGAGCTCCTCGGCGAGCGGCCGCGGCCAGGTGATCTCGTCGAGCAGGCGCATCCGCTCCTCGTACTCGATGCCGTCGGCCTTCATCTCGGCGACCGCCTCGCCGCGGGCGGCGTGCTGCTGGGCGACGAGGACGGCCATCGGCGCCTCGAGGACCGCCTCGATCGTCGAGACGACGTCAAGGGCGTGGGTCGGGGAGTCGGGGTCGAGCAGGTCGAGCGCCGCCAGCGCGAAGGGGGCGAGCGGCTGGTTGAGCGCGAAGTCCGGGGGCAGGTCGAGGGTGAGGGCCACGGTCCGGCCGGTCCCGTCCGGCTCCGGGAGACGCTCGAGCACACCGGAGTCGAGCAGGCTGCGCCCCAGACGGATGGCCCGTCGGGCGAGGCGAGCCCTCCCCTTCGCGTCCTCGTGGTTGTCCCTCGTGAGGCGCGACAGGGCGGTCACGGGGTCACCGGGCCGGGCGACGACGTTGAGGATCATCGAGTTGTCGACCTTCATCCGCGACCGCAGGGTTTCGGGCGCATTGCTCGTCAGCTTGGTGAAGGTGTCCTCGGTCCACACGACGAAGCCCTCGGGCGGCTTCTTGCGCTGGACCTTCTTGCGCTTCTTCTCGTCGTCGCCCGCCTTGAGCAGCGCGCGGTGGTTGTCGATGACGTGCTCGGGTGCCTGCACGACGACGTAGCCCTCGGTGTCGTAGCCGGCGCGGCCGGCCCGCCCCGCGATCTGGAGGAACTCGCGCACCCGCAGCACCCGGTGGCGGGTGCCGTCGAACTTCGTCAGCGAGGTGAAGAGCACGGTGCGGATCGGGACGTTGATGCCGACGCCGAGGGTGTCGGTGCCGCAGATGACCTTGAGCAGGCCCTCCTGGGCGAGCTGCTCGACGAGCCGGCGGTAGCGGGGGAGCATGCCGGCGTGGTGCACGCCGACGCCGCGACGCAGCATGTCGCCGAGGGTGCGGCCGAAGCCGGCGGAGAAGCGGAAGCCGGCGAGCCGGTCGGCGATGGCCTGCTTCTCGTCCTTGTCGAGCAGCTTGAGCGTCTGGACCAGGCGCGCGTGCTCGGCGGCATTGGCCTGGGTCTGGTGGACGACGTAGACGGGGGCCCGGCGCCACTCGAGGATCTCCTCGATCGTCTCCTGCAGCGGGGTGAGGGCCCAGCGGAAGGTCAGCGGGACCGGTCGCTCGGCGTCCTTGACCACCACGACGTCGCGCCCGGTGCGCTCGGCGAGGTCGTCCTCGATGGCCCGGGTGTCGCCGAGGGTGGCCGACATGAGGAGCATCTGCGCCTGCGGCAGCTCGAGCAGCGGGACCTGCCAGGCCCAGCCGCGCTCCGGCTCGGCGTAGTAGTGGAACTCGTCCATGACGACGAGACCGACGTCGGCCTCGCGACCCTCGCGCAGGGCGAGGTTGGCGAGCACCTCTGCGGTGCAGACGATGACGGGAGCGTCGGCGTTGACCGACGCGTCGCCGGTGAGCATGCCGACGTTGTCGGCGCCGAAGATCGCGCAGAGGTCGAAGAACTTCTCCGAGACGAGCGCCTTGATCGGCGCGGTGTAGAAGGCGACCTGGTCCTTGGCCATGGCGTGGGCGATCGCCCCGGTCGCGACGAGCGACTTGCCGGACCCGGTGGGGGTGGCGAGGACGACGTGGTCGTCGCCGAGGAGGGCGAGCAGCGCCTCCTCCTGGTGCGGGTAGAGCGCCAGGCCACGATCGGCCGTCCAGGCGGAGAACCGCTCGAAGAGCTCGTCGGGACCGGTGCCGACGGGCACGGAGAGCGGATCTGTCATCCGCCCATCGTCCCAGCGTGGTGACTCGGGTGTCACGATGGGGTCCGTGACCGCACCACGCACCATCACGACCGACCTCGTCTCGCTGCAGCCACCCGAAGAGCAGGACGCCGCTCTCGTCGCCGAGCTCATGGGCGTGCCCGAGGACGCCGAGCGGCCGGCAGAGATCGTCCGCGGCTGGCGAGAGCACTGGGACGAGCACGGCTACGGCACCTGGATCGCCACCGACGCCTCGGGGCGGCGCGTCGGCTTCGTCGGCCTGCGGGCGCACGACGACTTCATCCGGGTGACCATCCGCACGCTCGAGGGGCAGGGCGAGGAGGACCTCGCCGGGCCGGCCATGCGGCTGGTCGTCGCGCACGCCCTCGAGTGGCTGCCCGACCTGCCGCTGCGCCTGCGGGTGGCGCCCGAGGACCTCGCGACCCGCTTCGTCGCCGAGTTCGCGGGCATGGTCCACGCGCCCGACCTCGACCACACCGTCGGCGGGGACGACTGGCAGGTCCTCGAGCTGCCGTGGGTGCGGGTCGCCGACAAGATCCCGGCCCGGGCACGTGAGGCGATGCTGCGGATGTGGGTCGAGGTCAACGAGGCCGGGGGAGCGGTCGGCTTCCTGCCCGGCGCCGACGAAGGGGAGGTCACGGCGGTCCTCGACGGGTACGCCGCGCGGCTGGAGCGCGGTGACACCTCGCTCGTGGCGCTCAACTCCCCGCACGGGGACCTGCTCGGCTTCGGCTTCGTCGTCCGCCCCTCGGGCGCGACCGTGGCGCACACCGCCAATCTCGAGCGGATCATGACCGACCCGGCCCGCCGGGGGACCAACCACGGGGCCCTGCTCATGGCCGGGATGCACCGTGCGGCGCGCGAGCGAGGCGTCGAGCTGGTGACGCTCGACTACCGCGGTGGCACCGGTCTGGGCGAGTTCTACACCCGCTTCGGCTACACCGAGGTCGGTCGCGTCCCGGGCGGCGTCCGGGTCGCCCCGGGCGACGACCGCGACGGCGTGATCATGGCGAGGTCCTTGTGACCCACCTCGAGCCCTTCGGCCCGAAGACGGCCTGGCTCGCGGTCCTGGACCGCTCCCAGGCCCAGGTGGCCGAGGCCCTCGGCCTGACCGGCGGGCGCAACGTCTCGGGTGGCGAGGCCGCCGAGGCCTTCGGTGAGGTCGGGATCCTGCCGCCGGTACCGGGGGTCGACGGTCGGTGGACGCTGGCCGTCAGCTTCGAGCTCTCGGACATCTCGCCCACTCGGCTCGCCTCGCTCGCGGCGCTGCTCGACACCCGGGTGCAGGCCTACGCGACGCACCGCGTCGCCGAGGCGCACCGTTGGCTCGCGGCCGACCGCGGGCGGCTGCTGCGCCACGTCGAGGTCGTGGGCGAGAGCGGTGAGCTCGTCGCCTGGACCGGGGTGCCGACGCCCATCGAGACCGGTCTGGGGCTGCCCGCCCTCGAGGAGATCACCGACGAGGACGCCCGCTTCCAGGTCACGCTCGACACCACGGAGGACACGGTTCTGGCCGTGGCGCGCGGGTGGAGCGTCGACCCGATGACCCTCGGCGGCGAGGTCCCGGGGCACGCCCTCCTCTTCGACGACGTCGACGAGGGACCGCCCCCGCCCGAGCCGATGCCGACGCGCCAGCGGCGCTGGTGGTGGCCGTGGTCACCACCGACCGACCGCTGACCTAGCATTCCGCCCATGACCGAGACCGAGCACGACCAGGCGACGCGACCCCCCTTCGGCCTCGGGTGGACCGTCCACGGAGACGGTCGCGGGGTGCAGCCCGGCGAGGTCGTGCTGCCGGGCGAGCGCCTGTCCTGGCCGCGCACGATCGGCCTCGGCGCACAGCACGTCGTCGCGATGTTCGGGGCGACCTTCCTCGTGCCGCTGCTCACCGACCTGCCGCCGACGACGACCCTCTTCTTCTCCGGCATCGGCACGATGCTCTTCCTGCTCGTCACCGCCGGTCGCGTGCCGAGCTATCTGGGCAGCTCCTTCGCCTTCATCGCCCCACTGACCGCCGCGACGGCCAGCCACGACATGTCGACCGCGCTCGGTGGCGTCGTCATGGCCGGCCTGACCCTCGCCGCCATCGGCGTCGTCGTGCAGGTGGCCGGCGACCGCTGGCTGCGGGCGCTCATGCCGCCGGTCGTCACCGGTGCGATCGTCGCGCTCATCGGGCTCAACCTCGCACCGAGCGCCAAGGCCAACTTCATGAAGTCGCCGGTCACGGCGCTCGTCACGGTCGTCGTCATCCTGCTCGTCACGGTCGCCACCCGGACCCTGCTGTCGCGCATCGCGATCCTCGTCGGCGTGGCCGCCGGCTACGGCACCGCCCTGGTGCGGGGCGAGGTCACCTTCGCCCGGATGCACGAGGCCGACTGGTTCGGGGCTCCGGACTTCCACGCGCCCAGCCTCGACCTCGCCGTCGCCGGCCTCTTCATCCCCGTCGTGCTCGTCCTCGTCGCCGAAAACGTCGGCCACATCCGATCGGTCGCCTCGATGACCGGGGAGGACCTCGACCCGGTGACCGGCCGGGCGCTCATCGCCGACGGGCTGGCGACGACGCTGGCCGGGGCCGGCGGCGGGTCGGGCACGACGACCTACGCCGAGAACATCGGCGTCATGGCCGCCACCCGGGTGTACTCGACGGCCGCCTACTGGGTCGCCGCCGTCGTCGCGCTGCTGCTGTCCTTCTCGCCGAAGTTCGGCGAGGCCATCGCCACCGTGCCTAAGGGCGTCCTCGGCGGCGCCGGAGTGGTCCTCTACGGCATGATCGGCCTGCTCGGGGCCAAGATCTGGGTCGAGTCGCGGGTCGACTTCGGCAACCCGATCAACCTCATGACCGCCGCCGTGGCCCTGATCATCGGCATCGCCGACTTCACCTGGACCATCGGTGACCTGGAGTTCGCCGGCATCGCCCTCGGGACCGCCGCCGCGCTGGGCGGCTTCCACCTCATGCGCGGCATCAACCTCGTGACCCGGGCCGTGCCCGACCCGCTGATGAAGGCTTCTTCATCCGACCCTCATCCGTGACTCATGCCCCCTTCTTAGCCTCGTCGTCATGACCCCAGCCCCTCGACGTCGGCTCGGCCGCGACGGCATGCTCCTCGCGGCGATGCTCTGCGTCCCGCTGCTCGTGCTGCTCGGCTTCCGGGTGGCGGCCGCGCCCGCTGACCCGCCGCCGGTGCAGGAGCGCCCCCTACAGCTGACGACCGACCCGACATCGTCGCCGACGTCCTCGACGTCCAGCAGCTCGTCGTCGAGCAGCACGTCGCGGACCCCGAAGCCCACGAGCACGACGACCTCGAAGCCCACGAGCACGACGACCTCGAAGCCCACGAGCACGACGACCTCGAAGCCCACGAGGACCTCGGCGCCCACGAGGACGTCGGCGCCGAGCACGACGTCGCGACCGACCTGGACGCCCACGCCGACATGGACCTCGCAGACCCAGGCGCCGGCGCCGCGCTACGACGATGATGACGACGACTGGGACGACGATGACGACGAGTGGGACGACGACGATGACGACTGATGGCCGCTGACCGCCCGCGGCCGAGGCTGGCCCGCGACACGATCGTCGGCTGGATGGTGCTCGTCCTCTTCGTCAGCCTGCTGTGTGTCGTCATCGTCGTGCGCGAGAGCCTGCACCTGTCGGTGACCGAGCGCGCCAATGCCGATGTCGCCCAGGAGATCGACGAGTTCCGGACCTTCACCGAGGACGGGACCGACCCCGAGACCTCGAAGCCCTTCACCACGGCCGACCGGCTGCTCGAGGTCTACCTGTCGCGGCAGCGACCGAGCAACGACGAGATCATCGTCGGCTACGTCGGCGACACCGGTCAGGTCCTGCCGGTCCGGGGGCCTGGCGCGCCCGAGCCCGAGGAGTACGACCTCACGCGTGATCGAGAGCTGCTCGCCGAGGCCGGACGGGCGTCGTCGGGGACGCGCGAGACTCCCGCCGGGGAGATGAGGTGGGCCCGCGCGGGGGTCGATGTGCGCGGGGGCCAGGACGCCGTGCTCGTCGTCGCGGTCTTCACCGACCCGGCCCGCGCGGACGCCGACCGGACCGTGGGCACCCTGACCTTCGTCTCCCTGGGAGCCCTCCTCTTCGCCGGTGTCGTCTCCTGGCTCGTCGCCGGCCGCATCCTGCGCCCGGTGCGCCAGGTGCAGGAGGCCGCCGAAGAGATCACCGAGCACGACCTCACCCGTCGCATCGACGTCGGCGACGACGACGTGTCGGGTCTGGCCTCGACCTTCAACCGGATGCTCGACCGCCTCGAGGAGGCCTTCCGCGCGGAGCAGCGCTTCGTCGACGACGCCGGGCACGAGCTGCGCACCCCGATCACGGTGATCCGCGGACACCTCGAGCTCATGGACGACGACCCCGAGTCGCGTCAGGCGACGCTGCGCATCGTCACCACCGAGCTGGACCGCATGGGGCGGATCGTCACCGACCTGCTCGCCCTGGCCAAGGCCGACCGGCCCGACTTCGTCCGGGCGAGCGAGGACGTCGACACCTCGATGCTCACGGTGGCCCTCGAGGCGAAGATCTCGGCCCTCGCCGACCGCCGCTGGCGCGTGGCCCGGATCGCCGAGGGCACCGCCCGGCTCGATGCCCAGCGGATCACCCAGGCGGTGCTCCAGCTCGCGCAGAACGCCGTGCAGCACACCCGCGACGGCGACGCCATCACCCTCGCCTCCGACATCGTCGACGACCCCGAGCTCGGGCGCGCGCTGACGATCAGCGTCGAGGACACCGGGCCGGGCGTCCCGCACGCAGAGCGGGAGCACATCTTCGAGCGGTTCAGCCACGGCGAGCCGCCCGACGGTCGACGCCACAGCGGCGCCGGCCTCGGCCTGGCCATCGTGCGCGCCATCGCCGAGGGCCACGACGGCCGCGTCGACGTGGGGGGCGAGCCCGGTCAGGGCGCCGTCTTCACCCTCGTGCTGCCCGTCGACACCCCCCTGCCCGACCCGACCGACACGGAGGAGCCATGAGCGCCATCCTCATCGCCGAGGACCACGACGAGATCGCCAGCTTCGTCGACAAGGGGCTGCGGGCGAGCGGCTACCGCACGACGATCGTCGGCGACGGCCGGCAGGCCTGGGCTCTCGCCTCGACCGGTGCCTTCGACCTGCTCGTCCTCGACGTCGGACTGCCCGGGCTCGACGGCTTCGAGGTGCTGCGCCGCCTGCGGGGCGACGGTGTCGACGTCCCCGTCATCATCCTCACCGCGCGTGACGGCGTCGACGACACGGTCGCCGGGCTCGAGGGCGGGGCCAACGACTACATGACCAAGCCCTTCCAGTTCGCCGAGCTGCTCGCCCGGGTCCGATTGCGACTGCGCGAAGGAGGTGCCGCACCTGCCGACGACGGCACCCTGACCGCCGGTGACCTCAGCCTCGACATCCGACGCCGGACCGCCCTCGTGGGCGGGCGCGAGGTCGAGCTGACCGCCCGGGAGTTCTCCCTGCTCGAGGCCTTCGTCGAGCACGCCGAGCAGGTCCTCTCGCGCGAGCAGCTCCTCGGCATGGTCTGGGACATGGACTTCGACCCCGGGTCGAATGTCGTCGACGTCTTCGTCCGCTCCCTGCGGGGCAAGATCGGCGCCGAGCGGATCCTCACCGTGCGGGGCGTGGGCTACCGGCTCAGGGGATGAGGCCGTCCTCGCGCGCTCGCGCCACGGCCGCCGTGCGCGAGTCGACGTCGAGCTTGGTGAAGACGTGCACGAGGTGCGTCTTGACCGTCGCCTCGGAGATGACGAGGGCGCGGGCGATCTCGCGGTTGGACAGGCCACGGGCGACGGCGGCGAGGATCTCGACCTCGCGGGCCGGCAGGTCGGCCTGCGAGCGGGAGATGCGCGCGACGACCCGCTGGGCGAGGTCGGGGGAGAGGACCGTCCCACCGGCGACCGCGCGGATCACGGCGTCGGTGATCCGGGCCGGGTCGGCGTCCTTGAGGAGGTAGCCCGCTGCGCCCGCCTCGACCGCGCGCACGATGTCGCGGTCGGTGTCGTAGGTCGTCAGGACGAGGACCGCTGGTGCGGGGCGGGTCCCGCGGACCGCGCTCGTCACGCCCACACCGTCGAGCCGTCGCCCAGCCGCAGGTCGGTGACGACCACGTCGGGATGCTCGCGCGCGACGACCCCGAGCGCGTCCTCGCCGGCGCCTGCCTCGCCGACGACCTCGATCCGCTCGTCCTGCCCGAGCAGGGCCACGACACCCATCCGGGTCACCGGGTGGTCCTCGACGACGACCACCCGCACCGTGCTCGTCGTGCTCATCGCCCGACCTCCACCCATCCGGAGACGGCCGTGCCCTCACCGGGAGCGGACTCGACGCTGAGACCGCCACCCAGCTCGCGCAGGCGGGCGCGGGTGGCGCGCAGGCCGTAGCCCCCTTCGCCCGAGGTCGGGGAGGGGCGCTGCCACCAGTCGGTCGGGTCGAAGCCCACCCCGTCGTCGACGACGTCGACACGGACCGTCGTGCCGGCCTCCTCGAGGCTCACCCCGACGGTCTCGGCCCCGGCGTGCGTGCGGACATTGGCCAGCGCGCCCTGGACGAGGCGCAGCAGCGCCACCTCGACCGTCGTCGGGACCGGCGGCAGGTCCGGCGAGGCGGTGACCGTCGCCCGCACCCCGCTCTCCTCGACGAAGCGGTCGGCGACCCGGCGGATCGCGGCGGCCAGGCTCCCTTCGTCGAGGTCGGTCGGGGCGAGCGCGCCCACGATCCGGCGCGACTCCTCCAGCCCCTGGGCGGCACCGGACTCGATGTGCTCGAGCAGCTGCGCCCGCCGCTGGGCTTCGGACTCGGCGCGGGCGGCCCGGGAGAGCAGGAGCAGGGAAGAACATCCCTGGGCGATGCCGTCGTGGATGTCACGCGAGAGACGGGTCCGCTCGCTCGTCACGCCCTGGGCCCGCTGCACCCGGGCCAGCTCGTCGGTGAGGGCGGCGCTCTCCTCCTGCGCGGCGTAGAGCGAGGCGCTGGCGCTCGATGCCGTCGCGGACCAGGGCCTGCTGCGCGCGAGCGACCCCGAGCGCGACGACCATGCCGATGCACGGCCCGATGATCGCGGCGTAGGAGACCTCGCCGCTGTGCCGCACCGGCTCGAGCGCGACGACGACGAGGACCGCGAGCGAGGTGAGCACCGCCGGCAGCAGTGGCAGCACGTGTCCGGCGAGGAGCCACAGGGAGAAGGCGAGCCAGACGTTCTCCGGGGAGACCACGACGAGGAGACCCCACAGCAGCACGAGGCCGACGAGCCAGCCGGTGCCGTCGCGGCCGGCGCGCGCGACCCGCGGGCCGAGGGCGTACCAACCGGCGAAGAGCGCTAGTGCGGCGAGCTCGGCCGCCGGGTGGGTGCCGTCGGCGATCGCCCGCACGGCGCACACGACGGCGAGCACCGCGAGGAGCGCGTGCTGGCCCAGCCGCAGCCAGCGGCTCGTGCCCGTCGGGTCGCTCGTGCTGCTCACGAGCGCGACGCTACCCGGCCCGGCCACCAGAAGCGCTCACCCAGCAGCGCGGTGGCCGCCGGAACGACGAGGGTGCGCACGAGCAGGGTGTCGAGCAGGACCCCGAGGCCGACGACGAGGCCGAGCTGGCCGAGGACGACGAGCGGCAGCACGCCGAGCGCGGCGAAGACCGCGGCCAGGACGATGCCGGCGCTCGTGATGAGGGCGCCGGTGCGCGCGACGGCGCGGGCGACTCCCTCGCGGGTGCCGCGGCCGACGGCCTCGTGCCGGGCCCGGTGCATGAGGAAGATCGTGTAGTCGATGCCGAGCGCCACGAGGAAGAGGAAGGCCACGAGCGGGGTCTGCACGTCGAGCGCCGGGTGGCCGAGGAGGTGCTCGTCGAGCCAGGCGCCCAGACCGAGGGCGGCGAGGGCGCTCACGGCGTTGAGGGCGAGCAGGACGAGCGGCCCGACAAGTGCGCGCAGCAGCACGACGAGCACGGCCAGGCTGACGAGGAGCACGAGCGGGACCACGGTGCGCAGGTCCGCCTCGGCGGCGGCCCGGGCGTCGAGCAGCTCCGCGGACCCACCGCCGACGAGGGCCCGGGCGCCCGGCACCTCGTGGGCTGCAGACCGCAGGTCGGTGGCGAGCTCCAGGCTCGCGGGCGTGCCGGGGGAGGGCTCGCCGACGACGGTCAGCCGGGCGCGGCCTGCGCCGTCGGTGCCGGACGGGGCGACGGTCGTCACGCCCGGCACCGAGCGCAGGGCAGCGGTCGTCGCAGCGGTGGAGTCCTCGTCCGTCGTGACGACGAAGGGGGCGGCGGACCCGGCGGGGAAGTGCTCGCCGACCGTCACGAGACCGTCGGCCGACTCGGAGGCGGTGCGGAAGGAGTCGGCCTGGCTCAGCCCGACCCGGGCGCCGAGCAGCCCCGGCGGCCGCAGATCTCTTCGCCACCGAGAGCTATTGGCGAGATCTCGTCGCCTTCTCGTGGAACCTCGAGGCGAGCACTGCCAGGACGACGAGCCCGCCGACGAGGAAGGCGGCCGGACGCCGCACGACCACCCGGGCGACCCGGGCCCAGACGCCCTCGCGGGAGATCTCGTCGCCGGGGTGCGGGACGAAGGGCCAGAAGACGCGGCGCCCGACGAGCGCCAGCGCGGTGGGCAGGACGACGACGACCGCGACGAGGGCGATGAACAGGCCGACGGCGGAAGTCAGCCCGAGGCCGCGGGTGCCCGGCACGGCCGCGAGGAGCAGGGTGCCCAGGGCGAGGACGACGGTGGCATTGCTCGCGACGATCGCCGGGACCGTGGCCCGCCAGGCAGCACGCAGGGCGACGAGGTGGTCGTCGTGCTCGTGCAGCTCCTCGCGGTAGCGGGAGATGAGCAGCAGCGCGTAGTTGGCGCCGGCGCCGAAGACGAGGACCGAGACGATCCCCGCGTCGAAGGGCAGGCCGCTCGCCTCGCCGACCGCGGCCGTCACGGTGCCAGCAAGCTGGTCGGCGATCCCGACGACGGTGAGCGGTACGAGCCACAGGACGGGGGAGCGGTAGGTGAGCAGGAGCAGCAGCGCGACGACGCCGATGGTCACCGCGAGGAGGGTGAAGTCGGCCCCCTCGAAGGATGTCGCGATGTCGGCGCCGAAGGCCGGCCCGCCGGTCACCTGCACGTCCAGTCCGTCAGGGGCGTGGTCGGCGACCTCGGCGCGCAGGTCCTTGATCGTCTGCACCTGCGCGTCGGAGTCCGCGCTCGTCGCAACGGGCACGGTGACCGTCGCGGCCTGCCCGTCCTCGCTCACCTGCGCGTGGGCGCGCTGCGTGCCGAGGTCGCTCGCCAGCCGCGTGAGACCCGTGGTGTCGGCCGGGGAGAGGGGCGCGCCCCCCTTCGTCGCCACGAGGAGGACCGGCGCCTCGTCGCTGCCCGGGAAACTCTCGAGCTGGTCGGCGACGACCGCCGACTCGGCCGTCGCCGGGTACGCCTCCCCGCGCGGCGGGGCCTCCGCCGACCCGAGGAGGGCGCTCGCCAGCCCGACGACGAGCACGGCGAGGACGAGCACGACCGGCGCCCCCCGCCGGCCGAGGATGCGCTGGACGAAGGGGGACGTGGTAATCCTGGGTGGGTTCTTCTGGGGTGCGGGGCGCAGGGAGGTCGACATGCCATCCAGTCCACCGGCGAAGGGGGTCCCGCCACATCGCGCACGAGGTTGGTCCTGCGATCAACCTTTCGATGGATGGGCGACGCACCAGCGAGCGGACGACGAAGCAGGTGGGCGCAGGCCCGCGCCTGCCACCACGACCCCTGAATCTGCATTGCCCTACGGCAATGCAGCCTGGTTGGGCCTGGAGGCTGCATTGCCGTAGGGCAATGCAGAGATCAGAGGGCCGGCCTCAGACGGTGACGGACGGGGAGGTCGGCGCGGGTCCTCGTCGGGCGCGGGGAACAGGGCTGTGGATGACGGGAGGGGCAGTCGGACCCACCACATAGGGTGGGGCGGTGTCCTCGTCCGTGGAGTCCCTGCTCGCCGCCGCCGTCGGGGGAGTGGGTGGTTCGACCCGGCCCGGGCAGGTCGAGATGGCCCTGGCCGTCGCCCGCGCCATCGACACCGAGGAGCACCTGCTCGTGCAGGCCGGCACCGGTACGGGCAAGTCGCTGGCCTACCTCGTGCCGGCCGTCGAGCACGCCCAGCGGGTGGGCAAGCCCGCGGTCGTCGCGACCGCGACGCTCGCGCTCCAGGGGCAGATCGTCGACCGCGACATGCCGCGTCTGGCTGATGCCCTGACTCCGCACCTGCGGCGCCGCCCGACCTACGCGATCGTCAAGGGCCGCCGCAACTACGTCTGCAAGCACAAGATCGAGGGCGGCTTCCCCGACGACGAGGACGGGCTCTTCGACGTCGGCGAGGCCGACGCGCAGGCCGGCTGGCTGGGCAAGGAGGTCGTGCGGGTCCGTGAGTGGGCTGCCGAGACCGAGTCGGGCGACCGCGACGAGCTCGTCCCCGGCGTCTCCGAGAAGGCGTGGCGGCAGGTCTCCGTGTCCGCCCAGGAGTGCCTCGGCTCGAAGTGCCCCATGGTCGCCGAGTGCTTCGTGGAGCTATCCCGCGAGGCGGCCAAGGACGTCGACGTCATCGTCACCAACCACTCCTTCATGGCCATCGACGCCTTCGAGGGCCGGCCGATGCTGCCCGACCACGACGTGCTCGTCATCGACGAGGCTCACGAGCTCGTCGACCGGGTGACCTCGACCGTCACCGACGAGCTCGCGCCCGGAGGAGTGCGGGCCGCGGCCAAGCGGGCCCGCAAGTTCGCCGAGTCCTCCGAGGTGCTCGACGACCTCGCCACCGACCTCGAGGCGGTCCTCGAGGAGGCCCCCGAGGGTCGGCTGGCCACCGGCATCCCCGACGCGCTCGCCGGGGTGCTCGGCCGCTGCCGTGACGTCGCCCGCTCTCTCCTCACGGAGATGAAGCCGCCCAAGGGCGAGCAGGTCGACGGCACCCGCCAGGTCGCGCTCGTCGCCGTCGAGGAGGTCCACGACACCGCCGCACGGATGCTCGAGGAGCACGAGCTCGACGTCATCTGGGTCAGCCGCGACCTGCGGCGCGGTCCGCTGCTGAGGGTCGCACCGATGAGCGTGGCCATGCGCATGCGCGAGCGGATCTTCGGTGCCGGGGCCAGCGACGACGACGAGTCGGTGCGCGACCGCACCGTGGTGCTCACCTCCGCGACCCTCGAGCTCGGCGGCACCTTCGACGCCGTCGCCGGCACCCTCGGGCTGCGCGGTCAGGGCTCTCCCGAGTGGACCGGGCTCGACGTCGGGTCCCCCTTCGACTACGCCCAGCAGGGCATCGCCTACGTCGCCGAGCACCTCCCCGCTCCCGGCCGCGACGGGCTGGCGCCGCAGACGCTCGACGAGATCGAGGCCCTCGTGCGCGCCGCCGGCGGACGCACGCTCGGCCTCTTCTCCTCGATGCGCGCGGCCAAGGAGGCCACCGAGGCGATGCGTGAGCGGCTGGGTGACGACTTCGCCGTGCTCTGCCAGGGCGAGGAGATGATCGGCACGCTCGTGCGCGAGTTCGCCCGCGAGCCGCGCACCATCCTCTTCGGCACGCTCACCCTGTGGCAGGGCGTCGACGTGCCGGGCAGCAGCTGCCAGCTCGTGCTCATCGACCGCATCCCCTTCCCTCGTCCCGATGACCCGCTCTCGTCGGCGCGCACCCAGGAGATCGCCCGACGCGGGGGCAACGGCTTCATGGCCGTCTCGGCGACCCACGCGGCGCTGCGCCTGGCCCAAGGGGCGGGCCGGCTCATCCGGCGCGGTGACGACCGCGGGGTGGTCGCCTTCCTCGACCACCGGATGATCAAGGCGCGCTACGCCGGCTTCCTCCAGCGTTCGCTGCCGCCCTTCTGGCCGACGACCGACCGCGACCTCGTGCTCGGGGCACTGCGCCGGCTCGACCAGGTCGCGCCCCCTCCGCAGCCGGTCGCCGAGCCGGCCCGGCGCGGCATGACCGGCCGGGCGAGCGCGCCGGTCGCCGATCCCGGTCCGGCCGACGGAGCTCGCACGGCCGTCGTCCGTGGCGAGGGCTGGTCCGTCCAGGACGACGACGAGCTGCGCGACGGCGTCGACCTCGGGCTGCCGCTCGGGGAGCTCGCCGAGTCCCTCGACCGCGACGAGGAGACCGTCGCGGCCCGGGCCGAGACGCTCGGCCTGGTTGTCCCACCCCGCGGTTAGCCTCTCGTCCATGGAACTTCGTCGACTCGGCCACTCCGGACTCACCGTCTCCGTCGTCGGGCTGGGGTGCAACAACCTCGGCCGCGAGGGCACCGCCAGCCGAACCCAGGAGGGCGCCGATGCCGTCGTCCACGCCGCGCTCGACGCGGGCGTCACCCTCTTCGACGTCGCCGACGTCTACGGCGCCGAGCCGGGCCTCTCCGAGACCCGGCTCGGGGTCGCGCTCGGGGCCCACCGCGACGAGGTCGTCCTCGCGACGAAGTTCGGCATGGACATGCGCGGGGCCAACGGCCCCGACTTCGGTGCCCGCGGGTCGCGGCGCTACATCACGACCGCCGTCGAGGCCTCCCTTCGTCGGCTCGGCACGGACCGCATCGACCTCTACCAGCTGCACACGCCCGACCCGCTGACGCCCGTCGAGGAGACGCTCGACGCGCTCGACGACCTCGTGCGCGCGGGCAAGGTGCGCTACATCGGCCACTCCAACCTCGCCGGCTGGCAGATCGCCGACGCCGAGCACACCGCGCGCGCCCGCGGGGGAGCGCGCTTCGTCTCGAGCCAGAGCCACTACAACCTCCTCGACCGCCGGGCCGAGCTCGAGGTGACCCCGGCGGCCGAGCACTTCGGGCTCGGCGTGCTGCCCTACTTCCCCCTCGCCAGCGGGCTGCTCACCGGCAAGTACTCATCGGGCTCCGCGCCCGAGGGCAGCCGGCTGACCCACTCGCGCCAGTTCCTGCTCGAGGAGGCCGACCTCGACCAGCTGCGTGCCTTCGGCGACTACGCCCGAGCCCGTGACCTCACCGAGCTCGAGGTGGCCTTCTCGTGGCTCGCCTCGCGCCCGGCCGTCACGAGCGTCATCGCCGGCGCGACCCGTCCCGAGCAGATCGCGGCCAACGCCGCGGCCGTCTCCTGGGTGCCGACCCCCGACGACGAGGCCGAGCTCGACGAGATCTTCCCGACGGTGCCGCGGGTGGCCCTGTTTTGAGCGCCCCCCCCCTCGTCCTCGTCCAGGGACCCGAGACCGTCCTGGCAGATCGCGCCGTCGAGCAGGTCATCGCCGACGTGCGGGTGACCTCACCCGAGCTCGAGGTCGTCACCCTGCGGGCCGAGGGCTACGAGGAGGGCGCGCTCACCGTCCAGGCCAGCCCGTCGCTCTTCGGCGAGGACAAGCTCATCGTCGTGCGCGACCTGCACCAGGCGCCCGACGCGCTGCAGGTCGACCTGCTCGCCTACCTCGCCGACCCCGAGGACTCGGTGGCCCTCGTCGTCACCCACGCCTCGGGCAACAGGGGCAAAAAGGTCCTCGACACACTCAAGAAGGCCAAGGCGCTCGTGCTCGAGGCCCCGGCGATCAAGAGCGACCGCGACAAGGCCGACTTCGTGACCAACGAGTTCCGCCGGCAGCGCCGCAAGGCGACGGGCGACGCCGTCCAGGCGCTCGTCGAGGCCGTCGGCAAGGACGTGCGCGAGCTGGCCTCCGCGTGCCAGCAGCTCGTCGACGACACGACCGGCACGATCGACGCCGACGTCGTCGAGCGCTACCACGGGGGTCGGGTCGAGGCGACCGGGTTCAAGGTCGCCGACGCCGCGGTCGCCGGGCAGACCGGCGAGGCGCTGCGGCTGCTGCGCCACGCGGTCAACGTCGGTGTCGACCCGGTGCCGATCGTCGCCGTCCTCGCCCAGCAGCTGCGCCAGCTGGCCAAGGTCGGGGGAGCGGGCCGCGGCCGCAGCGCCGACCTCGCCCGTGACCTGGGCATGGCGCCCTGGCAGGTCGACAAGGCGCGCCGCGCGCTGCGGGGGTGGACCGGGCCAGGACTCGGCCGCAGCATCCAGGCCGTCGCGGCCGCCGACTTCGAGGTCAAGGGCGGTGGTCGCGACCCCGTCTACGCCGTCGAGAAGGCGATCCTGACGATCACCCGTGAGTTTGGCCGCGACCAGCGCCGCTGATAGATTTGTCGCTTGCGTGCGCGCATGGTCGTGCGCGCACCGCAGCAGTACCCAGGGCGTCTCTCCCACGGTGTCCCCACGCCGGTCCCGAGACGTCTTGCCGCCCTCTAACGGCAATCTTCGACCAAGCAGAAAGAAACCTCGTGGCAAACATCAAGTCCCAGATCAAGCGCGTCAAGACGAACGCCGCCCGGACCGAGCGCAACCGCGCCTACAAGTCCGAGCTGCGCACGTGGATCCGCAAGGTCCGCACGGCCGCCGACGCCGGCGACGCCGAGGCTGCCCAGGCCGCTCTCGTCACCGCCAGCAAGAAGCTCGACAAGGCCGTGAGCAAGGGTGTCATCCACGCCAACCAGGCCGCCAACAAGAAGTCGGCCCTGGCCAAGCGCGTCAACTCCCTCTGAGCTGACGACCTGACGAAGGGGGCCGGTCACCGCGAGGTGACCGGCCCCCTTCGTCGTGCGCACGACCTCCAGGCCAGGCGTTACACCGGGTCGTCGTCGTAGTCGCGGCCGGCGGCCACGGCACGGACGGCGTCGGTCACCGCCGCGAAGACCTGCTCGTCGAGGACGGCTCCGTCGCGTCGGACCGAGCCGGGGTCGATCCGCAGCACCCGGTTGACCCGGGCCTCGCTGCGGCGGCCGTCGCGGTCCCAGGCGCCGGCGCCGATGTCGATCCAGCGTCGACCGGCGGCCGCCTCCTGCTCGGCGTCGAGGTCGTGGTCCTGACTGGTCAGCTGCAGACCGAGGAGCCAGCCGCCGTCGCGGCCGACGAGGAGCACCGGGCGGTCCTTGCCCTGGGCGTGGTCCTCCTCGTAGGGCACCCACGCCCACACGACCTCGCCGGGGGAGGGCGTCGGGTCGTCGGGGGTCGGGGCCCAGTGCATCGTCGGCGTGCCGGTGAAGTCGCCGGGGTAGTCGCTCATGGCAGCCCACGCTAGTGCCGGCGCCCGTGAGCATCCTCACGAACTGTCCGCCGGGAAAGTTACCCGCGAGGTAACCGGCCGTCCACCTCCGCCCGCAAGCCTTGCCGCCATGCCCTCGGACGCCACACCCCAGTCACCCCTGCCCGGACCCGCCCGACGCGATGTCGTGCGCGGGGCCGCCGCGGGGGCCGTCGTCACCACGGCGACGCTCGCCCCCTTCGCCACGTCGCCGGCGCACGCCGCACCGACGACCGGCTTCCTCCACGGAGTCGCCTCCGGCGACCCCCTGCCCACGTCCGCCGTCCTGTGGACGCGCGTGACCCCGACCGCTGACGCGACGCCCGGATCGGGCCGCGGGAGCCGCGTGTCCGTCGACTGGGAGGTCGCGACGGACGCGAGCTTCGCCAAGGTGGTGCGGCGCGGCTCGATGGCGACCGGCACCGAGCGCGACCACACGGTCAAGGTCGACGCGACCGGACTGAAGCCCGGGACGCGCTACGCCTACCGCTTCCGCAGCCGCGGTCACGTCTCGCCGGTGGGCTGGACCCGGACCGCACCGGCGGCCTCGGCGACGCCCTCCCGGCTGCGCCTCGGCGTCGTGTCCTGCTCCAACTGGGAGGCGGGCTACTTCGCCGCCTACCGGCACCTGGCCGACCGCGGCGACCTCGACGTCGTGCTCCACCTCGGGGACTACCTCTACGAGTACCCCACCGGCGAGTACGGCGCGGCGAAGGGAGCCGTGCGCGCCAGCGAGCCGGCCCACGAGATCGTCAGCCTCGCCGACTACCGCGTGAGGCACGGCCACTACAAGACCGACCCCGACCTGCAACGGCTGCACGCCGCCGCGCCCTGGGTGACCACGTGGGACGACCACGAGAGCGCCAACGACGCGTGGATCGACGGGGCCGAGAACCACCAGCCGGAGAGCGAGGGGTCCTGGGCCGACCGCGCTGCTGCCGCCCGCCGGGCCTACGACGAGTGGATGCCGATCCGCCTGTCGGGGACCTCCGCCCTCGGTGACGGGAGCCAGGTCTACCGGCAGCTCTCCTTCGGCACCCTGGCCGACCTGCGGATGCTCGACCTGCGCTCCTACCGCAGCGAGCAGGCGTCGCCCGCCGCGCTCGGTGCGGTTGGTGACGCCGACCGCACGATCCTCGGAGACGGGCAGATGGCCTGGCTCAAGCAGTCGCTGAGCGACTCGTCGGCCACGTGGAAGCTCGTCGGCAACCCCGCGATGATCTCGCCGGTGACCTTCGGCGCCGTGGACGTCGAGGTCGGGCAGGCGCTGCACGACATGGGCGGGATCCTCCCGCCCGAGGGGATCCCCTACAACGTCGACCAGTGGGACGGCTACACCGCCGACCGGCGCGAGCTCATCGACCATCTCGCCGACCACGCGATCACCAACACGGTCTTCCTCACGGGCGACATCCACTCCGCGTGGGCGTGCGACCTGCCGAAGAACGCCGGCACCTACCCCTTCAGCAGGAGCGTCGCCGTGGAGTGGGTCGGCACGTCGGTGACATCCAACAACCTCGACGACATCCTCAAGGTCGCGCCGCGCACGGTGTCGCTGAGCGTCGAGGGCGCGATCCGCACGGCCAACCCGCACGTGCGCTACCTCGACTTCGACCGGCACGGCTACAGCGTGCTCACCCTCACCCCGGCGCGGGCGCAGATGGACTGGTACGTCCTCGCCGACCGCACCGACCCGGACTCCGCCGCTCGGTGGAGCGCGGGCTTCGAGACCCTGCCCGGCACGCAGCGCACCCGCCGCGTCTGGTACCCCGCCAGCTGACACCCCCGGAGAGACGATGAACGACCAGACCCAGCCCTCCCGCCGGACCCTGCTGCGCTTCGCCGCGGCCGGCGGCACGAGCGTGGCGATCTCGGGGGTGCTCGGTGCCCCTTGGGCGTCCGCGGCGCCCCGCAAGAGCTCGCGCCGCGTCTACGTGCTCGTCACCGACGGCCTGCGCCCCGACGAGATCACCGCCGACTGCACCCCCCACCTCCACGCCCTGCGAAGCGGTGGCACCTGGTACCCCAATGCCCGGTCGCTGCCGATCATGGAGACCATCCCCAACCACGTGATGATGATGACCGGCGTGCGGCCCGACCGCAGCGGCGTGCCGGCCAACAAGATCTACGACCGTGGCCTCGGCGAGTTCCGCGACATGGACCAACCGAGCGACATCAAGGTGCCGACCGTCATCGAGCGCCTCAACGCGCGGGGCCTCACGACCGGCACCGTGCTGTCGAAGGACTACCTCTACGGGATCTTCGGCGACCGGGCCACCTACCGGTGGGAGCCCAAGCCGCTCATGCCGATCACCGACCACGCGCCCGACGGCTACACCTACGACGCCCTGGTCAAGATGGTCGACGAGGCCGACCCGCACCTGGTCTTCGCCAACTTCGGCGACATCGACCGCGTCGGTCACGCCGACCTCGGCGGCACCATCAACCTGCCGGCGATGCGGTACGCCGCGCTGGCCAACACCGACCGCCTCGTCGGCAACTTCGTCGAGCACCTCAAGGCGAAGGGGGTGTGGGAGCAGTCGATCGTCATCGTCCTCGCCGACCACTCGATGGACTGGTCGATGGCCCACCGGGTCATCTCCCTCGGCGCACCGATCTGGTTCGACACCACCCTGCGGGACAAGGTCGAGATCGCGCAGAACGGGGGCGCCGACAGCTTCTACTGGACCGGTCCGGCGGGGGAGAAGGCCGCCGGCATCGCCCGGCTGCGCGAGGTCGTGCTGCGCCAGCCGGGGGTGCTGTCGGTCCACACGCCGGCCCAGCTGCGGCTGAGCCCGGTGGCCGGTGACCTCATCGCCTACTGCAAGCAGGGCTGGCGCTTCTCCGACCCGACGATCTTCAACAACCCGATCCCGGGCAACCACGGCCACCCTGTCACGGCGCCCATCCCCTTCGTCGTCGCAGGAGGCTCCTCGCTCGTGCGGCCCGGCACCCGGACCGCGACCGCGCACACCGTCGACGTGGCGGCGACCGTCGGTGCGGTCTTCGGCCTGCCGTCCCTGCCCGGCGGCTACGACGGGGTCTCCCGCCTCTGACTCGCGCCGTGTGCAGGCCCGGCCCCTCGTCCGTGGGAGGATGGGGGGCCGAGCCCTGTCCCGTCGATCCCGAGGTCCGTCACCCGTGTCACCCCAGGCCAGTCAGGCCCTCCCGCCGAACGCGACGCCGCCCGCGCAGATCCGCAACTTCTGCATCATCGCCCACATCGACCACGGCAAGTCGACCCTGGCCGACCGGATGCTGCAGATCACCGGTGTCGTCGAGGCTCGGCAGATGCGCGCGCAGTACCTCGACCGGATGGACATCGAGCGCGAGCGCGGCATCACCATCAAGTCGCAGGCCGTGCGCATGCCGTGGGAGCAGCAGGGCGAGGTCTTCTGCCTCAACATGATCGACACCCCGGGCCACGTCGACTTCACCTACGAGGTCTCCCGCTCGCTCGCCGCGTGCGAGGGCGCGATCCTGCTCGTCGACGCCGCGCAGGGCATCGAGGCCCAGACCCTCGCCAACCTCTACCTGGCGATGGAAAACGACCTGACGATCATCCCGGTGCTCAACAAGATCGACCTGCCGGCGGCCCAGCCGGAGAAGTACGCGGAGGAGATCGCCGGCCTCATCGGGTGCGAGCCCGAGGACGTGCTCAAGGTGAGCGGCAAGACGGGCGAAGGGGTCGAGGAGCTGCTCGACGAGATCGTCGCCAAGCTGCCCCCGCCGGAGGGCGACGCGGACGCGCCCGCCCGGGCGATGATCTTCGACTCCGTCTACGACAACTACCGGGGTGTCGTCACCTACGTCCGCGTCGTCGACGGTGCCCTCCACCCGCGCGAGAAGATCGCGATGATGTCGACCAAGGCGACCCACGAGCTGCTCGAGATCGGGGTGATCTCCCCGGAGATGCTGCCGAGCAAGGGCCTCGGCGTCGGCGAGGTCGGGTACCTCATCACCGGCGTCAAGGACGTGCGCCAGTCCAAGGTGGGTGACACGGTGACCAATGCGGGGGCGCCGGCCACGGAGGCGATCGGGGGCTACAAGGACCCCAACCCGATGGTCTTCTCCGGGCTCTACCCGATCGACGGCAGTGACTACCCGACGCTGCGCGATGCGCTCGACAAGCTCAAGCTCAACGACGCTGCGCTCGTCTACGAGCCGGAGACCTCCGCGGCGCTCGGCTTCGGGTTCCGCTGCGGCTTCCTCGGACTGCTCCACCTCGAGATCGTGCGCGAGCGGCTCGAGCGCGAGTTCGACCTCGACCTCATCTCGACTCAGCCCAATGTCGTCTACGAGGTGACGATGGACGACGGGTCGCTCATCACGGTGACCAACCCGAGCGAGTTTCCCTACGGCAAGGTGGCCGAGGTCCGTGAGCCGGTCGTCAACGCGACGATCCTCGCCCCGAGCGAGTTCATCGGCGCGATCATGGAGCTGTGCCAGGGCAAGCGCGGCCAGCTCGGTGGCATGGACTACCTCTCCGAGGACCGCGTCGAGATGCGCTACACGCTGCCGCTCGCCGAGATCGTCTTCGACTTCTTCGACCAGCTGAAGTCCAAGACCCGCGGCTACGCCTCGCTCGACTACCAGGAGGCCGGCGACCAGGCGGCCGACCTGGTCAAGGTCGACATCCTCCTGCAGGGCGAGACCGTCGACGCCTTCAGCGCGGTCGTCCACAAGGACAAGGCCTATGCCTACGGCACGATGATGGCCGGCAAGCTCAAGGAGCTCATCCCGCGGCAGCAGTTCGAGGTGCCGATCCAGGCCGCCATCGGCGCGCGGATCATCGCCCGCGAAAACATCCGCGCCATCCGCAAGGACGTGCTCGCCAAGTGCTACGGCGGCGACATCTCCCGCAAGCGCAAGCTGCTCGAGAAGCAGAAGGAGGGCAAGAAGCGGATGAAGAACATCGGCACTGTCGAGGTGCCGCAGGAGGCCTTCATCGCCGCACTCTCCTCCGACGACTCCGCGGTGGACAAGGCCAAGAAGTAGCCCATCCCACTAGCGTGGGTGGATGACCGACGCCGTCACGGCCGCGCTGCCCCGGCACCTCACCCCCTTCGTCGAGGCGATGGTCGGCTATCGCATCACCGGCGCGTCCCCGGGGACGCACGTCGGGATGCCGTCCGGGACGGTCACGCTCGTCCTCTCCCTCGACGCCCCGCTCGACCTGGTCGGGCCGGACGGCCGCGAGGGTCGCTTCGACGCGGTCGTCGCCGGGCTGCACGACCGCCCCGCCCTCATCCGGCATGACGGCAGCCAGCACGGTGTCCAGCTCGACCTGACCCCGGCCGGTGCGTCGCTGCTGCTCGGCGGTCCGGCCGCGGAGCTCGCGGGGACGGCCGTCGACCTCGCCGCGCTCGTCGGCCCGGATGCCGCGCGGCTGCACGAGCGCCTGTCGGAGACCGACGGCTGGGAGGGCCGCTTCGCGCTGGTGACCGACGCCCTCTTCGCCCGGCGCGAGCCGCGCCGACGGCCGCAGCCCGAGGTCGAGCACGCCTGGCGACTCCTGCAGCGCACCGCCGGGCGGGCCCCGGTCCACGAGGTGGCCCGCGAGGTGGGCTGGTCCACGCGACACTTGGCCGCACGCTTCCGGGCCGAGTACGGCCACGCGCCCAAGACGACCGCGCGGGTCCTGCGATTCCAGCGCAGCCACCGCCTCGTCGGGGCGGGGAGGCCGCTCGCGGACGTCGCGGCCGTCTGCGGCTACTCGGACCAGTCGCACCTGACCCGCGACTGGGTCGCCCTCGCGGGTGCCTCCCCGACCCGCTGGCTGCGCGAGGACGAGATCGCATTCGTCCAAGACGCCGGCGGCCCCCACGCCCGAGGCTGAGGGCATGGACACGACCACCGACCACAGCATCTGGCCCGGCCTGACCGCCCGCGACCCGCACGCCCTGCGCGCCTGGCTCGTCACGCTCGGCTTCACCGAGGGCGTCCTCGTCGAGGAGGGGGACCTCGTGCGGCACAGCGAGATGCTCTGGCCCGAGGGCGGCCGGGTGATGATCGCGAGCGCCCGGCCGGACGACCCGCACTTCACGACGCCGGCCGGCAGCGCGAACCTCTACGTCGTCACCGACGACCCCGACGCGGTGCACGCGCACGCCGAGGCGCTGGGGGCGAGCTTCACCCGGCCGATGAAGGAGGAGGACTACGGCTCGCGCGGGTTCAGCATCCTCGACCCCGAGGGCAACTCCTGGAGCTTCGGCACCTACGCCGGATGACGTGACGCAGCCGACGCGGCCTCCCCTTCCGGGGAACCAAGCGCGCGCTTAGTGTGTCGGGCATGGCCCAGCAGACCTTCGACCTGTACCAGCGCATCACGAGTCTCCCGGCGGGTAAGCGGATCTTCTCCCTGCTCTACGCCGTCAAGGCGCCCTACTTCGCGACGGTGCGCCCCCAGGTGCGCGAGGTCCGCGCCCACCACGCCGAGCTGTCGATCCGCAACCGCAAGCGGGTGCACAACCACATCGGCACCCTCCACGCGATCGCCGTGTGCAACGGCCTCGAAGCCGCCATGGGCCTGCTCGCCGAGGCGACCTGCCCGAGCGACCATCGGTGGCTGCCGCGCGGCCTGCAGGTGAGTTACCTGGCCAAGTCGACGACCGATCTGCTGTGCGTCGCCGAGACCGATCCCGAGCAGTGGACGGGCGAGGCTCCCTACGACGTCGACATCCGGGTCAAGGCGGTGCGCACCGACGGCGTCGTCGTCGTCGAGGGCGTCATCCCCGTCTACGTCACCGCCAAGCCGAAGAAGGCCTGAGCCTCACCCCGCGAGCCGGTCGCGCAGCCGCGTGACCTCCTCCTGGGACCACCCGGCGGCCTCGAGCCAGCCGACCGTCCCGCCGTGCTCCGCGTCGAGGTGCGAGAGCACCGCGGCCATCGACTCCGCGCGGGGTAGCTGCTCCTCGAGCGTGTGGGTCGGCAGCGACCTGCGGTAGGGCTCCACCTCGATCAGGCGCCCGATGATCCGCTCGAGTCGCTCGGCGGTCAGGACGTAGTCGGCGATGATCTCCTCCTCGGGCACCCCGGCGACGGCCAGGGCCATGCCGACGACCGTGCCCGTGCGGTCCTTGCCCGCGGCGCAGTGGACGACGGTGCCCCCGGCGCTGTCCCGGACCGCGGCGAGCGCGGCGGCCACGGAGTCGGGACGCCTCGTGAGGTAGCCCGTGTAGTGACGCGCCCAGAAGGTCCCGTCCCGCGGGGCGGGGTCCTCCCGACCCCACCGCACCGCGAGCGCCTCCGCGACCGTCTCGCCGGCATCGAGATCCTCGCGCAGCAGGCTGTGGTGGTGGTGGGTGAGCGGCGTGGACCGCAGCGGCCCGGCGCCGGTGACCTCGTGCTCCACGTGGCTGCGCAGGTCGACGACGTCGGTCACCCCGAGCTCCTCGACGAGGTGACGGACGTCCCCTTCGCTCAGGGCCTGGAGGTTGTCGCTGCGGATCAGCCGACCCTCGCGGGTGGTGCGGCCGTCGCGGGTGGGCAGCCCGCCGAGGTCCCGCATGTTGACGACGCCGTCGAGCTCGATCCACCGGGTCATGGCGACCACGCTATCGGTGGGAGGATGGGCCGGTGCGTCCCCCCTTCGGCATCTACCTGCACGTGCCCTTCTGCACGGTCCGCTGCGGGTACTGCGACTTCAACACCTACACGGCCACCGAGCTGGGTCCCGCCGGCGGGGCGAAGGGGGCGAGCGTCGCCACCTTCGTCGACGCCGCGATCAGCGAGCTCGACCTGGCGCTGCGGTCCGTGGGCACCGATCGCCCGGTCTCGACGGTCTTCGTCGGCGGCGGCACGCCGACCCTGCTGCCGCCGCAGGACCTCGTGCGCTTCCTCGACGCGGTGCGCGAGCGGTGGGGGCTGGCCGACGACGTCGAGGTGACCACCGAGGCCAACCCGGACAGCGTCACCGAGGAGTCGCTGCGCATGCTCGCCGACGGTGGGTTCACCCGGGTGAGCATCGGCATGCAGTCGGCCGTGCCGCAGGTCCTCGCGACGCTCGACCGCACCCACGACCCGGCCAATGTCGCCCGCGCCCTGACCGCGGCCCGGGCCGCGGAGCTCGCGGTGAGCCTCGACCTCATCTACGGCACGCCGGGGGAGTCCCTCGAGCAGTGGCGCACCTCGCTCGAGACCGCGCTCGCCCTCGAGCCCGACCACCTGTCGGCCTACGCCCTGACCGTCGAGGACGGGACCAAGATGGCGGCCCGGGTGCGCCGCGGCGAGCTGCCGATGCCAACGGGTGACGACGAGGCCGACAAGTACGAGCTCGCCGACGAGCTGCTGACCGCCGCCGGCTACGACTGGTACGAGATCAGCAACTGGGCGCGCACCACCGCCGACCGCTGCCGGCACAACGAGGCCTACTGGCGCAGCCACGACTGGTGGGGCGTCGGCCCCGGCGCCCACAGCCACGTCGACGGCGAGCGCTGGTGGAACCTCAAGCACCCCGCGACCTGGGCCAGGTCGCTGGCCGAGGGCGACCCGGCCGCCGAGCGTGAGGCCCTGACGGCCGAGCAGCGCGCTGACGAAGAGGTCCTCCTCGGGGTGCGCCTGCGCGAGGGGCTGCCGACCGATCGCCTTGAGCCGCAGGGCCGCCGGGCGGTCGCCGGCCTCGTCGCCGACGGGCTCGTCGATGGCCGCGAGGCAGTGCGCGGTCGGGTCGTCCTCACCCGCCGGGGTCGGCTGCTCGCGGACACCGTCGTCCACCACCTCGTGGGGAGCGCCGGTGCCTGACGTCCCGCAGATCCCTGACCTCATCGCGGCCTTCGACCTGCTCGGCGTCTTCGCCAACGGTCTGCTGGGTGGGGCCGTCGCCCGCCGCCACCAGCTCGACCCGGTCGGATTCTCGGTGCTGGCGATCATCTCCGCTTTGGGGGGCGGCGCGATCCGTGACGTGCTCCTCGACGTCCAGCCCGTCGCGCTGACCGACCTGCGCTACCTCACCGTGGCCCTCGTCGCGGCGGGCATCGCCTTCCTCGTCCCGCTCGAAGGGCGCCGCTGGCGGCAGGTCTTCCCCTGGGTGGACGCCGTGGCGCTCGGCACCTGGGCCGTCGTCGGCACCCAGAAGGCGCTGCTGCTCGACATCCACTGGCTCCCGGCGATCCTGCTCGGCGTGCTCACCGCGTGCGGGGGAGGAGTCGTGCGCGACGTCATGCTCGGCAGCGTGCCCGCGATCCTGCAGCGCTCCGAGCTCTACGCGACCGCGGCCTTCGCCGGCGGCGCCTCCTTCGTCCTGCTCGAGCTGGTGACCGCTGATCCGCTCGCCTCGTTGGGCGCACTGCTCATCGGCGGCGGCGTGTGCGACCTCGCTCGACGGCGTGGGTGGATGCTGCCGACCGAGGCGACGTGGCGCCCGAGCCGGGTGCACCGCCGCTGACCCTGCCTCGATGACCGCTCCGCGGACTCAGGTGTGCGAGCGCTTACCCGATGGCGCACGATGGGCCGCATGACCACGACTCGCACCGCCATCGTCACCGGAGCCGCCCGCGGGATCGGCCGGGCCATCGCCCTTCGCCTCGCCACCGACGGCCACCACGTCGCCGTGCTCGACCTCGACGAGTCCGCTTGCCAGGCGGTCGTCGACGAGATCACCGAAGGGGGCGGGACCGCCCTGGCCGTGGGCGTCGACGTCTCCGACGCCGAGCAGGTCGAGGCGGGCGTCGCTCGCGTGGCCGAGGAGCTCGGTGCCCCGACGCTGCTCGTCAACAACGCCGGCATCATCCGCGACAACATGCTCTTCAAGATGAGCGTCGACGACTGGGACTTGGTCATGGCGGTCCACCTGCGGGGCGCCTTCCTCATGACCAAGGCCGCCCAGGCGCACATGACCGCGGAAAAGTACGGTCGCATCGTCAACCTCAGCTCGACCTCTGCCCTGGGCAACCGCGGCCAGACCAACTACTCGGCCGCCAAGGCCGGCATGCAGGGCTTCACCAAGACCCTGGCGATCGAGCTCGGCAAGTTCGGCGTGACGGCCAATGCGATCGCCCCCGGCTTCATCCAGACCGACATGACGGCCGCGACCGCAGAGCGCATCGGTGTGCCCTTCGAGGACTTCCTCGCCCACGCGGCCAAGGAGACCCCGGTCGGCCGCGTCGGCCAGCCCGAGGACATCGCCGCCACCGCGTCCTTCCTCCTGTCCGAGGAGGCCGGCTTCGTGTCCGGCCAGGTCATCTACGTCGCAGGCGGCCCGAAGGACTGACCCCTCGGCGGCCGTCGTCGTGCGTGACGTCGGCTGGATCTGCGCCGGCATCCCCCTTCGCCTGCGGTCCGGTGCCGACGCGCTCAGCCCGTGGCCGGGAAATCCGCTCGTGGCCGGGAAAGCTGCTGGTGACCGCGCAATTTCGCGGTCACCAGCAGCTTTCCCGGCCGGATCCGATCTTCCCGGTCAATCGGTCCGGCCGGACGGGCGTCGGGGCAACCCTTCGAGACGGCCGCGGGCGACCTCCTCAGGGAGCGGGGAGGATCAGCCCTCGGGCGCCGTGACGAAGTCGATGAGCTCCTCGACGCGCCCGAGGAGGGCGGGCTCGAGGTCGGCATAGCTGCGGACGGTGCCCAGGATCTGCTTCCAGGCGCGGGCGATGTCGGCCTGGGAGTCGTGGGGCCAGCCGAGGTGGGCGCAGATCCCGCGCTTCCACTCCATCGAGCGGGGGATCGTCGGCCAGACCTCCATGCCGAGGCGCTGCGGGCGCACCGACTGCCACACGTCGACGTAGGGGTGCCCGAGGACGAGCACGTGCTCGGGCGCGACCTTGTTGGCCTCGGCGACGATGCGCGACTCCTTGCTGCCCGGCACGAGGTGGTCGACGAGGACCCCCATCCGCCGACCGCGGCCGGGGGCGAAGTCGCGGATCGCGGCCGCGAGGTCGTCGACGCCGTCGAGCATCTCGACGACGACGCCCTCGACCCGCAGGTCGTGGCCCCAGACCTTTTCGACGAGCTCGGCGTCGTGGCGGCCCTCGACGAAGATCCGGGACCCGATGGCGACCCGGGCCTTGGCGTCGTGCACGGCGACGGACCCGCTCGTAGTGCGGGAGGCCTGCTTCTCGGCGGCTGCGAGGGCCGCGCGCTGGGCCCCCTTCGGCGCGGTGAGCGAGACCGGGGCGCCGTCGACGAGGAAGCCCGGACCGAGCGGGAAGGCCTTGACCTTGCCCCGCCGGTCCTCGAGGTGGACGACGTGGACGCCGCCCGCCTTCTCCACGGCGACCACGGCGCCGACCCAGCCGGTCTCGACGTCCTCGACGACGGTGCCCGGCGCGGCCTCCATCGCCCGCGAGGTCGGTCGGGCCAGCCGGCCCTTCGACTTCCAGTCGCCGGAGAGGACGTCCATGCCGTATCGATCGCTCACGGCACGGACGGTAGGCCGAAGGGAGGTCACTCGCGGCGTCGGCACGCCGGATTCCGGGGAATGGCCGCCCCGGTCGTAGACTTGGCACTCAGGTGGACCGAGTGCCAGCGGTCCCGTTCGTGGGTGTCGAAGGAGGTCAGCATGAGCCAGGAGCGCCGCATGGCCGTGCTCAGCGCCATCGTCGAGGACTACGTCCAGACGTCGGAGCCGGTCGGCTCCAAGGCGCTGCTCGACCGCCACCAGCTCAACGTCTCGGCCGCGACCGTGCGCAACGACATGGCCGCGCTCGAGGACGAGGGGCTCATCATCGCCCCACACACCTCTGCGGGGCGCATCCCGACCGATGCCGGCTACCGGCTCTTCGTCGACCGGCTGCAGGCGATCCGCCCCATGTCCCGGGGGGAGCGCGCGGCGATCACCGACTACCTCGAGGGTGCCGACGACCTCGACGTCGTCCTCGACCGCACGGTCCGTCTGCTGTCGACGCTGACCCGGCAGGTCGCGGTCGTGCAGTACCCCTCGCTCACCCGCAGCACGGTCAAGCACATCGAGCTGGTGCCGATGAGCGAGACCCGGCTCATGGTCGTCGTCATCATGGGCACCGGCCGCGTCGAGCAGCGCGTGGTGCCCACGGGGGTCGACTACCTGGCTCCCCAGGGCGCCGATGCCCTGGCCAGCGCACGCGGCCGGGTCAACGCCGCCACCCGCGACCGCCGCCTCGCCGAGGCGCTGGAGTCGCTGCGCACCCTGCACGACGAGGACGTCGAGACCGAGGACGCCCTCACCGCCGGGGTCATCGGTGTCGTCGAGGCGGCACTGGCCGAGGAGCGGGCGACCAAGGTCACCCTGGCCGGCACGGCCAACCTCGCGCGCAGCTCGAGCGACTTCCCGATGACCCTCGAGCCGGTGCTCGACGCCCTCGAGCAGCACGTCGTGCTGCTCAAGCTGCTCAGCGTCGAGGCCGATCAGGAGGCGCCCGGCGTGTCCGTGCGCATCGGCTCCGAAAATCCCGTGACCGGGCTGCAGGGGACCTCGCTCGTCACCTCCGGCTACGGCGCGGGCGACGAGCAGGTCGGTGCCGTCGGCGTGCTCGGCCCGACCCGCATGGACTACCCGGCGACGATGGCACAGGTGCGTGCCGTCGCCACCTATCTCTCGCGGATCGTGGATGCCTGACCGGCGTCCGCTCCGCACCTGACCAGACCGACCCACGACCCACGAGGACGTCACGCGTGAACGACTACTACGAGGACTTGGGCGTCAGCCGTGAGGCGACGCCCGAGGAGATCAAGCGGGCCTACCGCAAGCTCGCCCGCACCCTGCACCCCGACGTCAACCCCGGCCCCGAGGCCGAGGAGCAGTTCAAGCGGGTCTCGCAGGCCTACGACGTCCTCTCCGACGAGACGAAGCGCCGCCAGTACGACATGGGCGGCGACCCCTACGGCGGTGCCCACGACGGCTTCGGCGCCGGCTTCACCTTCAGCGACATCATGGAGCAGTTCTTCGGGCAGGCGGCCGGCGGCGCCGGCCGCGGCCCCCGCTCGCGCTCGGCGCGCGGGCAGGACGGTCTCGTGGGGCTCGAGCTCGACCTCGCGACCGCGGTCTTCGGCGGTCAGGAGGAGCTGACCATCGACACCGCCGTCGTCTGCGGCACCTGCTCCGGCGACGGCGCCCAGCCGGGCACCGGCCGCCGCACGTGCGAGACCTGCGCCGGCCGCGGCGAGGTCCAGCAGGTGCAGCGCTCCTTCCTGGGTCAGGTGATGACCAGCCGCCCGTGCCCGACCTGCCAGGGCTTCGGCGAGGTCATCCCCAACCCCTGCCACGAGTGCTCCGGCCAGGGCCGGGTGCGCAACCGCCGCACGATGACCGTGCGCATCCCCGCCGGCGTCGACAGCGGCACCCGCATCCACCTCGAGGGCGAAGGGGAGGTCGGTCCCGGTGGCGGGCCGGCCGGTGACCTCTACGTCGAGCTGCGGGTGCGTGACCACGAGACCTTCACCCGGCGCGGTGACGACCTGCACGCGTCCGTCGCGGTGCCGATGACCGCGGCGGCGCTCGGGGTGACGATGAGCTTCGCCACCCTCGACGGCGAGCAGGAGATCACCATCAAGCGGGGCACCCAGCCCGGCGACACGATCGTCCTGCCCGGCCTCGGCGTCACGCACCTGCGGCGCGAGGGCCGCGGTGACCTCGTCATCCACGTCGACGTGCGCACCCCGACCAAGCTCGACGCGGAGCAGGAGCGTCTGCTGCGGGAGCTCGCGGCCGTGCGCGACGAGGAGCAGCCCGATGGCGAGCTCGACGACGTCGACTCCGGCTTCGTCGGTCGGCTGCGGCACGCCTTCAAGCGCTGACCGGAGGGGGGAGTCCTCCCCATGTCGTCACCCCGGCTGCGTCGCTAGGTTCGTCGCAACACAGACCGTCCAGGGGAGTAGGCGATGATCAGCGAGGGAATGGATGCCGGCCGGGTCCGGCAGGTCGCGGGAGCGCTGCGGGCGCAGAGCTCGGCGCTCGGCGACGTGGGAGGCAAGGGCACGGCGCTGATGCGTGTGCTCGACGGCGCGTGGGAGGGCTCCGACACGGAGCAGTTCTCCCGGGCGTGGGACGGACTGCGCCCGGCCATCGAGCGGGCCAGCCAGATGCTCTCCCAGATGGCCGAGGGCCTGGCGGTGCAGGCCGAGGACCAGGAGGGCGCCTCCGAGGGTGAGGGCGGCCCGCGGCTGCCTCGCCTGCCCTTCCCGATCCCGCTCCCTCCGCTCCCGCCGCTGCCGCGGTGGCCCAAGCTGCCCCGACTGCCGCTGCCGCCGTGGCCCTTCCCGGTGCCGCCGATCCCGCCCTTCCCGCGGCTGCCGCTGCCGCCGTGGCCCTTCCCGCCCATCCCGCGGTGCCCCGTGCCCGTCCCGCCGCTCCCGGAGCCGCGCATCCAGCGCGTCCCCGATGGCGGGGGCGACGACGGCCCGAAGCTGCCGCCGCCGGTCCCGCCGATCATGGCCACCTCGCCCTTCGCGTCGACCATGGTGGCCGATCCGCTGCCCACGCCGCCGTCCATCCCGGAGGACTTCCCCAAGGGGCCGTACAACCCGGTCCCGATGCCGGAGCCGTTGCCGCTGCCGGAGGACTTTCCGGAGGGGCCGTTCAACCCGGTGCCGATGCCGGAGCCGATGCCCATGCCGTTCCCGGAGGACTTTCCGGAGGGGCCGTTCAACCCGGTGCCGATGCCGGAGCCGATGCCGTGGCCGGAGGACTTCCCCAAGGGGCCCTACAACCCGGTGCCGACGCCGATCCCGGTCGACCCCATGCCCTACCCGCTCGACCCGGACCCCTTCTCACCGGGTGGTCCCTTCGCGCACCCGCTGGACCGTCCCTTCCCCGAGCGTCCCTTCCCCGAGAACTGACGAGGTAGCCAGTCATGACCGACACGACCACCGCCCAGGATGCCGTGGAGCTGCCCGACCTGAGGTCCGCTCTCATGGCCGAGGCTGCGGGGGAGGCGGCGGCTGCCGTCACCGCCCGCCGGACCGAGCCCGGGGCGTTGCGCCTGGGGTCGCTCACCGACGAGGAGCTGGTGGCCGCCCTCGGCGACGTCGAGACCGCGGCACCGCTCGGCCGGTGGTTCAGCGGACTCGACGACGCCACGGCCCAGACGGTCCGGGCATCGGCGCTGCGCTCCCTGACCTCTCGTGGGGAGGTCGTCTTCGCCCCCGACGAGGAGGGCACGGTCGCGCCCCGGGTGGGGCAGCGACTGCTGGGGCTGCTGCGCCTGCGCCTCGAGCCGGCTCGCCTCGTCGTCGAGTCCGTCGTCGGCTCCGGCCCCGCCTTCTACGTCCTGCGCCAGGGTTCAGCAGGGTGGATGCGTGAGCTCGTGAGCGCGGACGGCTTCCACTCCTTCGACCTGCTCGAGCTCGACGACACGGAGATCAACACCTTCGCGGCCGCGCTGGGTGTGGGCGCCGGGGCCGCCCCGAGCGATGTCGACCTCGTCCAGCCGGCCGACGGCGAAGCCCCGGCCGCGGTGCGCGAGGTCCTCGCTGCGCAGGAGCACGTCGCGCAGGTGACGCTCACCAGTGCCGAAGGGGAGACCACCGGGCTCGTCGTGGCGGTGGGTGCCGATGGTGCGCTGACCCTCGGCCGCCCGGCGGAGGACGGCTCGGTGCACTTCACCGGGGCGAGCACCGACGAACTGCGGGCCGTCTGGACCACGTGGAGGACCGACCAGTGAGCGTCGCAGAGGGGATGGAGACCGGCAGGGCCCGGTCGATCGCCGACCAGCTCAGGTCGCAGGGCTCCGTGATCGGCGACGTCGCCGCGCGCGGCAGCGCGATGATGAGCGTGCTCGAGGACGTCTGGCAGGGGCCCGACGTCGAGCAGTTCGCGCGCGAGTGGGGCAGTGCCCGGCCGCAGCTCGATCGCGCCGAGCAGCTGGTGCGGGACATGGGGGAGGAGCTCGCGCGCCAGGCCGAGGACCAGGACCGTGCCTCCGAGGGCTCGGGCATCGGTCCCGGGGGCCCACAGCTGCCCAAGCTGCCGGGCCTCCCGGACTTCCCGGGCTTGCCCGGCCTCCCGAAGCTGCCGTCCTTCCCCGACATCTTCGGTGTCATCGGCGACCTGCTCAAGGGGGCGTGGGACTTCCTGCGCAGCTTCGCCTACTCGATCCCGGCCCTCCTCGCCGATGCCCTCGCCTGGGCCGACGAGGCCTTCCAGGTGCTGAAGAACCTCAAGTGGCTCAAGTGGCTCTCCCTTCCGCTCAAGCTCCTCGGCAAGGTCACCCCCTTCCTCGGGGCGATCCTCGGGCTGTGGGACATGGGCGAGTCGATCTACCGCTGGTTCACCGAGGGCTTCTCCAAGGACTCGGTGCTGCAGTTCTTCCAGGGGCTCACCGGCACGATCGCCGGTGGCCTGGGCATCGCGGCCCTCTTTGCGACCGGCACGATCCTCGGGGCGCCGGCCGGGCTCGTGCTCGGGGGGTTGGCGCTCGTCTTCGGTGGGATCTCGATCGGCATCGGCATCTACCGCGAGTTCGACGACGAGATCGACGCCGCGGCGAAGTGGGCCTGGGACAACGGGCTCATCGGTGGCCCGCTCAACCCCAACAGCCCGCTGCCCGGGTTGCCGCTGCCCCTGCCGCAGTTCCCGCCGCCGACGATCCCCGTCCCCGGGCTACCGGACTGGCCGGGCGCGCCCACACCGACGGTCCCGCAGCTGCCCATCCCCAACCTGCCGGGGATCCCGACGCCGACCTTCCCGAGTCTGCCGAGCCTGCCCGGCCTGCCCAAGCCGTCCTTCCCGGGCATCCCGATGCCCCGACTGTGGTGAGGTTGACCCATGACGACGACGCCGACCGACACGCCCCCCGCTGCCGACGACCTGCCGGACCTGCGACCGATCATCGCCTCCGATGAGGCGGCTCAGGCCGTCGAGGAGGTTCTGGCCGAGTACGCGAAGTCGTCCGACACCAGCCACCTCGGCTCGCTGACCGACGAGGAGCTCGTCGTCCTCATGGGTGGCATCGAGGCCGTCGAGCCGGTGGGGCAGTGGTACCCGGGGCTCGGTGAGCACCCCCAGCGGGTCAGCCGCGCCACGGCCCTGCGCTCGCTGACCTCCCGCGAGGAGGTCATCGTCACCCAGGACGCCGAGGGCGACCTCAGCGCCCGCGTCTCCCGTCGCCTCATGGCCCTGCTGCGGATGCGCTTCGAGCCGGTCGGGCTCTCGGCGCAGTCGATGACCCGGCAGGGGCCGTCCTGGTACGTCCTGCGGAGGGCCGGTGACCTCTGGCTGCGCGAGGTCGTCACCGCCCAGGGCTTCCACGCCTTCGACCTCGTGCGGCTCGACGACGACGAGGAGCTCTTCTTCCGCGGCATCCTCGGCCTGCTCGACCACGCCACCGCGTCGTCCGTCGACGGGCTGCGCCAGCCGGGTGGCGGGGCGCCGGCGCCGGGCGAGGTCATGACCTTCCTCGCCCGCCAGCGAAACGTCACCCAGCTGGCCCTCGTGCCGCCGGGGGAGGACGCGGAGCCCGAGGCGTGCGTCGTCGCCGTGGACGAGCAGGGCGGGACGACCGTCGGCACCGTCGAGGGCGACGGGCTCGTCTACGCCGGCACCGCGCCGCAGGACGTCCTCGAGCGCTACCGGGCCTGGCGCGGCGCCTGGTGACCCGCGGCTTCGTCCGCCTCGACGGTTCCGCCCGCTCGGCGGCGGACCTCGACGCCTGGCTGCGCCTCGGACCCGAGCACCTCGGCCAGGTCCGGACGCGCCACACGGTGCCCGCGGCCTCCCGCCCCGTCGCGGTCCTCCTCGGACTCGTGGCGCTGCTCCTCGTGGGACTGGTCGTCGTCATGGGCGTGCTGGCCGCGGTCGGGGCCATTCCTCTGGTCGCGGTGCTCTGCCCCCTCGGCGTCGGCGTGGTCGTCGCGGCGCTCCTGCTCCCGGCGATGCTCGCCACCCGCGGCAGCCGGACCATCGAGGTGCGTGAGCACGGCCTGCTCGTCGCCTCGCGCCCCGTGCCCTACGCGACGATGGACCCCGGCCGCATGGTGTGGGCGACCTCGGCGCGCGCCGCTCGGTCGGTCGTGACGCTCAACCGGCGCCGTCGGGTCGCCGGCGGGGAGTGCCTCCTGCTCAACGGCACCGACGGCCCTGACGCGGTCGAGGACTGGCGGGGGCTGGGCACCAAGTACGACCCGCTCTCCACCGCTCCCCGGCTGGACACCCCCTTCGTCTGGTGGGTGCTCGGGCCGCGCGACGTCGGCGGCTTCGTCCGTGATCTGGAGGCCGCGATGGCCGCCGACGGCTACCCCGTGCGGGGTCTCGCCGACCACCTGACGCGGCACCGCGCCGACGTCCCGACCGGACGTGAGGCTTACCCGCGCCGCGCGCCGTACGACCCGCCGCTCTGGCGGGGTTGACGCGAGGCAGGATGGGCGCATGACCGCGCCGCTCTTCCTCGTCGACCCCGGTGACCTCGACGGGCTCGGGGTCGACGACGCCGTCGACCTCGTCGGGCCCGAGGCGCACCACGCCGCCACCGTCGTGCGGCTCGAGGTGGGGGAGGAGGTGCTCGTCGCCGACGGGCAGGGCGCGCGTGTGCTCACCGAGGCGGCCGAGGTCGGCCGCGACCTCGTGCGGCTGCGGGTGCGGCAGCGCGCCGACGAGCAGGAGCCCTCCCTTCGCCTGACGCTCGTGCAGGCACTGTCCAAGGACGGCCGCGACGAGGACGCCGTCGAGGCGGCCACCGAGCTCGGCGTCGACGGGGTCGTCCCCTGGCAGGCCGACCGCTCGATCGTGCGGTGGAAGGGACCGAAGGTCGACAAGGGCCTGCGCAAGTGGGCCAACGTGATCGAGCGCGCCGCCAAGCAGTCCCGGCGCGGTCGGTGGCCGCGGCTGGACGAGCTGGTGACGAGCCAGGGGCTCGCCGAGCGGTTCGCCGGGGCGACCCCCTTCGTCCTCCACGAGGACGCCACGACCCCGCTGGCCACCGCCGACCTGCCCACCGAAGGGGAGGTCCTCCTGGTCGTCGGTCCCGAGGGTGGGATCTCGCCGCAGGAGCTGGAGCGCTTCGTGGCCGCCGGCGGTGTCCCGGTCCGCCTCGGCACCCAGGTGCTGCGGGCCTCGACGGCCGGTCCGGCGGCCGTCTCCGTGCTCAGCGCACGGGATCGGTGGCGCTGAGGGGAGTGCTCCCCATGTCACGATCCACGAATGGTGCCTAGGCTCGGGGGTCGAGACAGGACCATCGAGCAGGAGGGCCACGGATGAGCGTGCAGGAGGGCATGGACGTCGAGCGCGTCCGGCAGATCGCGAGCGATCTGCTGCGCAACGGCGAGACGCTGAGCAACATCGGCAGCCAGGGGCGCGGTCAGCTGTCCGTCCTGTCGGGTGCGTGGGAGGGTCCGGATCTCGAGAGCTTCAGCGGCTCGTGGGGAGGTGCGGAGAAGTCCCTCGCCGCGGCCAGCCAGACGGTGCAGGCGCTGGGCAAGGGCCTGCAGCAGCAGGCGTCCGACCAGGACCAGGCCTCTCAGGGCGGGGGAGGTGCACCCGGTGGCGGGGGCCAGCCCGGTGGCCCGGGAGGGTCGGGTGCCCCCGGAGGCGGCGGAGGGGACGACGGCTTCGGGTTCGACGACCTGGCCGCGCTCGGCCCGCTGGGGTCGGGTATCGCAGCACTGGTGACCAAGGGCCCGCGCCTGCTCGCCGCCCTCACCGGCAACACCTTCAAGATGTACCAGGCACTGATGCCGGAGGCTCGCCTGCAGAGCATGCTCGGTGCGACGGCGAGTCAGATGGACGATCTCTTCCGCGGCACGATCCCGGCCAAGATCAGCTCCAAGCTGGGTGGCCTGCTGCGGGCGACCGGGCCGACCCTCGGCAAGGTCCTCGGGCCGCTGGGCGTCATCACCGGCGGCATCGACCTCGTGCAGGGCATCCGCGAGGGTGACTACCTGAGGGCAGCGGGCGGCGGTCTGGGAGCCCTGAGCGGTGGCCTGGCCACGGCGGCGGCCTTCGGTGTCGCGCTGGGCCCGGTGGGGATCGGCGTCATGGCCGTGGCCGGCATCGCCGCTGCGGGCATCGCGATCTACCAGAACTGGGATGCCATCTCGGGGGCGCTCTCCGACGCAGGCGGCGCCATCGTCGACGGCGCCAAGGCCGTCGGTGGGGCGATCGCGGACGGCGCCGGTGCGGTGGCCGACGGAGCCAAGGCAGTTGCCGACGGCGTTGGTAGTGTCCTGTCCGACCCTGTCGGCGCCATCGGAGGCCTGTTCTAAGTGCCTGAGCTCAAGACACCCGGAATCATCGACTCACCCGCAGCGGAGCAGGCAGCCGCGCAGGCGCTCGCGGCGCTGGGCGGCGACGCGCGACTCACCCTCGGTGCGCTGCCCGACGAGGCCATGGTGGCGCTCGTCGGCGATGCACAGCTCGCGGGCCCTCTCGGTGAGTGGTACCGCGGCCTGTCGCCCGAGGACAAGCAGCTCGCCCAGTCGGCCGCTCTGCGGACCCTGACGACCTTCGACGCTTTTGCGCTCGTGGCCGAGCGCGAGGACGGCGACAACGAGTACGAGGTGGCCGAGTCCCTCCTGGCCGCTCTGCACCTGCGACGCGTCGACGCCTCGCTCGTCGCGCAGCGGATGACCGAGGACGGCCAGTCGTGGCTGAGCTATCGGCCCGCCGGCGACGGCGTGCTCCTGCGAGAGGTCGTGAGCCCGCAGGGGTACCACGCCTTCGTGCTGACCCGGTCCGATGCCGACGAGATGGCCGAGTTCCTGCGCTTTCTCGGGGTCTCCGAGACTTCTGCCTCGAGTGGCGAGCCCCGCTCCGTCGGGGAGTCGGACCTGGCGAGTGGTGAGCGGCTGGACTTCCTCGCGGGGATCACCCACGTGACGACCTTGGCGCGGCAGCTGGGCGAGGCGGGTGACCTCAAGGTCGTCCACGCCTCTCCGTCGGAGCTCTACGTGGCCGAGCCCGGGGCAGATTCCGTGACCTACACGCCCGTGGCCCAGTCGGCCGTCATCGACCTGTGGACGCAGTGGAGCGAGGGCGCCGCGTCGTGACCGGACCGGCTGCTCCCCACGTGCGACCTCTCTTCCACCACGACGGCAGCCCAGCGGCCCAGGCGCACCTCGAGCAGCTCGTCGCCGCGGCGCAGGCCGACCCCGGTCGCGAGCTGGCGACCTTCCGTGCCCGCCCCACCGCGGGCTTCCTCACGGCACTCGTCCTGCCCTTCGTCCTCGTCGCGGTTCTCGCGGCCGTGATCGCGCCCGACCCCGCCATCGCGGTGGTCCCGCTGGCGATCGGCCTCGGTGCTGCGGCGATCTTCGTCGTCGCCGGGGCGTTGGACCGCATCAGGGTCCACGAGCGGGCCCTGGTCCTGGGCTTCCGGGGCCAGACAGCGATCCCGCTGGAGACCATCGACCCGGGGCGGGTCTACGTGTCCCGAGCGCTCTTCCTCACCCGGAATGTGGCGGCTCCTGCGGGCGCGACGCGCGGCACCGCCGGGCCCATGGTCGTGGTCAACGGATGGCAGCGATCGATGCTGTCGGCCAACGTGGCGGGAGCACCGGACCCCGGCCGATCGGTCTTCGGCTGGTACCTGCTGGGGGCGCGCAACCGCCGCGCCTTCCTCGCGGCGCTGGAGCAGGCGATGCTTGGGCAGGGCCTGACGGCCGCGACCGGTCTGGCCCAGGACGTCCTGGCCCACCGCGCGATCACCCCGACGTGGAGCGTGGCCCACCCCCCGCTCGTGGCCCCGCGGTCGACCACCGATCCGCCTCTGGGAGTGGGACCGCGCTCGCGCCCGTAGAATCGGGAGCACGATGCCTCCATCAGACCACCCCGACCTGCGCGCCCTCGACGCGATCTCCGACGACCCGCGGGCGGCCGCGTCCGGCCCGGCGCCCCGGGTCCAGCAGACGATCGTCCTGCCCGACAACATCCCGATGGTCAGCCTGCTCGGCCCGACCGACGAGCTGCTGCGGACCATGGAGAGGGCCTTCCCGCGCACCGAGATCCTCGTCCGAGGCAATGAGTTCCGTCTCCACGGGCCGGCCGGCGACCTCGAGGTCCTCGACCGGCTGCTCGACGAGCTGCTCGAAATCCTCGAGGCCGGGCAGCCGCTCAACAAGGATGCCGTCGAGCGCTCGATCACCATGCTGCGCGGTCAGACCCGCGAGCGCCCCGCCGACGTGCTGACGACCAACATCGTCTCCAACCGCGGGCGCACGATCCGCCCCAAGACGCTCGGCCAGAAGCACTACGTCGACGCCATCGGCGACAACACCGTCGTCTTCGGCATCGGGCCCGCCGGCACCGGCAAGACCTACCTCGCGATGGCCAAGGCGGTCGCCGCCCTGCAGGCCAAGCAGGTCAACCGGATCATCCTCACCCGCCCGGCCGTCGAGGCGGGGGAAAAGCTCGGCTTCCTGCCCGGGACGCTCAACGACAAGATCGACCCCTACCTGCGACCGCTCTACGACGCGCTGCACGACATGATCGACCCCGAGTCGATCCCGCGGCTCATGGCCGCCGGCACCATCGAGGTCGCGCCCCTGGCCTTCATGCGCGGGCGCACGCTCAACGACTCCTTCATCATCCTCGACGAGGCGCAGAACACCTCGCCCGAGCAGATGAAGATGTTCCTCACCCGCCTGGGCTTCGGCTCCAAGATGGTCGTCACCGGCGACACCAGTCAGGTCGACCTGCCCGGCGGCATCGAGTCCGGCCTCAAGGTGGTCCAGCGGATCCTCACCGACGTCGACGGTGTGCACTTCGCCCACCTCGACGCCGCCGACGTGGTGCGCCACCGACTCGTCGGCGAGATCGTGAGCGCCTACGACCGATACGACGCGACGAAGGGAGCCGGCCGATGAGCATCGACGTGCTCAACGAGACCGACCACGTCGTCGACGAGGCCGAGTTCGTCGAGATCAGCCGCTACGTGCTCGCGCAGATGCGCGTGCACCCGCAGGCAGAGTTGTGCATCCGCTTCGTCGACGAGGCGACGATGACGGTGCTGCACGAGCAGTGGATGGACCTCGCCGGCCCGACCGACGTCATGAGCTTCCCCATGGACGAGCTGCGACCGGGGCGCGAGGGGGAGGCCCCGCTCGAGGGCGTCCTCGGAGACATCGTGCTGTGCCCCTCGGTCGCCGAACGCCAGGCCGCGACGGCCGGGCACGCCCCGATCGAGGAGATGCTGCTGCTCACCACGCACGGCATCCTCCACCTGCTCGGCTACGACCACGCCGAGCCCGAGGAGGAGCGTGAGATGTTCGAGCTGCAGCGCCAGCTCCTGCTCACCTTCCTCGCCGGGCGGGGCCGGGAGAGCGGCGCGTGACGACGCTGATCATCGGCGCGGTCGTCTCGATCGTCGCCGCCTTCGTCCTCACACTCGTCGACGCGGCGATCGGATCCGCCTCCCGGGTGGCCGCCGACGAGGCCGAGGCGGAGGGTCGCCGCGGGGCCAGCGCGCTGCGGACGATCCTCGCCGACAGCGCCGGTCCGATCTCCGTGCTGGCCTTCCTCCGGGCGATCGCCGAGGCGACCGCGGCGGTGCTCATCACACTCGTCGTCGTGGAGCAGGCCGAGCGCACCTGGGTGGCCCTGCTCATCTCCGCCGCCATCATGGTCGTCGTGACCTTCGTGCTCGTCGGGGTCTCCCCGCGGACCCTCGGGCGGCAGCACAGCACCGCGATCGCCCTGGCGTCCGCCCCCTTCGTCGTCGGGGTCCGGCGGGTCCTCGGGCCGGTGGCGCGGCTGCTCGTCACCTTCGGCAATGCCGTGACGCCGGGGCGCGGCTACCGCGACGGGCCCTTCCGCTCCGAGGCCGAGCTGCGTGACCTGCTCGACCTCGCGGGGGAGTCGTCGATCATCGAGGACGATGAGCGCGACATGCTCCACTCCGTCTTCGAGCTGGGCGACACCCTGGCGCGCGAGGTCATGGTGCCCCGCACCGACATGATCACCATCGAGTCGGACAAGCCGGCGCGCAAGGCGCTCAATCTCTTCATCCGGTCCGGCTTCTCGCGGGTGCCGGTCGTGGGGGAGTCCAGCGATGACATCGTCGGCCTGCTCTACCTCAAGGACGTCGTGCGACGCCTGCTCGCCGACGAGGAGGGACGCGACCTGCCCGTCGCGGACTTCATGCGGCCGGCCCCCTTCGTCCCCGAGAGCAAGCCCGTCGACCAGCTGCTGCGCGACATGCAGCGCGACCAGATCCACGCGGCGATCGTCGTCGACGAATACGGCGGCACGGCCGGCCTGGTGACGATCGAGGACATCCTCGAGGAGATCGTCGGCGAGATCACCGACGAGTACGACCGCGAGGGGCCGGGCATCGAGGAGCTCGACGACGGACGCACGCGGGTGCCCGCGGGGTTGCACGTCGACGACCTCGCCGAGCACTTCGGCGTGACGATCGACGAGGAGGAGGTCGACACCGTCGGTGGCCTCATCGGCAAGATCTCCGGGCGCGTCCCCATCGTCGGGGCCCACTGCGAGGTCGCCGGCCTCTCCCTCACGGCTGAGAAGATGTCCGGACGACAGCACCGCATCGCGACGGTCATCGTCGAGCGGGTCGAGCCCGTCGACATCCGGCAGAGCGAGCACGAGGAGATCGGGGCATGACGATGGACGAGACGCAGACCGAGTGGCGCGCCGGGTTCGCCTGCCTCGTCGGCCGGCCCAATGCCGGCAAGTCGACCCTGACCAATGCCCTCGTCGGCGACAAGGTCGCGATCACCTCGAGCAAGCCGCAGACGACGCGGCACACGATCCGCGGCATCGTCACACGCGACCACCAGCAGGTCGTGCTCGTCGACACCCCCGGCCTCCACAAGCCCCGCACCCTGCTGGGGGAGCGGCTCAACGACCTCGTACGCGAGACTCTCCTCGAGGTCGACGTCATCGGCTTCTGCCTGCCGGCCGACCAGAAGATCGGTCCGGGCGACACCTTCATCGCCAAGGACCTCGCGGAGCTGCAGCGGGCCAAGCGCGTGCCCGTCGTCGCGATCGCGACCAAGAGCGACGCCGTCGACCGCGACCGGCTGGCCGAGCACCTCATCGCCATCGACCAGTTGGGCGACTGGGCCGCGATCGTGCCCTGCTCCGCGGTGCGCGGCGACCAGGTCGACGACGTGCTGCGCGTCCTGGCCGAGCACCTGCCGCCGTCGCCGGCGCCGCTCTACCCCGAGGACCAGCTGAGCGACGAGGACGACGAGCGGATGATCGCCGAGCTCGTCCGCGAGGCGGCCCTCGAGGGGGTGCGCGACGAGCTGCCGCACAGCCTGGCCGTCGTCGTCGAGGAGATCGTCCCGCGCGAGGGGCGCCCGGCCGACGACCCGATGCTCGACGTGCGGGTCAACGTCTACGTCGAGCGTGACAGCCAGAAGGCGATCATCATCGGACGAGGCGGGTCACGGCTGCGCGAGGTCGGCACGACGGCGCGGGCGGGCATCGAAAGGCTGCTCGACCACAAGGTCTTCCTCGACCTGCACGTCAAGGTGGCCAAGGACTGGCAGCGCGACCCCAAGCAGCTGCAGCGTCTGGGCTTCTGACCGGGTCGGATCACCCGACCCCAGGTCACGAGTCGGTCACGACCATTTGGGCGGCCGTGCGCCCGTGGGTCAAAGTGGGTGGTTGGCAGCATGCTGCCCAGAGACCGCCACCAACTCGATTTCGGGAGGAGTGGCCCCGGAGGCCTTGTCCACCGGGCCATACATAACGTGACAGACACCGCGCAACCACCAGCCTCTGGCAAGAACGCCCCGCCGCGTGACACCCGCCGGGTGGACCACCCGGCTCTCGAGCCGCGGATCATCCGCAAGCAGGACAAGCTCGGGATCGACTGGATCGTCTTCGGCATCACCGCCGTGCTGTCCCTCGCCTTCGTGCTCTGGGGCGTCATCAGCACCTCGTCGCTGTCCGATGCCTCGGCCAGCGGCCTGGACTGGGTCGTGACCAACACGGGCTGGCTCTTCGCCCTCGCGTCCACCGGCTTCGTCTTCTTCGTCATCTGGCTCGCGGCGAGCAAGTACGGCAACATCCCGCTCGGCGCCGACGGCGAGGAGCCGGAGTTCCGCACCATCTCGTGGATCGCGATGATGTTCTCCGCCGGCATGGGCATCGGCCTGATGTTCTGGGGTGCGGCCGAGCCGCTGGCCCACTACATCACCCCGCCGCCCGGCACCGGTGAGGCGGGCAACGACAGCTCGACCCGCACCGCGATGGCGACCACGCTCTTCCACTGGACCCTGCATCCGTGGGCGATCTACACGGTGGCCGGTCTGGCCATCGGTTACGGCGTCTTCCGCAAGGGCCGCGGCCTGACGATCAGCGCGGTCTTCGAGCCGCTCATCGGCAAGCGCCAGGTCAACGGCCCGGTGGGCAAGGTCATCGACATCTTCGCGATCTTCGCCACGCTCTTCGGCTCGGCGACCTCGCTGGGCCTGGGCGCCCTGCAGATCGCCTCCGGTGCCAAGATCGTCGGCTGGGCCGACGACGTGACCAACACGGTGCTCGTGCTGATCATCGTGGTGCTGACCATCTGCTTCATCTTCTCCGCCGTGTCCGGCGTCGAGAAGGGCATCCAGTGGCTGTCCAACACCAACATGGTGCTGGCCTTCGTCCTGGCGCTCTTCGTCTTCGTCCTCGGCCCGACGATCTTCATCCTCAACCTCGTCCCGACCTCGCTCGGCACCTACCTCCACCACCTCATGGAGTACTCCGCGCGCACCAACGCGCAGGGCGAGCACGGCATCAAGTCGTGGCTGTCCGGATGGACGATCTTCTACTGGGCCTGGTGGGTCAGCTGGACCCCCTTCGTCGGCATGTTCATCGCCCGCATCTCCCGCGGCCGCACCATCCGTGAGTTCGTCACCGGCGTCCTGCTCGTCCCGAGCACGGTGAGCCTCATCTGGTTCGCGATCTTCGGTGGCGCCGCCATCAAGGCGCAGGAGATGGGCGCGACGCTCGACAAGTTCGGCGACGGCGAGGAGAGCACACTCTTCGCGCTCCTCGACTCGATGCCCTGGGCGGGGGTCACCTCGATCCTCGTCATGGTCCTCGTGGCGATCTTCTTCGTCTCGGGTGCCGACGCGGCCTCGATCGTCATGGGCTCGCTGAGCGAGCGCGGCACGCTCGAGCCCAACAAGTTCACGGTCGTCTTCTGGGGTGTCGCCACGGGTGCTGCCGCGGCGATCATGCTCACGATCGGCGGCGAGGACTCGCTGACCGGTCTGCAGCAGATCACGATCATCGCGGCCCTGCCCTTCGTGCTGATCATGATCGGCATGGCGGTCGCACTGGTCAAGGACCTGCAGACCGACCCGATGGCGGTGCGCCGCGCCTACGCCCGCGAGGCCCTCAAGCAGGCCGTCGTCGCGGGGGTCAAGGAGCACGGCGACGACTTCGTCCTGTCGATCGACCATGCCGAGCCCGGCGCGGGCATCGACCGCGACAAGGTCGTGCCGGTCGTCGCCAACGGTGGCTCCTCGACGACCACCGAGCAGGGCGACACGGACACGCGGACGGACGACACGCCGACCGCCTGACGTGCTCCACCGCGTCCGGGGCCTGAACACGATGTGGGTGTTCAGGCCCCGACGCCTATCCTTGGCCCATGCACATCGGAGTCTTTGGAGCCACCGGCCAGGTCGGACAGGTCATGCGCACGCTGCTCGAGGAGCGGGACTTCCCCGTCACCTCGATCCGCTACTTCGCCTCTGCTCGGTCCGCCGGGTCGACCCTGCCGTGGAAGGGCGAGGAGGTGACCGTCGAGGACACCGCGACCGCCGACTTCTCCGGTCTCGACATAGCGCTGTTTTCCAACGGCGGGTCCACGAGCAAGGAGTGGGCGCCCAAGGTCGCGGCCGCCGGCGCCACCGTGGTCGACAACTCGAGCGCCTGGCGCAAGGACCCCGAGGTCCCGCTCGTCGTCTCCGAGGTCAACTCGGGCGACCTCGACGACCTGCCCAAGGGCATCATCGCCAACCCCAACTGCACGACCATGGCCGCGATGCCGGTGCTCAAGCCGCTGCACGACGAGGCGGGCCTGGTCGCCCTTCGCGTCGCCACCTACCAGGCCGTCTCCGGCTCCGGCGGCGCCGGCCTGACCGAGCTCGACAGCCAGCTGCGCGGCGGCTACGCCTCTGGTGACCCCAAGGACCTCGCCCGCGACGGTGGCGCCCTGACGCTGCCGGCCCCGCAGGTCTACGAGGTGCCCGTCGGCTTCAACGTCGTCGCGATCGCCGGGTCCGTCCAGGACGACGGCACCCTCGAGACCGACGAGGAGCAGAAGCTGCGCAACGAGTCGCGCAAGATCCTGCACATCCCCGACCTGCGCGTCTCCGGCACCTGCGTGCGCGTGCCCGTCTTCAGCGGCCACTCGCTGGCGATCCACGCCGAGTTCGAGCGCGAGATCAGCCCTGAGCGCGCGACCGAGATCCTCGAGTCGGCCGACGGCGTCGTCGTGACGGCCGTGCCCAACCCCCTCGAGGCCACCGGCAAGGACGAGGTCTTCGTCGGTCGCATCCGCGCTGACCAGTCGGTCGCGGACGGCAAGGGCCTGACGCTCTTCGTCGTCGGCGACAACCTGCGCAAGGGCGCCGCCCTCAACGCCGTGCAGATCGCCGAGGCGATCGTCGCGCGCAAGGGCTGACGGCGCCTCGTCCCACCCGTCACCCGATTCTCGGGTCACCCGATGAACCCCGGCTTCGCAAGGGTTTGGTACTCCTGCGAAGCTGGGGTTTCTCTTGCTCAGCGCGAAGGGAGGACCGCTCGGGCCGTCGTCGCGTCGAGGTGGCGGACGTAGAAGTCCTCGTGCGCGGAGGCCGCCGCGGCCCAGGTGTAGCCGGCCGCCAGCTCCCGCCCGGACTCGGCGTGGCCAGAGGGGTCGGACAGCGCAGCGTCGAGCGCCGCCGCCAGACCGTCGACGTCGCTGCCGTAGCGCACGGTGTCCCCGAAGACCTCCTGCAGCACCGGCAGGTCACGGGCGACGACAGGGACCCCGGCGGCGAGTGCTTCCATCGCCGCGAGTCCGAACCCCTCCTTCGTCGAGGGGAAGCCGAGCACCTGTGCGCCGGCGACGAGTGCTGGCAGCTCGTCGTCCTCGACCGGCCCCAGCACGAGCGGGCTGACGCCGAGCTCGCGGGCGCGGGCGTCACATCGGGCGCGGTAGTCGCGGTAGTCGAAGAGCGTCTCCCCACCACCGATGACGAGCTGCAGATCGCGGCGGTCGAGCCGGGCGAAGGCCTCGATCAGGTCGATCGTGCCCTTGCGTGGCTCGATGCCACCGAGCGCCAGGACGTAGCCGCCCAGCTGGGCGGTCCAGGCGTCGCGGGCGGGCGCACCCGCGGGGCCGGCAGCGCGGGCGAACCGGCCCGCGTCGACCCCGTTGGGAATCACCGCCGCGCGGTAGCCGTAGGCGGCCTCGACCTCGTCGGCAACCGCCCGCGAGACGCAGATGCGCGCGGCCGGGGCGTGGATGGCGCGCTCGTGGCAGGAGACCAGACGAGGTGTCGTGAAGGCGTCCAGGTGGTGGATGGTGCGGATGGGCGCGACGCCGGCGTCGAGCACGGCATTGGCCGAGATGCAGTCCTGCGCGTGCACGACGTCCGCGCCGGTGTCGAAGGCCGCGGCCAGAGCCGCGATGGACCGCTCGATGCGGTCACCGACGCTCTCGTCCTCGCGGGAGACGAAGGGGACGACCCGCACCTGCACGCGCGGGTCGAGGTCCCGAAAGAAGGCGCGGTCACCGCCCCGTCCCAGGGTCCAGATCTCGATGTCGTGCCCGCGGGCCGCGAGTGCCTCTGACAGGGCGAGCGTGTGGACGACCCCGCCACGGGGCTTGGTGGAGTAGGTGAGCTGGGCGATACGCATGGGTGGTCCGATCGTGCGCCGCCGGTGACGGTCAGGCGCTGGTGGTGGTGAGTCGGTAGGCGTGCTCCACCCGCTGGTGGATGTGGTCGAGGGAGCGGCGGGCCCGCGCCACGGCAGTGCTGACATCGGCCCCGGCGACGGCCAGTCCCCCCTTCGCCCAGGTCTTGGCGACTATCTCGCCGGCGGGGTCGACGACCTTGGCCTGACCGAGAAAGCGCAGGCCCCCGAGCACCCCGGTCTGGTTCGACGACACGAGGTACACCTGGTTCTCGGCGGCCCGGGCGCAGTCGTAGAGGTCGAAGAGGTGGGCCTGGCGGTCGTTGCGGATCCGGTCCGACCGGTCTGTGACGCTGGCGGGCCACGCGCTGAGGCAGGTCACCACCTCGGCGCCGTCGAGGGCCAGCGTGCGGGCGGCCTCGGGGAAGGTCTTGTCGAAGTCGATGAGCATGCCGATCCGTCCGACCGGGGTGTCGAAGGCCCGGAAACTGTCGCCGGAGCGATAGGCCTCGGCCTCGCCGAGCGGTAGGTGCACCTTGCGGTGCACGCCGAGCAGGCCGTCGCCGCTCACGCAGGCCGCGGTGTTGAAGCGCACCTCCTCGCCGTCGACGACGGCGCGCTCCGTGAGGCCGAAGCAGACCGTCATCCCGCCCGCCAGCGACACGACGGCGGCGACCTCGGGCCCGTCGAGCGCGATGGCCGGAGGCAGGTCGGCCCCCGTACCTCCCGGATGCCTCAGATCGCCGAGGTAACCGCCGATCGTGGCATCCGGGAGGACGAGCAGATCGACGCCGCGCTCGCGGGCCTGCTGGACGATGCCGGACAGCTTGGTGAGGGTGCGCTCGACGTCGCGTCCGAAGTGTGCGGCCACGGCCGCCATCGTCACGGTGCTCATCGGCCCAGACTAGGGACGTGTCAGGCCGCGCGGGCGGCCGCGCCCTCGGCGACGAGCGATGCCACGTGCTCCGCGTCGCGGGCGATCGCGTGGAACCGCCCGGAGCCCCATGTGTGGAGCCACGGCAAACCGAGGAAGTGGAAACCGGGCACGGACGTGGCACCGCGCTCGTGCCTCGGGTGGCCGTCCTCGTCGAGGACGCGGAGCTCGCCGAGCCAGCCCCAGTCCGCCCGGAAGCCGACGGCCCAGACGATGCTGCCGATGTCGCGGAGGTCCAGGCTGCTGCCCCCGGGCCGTGGTTGCCACACGGGGGCGTGGCGTGCCTCCACCGGGGCGTCGATCCCTTCCCGCTCGATGTACCGGTCGATGTCGTCCTTGATGGACTCGGCGACCGAGTCGGCGTGGTCGAGGTTGCTCGCCAGGGAGTCGTCGAAGTGGACTGCCCCGTCGACGACCGCGAGCGCCCGGCCGTGCAACGTCATGCCGCCGACGGCGAACTGCCGCAGATCGATGTCGCGGCCGCCGTCGCGCCCCGTGACGTAGTGGTTGGTGGACTCCCGCTTGGTGAGGCCGCGCGTCGTGACCGGCACGTCGTACAGGCCCATCTCGGCGAGCCAGGTCATGCAGTCCCTGCCCCGGTAGAACCGGGCGACACGGGGTGCCCGGCCCACGGCGAGGTGCACGTTGCGGCCCTCGATGTGCAGGTCTTCGGCGATCTGGGTGCCCGACTGCCCGGTGCCGACGACGAGCACCGGCCCCTCCGGGAGCTGGCGCGCGTTGCGGTACTCGTGCGAGTGCACATGCGTGACCGACGCCGGGACGTCCTTCGCCCAGTCGGGCACCACGGGCTCGTGGTACCCACCGGTGGCGGAGGTGACGGTGTCGGCGGTGATCACCCCGGCCGAGGTGACGACGGTGAAGCCGCCCTCCGGCCGCTGCTCGACCCGGACGACCTCGACGCCCTGCGCGACGGGAGCGTCGAAGGTGTCGGCATACGCCCGCACCCAGGCGTGGACCTCGTCGCGCGTCATGAACCCGTCGGGGTCCGGGCCGTCGTACGCGTATCCCGGGAGCCGGCAGTGCCAGTTCGGCGTGACGAGCGTGAAGGCGTCCCACCGGCCGTCGCGCCACTCGTGGGCGACCTCGTCACGCTCGATGACGATGTGCCGGATGTCCCTCTCGACGAGGTGGTGGCTGAGCGAGAGGCCGGCCTGCCCGCCTCCCACGATGACGGCGTCGAAGTGGTCACCTGCGACGACTGGGGTCGGGATCATGATCCGGTCCTCTCGAGCTGCGGTTCCATGGTGAGTACCTCGACCTCGGCCGTGGGGTGGATGTCGGCCGGGTAGTGGGCGGCCGTGGCCGCGATCGTCTGCTGCGACTGCATGGCCGAGGTGCAGGCCATGCCGTACTTCGCGCGCACGCGCTCGCTGGCCTCGCCCAAGGCCGCGCCCGTCCGGGCGACGAAGTCCGCAAGCGGGTACCGGGCACCCGCCTCGAGGTGGTCGTGCATCACCAGGCTGGGGGAGTAGTGCGAGGTCTCGGCGCCGTCCGGCCAGCGCACGGAGAAGGTCATCTCAGGCATGGGCGAGCTCCCGCCACCGGTCGACGTGCGGCGCCGAGACCGCGGCCACCGGGCCGTACACGTGCGGGCACCGGTCGCGCAGGTGGAACATCCCGGCACGCATGGTCCGGAAGGTCGCGTCGACGTCGATCTCCGCGATCGCCAGCCCGGTCCCGAGCAGGGTGGTGGCGAGGATGTTGCCGCCCGGGTCGACGACCTTGGCGTTGCCGACGTAGCGCAGCGAGCCGAAGGTGCCGGACTGGTTCGACGCCATCCAGAAGACCTGGTTGTCCAGGGCACGCGCGATGTCGAACTGGTTGAACCGGTAGGTCCAGCGGTCCTCCTGCAGGTTGTCCGCCGTCGCGGTCCGGGCGGCGGGCCACGCGGACATGCTCACGACGATCTCGGCACCGTCGAGGGCGAGCATGCGGGCGGCCTCGGGGAAGGCCTTGTCGTAGCAGATCTGCATGCCGACGCGGCCGACCGGGGTGTCGAACGCGCGGTAGCTGTCACCCGCGGAGTAGGACATGTTCTCGCCGAGCGGCTGGTGCACCTTGCGGTAGGAGCCGTAGATCGTGCTGCCGTCGAGACACACCGCGGCGTTGTAGCGGGTGCTCCCGTCGTCGGCGAGCTCGCAGAAGCCGATCGTCAGCACGATGTCACCCGCGAGCTCCTGCACGCGTCGGATCTCCGGTCCGTCCAGCCGGATCGCCGGCGGCAGGGACCTGCTGGTCGTCTGCAGGGTGTCCCCGTGGTTGCCGAGCGACGAGAGGTAGCCGCCGATCGCGGCCTCGGGGAAGGCGACGAAGGAGACCCCCTCGGCGCGGGCGTCGTCGAGCAGCTGGGCGATGAGGGCGTAGTTCTGCTCCAGGTCCCGGGTGAAGTTCGCGGACACGGACGCGACTTTGATGGTCATCGCAGGCCTCAGAGGTTGTAGGTGGAGTTGATGATGGCGCCCTTGCGGGCGTAGTGGATGAGGGCGTCCTGCACGTCCAGGGGGTGCGCGGGGATGACGCCCTCGATGAGGTCCTCCTCGCGGATGCCGTGGAGCGCGAGCCCGAAGCGACAGCAGTAGACCGTGCCGCCCTCCTTGATGAAGGTCTCGAGCGAGTCGTTCATGTTGAGCTCACCCGGGAAGCCCGAGTCACCCGAGGTCGGGAACCCTCGGTTCGCGGTGGCCGCCAGGGTGCCCGGTCCGTAGAGGTAGATCGCGGACTCGAAGCCCTTGCGCAGGGCGCGGGTGGCCTGGAGGACGGCGACGAAGCTCACCGACGACTCGTGCGGGATCCCGTGGATGAGGGTGAAGTAGCTCTCCCCGTCCTCGGCCTGATAGTCGGGGAAGATCTTCGTCGAGCCGTACACGTTGCTGCCCTTGGGCAGGGCGGGGTGGGGGATCTCGCCGAGCGACTTGGCGATGTTGTCGGCGATCTGGGCGTCGATGTCGTTGGTCACGGTGGTGCCTTTCGTGGGGGTGCGGTGGGTGGTCAACCGGGCAGGAGCCCGGTGGCTGTGGGACCGACGGCGTCGGTCTCGACGCCGTCCGGCCAGAGGAGGCGCACGCCGGGCTCGGCGGTGGCGGTGCCGATGCGCGCGGTCCGCGCGATCGGGGAGGTCATCCGCCCCTGCCCGGGGCGGTCGGCGGTGAGCATGGCGAAGCCGGGGAAGCAGGTGAGCCAGTCGCCGAAGGGGACGCCGTCCGGTGCGGGGATCGAGTCCGGTTCGAGGGTTGTCCCGATCGCCGACGCCTCGGCGAGCATCGCGGCCGTGCCGACGATGCCGGCCATGCTGACGTCCTTGGCCGCTGCGGGACGAGCACCCGCGACGAGCGACCCCAGTGCGCGCAGGTCGGCGCCGGTGCGGGTGGAGGTGCTGTCCCACTGACGGCCCTCGAATCCGGGACGCCAGCGACCGTGCAGGTCGACGGTGAGCGAGATGTCGTCCCCACGGCGCGCGCCACCACCTGGGACCGGGGCGTCCGTCCGGCCGAGGGCGGTGACGGTGAGCGCGGAGGGCACACCGATCTGGGTGTGGCCGCCCAGGACGGGCACACCCCACGCCTGTGCGGCGCTGCGGATGCCACCGACGACGCGCCGGGCGATCTCGGGGGAGGGGGCGCCGATCGCGTCGAGGAGGCCGACCGGCGAGGCGCCCATCGCGGCGAGGTCGTTGACGTTGACGAGCACGGCGCACCAGCCAGCCCACTCGGGGTCCCGGTCGACGAGGGCCGGGAGGATCGCGTCGCAGGCGGCGACGACGTCGGTGCCGGGGACAGGGGCTCCGTCGTCGCCGAGGAACTCGGCCCCGCCGAGGGCGAACGGGCTGTCCTGCCGCAGGTCGCCGACGAGAGAGCCCAGCTCGCTCTTGGTGGACGCCACGAGGTCGCGGATCCGGGTGATGGGCCAGCGCATCCGCACGTGCGGCGTGCCCTGGATGCGCGTCGCCCCCCAGGCCGTCCACCCGAGTCTGCGGAAGAGGACCTCGTTGGGCTCCTGAACGGTCGCCTCGAAGCGCAACACGCCCATGCGCAACGCGGTGGCGCAGGCCTCGCGGACGAGGGCGGGCCCGATGCCACCGGACTGGCGAGCGTCCCGACGGACCACGAGCCGGCTGCCCGTCCACCAGCCGATGTCGCGCCCCGGGGTGGCGGGGGCCAGCCTGACGCCGCCGAGCACTCGGCCGTCCGCGCCGCGGGCGACGAGGACGATCGTGCGCGGGTCGTCGTCGAGATCGTCGTGGTCGACGTCGAGGACGCGTTGCTCGGCGACGAAGACCTCGCGGCGCAGGGCCCGGTAGTCCGCCGTCTCGCGCGGGTCGGCACGGCCGATGGTCCAGGCTCCCGTGTCGGGGGCCACCGTCGGCCCCATGAGCGAGGGGATCTCGAGCCGCATCAGGCACCTGCCGTCTGCAGGGCGCTGCAGGCGCCGCAGGCGGCGCACCCGGCTCGCTGGTCGGCGCCGCGCATCCCGGCGTCCCGCAGCAGTGTCGCCACGCGGGCCGTGACGTCGTTGACGACCTGTCGGTCGGGGGCCGGGACGTGGTCGACGTCGGTCGCGAGGGTCCCAGCGAGCGGGCGGAAGGGGACGACGAAGGGGTAGACGCCGATGTCGACGAGCTCCCGTGCGCCGTCGACGAGCTCGTCCGGGTCCTCCCCGAGCCCGACGAGCAGGTAGGTCGAGACCTGGTTCCGGCCGAAGACCCGCACCGCCTCCCGCCAGGCCGTGCGGTACTCGGCCATGGTCACGCGTGACTTGCCCGGCATCCAGCGGGACCGTACGGCGTCGTCCATCGACTCGACGTGGATGCCGATGGATCGGGCGCCGGCGTCGTAGAGGTCGGTGATCGCCTGCAGGTCCGCGGGTGGCTCGCACTGGACCTGGATCTCCAGCGAGGGCACCGCGTCCTTGACCGCCCGGACGCATCGGGCGAGGTGCTTGGCGCCGCGGTCCCACCCGTTCGACGTCCCGGTGGTCATCACCATGCTCGTCACGCCGTCGAGGCGGACCGCCGCCTCGGCGACCTCGGCGAGCATCGCCGGGGTCTTGACGGCGATCGTCGAGCCGGCGTCGAGGGAGGCCTCGATCGCGCAGAAGCGACACCGCTCGCTCTCCGCATACCGCACGCACGTCTGCACGACGGTGGTGGCGAGCACGTTGGTTCCGTGGAGCTTGGCGATCTTGTCGTAGGCGACGCCGTCCGCCGTCGACAGGTCGTAGAAGCGGGGGCGGGCGACGGGGGAGATGTCGAGGCCCAGGTCCGCGCCGTCAAGCGTCAGACGGCCGGCCGGATCGACGACGTAGGGGCTGCTGCTGTCGAGCCGGAGTGCGGCTCCGAGGCCATCGATGGCAAAATGTCCGTCATCGCTCGGGCCCGCACCGCCCGTACGGCGGACCGATGCGTCGCTACGGACGCCGAGGATCGCGATGTCGACACGAGTGGAGACGCGGTCGGGGTTCGGTGTCGGGTTCGGGGCCATGCGGCAAGTACACGGGCGGCCCGTTTCGGAGTGGTTTCACTCGGAATGCAGGACTGTTTCCGGGTGAAACGATCGTGTTTCGTCCGCATGGTGACCGCCGTCATGACCGTCCGGGGTGAGGGGTAGGGTGCTGGGCATGCGGACGGACCTCCTCCTTCTCTGCCGCGGCGAGGCCTGACAGACGGCCACCTCGTCGCGGAGTTCGTGGTGCCGGCCAGCCCCCACCCCACGTGACGAAGGACAGAGCATGATCCACCCCCAGCAGCCCACCGCGATGCCGGTGCGCAAGTACGTCCCCTTCCAGGATCAGATTGCCGTCGAGCTGCCCGACCGGACCTGGCCCGACCAGGTCATGACGCAGGCCCCGCGCTGGTGCGCGGTCGACCTGCGCGACGGCAACCAGGCCCTCATCGACCCGATGGACGCCGAGCGCAAGCTGCAGATGTTCCAGCTGCTCGTGAGGATGGGCTACAAGGAGATCGAGGTCGGCTTCCCCAGCGCGAGCGAGACCGACTACAACTTCTGCCGCCAGCTCATCGACGGCGGCCACATCCCCGACGACGTGACCATCCAGGTGCTCACGCAGTGCCGGGACCACCTCATCGAAAAGACCTTCGACGCCATCGCCGGCAGCAAGACCGCGATCGTCCACTTCTACAACTCGACGTCGGTCCTGCAGCGCCGCGTGGTCTTCAACTCCGACCAGGACGGCATCGTCGACATCGCCCTGCAGGGTGCGCGGCTGTGCAAGAAGCTCGAGGAGACGATCCCCGACACCGACGTCTACTACCAGTACTCACCGGAGTCGTACACGGGCACCGAGCTCGACTTCGCGGCGCGCATCTGCAACGAGGTCATCGACGTCATCGACCCGACGCCGGACCACAAGATGATCATCAACCTGCCGGCGACGGTGGAGATGGCCACGCCCAACGTCTACGCCGACTCGATCGAGTGGATGAGCCGCAACCTCGAGCGTCGCGAGTCGGTCGTGCTGTCGCTCCACCCGCACAACGACCGTGGCGAGGGCGTGGCTGCCGCCGAGCTGGGCTATCTCGCCGGCGCCGACCGCATCGAAGGCTGCCTCTTCGGCAACGGCGAGCGCACCGGCAACGTCGACCTGGTGACCTTGGGGATGAACCTCTTCAGCCAGGGCATCGACCCACAGGTCGACTTCTCGCAGATGGACGAGATCCGTCGCACCGTCGAGCACTGCACCCAGCTGCCGGTCCACCCGCGTCACCCGTGGGGTGGCGACCTTGTCTACACGGCCTTCTCGGGCTCGCACCAGGATGCGATCAAGAAGGGCTTCGAGGACATGGAGGTGCGGGCCAAGGAGGCCGGCACCGACGTCAACGGCATCGACTGGGGCGTGCCCTACCTGCCCATCGACCCGCACGACATCGGCCGCTCCTACGAGGCCGTCGTCCGAGTCAACTCCCAGTCCGGCAAGGGCGGCGTCGCCTACCTGCTGAAGTCCGAGCACGGCCTCGACCTGCCGCGTCGATTGCAGATGGAGTTCTCCGCGGTCGTCCAGCACAAGACCGACAGCGACGGTGGCGAGATGAGCGGCCTGGCCCTGTGGCAGGTCTTCAACGACGAGTACCTGCACAGCGAGGACAAGGACGGCTGGGGTCGCTTCCAGCCGGTGCGCTCCACGCTCACCGGTGAGGACTCCGGCCTGGACCGCATCGAGGGGCACATCCTCGACGCCGGCCAGGAGGTCGAGATCTCCGGCAGCGGCAACGGCCCGATCGCGGCCTTCCTCGACGCCCTCGCCCCGCTGGGTGTCGACGTGCGGGTCCTCGACTACGCCGAGCACGCCCTGTCGGCCGGTGGCGACGCCCGCGCGGCTGCCTACGTCGAGTGCGCCGTCGGTGACCGCGTCCTGTGGGGCGTCGGCCTGCACGACTCGATCGTCAAGGCCTCGCTGCGCGCGATCCTCTCGGCGGTCAACCGCGCGGAGCGGGACATGGTCGCTCAGGCCTGAGGCGCTGTCAGCGCACCCCGGCCACGCGGAACTGGATGGACACCCTGGGCCCGACCCGGGCGCTCGTCTTGGGCACGGCGTGGTCCCAGGTGCGCTGGCAGGCGCCGCCCATGACGACGAGGTCGCCGTGACCGAGCGAGACCCGTTGCGAGACACCGCCATCGCGAGGGCGCAGGCACAGGTGCCTCGCCGAGCCGAGCGAGACGATGGCGATCATCGTGTCCTGCTCGCGGCTGCGGCCGATGCGGTCGCCGTGCCAGGCCACGGAGTCCTGGCCGTCGCGGTAGAGGCACAGCCCGGCGGTGACGAAGGGTTCACCCAGCTCCGTCGCGTAGTGCGCCGAGAGCTGCTCACGCATGTCGGTCAGCAGCGGGTGGGGAAGGCTCTCGCCTGCGGCGTAGAAGCAGGTCAGACGAGGGACGTCGACGACCGAGTCGTACATCCGACGGCGCTCGGCCCGCCACGGGACGTCGTGGAGCAGGGCGTCGAGGACCTCGTCGCTGCCGCACGCCCAGCCTGGCAGCAGGTCGACCCACGCCGTGCCGTCGAGGTAGCGCCGATGGCGCCGCCCGAGATCACCGAGCGTGGGGGAGTCGGCGGTGTCGAAGAGCGAGGACTGGAGCGCCTGCATGTTTAGACCATAGCAGTGGGTCGAACAACTGTTCGACAGGTCGTGCGGGCGCGGCGTGGGGTCGGCGCGCTGTCAGGGCGAAGGGAGACAATGGAGCCATGCCCCTCTACCGCGACTCCGGAGTCGTGCTGCGCACCCACAAGCTGGGTGAGGCCGACCGGATCATCACCGTGCTCACACGGGGCCGGGGCAAGATTCGCACGGTGGCCAAGGGGGTGCGCCGCACCAAGTCCAAGTTCGGCGCCCGCCTCGAGCCGGGCATGCACGTCGACCTCCAGTGCTACGAGGGCCGCAACCTCGACACCGTGACGCAGGCCGAGTCGCTCGACCCGTGGGGCGACCAGATCGCGCGCGACTACTCGCGCTGGACCGCAGGCACGGCGATCCTCGAGACGGCTGACCGCCTCAGCGAGGAGCACGAGCCCTCGGTGCAGCAGTACCTCCTGCTCGCCGGAGCCCTGCGGACCCTGGCCCAGGGCGACCACGCCGCCGAGCTCGTCCTCGACGCCTACCTCCTGCGGGCGCTGGCCGTCGCGGGGTGGGCACCGAGCTTCCACGACTGCGCCCAGTGCGGCGAGCCGGGGCCGCACCGCGCCTTCCACGTCGCCCACGGCGGGGTCCTGTGCCGCAGCTGTCGGGTCCCGGGCTCGTCGGCCCCCGCGACCGAGACCCTCGAGCTCCTCGCTGCGCTGCTCGTCGGTGACTGGGTCGTCGCCGACGCCTCCGACCCACGCCATCGACGTGAGGGGTCCGGCCTGACCGCCGCCTACCTCCAGTGGCACCTCGAGCGCGGGGTGCTCTCCCTTCGTCACGTCGACCGCACGACCAGCCACCCCACCCCATCGCAGAGGACCGGATGAGCCGCTACGAGACCCCCTTCGCCCACCCGAGCGGAGCGACGCCGCCGCCGGTGCCCGCCGACCTGGTCCCCGGGCACGTCGCGATCGTCATGGACGGCAACGGCCGCTGGGCCAACCAGCGCGGCCTGCCGCGGACCAAGGGGCACGAGGCCGGCGAGGGTGCGCTGCTCGACGTCGTCGCCGGCGCGCTCGACATCGGCGTCAAGCACCTGTCGACCTATGCCTTCTCGACGGAAAACTGGCGGCGCTCGCCCGAGGAGGTCCGCTTCCTCATGGGCTTCAACCGCGACGTCATCCGGCGCCGCCGCGACCAGCTGCACGCGTGGGGCGTGCGCATGCGCTGGGTCGGCCGCCGGCCGCGGCTGTGGAGCTCGGTCATCAAGGAGCTCGAGATCGCCCAGGAGATGACCCGCGACAACGACGCGATGACGCTGTACTTCTGCGTCAACTACGGCGGCCGCGCCGAGATCGTCGACGGGGTGCGGCGCATCGCCGACGACGTGAAGGCCGGCCGGCTCAAGGGCTCGGGCATCGACGAGCGCACCATCGCGCGCTACCTCACCGAGCCGACGATGCCCGACGTCGACCTCTTCCTGCGCAGCTCGGGGGAGCAGCGCACGAGCAACTTCCTGCTGTGGCAGTCGGCCTACGCCGAGATGGTCTTCCAGGACACCCTGTGGCCCGACTACGACCGCCGCCACCTGTGGGAGGCCATCGAGACGTATGCCCGGCGCGAGCGCCGGTACGGCGGAGCGGTGGACGCCCCCACCCCGGGGATCGTCTGAGCGTCACCTACGCTGGCGAGACCGTGCACCGACGCACGGTGAGCCGTCACGGAGAGGTCGCACATGTGTCGAGTCCTTGCCTACATCGGGCCGGAGACCCCGCTGGAGAGCCTGCTGCTCACGCCGGACAACAGCCTGATCAACCAGGCGCTCGACCCGGAGCGTCACCCCGAGCTGCAGCTCGCGGGGTGGGGCTTCGGCGCGTGGGGTGACCACCTGCTCAAGCCCGACGAGCCACTCATCTACCGCCGGCCGATGGCGGCCTTCTACGACGACAATGCCGCAAGTATCATCCCCAGCCTCCAGGCCAACACCCTCCTCGCGCACGTGCGGGCGGCGGCCTACGACTCCCAGGTCGTCCTGGCCGACGAGAACTGCCACCCCTTCTTCTTCGAGGGCGCGCCGTGGCTCGTCGCGCAGAACGGCTACCTGCCCGGCTGGCAGATCCTGCAGCGCGAGCTGCTGCAGCACTGCACGGACGAGTACCTCCAGCAGATGCGCGGCACGACCGACACCGAGTTCCTCGCCGTGCTCCTGCTGTCCTTGCTGGAGGGTGAGAGCGACGAGGACGTCCAGCGTGCCGTCGAGCGACTGGTCCGACTCGTGGCCGATGCCATGGAGACCCTGCAGCTCCCGGGCCTGACCAAGCTCAAGATGGCCCTGGTCTCGCCGGGACGCATCATCGGGATCAACTGGGGTCTCGGGCACCACGGCGAGGTGGACCCGCCGGGAGACTGGCGCGAGCTGCGCAAGGCTCCCGCAGGCAGCGACGACTTCGACCTCGGGATGCTCCTCGAGCCGATGTACCTGCTGCTGGGACGCAACTTCGAGCAGGCTGAGGGGACCTACGGCTTCGAGGAGTGCACCGAGGAGGACGCCACCGCGGCCGTCTTCGCCTCCGAGCCCCTCACCGAGGACGGCGAGGGCTGGCTGCCGCTGGAGTACGGCTCGATGATGTTCCTCGCCAAGCAGGAGGACGGCCGCATCACCCGGTCGGTCCGCGGGCTCGCCCTGCCCGCCGCGCCGTAGCCGGATCGCCTAGCCACAGTCCACGCAGCGGCCGAAGAGCTCGAGGGTGTGCGACACGTCGGTGAAGCCGTGCTCGGCGCTCACCTTGTCGGCCCACCGCTCGACCGCCGGGCCCTCGACCTCGACGGTGCGGCCGCAGTCGCGGCAGACGAGGTGGTGGTGGTGCCCGGTGCTGCAGCGGCGGTAGACGATCTCCCCGTCGTCGGTGCGAAGGGAGTCCAGCGCCTCCTCGTCGACCATGGCCTGCAGGGTCCGGTAGACGGTCGCCAGACCGATCTTGTCGCCGCCGGCGGCGAGGCTCGCGTGGACCTCCTGCGCCGAGCGGAACTCGTCGGACCGGTCGACGTCGGCCTCGATCGCCGTGCGCTGGCGGGTGGGGCGGCGGGTGCGGGTGTCGGTCATCGGGGGCTCCCTTCGAGGGTGGGGCCTGCGGGGTCGGGGGTGTGCTCGTCCCAGTGGTCGCCGTGGCGGGCGTGCCGGCGCCCGTCGTGCAGGTAGTCGACGTGGTCGCCGTGCAGGACGACCTCGTGACCGCAGTCCTCCCAGTGCACGTGCTCGTGCGCCTCGGCGGTGCGGTGTCGTCGGTGGCCGAGGGCCCGCACGAGCGTCATGCCCGCAGCGGCGACGACGAAGACGGCGATGGCCAGCAGGACGATCGTCGCGCCCGAGGGGGTGTCGACGTAGAAGCTCGTGACGACGCCGCCGACGCTCGTCAGCGTGCCGACGAGAACCGCCCAGACCAGGCTCCCGCGGAAGGAACGTCCGAGGTACTGGCCGGTGGCATTGGGCAGGATCATCAGGGCGCTGATGAGCAGCAGCCCGATGACCCGCATCGAGATGACGACGGTGACGCCGGTGAGCACGGCGAGCAGGATGTTGGTGGCGAGCACGGGCAGGCCCGAGGCGCGGGCGTACTCGTCGTCCTGGGCGACTGCGAAGAGCCGCTCGCGCAGGACGATCACCGTGACGACCACGGCCGCCGCGAGCACGGCGAACTGGACGAGGTCGCTGGGCGAGACGGTCGTCAGGGCTCCGAAGAGGTAGCCCTGCAGGTTGTTGGCCGACCCGGCGGGGGCCTTGGCGATGATGACCACACCGGCGGCGAGGCCGCCGTAGAACATCACGGCGAGCGCGAGGTCACCACCGGTGCGGCCGAGGTGGCGCAGCAGCTCGATGGCGACCGCCGCGAGGACGACGACGACGAGGGCGGTGAGCACGGGGGAGGTGCTCGTGAGCACCCCGATGCCGACGCCGGCGAGGGCGACGTGCCCCATGCCGTCGCCGACGAGCGACATGCCCCGCTGCACGAGGAAGACACCCACGAGCGGTGCCGACGCCCCCACGAGCAGGGCGGCGATGAGCGAGTTGCGCATGAAGTCCAGGGCCAGCAGGTCCATCAGCGGTGCCCTCCCGTGGACGTGATGATCGTGGTCGGCACGGTAGAAGGGGGTGGTGCCTCCTCGCCGGCGTGGTGGGTGTGGGCCTCCTCGCCGGCGGCCAGCTCGCCCGGGGCGCAGTCCTGCCGGATGCCGCCGCCCCGCACGACGATCGTGCGGGTGACGATCTCGGCGAGGGCGTCGAGCTCGTGGGTGACGATGATCAGGGTCGCGCCCCGCTCGACGAGGCGGCGCATGACGGCAACGAGCACCGCCTGGTGCCCGCGGTCGACTCCGGCGGTCGGCTCGTCCATGAGGAAGACGTCGGCCCGGCTGGCCAGGGCGCGGGCGATGAGGACCCGGCGTTGCTGGCCGCCCGAGAGGGTGGCGACGTCGTGCGTGGCCAGGTCGGCGAGGCCGACGACCGACAGCGACTCGTGGACGAGGTCGCGCCCGGCGGCGTCGCGGATGCGCCACGGCGCCCACCACGGGGTACGCACGGTGCGGCCCATGGTGACGATCTCGGCGGCGGTGGCCCGCACGGCCGAGGCGAGGGTGTGCCGCTGGGGCACGTAGCCGATCCCGGCGCGCGCGCCGGGGGAGCCGACCTCGTGACCGAGGACCCGCGCACTGCCGGCGTGCAGCTCGGACAGGCCGAGCAGCCCCTTGACCAAGGTCGACTTGCCGGAGCCGTTGGGGCCGAGCACGGCGACGACCTCACCGCGGCGGACGGTGAGGTCGAGGTCGCTGACGATCGTGCGGTCCTCGTAGCCGAAGGCGGTGCCCTCGAGCTCGATGACGGGGGGCGCTCCGGTCATGAGCAGCCCTGCCCCTCACGCACGGTCTCGAGGTTGCTGCGCATGACCGAGACGTAGTCGTCGCCGGCGGACGCGTCGGTGAGCCCCTCGATCGGGTCGAGCACGGCGACCTCGGCGCCCGTCTCGCGGGCGATGGTGTCGGCGGTGTCCTGGGGGACGAGCGTCTCGGCGTACACGGTCGTGATCTTCTCATCCTCGATGTGCTCGACGAGGTCGGCGAGGGCCGTCGGGCTCGGCTCGGCGCCGGGGGTCAGCCCGCTCACCGACTCCTGGTGGAAGCCGTAGCGGTCGGCGAAGTACGCGAAGGCGGAGTGCCCGGTCACCAGGTCGGTGCTCGTGCAGTCGTCGAGCCCGGCCGTGAGGTCCTCGTCCAGAGCCGTGAGCTCGCCGGCGAACTCCTTGGCGTTGGCGCGGTAGTCGGCGGCGTGGTCGGGGTCGGCCTCGGCGAAGCGCTCGCCGAGGGCCTCGACGACCTCGGCGTAGCGCGTCGGGTCGAGCCAGAAGTGCGGGTCGGTGGCGCCGTGATCATGTCCGGCGTGGCCCTCCTCGCCTTCCTCGTGGTCGTGCCCCTCGTGCTCGTCGATCTCGATGTCCAGACGGGCGAAGGGAGAGACGTCCATCGCGCTGTCGCCGGCCTCCTTGGCCGCGTCGTCGACCGACGGTTGGAAGTCCTTCAGGTAGACGAGGGCATCGGCGCGGGTGGCCTCGAGGACCTGCTTGGGCGTCAGCTCGAGGTCGTGGGGCTCGGCGCCGGGCTTGGTGAGGTTGGTGACGGCGACGTGGTCGCCGCCGACCTGCTCGGCCGCGTGCTGCAGCGGGTAGAAGGAGGTGGCAATCGTGAGCGAGGCGTCACCGTCGGCGGAACCCCCTTCGCCACCGTCGGCGGAACCGCACCCGGTGAGGGCGAGGACGAGGGCGGAGACGGTGAGGGGGAGGCGGTGGCGCATCGGCATGAGAACGATTCTCAGATGAAATGAGAACCGTTGTCAAACCACGGGCGAATTACCGGGGGAAGAGCCGCACGGCCGTCACGCCGACGACCAGGAGGATCACGGCGACGCGCATGAGACGCTCGCTCGACGTCAGCCGCGGCCAGCTCAGCGCGAGCATCCACGCGAGGAAGAGCACGACGATGCCGAGCGGGATCGCTCCCCACGGACCGAGGAAGGCGCCGACGAGCACGAGGGCGAAGACGACGACGATCGGCACGGCCGGCGGCAGGCCCGCGATGACACGGGTCAGCGGCAGGCTCGCGCGCTCGAAGGCATTGGTCGCGACGGGCTCGGGGCGGCGGGAGGAGCTGCTGGACACCCCCACAGGGTAAGCGGGCCGATGCGGCTGCTCGGCACGGTGCCGGATAACCTCTCCCACATGGCCAAGCAGACCTCCACCGTGGACACCGTCGTCAACCTCTGCAAGCGCAGGGGCTTCGTCTTCCCGTGCGGTGAGATCTACGGCGGTACCCGCTCCGCGTGGGACTACGGGCCGCTCGGTGTCGAGCTGAAGGAGAACATCAAGCGTCAGTGGTGGCGCTCGATGGTCACCGGCCGCGACGACGTCGTCGGCCTCGACTCCTCGATCATCCTGCCGCGCGAGACCTGGGTCGCCTCGGGTCACGTCGGCACCTTCACCGACCCGCTCACCGAGTGCCTCAGCTGCCACAAGCGCCACCGCCAGGACCACCTGCAGGAGGCCGTGGCCGACAAGGCGGCGAAGAAGGGTGAGGAGATCGACCCCGACTCGATCCCGATGAGCGAGATCGTCTGCCCCGACTGCGGCACGCGCGGCCAGTGGACCGAGGCCCGCGAGTTCAACATGATGCTCAAGACCTACCTCGGGGTCATCGAGGACGAGTCCGGTCTGCACTACCTGCGCCCGGAGACCGCGCAGGGCATCTTCATCAACTTCAACAACGTCCTGCAGACCTCGCGCAAGAAGCCCCCCTTCGGCATCGCGCAGACCGGCAAGTCCTTCCGCAACGAGATCACGCCGGGCAACTTCATCTTCCGCACCCGCGAGTTCGAGCAGATGGAGATGGAGTTCTTCGTCAAGCCGGGTGAGGACGAGGAGTGGCACCAGTACTGGATCGACGAGCGCACCCGCTGGTACACGGACCTGGGCATCAACCCCGACAACCTGCGCCACTTCGAGCACCCGCAGGACAAGCTGAGCCACTACTCCAAGCGCACCGTCGACATCGAGTACCGGTTCGACTTCGCGGGCAGCGAGTGGGGCGAGCTCGAGGGCATCGCCAACCGCACCGACTACGACCTGACGAGCCACAGCAAGCACTCGGGCACCGACCTGACCTTCTTCGACCAGGCCAACAACGAGCGCTACACCCCCTACGTCATCGAGCCGGCGGCCGGCCTGTCCCGCTCGATCATGACCTTCCTCGTCGACGCCTACGCCGAGGACGAGGCGCCCAACGCCAAGGGCGGCGTCGACAAGCGGACCGTCCTGCGCCTCGACCACCGGCTCGCCCCGGTCAAGGCGGCCGTGCTGCCGCTGTCGCGCAATGCCGACCTGTCGCCCAAGGCGCGCGACCTGGCGGCGCAGCTGCGCAAGAGCTGGAACGTCGACTTCGACGACTCGCAGGCCATCGGCAAGCGCTACCGCCGCCAGGACGAGATCGGCACGCCCTACTGCATCACCGTCGACTTCGACACCCTCGAGGACAACGCGGTGACGATCCGCGAGCGCGACACCATGGCGCAGGAGCGGGTCTCGATCGACCAGGTCGAGGCGTGGCTCGCGCCGAGGCTGCTCGGGTCCTGACGTCATGACCCGGGCGGGCGCGCCGATCCGGCTGCTGCTCGTCCACGGCAGCCGGCTCAACTCCGCGTCCTGGATCCCCCTCGAGGAGGCCCTCCTCGGGCGGATCGTCTGCCACCACGTCGACCTGCCCGGGCACGGACTCGCGACCGAGCTGCCCTTCACGATGGAGGGTGCGCTCGAGGCCGTGAGCGGCGGCGTGGCCGAGCTCGACCCCGGTCGGCACCGGGTCGTGCTCGCCGGCCACAGCCTCGGCGGCTACGTGGCGATGGAGTGGGCGGCACAGCACCACATGGTCCTGTCCGGTCTGGTGCTCATGGGCTCGACGGCCCAGCCGAGCTCTCGGCTCGCGGGCGTCTACCGGGCGATGGGGTCCGCGCTGCGGGCCGGGCTCGGTGACGAGCGTCGGGCCTCGCAGCTCCGCGAGACCGATGCGGCGTCGCTGCGCCGCATCATCGGTGAGCGCACGGCCGACGCGGTGCTCGAGCGCGGCCCCGGCCTTGCGGCGATCCCCGATGCCTGGGATGCCGTCATCGACGAGGTCGACCTGCGCTCGCTCACCGAGGTCGACGTGCCGATCCTCGCGATCAACGGTGAGTTCGACCAGTTCCGGGTGGGCGAAGGGAGGGCCCGTCGCCTGCGTCAGGACCTCGAGATCGTCCACGTGCCCGGAGCCACGCACTTCGCCCCGATGACCCACCCGGCGCCCGTGGCCCGGGCGATCGCGGAGTTCGTGTCGGGCCTGCCGGCCTGAGCCCGCCGAAGGATGTGCATTGCCCTACGGCAATGAAGGATCTGCATTGCCGTAGGGCAATGCGGAGTGGGCGGGGGGGTGTCCCTATGGGTTCCGTCAAGCGGCTGTGGCTGGGCCGGGTTGGTAGGGGGTGCCGTCTCTGAGCATGGCGTAGATGACGTCGCAGCGGCGTCTGGCCAGGCAGATCAGAGCGGCGTTGTGCTTCTTGCCCTGGGCGCGTTTGCGGTCGTAGTAGGCGCGTGAGGTCGGGTCGGACAGCGCGGCGAACGCGGACAGGAACATCGCGCGTTTGAGGTTCTTGTTGCCTCCGCGTGAGGGGTGTTCGCCGCGGATGGAGGATCCGGATCGACGGGTGACCGGGGCCAGTCCGGCGTAGGCGGCCAGGTGCCCGGGTGTGGGAAATGTGGTTCCGTCGCCGACTTCGAGCAGGATGCGTGCTCCGGTCCTGACCCCGATGCCGGGCATCGAGGTCAGGACCGCGGCAAGAGGGTGTGCATCGAGCATCTCCTCGACCTGGGCCGCGGCCTGCTCGCGTTGCGCCAGCAGCGCGGTCAGCTGGTCGGCCAGCTGGGGCAGGACCAGCTCGGCGGCCCGGGTGCCGGGAACTGTCACGCTCTGCTCGTCCAGCGCGGCCATGATCGCGTCGACGATCGCGTGGTGGGAGCGCGGAGCCCGTGGCCTGACGACGTTGGCGATCCGCTTCTTGCCGACTGCGCGCAGTCCAGTGGGGCCGCCGTAGCGGTGGAGCAGTTCCAAGATCGCCTTGTGGTGCAGCTTGCCGCCGATGGCCCGTTCCAAGGCCGGGTGGATCTGGGTCAGCAGCCCGTGGATGCGATTGGTCACCCGGGTGACCTCGGCTGCGAGGTCGTCGTCGAAGCCGACGATCACTTCCAGGTCGGCCAGCGCTTCGTCGCCGGTGTCGACGCGGCGCAGGGCATGCGGCAGCGTCCGTGCTGCTTCAGCGATGACATACGCATCGCGGGCGTCGGTCTTAGCGTTGCCCGGGTGCAGGTCGGCGATGCGGCGCATGGCCAGTCCGGGCAGGTAGGCCACGTCCGCCCCCACATCGCGTGCCACAGCCACGGGCAGCGCGCCGATCGAGGCGGGCTGGTCGACGACCACGAGCACGCGCCCGTGCTCGCTCAACTGCTCGAACAGGGCCCGCAGTGCGTGCTCGTCCTGCGGCAAAGGTCGGTCGTGCATCCGATGGCCCTCGGGGTCGAGGGCGGTGGCGTGGTGCTCGCCCTTGCCGACGTCCAACCCGAGGAACACCGCGTACCCGCGGCGTGCTGATGGCTCTTCCATGACGGGCCTCCTTGCCCACGCGCAGACAGTGGTCACGCCGGCCGCGGTCTGGCGTCAGCAGCCGGCAGCCACGTTACGAAGAGACCACCCAAGCGGGGGCCGTGTCCCTATCAGCGGTCAGACCGACGCCACCAGGCCCGGTGACAACACCCCCCGGATCATCCACGCGACAGGGGCAGTAAGTCATGCCGAGCCCAGCGACCAACACCCCCATCATCGAGGGCACGAAGAAGGTAACGGGCAGGCGCCGGTGGCGATCGGGCGGCTCGGGTCGGTGATCCACTCGCTCCAGCTGCCGATGTAGACGTCGGCGTCGACGCCCGCCTCGTGCAGGGCGAGGGCGGTGTGGGCCGCGGTGATGCCCGACCCGCAGTAGGTGCCGACGACGGTCACCTCGTCGATGTCCTCGCGGGCGAAGCGCTCGCGCAGCTCGTCGGCCGGCCGCAGTCGCCCGTCGGGCTGCACGAGGTCGCTCATCGGTACGTTGACCGCACCGGGGATGTGGCCCGCGACCGGGTCGATCGGCTCCTCCTCGCCGCGATAGCGCTCCGGCGAGCGGGCGTCGACGAGCACCCCGAGCTTGGCCGTGGCGACGGCGTCCTCGGCGTCGAGCGCCACGAGCTGGTCGGCCTCGAGGTGGACCGTGCCCGGCTCCGGGCTCACCGGCTCGGTGACCACGGTGCCGCCGGCGGCACGCCACGCGGCCAGCCCGCCGTCGAGGACGCGCACGTCCTCGACCCCGGCCCACCGCAGGACCCACCACGCCCGGGCGGCGCCGAGCGAGGTGCCCTGGTCGTAGACGACGACGCGCGAGTCGTCGTCGAGACCGGCCGCGCGCAGTCCGGCCTGCAGCGTCTCCACGTCGGGCAGGGGGTGCCGCCCCCCTTCGCCCGCGGGGCCGGCGAGGACCGTGTCGAGGTCGACGAAGGGAGCGCCCGGCACGTGGCCCCCGGTGTACAGGCGGGGGCCGTCGCCGGTGAGCGTGTACTGGACGTCGAGGACGAGCAGGTCCTTCTCGTCGATCTCGTGCAGTAGGCCGTCGGCGGTGATCAGGGCGGTCATGCGGGCTCCTCGGGGTCGTGGGGCAGGGTCTGGATCGGGACCTCGTAGTCACCGAAGTCGTCGTAGGCGCGCGGGTCCTCGCGCGGCTCGATGTGGGTCGTCACCGTGAGGTCGTCGAACTCGTCCTCGAGCGCGCGCTCGATCCCCTCGACGATGTCGTGGGCGCGGCGCACGGACCAGGCGCCGGGGACGAGGACGTGCATCTCGGCGAAGGACAGGTGGCCGGCACCCCGGGTGCGCAGGCCGTGGATGTCGACCTCGTCGGTACGGTGCCGGGAGAGCGCGTCGGCGATGCGGGCATTGGTCTCCGGGTCGAGCGCCTCGTCCATGAGGCCGCGGCCGGACTCGCTGACGAGCTTCCACCCGGTCCAGATGATGTTGGCCCCGACGAGCAGGGCGACGACCGGGTCGAGCCGGTCGATGCCGGTGACGACGACGAGAAGCACGCCGACGACGACCCCGACGGAGGTCCACACGTCGGTGAGCAGGTGCTGACCGTCGGCCCGCAGGGTGATCGAGTGGTGGCGGCGGCCGGCGCGCAGAAGCACCCACGCCACCGCGCCGTTGATGACCGACGCGATGACCGAGATCGCCAGACCAACGCCGGCCTGCTCGACGGGCTGCGGGTCGAGCAAGCGACCGATCGACTGCCAGATGATGAAGCTCGCGGCGACGAAGATCATCCCGCCCTCGATCGCCGCGGAGAAGTACTCCGCCTTGCTGTGGCCGAAGTGGTGGTTGTCATCCGCAGAGCGAGCCGCGACCCGCAGGGCGACAAGCGCGGCCACGGCCGCGACGAGGTTGACGATCGATTCGGCGGCGTCGGCGAGCAGGCCGACCGAGCCGGTCACCCACCAGGCGCCGGTCTTCAGTGCGATCGTCGCGAGGGCCGCGGCGATCGAGAGCCACGCGAACCTCTCCAGACGGCTGCGCGATGAGGAGGCTCGGGTGGTCACGCCCACGATTGTCCCTGCCGGCCCCGCCGGTGCGACACTGGGAGGCGCGATGACGTCCTCCACCCTTGCCCCCACCACCCCGGCGACCACGGGGGAGCGCGTGCTGCCTCCCCTTCGCATCGGCCGGCACGTCATCGACTCACCGGTCGTCCTGGCACCGATGGCCGGCATCACCAACCGCGCCTTCCGTCGCCTGTGCCGCGAGGCTGGCGACGCCGGGCTCGCCGCGAGCGGGCTCACCGGCGCGAGCAGCCTCTACGTCAACGAGATGGTCACCTCGCGCGCGCTCGTCGAGCGCACGCCGGAGTCGATGCGACTCATCGCGCACGACGAGGACGAGCGGCCGCGCAGCGTGCAGCTCTACAGCGTCGACCCGGCGACGACCGCTGCCGCCGTGCGGATGCTCGTCAGCGAGGACCGCGCCGACCACATCGACCTCAACTTCGGCTGCCCGGTGCCCAAGGTGACCCGCAAGGGCGGGGGAGCGGCACTGCCGTGGAAGCGTGACCTCTTCCGCGCCATCGTCTCCGCGGCCGTCACCGAGGGGGCGAAGGGGGACGTCCCCGTCACCGTGAAGATGCGCAAGGGCATCGACGACGAGCACCTCACCTACCTCGAGGCGGCCACCGCCGCCGTCGAGGAGGGTGTCGCCGCGGTCGCGCTGCACGGCCGCACCGCGAGCCAGGCCTACTCCGGTCACGCGGACTGGTCGGCGATCAAGCTGCTCAAGGAGACGATCACCTCGGTGCCGGTGCTCGGCAACGGCGACATCTGGTCGGCCGAGGACGCCCTCGCGATGGTCGAGCAGACCGGCTGCGACGGCGTCGTCGTCGGTCGCGGCTGCCTCGGTCGGCCGTGGCTGTTCGCCGACCTCGCGGCCGCCTTCGCCGGGGCCGAAGTGCGCGTGACACCGACGCTGGGTGAGGTGACGGCCACGCTGCGCCGGCACGCCGAGCTGCTCACCGACTTCTACGCCGGCGACGAGCTGCGCGCCTGCCGCGACATCCGCAAGCACATCGCCTGGTACCTCAAGGGCTTCCCCGCCGGGTCGACGGTGCGCAACCAGCTCGCGCTCGTCGACTCGCTCGCCGCCCTCGACCGGCTCATCGAGACGATGGACCCGACGAGCCCGTGGCCCGGCGCTGCCGCCGAGGGTCAGCGTGGTCGGGCCGGGTCCTCGCGCGTCGTGGCGCTGCCGGAGAACTGGCTCGCCTCCCGCGAGCTCGACGAGGACCAGCGGGCGCAGGTCGCCGCCGCCGAGCAGTCCGTCGCCGACGGCGGCTGACCCTCACTCCACGACGACGAGCAGGTCGCCCCCTTCGACCTGCTGGCGCGCGCCGACCGCGAGCCGGCGCACCGTGCCCGCGACGGGGGTCGTGATGCCGGCCTCCATCTTCATCGCCTCGATCGTCGCGACGGTGGCGCCCGCCTCGACCTCGTCGCCCTCGGCGACCTGGACCGTGACGACCCCGGCGAAGGGGGCCGCGACCTGACCGGAGGCGCCCGGGTCGGCCTTCTCGGCCGCGACGACCTCCGCGTCGACGCCGCGGTCGCGGACCTGGACGGGGCGCAGCTGACCGTTGACCGTCCCCATGACGGTGCGCATGCCGTGCTCGTCGGGCTCGCTCACCGAGCTCAGGCCGATCGTCAGGGTCTTGCCCGGCTCGATCTCGACCTCGTCGTCGCGCCCTTGCTCCAGGCCGTGGAGGAAGAGGCCGGTGTCGAGCACCGAGGTGTCGCCGAAGCTCGCCCGGGCGGTGCGCATCTCCTGGGTCGGGCCGGGGAAGAGCAGCTCGTTGAGCGTCTCGCGCGGGGCGTCGCGCAGGGCCTGCTCCTGCTCGGGGGTGAGATCGGCGGTCGGCGGGTGCTCGCGGCGGCTTTCGAGCGCCTTGCTGCGGAAGGGCTCGGGCCACCCGCCGGGCGGGTCGCCGAGGTCGCCGCGGAGGAACCCGATGACCGAGTCGGGGATGTCGAAGCGGGCCGGGTCGGCCTCGAACTGCGCCGGGTCGGCGCCCAGGCCGACGAGGGAGAGCGCGAGGTCGCCGACGACCTTGCTGCTCGGCGTCACCTTGACGATGTGGCCGAGCATCGCGTCGGCGGCCGCGTACATGTCCTCGACCTCCTCGAAGCGCTCGCCGAGGCCGAGGGCGATCGCCTGCTGGCGCAGGTTGGACAGCTGCCCGCCGGGAATCTCGTGCCGGTAGACGCGGCCGGTGGGGGAGGCCAGCCCGGACTCGAAGGGCGCGTAGAGGCGCCGCACGCCCTCCCAGTAGGGCTCGAGCGCGAAGACCTGCTCGATGTCCAGGCCGGTCGGCCGGTCGGTACCGTCGGTCGCCGCGACGAGGGCGGACAGCGAGGGCTGCGAGGTGGTGCCGGCCATCGTCGCGCTCGCCGCGTCGACGGCGTCGACGCCGGCCCCGATCGCCGCGAGGAGGGTGCCGATCTGGCCGCCCGCGGTGTCGTGGGTGTGCAGGTGCACCGGGAGGTCGAACCGGTCGCGCAGCGCGGTCACGAGTCGGGCCGCCGCGGGGGCGCGCAGCAGCCCGGCCATGTCCTTGATCGCGAGGACGTGCGCGCCGGCGTCGACGATCCGTTCGGCGAGGCGCAGGTAGTAGTCGAGCGTGTAGATCTCCTCGCCCGGGTCGAGGAGGTTGCCGGTGTAGCACAGGGCGACCTCGGCGACCGCGGTGTCGGTCGCGAGCACCGACTCGATCGCGGGGCGCATCTGGTCGACGTCGTTGAGCGCGTCGAAGATGCGGAAGATCGACAAGCCGCTGCGGGCGGCCTCGGCGACGAAGGCGTCGGTGACGCTCGTCGGGTAGGGCGTGTAGCCGACGGTGTTGCGCCCGCGCAGGAGCATCTGGAGGGCGACGTTGGGCATCGCCTCGTGCAGGGCCGAGAGCCGCTCCCACGGGTCCTCGTGGAGGAAGCGCAGGGCGACGTCGTAGGTCGCGCCGCCCCAGGCCTCGACGGACAGCAGCTGGGGGGTGAGCCGGGAGACGTGCTCGGCGACGTGGAGCAGGTCGCGGGTGCGCACGCGGGTGGCGAGCAGCGACTGGTGGGCGTCGCGGAAGGTCGTGTCGGTCACCGGGACGTCGGTGCGGGAGCGCAGGTCGGCGGCGAAGCCGGCGGGGCCGAGCCGCAGGAGGCGGTCACGGCTGCCCTCGGGGCGCTCGCCCTGCGGCAGCTGCGGCAGCTTGGTCCTCGGGCGCAGGTCGCTCGTGCGCGGGCCGTGCGGCTGGTTGACCGTGACGTCGGCGAGGTAGGTGAGCAGCTTGGTCGCCCGGTCCTTGCCCGTCGGGGCCTCGAGCAGCTCGGGGCGCTCGTCGATGAAGCTCGTCGTGACCCGGCCGGCCTGGAAGTCGGGGTCGGCGAGCACCGCCTCGAGGAAGGGGAGGTTGGTCGCGACCCCGCGGACGCGGAACTCGGCGAGCGCCCGTCGGGCCCGGCGGACCGCGAGCGGGAAGGTGCGGGCGCGGCAGGTGAGCTTGACGAGCATCGAGTCGAAGTGGGCGCTCACCTCGGCCCCGACGAAGGTCGTGCCGCCGTCGAGGCGCACCCCGGAGCCGCCGGCGGAGCGGTAGGCGGAGATCGTGCCCGAGTCGGGGCGGAACCCGTTGGCCGGGTCCTCGGTCGTGATCCGGCACTGCAGGGCGAAGCCGTGCGTGCCGATGTCCTCCTGGCGCATGCCGAGCTCGGCGAGGGTCGCGCCGGCCGCGATCCGCAGCTGCATGACGACGAGGTCGACCTCGGTGACCTCCTCGGTCACGGTGTGCTCGACCTGGATGCGCGGGTTCATCTCGATGAAGACGTAGCGGCCGTCCTCTCCGAGGAGGAACTCGACGGTGCCGGCGTTGACGTAGCCGATGGACTTCGCGAAACGCACCGCGTCGGCGCACATCCGCTCGCGCAGGTCGGGGTCGAGGTTGGGCGCCGGGGCGATCTCGACGACCTTCTGGTGGCGCCGCTGCACCGAGCAGTCCCGCTCGAAGAAGTGGAGGACCTCACCGCTGGCGTCACCGACGACCTGGACCTCGATGTGCCGCGGGTTGACGACCGCCTCCTCGAGGTAGAGGGTCGGGTCGCCGAAGGCCGACTCGGCCTCGCGCTGGGCGGCCTCGAGGGCCCCGCGCAGGTCCTCGCGGCGCTCGACGCGCCGCATGCCGCGGCCACCGCCGCCGCTCACCGCCTTGACGAAGACGGGGAACCCGATCTCCTCCGCGGCGCGCTCGAGGGCGTCGAGGTCGGTCGTCGCCTCGGCGCCGTCGAGGGTCGGCAGGCCGGCCTCCTTCGCCGCGGCGATCGCGCGGGCCTTGTTGCCGGTGAGCTCGAGGACCTCGGCCGGGGGACCGATGAAGGTGATGCCGTGGCGCGCGCACTCCTCGGCGAGCTGCGGGTTCTCGGAGAGGAACCCGTAGCCCGGGTAGATCGCGTCGACGTCGGCCTCGCGGGCCACCCGCACGATCTCCTCGGGGTCGAGGTAGGCGCGGACCGGGTGGCCCTCCTCGCCGATGACGTAGGCCTCGTCGGCCTTCATCCGGTGCTCGGAGAGGCGGTCCTCGACCGGGTAGACGGCGACGGTCGTCGCGTCGACCTCGGTGGCCGCGCGGAAGGCGCGGATGGCGATCTCGCCTCGGTTGGCGACGAGGATCTTGCGGAACATGGGAGCCTCCGGGGTGTGTCGGCCATGGGTCGTGCCAACGCTAGTCGCGATGCCGCTCCCGGCACAGGGGGTGTTCCGCAAGCTGGGTCCGCCCCGGCCGACGTAGGCTCACCCGCGTGAGCGAGAGCAGCGACCGGGAGCGGTGGGTCTCCGAGGACCCGGTGCACAAGCGCGCCGACCGTGACGACTTCGCGCGCGACCGCGGGCGGCTCATCCACTCCGCGGCTCTGCGACGCCTCTCGGCCAAGACCCAGGTGCTCGGCCCGGGCAGCGACGACTTCGTGCGCAACCGGCTGACGCACAGCCTCGAGGTGGCCCAGATCGGCCGCGAGTTCGGCGGTGCGCTCGGGTGCGCGGCCGATGTCGTCGAGGTCGCCTGCCTCGCGCACGACCTGGGGCATCCCCCCTTCGGTCACAACGGCGAGACGGCGCTCGACGAGGTCGCGGCCGACATCGGCGGCTTCGAGGGCAATGCGCAGACGCTGCGCATCCTCACCCGGCTCGAGCCCAAGCGGGTCCACCCCGACGGGCGGCCCGCCGGCCTCAACCTCACCCGCGCGAGCCTCGACGCGGCCACGAAGTACCCGTGGCGGCGGGGTCGCGGCCCCGCTCCCACACCGAAGTTCGGCGTCTACGAGGACGACCTGCCCGTCTTCGACTGGATGCGCGAAGGGAGCCCCGGTGGCCTCGTGCGCTGCCTGGAGGCCGACGTCATGGACTGGTCCGACGACGTCGCCTACTCGGTCCACGACGTCGAGGACGCCGTCGCCTCCGGCCGGCTGGACCTGCGCCGGCTGCGCGACGCGGAGGACACCGAGGCGGTGCTCGACATGGCGGTGCGCTTCTTCGCCGCCGACCTCGGTCGGGACGCCGTCGGCGAGGGGCTCGAGCGGATCCTCGCCACCGGTGCCGTGCCCGAGCACTACGACGGGTCGCGCGCCGGCCTCGCGGGGCTCAAGGACATGACCTCACGGATCATCGGACGCTTCGTCCACGCCGCCGAGCAGGCGACCCGCGCCGTGCACGGGCCCGGCGACCTCGGGCGCTACGACGCCCGTCTCGTCGTCCCCGACGACTCGCGTGCCGAGGTCGCGGTGCTCAAGGCCGTGGCCGCGCACTTCGTCATGTTCTCCGGCGAGCGTGACGACGAGTATGCGCACCAGCGCGCGGTCGTCGCCGACCTCGCCCGATGGTTCGCCGCGGACCCCGCGGCGCGGGTCGACGCCGACCTGCGCCCCGATCTCGCTGCGGCGCAGGACGACTCGGCCCGGCTGCGGGTCGTCGTCGACCAGGTGGCGAGCCTGACCGACGTGCGTGCCCTCGCCCTGCACGCGGCGCACTGCGACTGACGGGTGAACTCCCGGTGACAGGGGAGTCCTCCCCATTCCCGCGGCCCGCCGGGTCCTGCCACGGTCGGGCGCGTGACGGTCATGCAGGGGATGGACGCGGCGCGGGTCCGCGAGGTCGCGCAGGCGCTGCGCGGCTGCGCCGGCGACGTCGAGGAGGTCCGTGTCGCGGGGACGGCCAGCGCGGGCGTGCTCGGGGAGGTCTGGTGGGGAGGTGATGCCGAGTTCCTCCTGCGCTCGTGGGCGGACCTGACGCCCGCGCTCGTCGGCGCCGGGGCGGCGCTCGAGGAGGCGAGCGCGACCCTGCTGCGTCAGGCCGCCGATCAGGAGACGGCCTCCGACGAAGGGGGAGGGGCCGCACCCTTCGTCCTCGCGTCCTCGACGACGCCGCTCAAGGTCGCCGAGGACACCAACCCGGCGCCGCGCGAGGCGCTCGCCGACGTCGACCCCGAGACCGGGGCGATGACCCGGGACGCGGCGCAGCGGTGGCGCGATGAGCACACCGACGGGGTCAACCCCGCGTGGGACGTCGACCCGGAGGACGGGACGGCGGTCGTCAGCGGGCGGGGGGTGCCCAATGGCGACTTCGCCGGGAAGACCTACGGCGGGCCGGACTGGAGCGAGGAGACGTCCGAGGAGCACGGGCCGCAGTGGAGCGAGGAGCTGCAGGAGGCCTACCCCGACGGCGTCGAGATCGACGAGTTCGGCTTCCCGAACTTCTACCCCTATGCCAGCACGGAGTACCCGCCGGTGCTCGTCGAGCTGACCACGACGTCGAGCAAGGACATCCGACTGGCCTACGAGGCCGCCGGCATCGACAAGGACACGGCCAAGGAGCTGCAGGAGGACTGGGTGTGGCACCACACCCACGCCTACGACCCCGAGACCGGGCGCGGTGAGCTGATCCTCATCCCGCGTGACCTGCACGCGGCGGTCAAGCATGCTGGGGGACGGTCACTGCACAAGCACAACGGAGCCGAGACGAGCGATTGATGGACTTCCGCACCCGCTACGCCGCACCCGACGACGCCGCGCTCGCGGCGCTCGAGGCGCAGATCGGCTCACCCCTGCCCGGCGACTACCGGGAGTGGCTGCGCGCCAACGGTGGTGGCGTCACCGAGGACGACCTCAAGTACGGCACCGACGACCTGGACGTCGACGAGGCCACCCACCCGGTGGTGACGATCTTCTTCGGGCTGGGCGTCGAGCACGCCGAGCTCGACCTGCTCCGCTCGCGCAAGGTCTACGCCGGCCGGGTCCCGGACGACCTGACGCCCATCGGCACCAACGACGCCGGCGACCTCGTCTGCCTCGCGATCGCGGGCGAGGCCCCGGGGTCGGTGTGGTCGTGGGCCCACGAGGAGGAGGCGGCCACCCGCGTCACCGCCGGCTTCACCCCCTTCGTCGAGGGGCTGCGGCCGATCCCCTGGTGACCGGGGCCGCTGGCGTCGGTGGCGCGACCTAGGGCGTGTTGCTATATCCGAGTTGGCGATGGAGTGGCAGGGACAGCGCGGCCGGTCAGCGAAGCGACACGGGGAACAGTTCGGTTCGGGCGATGGCCTGGTCTCGGTCGTTTGCGAGGGCCAGGCGTGCGGGATCGGCGAGGTACGCGTCAAGCGCGGTCTGATTCGGGAAGCGGTAGAGCTGGACCTCGTGCGGTCGACCATTCGATCCATCGCTCACAGCGCGGCGGATGACCTCTCCACCATGGGCGGGAACAAGGGCGAGCACCCGGTCCTCATAGGCAGAAAGGCTGAGGGCCTCGCCTTCGTGCGCCCATAGAAAGCAGCAGAGCTCGATCTCGATGTCGTTGGTCATTTGCCGATCCTAGGGTGCGACCCCCTGCCAGTGCAGATCCAGTGGAGCGTCGCGGCGAGGCAGAGTCCGGCGTGGTAGTTGCGGGCGGTCTTGTCTGAGCGCATCGCGATTCCGCGCCACTGCTTGAGTTTGTTGAAGCATCTCTCGACGACGTTGCGATCACGGTAGCGGTCCCGTTGCTGCTCGCCGAAGTCGATCGGTCGCCCGCGGCGCTTGCGGCGGCGAGCGATCTGATCGTCGCGCTCGGGTATTGTCGCCGCGATCCCGCGCTGACGCAGCCACGCCCGGTTCGCCTTGGACGGGTAGCCCTTATCCGCGAGCACCCGGTCCGGCCTTGACCGTGGCCTGCCCCTCGCGCCTGGGACGCGGATCTCGCTCAGCGTCGCGCTCAGCATGCTGGTGTCCGCAGCCTGCCCGGGAGTGAGGATGAACGCGAGGGCTCGGCCCTTCCCGTCGCAGACCAGGTGATTCTTCGTCGTCAGCCCACCGCGGGATCGGCCGATTGCGTGGTCGGGCGGTTCCTCACCGAACTTTTTGTAGTTCGACTGATCCCCCTGTGGTGCGCGGAAGTGTCGCACCGTGCTGGTGTACGCGCACGATCGTCGAATCGATCGACGCGACCCAGTCCAGATCCCCGGACTCGCGTGCGAGGGATTGCGTCTTCTCCAACACCCCGCGCCCACACCCCCTGCTCGGACCACCGGTTGAAGTTCTTGTAGATCGTGTTCCAGTTGCCGAACCGTTCCGGCAGGTCCCGCCACGGAGCCCCTGTCCGGAACCGCCACGCCACCGCCTCCACCACGACCCGACGATCCGCCGGCGGACGCCCTCTCGGCTTCGCTCGCGGGAAGAGCGGCTCGATCTCAGCCCATGCATCATCGGAGACCACGTCACGCGACATGCCTCAAGCGTGACCGATCACTGCGATCGGACCTTTAGCAACACGCCCTAGACTCGGGACCACGATCGACGTGGGAGCGAGGTGGCCAGTGGCGGGACGGATCCGCGCCGAGGACGTGCAGGCGGTCAAGGAGCGCTCGTCGATCACCGACATCGTCCGCGAGCACGTGAGCCTGCGCCCGGCCGGCATCGGCTCGATGAAGGGTCTGTGCCCCTTCCACGACGAAAAGACGCCGAGCTTCACCGTGCGCGAGACCGTCGGTGCCTACCACTGCTTCGGCTGCGGCGAGGGCGGCGACGTCATCTCCTTCGTGCAAAAGCTCGACCACCTGACCTTCGCCGAGGCCGTCGAGCGACTCGCCGGCAAGCTCGGCATGGAGCTGCGCTACGAGGAGGGCGGCGGCCCCCGCGACGGCGTGGGGCTGGGCAAGCGGGGTCGTCTGCTCGAGGCGCACAGAGCCGCCGCGGAGTTCTACCACGAGCGGCTGCTCGGCTCGCCCGAGGCGCGCATCGGGCGGGACTTCCTGCGGGAGAGGGGCTTTGCCTCGCCCGAGGCCAAGCTCTTCGGCATCGGCTACGCACCCCGCGGCGGTGAGGAGCTGGCCCGGCACCTTCGCGCGAAGGGCTTCACCGACGACGAGCTGACCATCGGTGGCCTGTGCGGCAAGGGCTCGCGGGGCCTCTACGACCGCTTCCGCGGCCGGCTCGTCTGGCCGATCCGCGACATCACCGGCGACACCATCGGCTTCGGTGCCCGCCGCCTGTGGGACAACGACCGCATCGGCGCCAAGTACCTCAACACCACCGAGACGCCGATCTACAAGAAGTCGAGCGTCCTCTACGGCCTCGACCTGGCCAAGAAGTCGATCCGCGACGAGCGCCTGGCCGTCGTCGTCGAGGGCTACACCGACGTCATGGCCGCCCACCTCTCAGGGGTCGAGGGCGCGGTCGCGACGTGCGGCACGGCCTTCGGCGCCGACCACATCAAGGTGCTGCGGCGCATCGTGCGCGACGAGGCCGACCAGGCCCCGGCCAAGGTCGTCTTCACCTTCGACGGAGACAAGGCGGGCCAGGAGGCCGCGATGAAGGCCTACGCCCAGGACGACAAGTGGGCCAGCCAGAGCTACGTCGCCGTGGCCAAGGACGGCATGGACCCCTGCGACCTGCGACTGCGTGAGGGTGACCTCGCCGTGTGCGAGCTCGTCGCCGACGCGGTGCCGATGTTCGAGTTCGCCGTCCGCACCACGCTGGGCCGCTTCGACCTCGACACCGCCGAGGGGCGGGTGCGGGGGATGGGCGCGGTCGCGCCGATCATCAACAGCATCCGCGACAGCGCCCTGCGCCCGGAGTACGTGCGCACCGTCGCCGGCTGGGTCGGGGTCGAGGTCGAGCAGATGCGTGAGGCCGTGACCCGTGCCGGGCGGGTCCAGGCGCGCGACGAGGCGAAGGGGGAGCACCGCACCCAGGTCGACGCCCCGGAGCCGACGGCGGCCGAGGCGGCTGGCGGGGTGCCCGCCCCCGACCTGCGCGACCCGGTGGTGCTCACCGAGCGCCAGCTCCTCCAGTCGATGCTCCAGCACCCATCGCTCTTCACCTCGCAGGACCTCGACGAGGTCGACCCGCAGGGTTTCTCCGCGCCTGCCCACCGGGCGGTCTTCGACGCGATCCGCTCCGTGGGCCCACTCGTCGAGGGGCTGACGCAGACGGCGTGGCACGCCCGGGTCGACGAGGCGACCCCTCTGGCGGCCTCGGCGCTCCTCGCCGAGCTGTCGGTCGCACCCCTGCCCGTCGTCCACGACTCCTCGACCGGTCTACCGCCGCCGCACTACACCCGCTCGCTCCTCGTGCGGGTCCGCGAGGTGGCCCTGCAGCATCGGATCGCCGAGGCCACCTCGCGCCTGCGGCAGCTCGACACCGACCCGCAGTCCGACCCTGACCAGCGCCGTCAGCTGGGACAGGCGCTCTACGACCTGCAGCGGCAGCGGGCCGCCCTGCGTGAGGAGGCCCAGTGAGCCCCATGTGGTCCCGGCGCCAGCGGGCACGCGCGGTGCCCGTTCCCGACGGTGTCGAGCTCGCTCGCGGTGAGCGGGTCCTCGCGACGGCGGCAGCCGGCGACGAGGTCGTCGTCATCACCTCGCACCGACTCGTCGTGCCCGGCGGCGAGCTGGCCGAGGGGCGGCCGTGGCACCTCGTCGACCGCGGTCGGTGGGACCCCGAGACCGACGTGCTCACCGTGACCTGGGTCGACGGCGGCCCGGCCGGCACGTGGACCCTCAGCGAGCCCGGCGGCGTCCCCGACGCCTTCCATGAGCGGGTGCAGGCGAGCGTCGTGCTCGTCGAGGAGGTCACCCTCGACCGTGCTCGACGGGCGCGGGTCGTCCTGCGCAAGGACCTCACGAGCGACCGGGTGATCGCCCAGACGATCGTCGGTCGCGGGTGCGACCCCGACGACCACGAGCTCGTCGCTGCGACCGAGGCCGTCGCGCAGCGACTCGCCGAGCAGGTCGGGAGGGAGGCCTGATGTCCCACGATGCCCTGCCCGTGCTCGACCTGGCTGATCTCCACGCCGGCCCCGAGGCCGTCGAGCGTTTCCGCGAGCAGCTGCGGGTCGCGACCCACGAGGTCGGCTTCTTCCACCTGCGGCACGGCATCGACCGTGCCGTCGTCGACGAGCTCTTCGCGACCGCACGGGCCTTCTTCGCCCTCCCCGAGGAGGACAAGCGCGTCATCGAGATGACCAACAGCGCGCAGTTCCGCGGCTGGACGCGCCTGGGCGGCGAGCTCACCCAGGGCCAGGTCGACTACCGCGAGCAGATCGACATCGGCCCCGAGAGGCCGCTGCGGGTCGACGTCGATCCGCCCTACCTGCGGCTCGACGGGCCCAACCAGTGGCCCGCGGCCCTGCCGCAGCTGCGCACGCTCATCGAGGCGTGGACCGACCGGCTCGGGGTCATCGGGCGCGACCTCATGGCGCAGTGGGCGCTGTCGCTCGGCGCCTCCGCCGAACACTTCACCTCGACCTTCGACGACGCGTCGACGCTGCTGAAGATCGTGCGCTACCCGGGGACGGAGCAGACCTCCCAAGGGGTCGGTGACCACAAGGACCCCGGCTTCCTCACCCTGCTGCTCATCGAGCCGGGCAAGTCCGGCCTGCAGGTCCAGACCGACGACGGGTGGATCGACGTGCCACCGACCGACGACTGCTTCGTCGTCAACATCGGCGAGCTCATGGAGGCGGTCACCGACGGCTACCTGCGGGCCACCTCGCACCGGGTGACGGCGCCGGCCGTGGGCTCCGAGCGGCTGTCGATCCCCTTCTTCTTCAACCCCGCTCTCGACGCGGAGGCGCCGGTCGTCCCCCTTCGTCCGGAGTACGCGGAGCGAGCGCGAGGGGTCACCCAGGACGCCGCCAACGTCATCTCGGCGCGCTACGGAGACAACCTCCTCAAGGCACGGCTGCGGGCCCACCCGGACGTCGCGGCCCGCCATCACGCCGACCTCGTGGGCGGCGCCGGCTGACCGCCGCCCCGTTTTCGTATCCCGGCCACCTTCTTGCTATGGTGGCGCAGCGCTTCGGCGCGATCCCCTGTAGCTCAATTGGCAGAGCATTCGGCTGTTAACCGGAGGGTTGTTGGTTCGAGTCCAACCGGGGGAGCCACCACGAGAGGCCCAGCGTCCGCACGGACCTGGGCCTCTGGTCTGCCCGGGCTCAGCTCGAGGCCGGAGCGGGCCCGGTGGTGCGTGTGCTCGGGCCGCGTGGGGCCGGGCAGTCGACGAGCGGCTGGGGAGTGGCGGTGCCCCGCGGCAGGCTGCGGGCGGGGCCGAGGTTGTCAGTGACCGCGCGCTTCCACGCGCCGGTCTCGACCATGTCCGCCAGGGCGTCGCTGACGTCCTCGCACACGGCCGTGTCCTCGGGGCGCATCGCTACGCCCCACCGCTCGCGGGTGAAGGGCCGGCCGACCAGCCGCAGCCGGTCAGCGCCCGACGACCCACGGACGAAGGGGAGCAGCACCGCCGCGTCGGACGTCACCGCGTCGACCGTGCCCTCGCGCAGCAGGGCGACGCAGTCGGAGATCTTGGGTTCGACGGTCAGGTGCAGCCCCGGGTGGTCGTCGACGAGCTCGTCGGTCGAACGAGACCCCTGCACGCTGCACAGGGTGGCCCCCTGCAGCTGTCCGACGGAGCGGATCCGGCTGCGTGCCGGGACCAGCAGGTCCTGCCTGGTGGTCAGGTAGGGGCCGGCGAAGGTCACGTCGTCGGCCCGCTCGGGCGTCATCGAGTAGGCGGCGAGCACGAGGTCGACCTGCCCGGTCTCCAGCAGCGTGCGCCGCTGGTCGGTCACCGCCTCGACGAAGCTGATGCGTGGGATCCCGAGGTAGCGCGCGATGTGCTCGGCCACGTCCACGTCCAGCCCCGTGTACGAGTTCCCTTGTCGCAGACCGATGCCCGGCTGGTCGAAGGACACCGCCACCCGCAGGGTGCGCGGCAGGTCGGTCCGGTGCGGGCTGGTGCGCGACGACGCGGACGCGGTGCCCGAGGGCGCGACCGTCGAGGTCACGGCCGGCTCGGCGGTGGTGCTGGGCGCGACGTCGACCGGCCGGACGCATCCGGCGAGCAGGGCAGCTCCCACGGCGGCAGCAGCCAGCGCTCGGACCCGGCGCACGTCGTCCCCCTTCGTCGGACGGCACCATCCTCGCAGCCCGCGGCCGATGGCGAAGGGGGTGTCAGCCGAGTCGGGCGCACGGATGAGGCCAATCTCATCGCGGTCTCATCCATACTTCATCCGGGAGCGGTTGCCTGTGTCGTGTCAGCACGGCGACCGGAAGCAGAGGAGAAACATCATGGGGATGACGACGAGGGCTGCGGTCGTGACCGCAGCGCTGCTGGTGGGAACCATCGGAGGAGCTGCGGCGAACTCCGCACGAGTTTCGACGCCACAGCTCGCACCGACGCAGTCGTCGGTGAGTGTCGGTGGCTGCGTCATCCGGCTCTACACCGCGGGGCCGGAGCTGCACGCCAACTCCACGCACACCTGCGTGGGCGTCCGCAGCGTCGATGTCACGTCGATGGGCCGGCTGCGTGTGCGCTACACGGCGGCGTCCGATGTCGTGGGGCTGAGCGCGGGGGCAGACGAGACGCTGGCCGGGCGCGGCATCCAGGTGGGCGTCGACGGGACCTCGAGCTACGCGACGATGACTCTCTACGACACCAAGCTCAAGCGGCGTCTGAACCTCGCGAGGACCACCGACTACCGGCGGGCTGCGGGCTCCTCGTCGAACGTGTGGTTCGGCACGGTCAAGGCGACGTCGTGAGGCGGTCGCCGCTGGCCGCGGGCCTCGCGGTTGCCGCGATGCTCGTCGGCGGCACAGCGTCCTACGCCGGCCTGTCGTCACGACCGGGAAGCATCGCCCCCGAGGAGGTCGGGGTGCTCGCCTGCCACGTCGCCTGGGATGCCCGGACCCGCTCACCCGTCCTCGACCGGTCGCAGGGCAGTGGGTGCGCGGGGGTCACGAGCGCCTGGGTCGATGACCGGGGTCGGATCACCGTGCGGCACGCGTACAACCCGGTGATCAGCATCGTCGTCACACCCGACGAGGCCGCCGCCGGCCGTGGACTCACGGCCGGCGCCTCAGGAGGTGGCCCGCGCACGATGCTCACCGTCTCCGACGCGCGCGTCGGGCGCCGGCTCCACCTGCACACCGCGCGAGACGCCGACCGGGTGGGGAGTGGGTCCGGGTGGTGGCTGGTCATCACGCAGGACGCCCGGTGACCTGCGCCTGACGCGGGAGGGTCGGCGTGGCTAGGCTGCCGACGTGACCACGACACTCGTCCTCTCCGTCATCGGCAACGACCGCGCCGGCCTCGTCAAGGCACTGGCCGACGTCATCGAGCAGGAGGGCGGCAACTGGGAGCGCAGTCACCTGAGCGAGCTGGCCGGCAAGTTCGCCGGGATCGTCGTCGTCACGGTGCCGTCGGAGCGGGCGGAGGGCCTGCGGGCCGCGCTCGAGCCGCTCCAGGGCCTGCTCGACGTCGCGGTGCACGACGCGACGGCCGTCGAGGACCTCATCGAGGGCGGCCAGGAGGTGCGCGTCGAGCTGCTCGGCAACGACCGACCCGGCATCGTCGGTGCGGTCTCCGGCGTGCTCGCACAGCACGGGCTGAGCGTCGCCGAGCTGGTGAGCACCACGAGCGACGCCCCCATGGCGGGCGGACGTCTTTTCGAGGCGATCGCGGTCGCGACGGTGCCGGCTGGCACCGATCTCGACGCCGTGCAGGGTGACCTCGAGCGGTTGGCCACCGAGATCATGGTCGACCTGACCCTCAGCCCCCACGACGACGAGGACTGAGGGTCCGGTCGCCCGGGTCAGCGGCGCGCGGACGTCGAGGCGCGGCCCCACGTCGTGCTGCTGTCGACCGTCGCGAGCTGCCAGTAGCGGGTGGTCGAGGCGTAGGCCTTGAGCGTGACCCGGCCGTAGCGGTCGGTGGTGCCGGACTTGACCCACTTCCACGAGCAGGAGGAGCAGGTCTTCTGCCGGAGGGCGACCTTGGTGCCCGGCCAGGCGCGGAAGCCACTGGGGTAGGAGGTGCGCGAGTAGCGCGTCGAGGTGCCCTTGACCGTGACGTAGCGGCCGGAACGGCTGGTGCTGATGCTCTGGCGGGCGCCGAGCTTGACCGTCATCTTCCGGGAGTTCTGCGTCATGGCGTTGTAGTTGTAGTCGTACGCGCCCTCCGGTCGGACGGTGTAGGTCCCCATGGGGTTCCAGTCGTACCAGTCCATCGTGTCGCTCGAGGTGGAGTCGTCGAAGTAGAGGTACTCGAAGGAACCCTGGGTCGGGTGGATGACGCTCCACGAGGCCCAATCGGCGTAGCGCAGGCAGCCGCTGCTGAACTTCGCCGTGATGGCCTTGTAGGGGCTGGTGATCGAGACCTTGCTCGGGGTGGAGACCGAGCACGAGTACGCCGCCTGGGCGGGCACCGCGGTGACCGCGACGGGGACGAGGGAGAGAGCGGCGGCAGCCGCGACGCGCTTGAGCATGGGTGGATGACCTCGGGTGAGCGAAGGGAGTGTGGCGGGGCAGCCCCCCGACCGAGGAGAAGACTAGGGCCGGGCTCCGACAACCACCAGAGCCCGGTCACCCCTCGGCGTCACCAGGTGTGTGCGACGTCGACGACGAGGCGCGACCCGCCCGTGGTCTTGATGATGAAGACCCGCATCGGCAGGCGCGCACGGGTGCCGACACCGAAGGTGCTCTGCCCCTCGAAGCTGCCCGCGAAGGCGATCTGGCGGAAGGTTCGGAAGCCGGTGACGTCGACCGCGTTGAGCTTCGAGCGGGGGTTGTAGGTGGCCCGGCCGCGGCTGTCGTAGGCCGGGCCCCGCACGATGACGCGCAGGTCGGCTCCACCCTTGAGCCAGACCCGCTTGCCCTGCCCCTCGGTGTAGACGGGCGCGTAGCGCACGTCGTAGCCGCGCAGCGTGCCCCGCAGGTCGACGACGAAACGGTCGTAGCACGTGTGCCGCCCCGCCCGCGCGTTGGTGATCTGCGACCACGACATCGTCGGTGCGCTCTTGGCGCCCGAACCCCAGTCCGTCGCGCAGGCGGTGCCTGCCGCAGCGGCGCCGGTCGATCCCTGGGCGGGCGCGCTCGCCAAAGCACCTCCCGCGACCGTCATCGCCGCCGCACACGTCGCGGCCGCAAGCCGCGCCTTCATGGTCCTGCTCATGGTGCCCACATCCCCTGATCGGGCGGCGGCTCCGGTGTCGCCGCGATCCACCTAGGATCCTCCCGGGAGTGGGGTCACGCGAGAGGCTGTCGCCGAACGGTTCGTTGGCGGCAGGGTGGGGCCACTGGGGCTTGAACCCAGGACCGACGGATTATGAGTCCGCTGCTCTGACCGACTGAGCTATAGCCCCTTCGCCCGAGGGCGACGGCGTGAGGTTACCCCGTCGGATCAACGCCGCACGACAGCGGGATGGTGCCGGAGCGCACACCCGGCGAGTCGCTGCGGGCCCAGCGCGCGGCCGCGTGGTCCGATGCCCTGTGCGAATCATGACGTCGACCGGCAGAGGCGGGACTGCACGAGCGGTGGGTGATGAGGGAGTGGCCACGGTGAGGGCTGGTGCTCCTGTGGTAGTTGGGGCACAATGGCCGCACAAGCGCGTTCGCGTGCACATATCGCTCGAGCAGCACGCCGCAGAGTCATCGCGCAGCAGCCGTTCGGTCCCACGGAAGTGCATGGCGTTGGGGAAGACGTCCATCGCACTCAAGGAGGATCAGGATGTCTGCAGGTAAGCGCGTCACCACTCGAGGTGTGGTGTTCATCCATAGCACCCCGACGGCCCTGTGCCCCCACATCACGTGGGCGCTCGAGTCCGTGCTGGGGCAGTCCGTCACCCTCGACTGGACCGAGCAGCAGCTCGGCCGGTCGCTCAAGCGTGCCGAGTTCTCCTGGACCGGAGAGCCCGGCACCGGCGCCAAGCTCGCCTCCGCCATGCGCGGCTGGGACAACGTGCGCTACGAGGTCACCGAAGAGCCCACGCCGGGTCTTGACGGTTCCCGCTGGAGCCACACGCCCACGCTCGGCATCCACCACGCGACGATCAGCGCGTCCGGCGACGTCGTCCTCCACGAAAACCGCCTGCGTGAGGTCATGACCCTCGCCCAGGGCGCCGGCGAGGCCGTCGAGGACATGCTCGGCGAGCTCCTCGGCGACGCCTGGGATGCCGAGCTCGAGCCCTTCCGCCACGCCGGCGACGGTGCCCCCGTCCGCTGGTTGCACAAGGTCGGCTGACCGGCACCCACCACCGCCCCATGCACGAAGGGGGCTGCGCACCCTCCTTGGCGCAGCCCCCTTCGGTCGTGCCCTCAGCTGGTGGTGAGGGCCTGGTAGGCGGCGGTCTCGAACTCGACGAAGCGGGTGAAGCACGTGGCGTCCGCGAAGGGCAGGATCTGCGTGGCCCAGTAGCCACCGATTCCGTTGTCGCGGTCGATCCAGTAGTACAGGTTCGCCAGGCCGGCCCAGCCGATGGCGCCTGCGGGACGTCCCGTCGGGAACGGCTCCTCGCCGTACTGGAAGGTGTAGGACCAGGTCTTCTTGAGGCCGGGGAAGAACTCGGCGTCGTTGGACAGCGTAGGGATGACCCCGGGTAGCAGCTTTACCTGCAGGTGGTCGGGAAGCTGGTTGGTGAAGCCGAGGTCGACCGAAGCCGGCGAGAGCACCTGCTCACCCGTCGCACTGCGTCCTTCGTTGAGCCACATGCGGATGAACTTGAGGTAGTCGGGCACCGTCGAGAACAGCCCGTGGCCACCGAAGTCGACCTCCGGGACCGGGGGTGTCTCAAAGTCGCTCGGGGTGAGCGTGCCGTCCTCCTCACGCTGGTGGTGTCGCGCCTTGCGGGCGAGCATCTCCTCGGACGGGGCGAAGGTCGAGGAGTCCATGCCCAACGGCGCGAAGATCTTCTCGGCGAAGACCTCGCCGAGCCTCTTGCCGGTGATGCCCTCGACCACCTGACCCGCCCAGTCGATGTTGCTGCCGTACTCCCACTGCGTCCCGGGGTCGAAGAGCAGCGGGGTCCGGAGGGCGGCGCGGCTGGCGGTGGCGACGCTGGGCTGGCCGTGCTCCTCGGCGAGCCGCTTGTACTTCTCGTTGAAAAAGTCGTAACCGAACCCGGCGGTGTGGGTCAGCAGGTGATGGGTGGTGACATCACTGGTGGGCGTCCGCAGGATGGGCTGGCCGTCGCCGTCGAATCCGTCGATGACCTGGAGCTCGCCGATGGCAGGGGCGTACTCCTTGGCCGGAGCGTGCAGGTCGAGGTCACCCGACTCGACCAGCTGAAGGCAGGCGGTGCCGGTGATCGCCTTGGTCGTGGACCAGATGTTGAAGACCGTGTCCGTGGTCATGGCGGTGTCGCCGGACAGGTCACGCATGCCGGAGACGCCGAGGTAGACGTCCTCGTGGCGATCGGTGACGCCGGCCACGACCCCCGGAACCCGCTCCTCGCCGGAGGCGGGTCCCTGTGACGCGGACTGGACGACGGCGTCCACTGCGGCTGTCAGCTTGTCGTTCATGGGTGTTCCTTTCGTCAGGACCTCCACTCTCCCGGCCGTGTGGTGAGCACCACAACCGACGCGACGGCGCAATTCACCACCCGTGCCCCGCCACATGGCGGGAGACCCGGGCGGAGCGCCCGAATAGGCTTCGAGGGAGACGGACGCCACACCCTGCGTGCCGATTGGAGGAGAGCGCCATGTCGACGGATGGGATGCCTCGACCGCCCTTCGATGCCGAGCTGCGAGCCGGTCTGGCGGTGGTCGGGGGGATGTTTCCACCGACGATCACCCCTGAGCTCGTCGACTTCATGCGGGTCTCGTACGCCTCGCCGCCCATGGCGGAGGCGTTCAGGGAGCGCGGCGTCTCCGTCCAGGACGTGGTGATCCCCGGGTACCAGGGCGCTGACCTCACGGCCGCCGTGCTTCGCCCGATGGGGGTCGGCGGAGCCCGCCCCGCCGTGGTCTACGCCCATTCGGGCGGGCTGATGTTCGGCGACAAGTTCAGCGGGCTGGACCTGGTGCTGGACTGGGTCACCGAGCTGGGCGCCACCCTGATCACCGTCGACTACCGGTTGGCGCCGGAATTTCCCGACCCGTATCCGCTGGAGGACATGTACGCCGCGGTGGAGTGGGTGGCAGCACACGTCGAGGACCTCGGCATTCGCCGTGACCGGATCATGGTGGCGGGCGCGAGTGCCGGGGGTGGCCTCGCCGCGGGCATCGCCCTCGCTGCCCGCGATCGCGGTGGACCCCGGCTGTGTGGCCAGGTCCTGGACTACCCGATGCTCGACGACCGGCTGGTCACTGCCTCGACGAACCAGTTCGACGGTGTCGGCGTCTGGGACCGGATCAGCAACGAGACCGGGTGGCACGCCTTGCTCGGAGACCGGCGCGGCGGCGACTCCGTCTCGCCGTACGCCGCCCCCGCGCGGGCTCGGCACCTGGGCGGGTTGCCGCCGGCCTTCATCGACGTCGGCGCCGCGGAGATCTTCCGGGACGAGGCGATCGCCTACGCGGACCGGATCTGGCAGGCCGGCGGAGATGCCGAGCTGCACGTGTGGTCGGGCGCCTTCCACGCCTGTGACATCTTTGCCCCACACACCAGCGTCGGTCGCTCGATGATCCGGACCCGCAACGCATGGGTCGAGAAGATCCTCGGGGACTAGGGTCACCGGTGCGGGGGTGACGTCGAAAGGGAGACGGTGATGCAGGAACTCCTGGGGCGGATCGCTCGGCTCGACCCCAGCGCGAGCTTGGGGCTTCGTGTCATCGCGTGCTTCGACGAGCTGGTCGTGGGCAACGTCAACACCCGTGCCCTGCTTGCTGCCGCTGCGTCCCTGGCCGGGTGCACGGCTGGGTTCGCCCATCCCGACTCCGGGCGATCGCTGCGGATCACGGCGAAGGGGCAGGTCGCCGAGGGGCCGACACCTTCGGTCCGTGAGGATCTCACGGCGTCCGTCGGCGACGAGATGTCCGTGTGGCTCGAACGAGACGACGACCCCTGGGCCAACGACGCCATCATCTTGGAACGGCTCGCCCTGGCCGTTCAGATTCGGCAGGGCGACGGGCGGCGCGCGATGGACAACCGCCGCCACCTCGGCGTCCTCACCGAGCGGAGCAGCACGCCCGAGGAACGGTTGGAGGCAGCCGCAGCCATCGGGCTGGTGTCATCGGGGCAGTACCGGATCCTCGCTGCGCCCCTCTTCGCCGTCTGGGACGGACGACCGCCCGGACCCGAGGACGTCATCGCCACCCGCTTCGGTCCCATCCACACCATCGTCGTCCGGGAGTCCCACGAGTCCTTCATGGCGTCGCCGTGCGGAGTGGGCGTGGCCGTGCCCGCACACGAGCTCGATCGTTCCTTCCGCAGTGCCCTCGTTGCGCTGCGTCTGTGCGACCCGCCGGGAGAGCCGCTCGTCGAGGCAGAGGCCTACGGCGGACTGATCGAGCTCCTGGCCGAGACCGACGACGCCCAGCGCGGCCAGACCGACACGCTGCGCGGGGTCGCGCACCATCCGTGGGCCCTCGAGACCGTCGCCGCCCTCGTCACCACGCAGACCGTGCGCGAGGCCGCACGCGTCCTGAACGTGCACCACAGCACGCTCCAGGCCCGCGTCGACACCATCCGGGCCGAGATCGGATTCGATCCCTTGCACGGGTTCGGGCGCACCCGGCTCGGCACCGCCTTCCTCGTCCATCGGCTGAATCGATCGAAAGTGCTGGACCTGCCGGCTCCGGGGGGCGTTCGGGGCGACGCGCGCACCTGAGCGGGGCACCGGACCCACGCCAGGTCGACAGGGGTTCGTCAGGGCTTGTCTGCCTCGGCACCGACCACCGTCGGGGCGGCGGCGATGGCGTCACCCGCGGTGCGACCACGCCGGTTGAGCCGCCGCTCGAGCAGCCCGGCCAGCGAGGTCAACGTCCAGTTGACGATGATGAAGACGATCGCCACGACGACCAGCGCCGCGAAGATGTTGGAGTGCAGCGAGGAGAGGTTCTGCCCCTGCTGCAGCAGCTCCGGGTAGGTGATGACCGTGCCGAGCGCCGTGTCCTTGAGGATCACGACGAGCTGGCTGACCAGGGCCGGCAGCATCGCGGTGACCGCCTGCGGGATCTGGATCGAGCGCAGGACCTGGCCGGGGGCGAGCCCGACCGACAGCCCGGCCTCGCTCTGGCCGCTCGGCAGGGAGTGCACGCCCGAGCGCAGCAGCTCGGCCATGACCGACCCGTTGTAGAGGGTGAGTGCAGTGACGACCGCGGCGAGCGGGTTGAGGTCGGCGGAGAAGACGCCGTTGTAGGCGTAGATCCCGAAGAAGAAGATCATCATGATCAGCACCGGGATCGCGCGGAAGAACTCGACGACCGCACCGCTGACCCAGCGGACGACCCGGTTGCCGGAGAGCCGGCCCGCGCCGAAGACGAAGCCGAAGATGCTCGCGCCGACGACCGACAGGGCAGCCGCCTTGACGGTGTTCCACAGGCCGATGAGCAGGTAGTAGCGCCAGGTCTCCCAGGTCGCCATCGGCGACCACTTCGCGCCGGAGAACTCCTCGTACTCGTTGAGCTTGCCGACGACGACCCATGCGAGCGCCGCGGCGACGAGCAGACCGAGCGCGGCGATGATGCGGTAGCGCATCCGCGCCCGGGGGCCGGGGTTGTCGAAGAGGACGGTCTGGGTGCTCATCGCTTGACCGCCATCCGCCGCGACAGGCTCGTCAGCCCGATGCCGATCGGCAGGGTGAGGAGCAGGAAGAACCCGGCCACGAGGGCGAAGGTCACGTAGTTGAGGTCGGCACGCAGCTCGATCGCCTCGCTCATGAGGGCGGCGGTCTCGGCGACGCCGATGGCCGCAGCGACAGTCGTGTTCTTGATCAGGGCGATGGTCACCGAGGCGAGCGGGGCGATGGCACCGCGGATCGCCTGGGGGAGCACGACGTGGCGCAGGTTCTGGGTGAAGCCCAGGCCGATCGAGCGCGCCGCCTCTGCCTGTCCGGGCGGCACGGTGTTGATCCCGCTGCGGATCGCCTCGCAGACGAAGGCTGCGTGGTAGACGGCCAGGCCGACGATCGCCCAGCGCACACCGTTGTCGGTGATCGAGGTCGGGCTGTTCTCGTCGGCGAGGTTGATGCCCAGGTCGTAGAGCATGACCATGATCGTGAAGGTGAGGATCAGGGTCAGCGGGGTGTTGCGCACGATGTTGACGTAGGCGCTCCCGGCGAAGCGGAAGACCGCGACCGGCGAGACCCGCATGATCGCGATGATCGTGCCGAGCACGAGTGCCCCCGCGAGGGAGAACACCGCCAACTTGATGGTGAGCCAGAAGGCGCCCCACACGTCGAACTGCTGGAAGAGCTCGCTCATCCACTACTCCTTGTCGATGGCGTCAGCGGCGGGACGAAGGGGGCCGACGCCCGCCACGCGCAGGTGGGCCGGCCCCCTTCGTCCTCGTCGGTCAGGAGCAGGTGTCGAGCTTCGGCGGGTTGGTCTCGGAGTCGACCTCGAAGCCGGCGGGCCCGAAGTTCTTCTCCACCGCCTTGTCCCACTCGCCGTCGTCGACCATCTTGGTCAGCGCCTCGTTGACCTGCTCGCACAGCTCGGTGTCGCCCTTCTTCAGGCCGACGCCGTAGCGCTCCTCGGAGAAGGGCGCACCGACGACCTTGAGCTTGCCCTTGTACTGGTCCTGGGCCGCGTAGCCGGCGAGGATCGTGTCGTCGGTCGTCAGCGCGTCGAGCTGGCCCTTGGAGACCGCCTCCGCGCACTTGGAGTAGGTGTCGAACTCCTGGAGGTTGACGCCCGGGACCTCCTTCTTGACGTTGTCCGCGGAGGTGGAGCCGGTGACGGAGCACAGCTTCTTGCCGTCGAGGTCCTTGGGCCCGGTGATCTTGGCGTCGGTGGCGACGAGGAGGTCCTGGCCGGCGATGAAGTAGGGGCCGGCGAAGGAGACCTTTTCTTTGCGCTCGTCGGTGATCGAGTAGGTCGCGAAGATCAGGTCCACCTGGCCGGTGGCGATGAGGTCCTCGCGCTGCTTGCTCGGGGCCTGGACGAACTGCACGTCGGTCTTGCCCATCTCCTTGGCGACGTAGTTGGCCACGTCGACGTCGAAGCCGGTGTAGGTGTTGCCCTCCTTCAGCCCCAGGCCGGGCTGGTCGAACTTGATGCCGATCTTGATGCTGTCGCCGCCGTCACCGCCGGACCCGCCGTCACCGCCGCCGTCGTCGCTGCCGCACGCGGCGAGACCGAGGGTGAGGACGAGTGCGGCTGAGGCTGCGCCGAGACGTCGCATGGTCATGGTGTTCTCCTCCTGGTTGTCACGACCCACACCCTGTGCGCCGCGGTCGAGCTGTCGTGCTGGTCAATGGCTGAGGATCTTGCCGAGGAAGTCCTTGGCGCGGTCGCTGCGCGGGTTGGTGAAGAACTCCTCGGGGGTGGCGGTCTCGACGATCTGCCCGTCGGACATGAAGACGACGCGGTCGGCCGCCCGCCGGGCGAAGCCCATCTCGTGGGTGACGACGATCATCGTCATGCCGGTCTGCGCCAGCTGCGCCATGACGTCGAGGACCTCGTTGATCATCTCGGGGTCGAGGGCCGAGGTCGGCTCGTCGAAGAGCATGACCTTGGGGTCCATCGCGAGGGAGCGGGCGATCGCCACGCGCTGCTGCTGGCCACCGGAGAGCTGGGCCGGGTACTTGTCCGCCTGGGCCTCGACGCCGACCCGGGTGAGCAGCTCGCGGGCCCGCTGCTGTGCGTCCGCCTTCGACTTCTTGCGCACCTTCATCGGCCCGAGGGTGACGTTGTCGAGGATCGTCTTGTGGGCGAAGAGGTTGAAGGACTGGAAGACCATGCCGACGTCGGCGCGCAGCCGGGCCAGCTCCTTGCCCTCCTCGGGCAGGGGCTGGCCGTCGATGGTGATGCTGCCGGACTCGTAGGTCTCGAGCCGGTTGATCGTGCGGCACAGCGTCGACTTGCCCGAGCCCGACGGACCGATGACGACGACGACCTCGCCGCGGCCGACGGTCAGGTTGATGTCCTGGAGCACGTGCAGCTGCCCGAAGTGCTTGTTGACGTCGGTGAGCACGACGAGGGGCTCGTGGGTGGTGGTGTCGCTCGGCATGACGCAGAACCTACTGGCCCGCAAGTGTCAGGGGACGCGGGAACGGCGAGTGTGACCGGAGCGAGACACAACCGGCGCCTGTCGGGCGCCGATGCGTCAGTCGGTGGCGCGCATGTGCTCCCACGGCTTGTGCAGGTGGAAGCGGCGACCGCTCACCTCGTCGGGGGCGATCTCGACGACGTGGTGCTTGTCGTCGCCGACCCAGGGCCGCAACGGCACCTGCTCGGCACGATCGGCCTCGGCGCCCTCGAGCACCCGCGCGGACCCCCGCACGACGACCGACCATGCGCTCTCCTGCGTCAGCTCGTCGATCTCGAGCGCGACACGCGCATGCATGACCACGCCGAGCAGCTTGTTGCCCTCGGCGGTGCGGAAGAGCAGTCGATCACCGTCGACGGCGTAGTTGAGGGGGGTGATCTGCACGTCGCCGACGAGGGGGAAGGCGAGCCGCCCGAACTCGTGGGCGGCGAGCAGGTCCCAGCACTGGGCGGTCGACAGCGACTGCGGCGGTTCGAAGCTCACAGGGGAATGTTCCCATGCTCACCCCGTCGAGCGGGAGCCTGCGCCAGGGCGGACGCCACGGTCGAGCGCGTCAGCCTCGGCTCGACGATCTCGTCGACGACACCGATCTCGACCGCGCGCGGCAGCCCACCCGACAGGCGGTCGTGCTCGTCGGCGAGCTGCTGCTCGACCTCGGCGACCTCGGCCTCGTCGACCTCCGCGAGCCGGCGGCGGTGGAGGATCCGGATCGCCGCGACCGACCCCATGACCGCGACGTGGGCGTCGGGCCAGGCGAAGACCTTTGTCGCGCCGAGCGAGCGCGAGTTCATCGCGATGTAGGCGCCGCCGTAGGTCTTGCGCGTCACGACCGTCACCCGCGGCACGACGGCCTCGGCGAAGGCGTGCAGCAGCTTGGCCCCGCGGCGCACGACGCCGTCCCACTCCTGGCCGACGCCGGGCAGGTACCCGGGCACGTCGACGAGCACGACGAGCGGGACACCAAAGGCATCGCACATGCGCACGAAGCGCGCCGCCTTCTCCGCGGAGGAGGAGTCGAGGCAGCCGCCCAGGCGCATGGGGTTGTTGGCGATGACGCCGACGGTGCGTCCCCCCATGCGGCCGAGGGTGGTGACGATGTTGGGTGCCCAGCGGCCGTGGAGCTCCTGCACCTCGCCGCTGTCGAGGAGCTGCTCGACGAGCGGGTGCACGTCATAGGCGCGCTTGGCCGACTCGGGCAGCTGCTCGGCGAGGTCGACGTCGGTCACCGCGTCGAGGTCGAAGTCGCCCTGGCTGCTCAGCAGCCGGCACAGCGTGCCGGCCCGACCGTAGGCGTCGTCGATCGACTCGGCGAGCACGTGGACCACGCCGGAGCGGCGACCGTGCGGCTCGGGTCCACCGAGGCGAAGGGCGTCGACGTCCTCACCCGTGACCGAGCGGACGACGTCGGGACCGGTGACGAAGATGCGCCCCTCCGGGGCGAGGATGACGATGTCGGTCAGGGCCGGGCCGTAGGCGGCACCGCCGGCGGCGGCACCGATGACGACCGAGATCTGGGGGATCTTGCCCGAGGCGCGGGTCATGATCGCGAAGACCTCGCCGACGGCGTGCAGCGAGACGACACCCTCGGGCAGGCGGGCGCCACCGGAGTGCCACAGGCCGACGACCGGGACCTCGTCGGCGAGGGCCCGCTCGTAGGCTGCCACGACGACCCTGCACCCGGCGACGCCCATCGCGCCGCCCATGATCGTCGCGTCGGAGGCGAAGACGACGATGGGCTGACCGCCGACGGTGCCCGTGGCGGCGAGCATGCCCGAGTCGTCGTCGGCCGTGATCAGCTCGACCGACCCGTCGTCGAGGAAGTCAGCGATGCGGTGGTTGGGGTTGCGCGGGTCCTGCTCGCGCGGGACCTTGGTCCGCGTCGACACCGATGCGGAGGCCGCATTGGGCTGGCGCGTCACGAGTGCGTCCCGAAGGCCAGGGCGACGTTGTGCCCGCCGAAGCCGAAGCTGTTGTCGAGGACGAGCAGGTCGCCGTCACCCAGCGGGCGCGGTGTGTCGCGCACGATGTCGAGGTCGACCGCCGGGTCGAGGTTGTCGATGTTGATCGTCGGGGGAGCGAGCCGGTCGCGCACGGCCTGGGCGGCGAAGACGGCCTCGAGGGCGCCGGCAGCGCCGAGCAGGTGACCGGTCATCGACTTCGTCCCGCTGATGGCCATGTGGTCGGCGTCCTTGCCGAAGGCCCGGCGGATCGCCGCGACCTCGGCGACGTCGCCGACGGGGGTCGACGTCGCGTGGGCATTGATGTGGCACACGTCGGAAGGCGTCGCGCCGGCGTCGAGCACCGCGTCGGCCATGGCGCGGGAGGCCCCGGCGCCCTCGGGCTCGGGCGCGGCGATGTGGTGCGAGTCGGCGCTCACGCCGAAGCCGGCGAGGGTGCAGATGATGTTGGCGCCGCGTGCCCGGGCGTGCTCCTCCGACTCGAGGACGAGGATCGCCCCGCCCTCACCGAGGAGGAAGCCGTCGCGGTCGGTGTCATAGGGCCGCGAGGCGGTCCGGGGGGAGTCGTTGCGCGTCGAGAGGGCCTGCATCGCGGCGAAGCCGGCGATGGGCAGCGGGTGGATCGAGGCCTCGGAGCCGCCGGCGATGACGACGTCGGCCAGTCCCTCGCGGATGAGGTGGGCGCCGTAGCCGATCGACTCGGCGCCTGAGGAGCAGGCCGAGACGAGGGTGTGGGCGCCGGCCCGGGCACCGAACTCGAGCGAGACCGTGCCCGACGCGGAGTTGGGCATGAGCATGGGGATCGACAGCGGGTAGACCCGGCGAGGACCCTTGGTGCGCAGCGCCTCCCACGCGGTGAGCAGGGTCTGCACGCCACCGATGCCGGTGCCGACGGCACTGGCGAGGCGCTCCGGCTCGACCTCGGGCGAGCCGGCATCGGCCCAGGCCTCACGTGCGGCGACGAGCGCGTACTGGGCGAAGGGGTCGAGGCGCTTGGTCTCGACCTTCTTGAGCACCTCGGTCACCGGGACGGCGAGCTGCGCGGCGAAGGTCACCGGGAGCTCGTACTCCTCGACCCAGGAGGCATCGAGCGTGCTCGCGCCGGAACGACCGGCGAGGACGGACTGCCAGGTCTCCTCGGCGGTCCCGCCGAGCGGGGTCGTGGCGCCGAGACCGGTGACGACGACGGTGGGTCGGGGAGAGGACATGCGGGGCTCCTGTGGGTCGGTGGACGAGGACCGGGCGGCTCCCCCCTTCGCTCATGACGAAGGGGGGAACGTCACCGTGGTCAGGCCGCCTGGTTGGCCTTGATGAAGTTGACGGCGTCGCCGACGGTCTTGAGGTTCTTGACCTCCTCGTCGGGGATCTTGGCCCCGAACTTCTCCTCGGCGGTGACGGCGATCGTCATCATCGACAGCGAGTCGACGTCGAGGTCGTCGGTGAAGGTCTTGTCGGCGGTCACCTCGGACGCGTCGACACCGGTCTCCTCCGAGACGATCTCGGCGAGGCCGTCGAGGATCTCCTGGTCGCTGAATGCCATGGAACTGCTCCTTGTGTGTGCGGTTGGGGCGGTGTGCTGGCCCGATGACCCGTCGGACCGACGGGTGAACTAGGGGAGGGTCACGACCTGCGCGGCCCAGACGAGACCGGCGCCGAAGCCGATCTGCAGTGCCAGACCGCCGGGCTCGACCTCGCCCTCGCGGAGCATGCGCTCCATGGCGAGGGGGACCGAGGCGGCCGAGGTGTTGGCGGTGGTGACGATGTCGCGGGCGATCGGCAGGTCCGGGGGCAGGCCGAGGGTCTTGGCCATCTGGTCGATGATCCGCACGTTGGCCTGGTGGGGGATGAAGGCGGCGAGCTCGTCGGCACGCACCCCGGCGGCGTCGAGGGCGCGCTGGGCCTCCTTGGCCATCGACCACACGGCCCAGCGGAAGACGCTCGGGCCTTCCATGATGATCGCCGGCCAGCGCAGGTCGCGGTCGTCGCGCAGCTGCGTCCACGCGTCGCGCTGGGTGATGAAGCGGTGCTTGTCGCCGTCGCTGCCCCACACGGTGGGCCCGATGCCCGGTGTCTCGCTCCGGGAGACGATGGCCGCCCCGGCGCCGTCGCCGAAGATGAAGGCGGAGCCGCGGTCCTGCGGGTCGGTGAAGTCCAGCAGCTTTTCGACCCCGACGACGAGGACGTGCTCGGCGGTGCCGACCCGCACCATGTCGTTGGCCACGGAGATCGCGTGGCAGTAGCCCGCGCAGGCGGCGGAGATGTCGAAGGCGGCCGCGCCGGACCCGAGTCGGGCCGCGAGGATCGGGGCCGCCGCGGGGGTCTGGTAGGGGTGGGTCACCGTCGCGACGAGGACGGCGCCGACCTGCTCGGCCCGCAGACCGGCGTAGGCGAGGGCTGCGCGCGAGGCGTGCTCGGCCATGTCGACGACGCTCTCGTCCTCGGCCGCCTTGTGGCGTGAGGCGATGCCGGACCGCTCGCGGATCCACTCGTCGGAGGAGTCGATCGCCTCGATGATCTCGCTGTTGGGGACCACGTGCTCGGGACGGTAGGCGCCTACCCCGGTGATCCGGGCGTGGTGCAGGACGTCGGGGACGCCCAGGGTCGAGGTGCTCACGCGATCGACCCCTCGGGGTGCAGGCGCAGCAGGGGCTGGCCGGGGGAGACCGGGTCGCCGTCCTCGACGAGCCACTCGACGACGGTGCCGCCGTGGTGGGCCCGCACCTCGAGGGTGTCGCGAAGGGAGGAGATGCGGGCCACGACGTCGCCCGGGGTGACGGCCGCGCCGGGGCCGGCCGAGCCGACCTCGACGGTGCCCTTGGCCGGTGCGGTGACCAGGCGCCAGGTCGGCTGCGAGGCCGACCGAGCTGAGCCGTGCTCGCGCACCATGCGGTGGGCGGCCTCGAGGTCGTCGGGCGTCTTGAGGGCGAGCACCTCGACTCCCTTGAGACCGCGCTTGGCCAGACCCGTGAGCGCACCGGCCGGCGGGATCTCGATGACCCCGGTGACGCCGAGGTCCTTGAGGGTCTCCATGCACAGGTCCCAGCGCACCGGGTTGCTCACCTGGCTGACGATGCGGGAGAGCACCTCGCGGCCGGAGTGGATGACGGCACCGTCGACGTTGGAGACGAGCGGGACCCGGGCGTCGTGGGTCGAGACGGCGCGGGCCAGCCGGCCCATCTCGGCGACGGCGGGGGACATGTGCTCGGTGTGGAAGGCGCCGGCGACCTTGAGCGGCATGACCCGCGCCTTGGCCGGCGGGGCCTCGGCGAGGGCGGCCAGCTGCTCGATCGTGCCGGCGGCCACGACCTGGCCGGCGCCGTTGATGTTGGCGGGGGTGAGGCCGTGCCGGGCGATGGTCGCGAGCACCTCGTCGGGGTCGCCGCCGAGGACGGCGCTCATCCCGGTGGGGGTGGCCTGTGCCGCGGCGGCCATGCCGCGACCGCGCTCGCGGACGAGGACCATGGCCTGCTCGGCAGAGATGACGCCTGCGGCGCTGGCCGCGGTGATCTCGCCGACGCTGTGGCCGGCACCGGCGCCGACCACGCGGAAGCCGTCGGCCGGGTGCTCGAAGAGGGCCAGCAGCGAGAGCAGGCCCGCGGCGACGATGAGCGGCTGCGCGATCGCGGTGTCCTTGATCGTCTCCTCGTCGCTCGTCGTGCCGTGCGCGGCGAGGTCGATGCCGGCCACGGCCGAGAGCCAGTGCAGGCGGTCGGCCACGCCGGGCAGCTCGAGCCAGGGGTTGAGGAAGCCGGGGGACTGGGAGCCCTGTCCGGGGCAGGTGATGGCGAGCACCCATCCAGAGTCGCGGTCGAGGGGGGAGATGGGCGAGGTCGACCTCGCCAGAGAATCACCCCGCGATGTTGGAGGGATCCTCCAAGATCGCCCCGAGGGTCAGCGCGACGCGGACGGTGAAGGCCTCGTGCGGCACGGTGAGGTCGTAGCCGATGACCTCGCTGATCCGGCCCAGCCGGTAGCGGACGGTGTTGACGTGGACGATGAGGGTGCGTGCGGTCGCCTCGAGACCCGGGGACTCCAGATGTGTGCGCGCGGTGTCGAGGAGGCTCGGGTGCTCCTCGAGGGGCAGCTGCACCTGCTCGACGAGCGTGGCGCGGGCGAGGTCGTCGCCGGCGATGGCCCGCTCGCCGAGCAGGTCGTCGGCGGCGACGGGGCGAGGGCGCGCGGGCCAGCCGGGAGCGGCGACGTGCCCGGCGACGGCGGCGTGCGCCGACACAGCTCCCTCCGTGAGGTCGGTGACGAGCGGTCCGTGCACGAGGTCTCCGTCGGCGAAGCACTCGGCGAACCCGGCAGCCGTCGCGGCCGGGTCCTGCACCGAGCCGACGACCGCCACGAGGCGGGCGCCCTGGACGCCGGCGAGCACGGGGAGATCGAGCCGCTGGGCTGTGCGGTGCACCTGCCCGACCGCGAGGGCGGGGTCGTCGTCATCGCTGCTGCGCGGCGAATCGCCCACCAGCACAACGAGATCGGTGACATCACCCCAGCCGAGGGCGGCGGCGCGGGTGCGGATCGACTCGTCGACCTCGCCGCGCATGACGGCGTCGATGACGAGCGACTCGAGCCGGGCGTCCCAGGCGCCCCGCTGCTCGGCGGCGTGGGCGTAGACCTGCGCGGCGCCGAAGGCGATCTCGCGCGAGTAGCGCAGGACGGCGATGCGCAGGTCGGTGACGTCTGCCGGCTTGGCGAGCTCCTCCACGTGCTCCTCGACGACCTCGACGACCGAGCGAGCCAGCTCGAGGGTCTGGGCGAGGCTGATCGTGCGGGTCAGCTCCCGGGGCGCGGCACCGAAGGTCGTGCGGGTGTCGGCCGACTCCTCGCCGTCGAGCCACTGGATGAAGTTGGCGATGCCGGCCTGCGCGACGAGCCCGACCCACGAGCGCTCCTGGGCAGTGAGCCTGGCGTACCAGTCGTGCTGCGCCTCGAGTCGCCGGGTCGCCGCCCGGGCCAGGTCGCCGCCGTTGCGGCGCACCTGCCGACGGGTGGTGAGGGAGACAAGGCCACGGCGCGACACCCCGTCATCCTATGTGCGAAGACCACAAGTGCTCAGTCGGTGCCGAACTCCATGGCGGCGCGGTCGAGGGCGTCGTCCTCGTCGTCGACGTTGGCCGCGGCCGGGTTGGAGGCGATCTGGTCGCCGCCGCCGGCCTCGAGCTCGCCCATGATCTCCAGGTAGCCACCGGAGAGCTGGTCCTGCGCGGCGTAGACCTCGAGCTTGCTGCGGCTGTCGGCGATGTCGAGGTTGCGCATCGTCAGCTGGCCGATGCGGTCGACCGGGCCGAAGGCGGCATTCTCGGTGCGCTCCATCGACAGCTTGTCGGGGTGGTAGCTGAAGTGCTCGCCGACGGTGTTGACGATCGTCCAGTCCTCGCCGCGGCGCAGGCGCACGGTGACCTCGCCGGTGACGACGGAGGCGACCCAGCGCTGCAGCGACTCGCGGAGCATGAGCGCCTGCGGGTCGAACCAGCGGCCCTCGTAGAGCAGCCGGCCGAGGCGGCGGCCCTCGGCGTGGTAGCTCGCGATGGTGTCCTCGTTGTGGATCGCGTTGAGCAGGCGCTCGTAGGTCAGGTGCAGCAGGGCCATCGCCGGGCCCTCGTAGATGCCGCGGGACTTCGCCTCGATGATGCGGTTCTCGATCTGGTCGGACATGCCCAGGCCGTGGCGACCACCGATGGTGTTGGCCGCCATGACGAGCGCGACGGCGTCGCCGCCGAAGTCGTCACCGTTGATCGCGACCGGGCGCCCGCGCTCGAAGCGCACGGTGACGTCCTCGGCCTCGATGGCGACCTGCGGGTCCCAGAAGCGCACGCCCATGATCGGCTCGACCGTCTCGAGCGAGACGTCGAGGTGCTCGAGGGTCTTGGCCTCGTGGGTGGCGCCCCAGATGTTGGCGTCGGTGGAGTAGGCCTTCTCCGCGCTGTCGCGGTAGGGCAGGTCGCGGGCGGTGAGCCACTCGGACATCTCCTGGCGGCCGCCGAGCTCGGTGACGAAGTCGGCGTCGAGCCAGGGCTTGTAGATGCGCAGCCCGGGGTTGGCCATGAGGCCGTAGCGGTAGAAGCGCTCGATGTCGTTGCCCTTGAAGGTCGAGCCGTCGCCCCAGATCGAGACGCCGTCCTCCTTCATGGCGCGCACGAGGAGGGTGCCGGTGACGGCCCGGCCCAGGGGAGTGGTGTTGAAGTAGGTGCGTCCGCCGCTGCGGATGTGGAAGGCGCCGCACGCGATGGCGGACAGGCCCTCCTCGACCAGCGGGCCCTTGCAGTCGACCAGTCGCGACAGCTCCGCGCCGTACTGGCCGGCGCGGCCCGGGATCGACTCGATGTCGTCCTCGTCGTACTGGCCGAGGTCGGCGGTGTAGGTGCACGGCACCGCCCCCTTCTCGCGCATCCACGCGACGGCCACCGAGGTGTCGAGACCGCCGGAGAAGGCGATGCCGACACGTTCACCTGCAGGAAGAGAAGTCAGTACCTTGGACACGCCCCACAGCCTAGGTCCTCCCGGTCCGCGCGGGCTCCACCGGTCCACCAGCGGGGCGAAGGGAGGAGCCCCACGCGTTCACCGAGTGGTCACGGAGCCGACACGGCGGCGTCGGCCGGGGGTGCGGCCGGCCCGCCTAGCGTCGCGCCCATGAACGCCACCAAGATCGCCACCGCCCTCGTCGCCGCCGCGGCACTCGTCGTGCCGGCCGCGACCGCGACCGCCACGCCGGCCGCCTCGCCGGAGAAGTCCCAGTCCTCCGGTAAACCGGGATACCGGGAGAAGAACATGGCCGACCCCCTCGTCCTCGCCCACCGCGGTGCCTCCGGCTACCGCCCGGAGCACACGCTGGCCGCCTACGACCTGGCCGTCGAGCAGGGTGCCGACTACATCGAGCCCGACCTGGTGATGACCAAGGACGGCGTGCTCGTCGACCGCCACGAGCCGGAGATCTCGGGGACGACCGACGTCGCCGACCACCCGGAGTTCGCCGACCGCAAGACGACCAAGAACCTCGACGGCAAGCCCGTGACGGGGTGGTTCGTCGACGACTTCACGCTCGCCGAGCTGAAGACCCTGCGCGCCAAGGAGCGCCTGGGCAGCATGCGTCCAGAGTCTGCGAGCTACGACGGGCAGTTCGAGGTGCCCACCTTCGAGGAGGTGCTCGCCACGCGAGAGGCCCTGTCCCGCAAGACCGGTCGCGTCATCGGCATCATCCCGGAGATCAAGCACTCCACCTACCTCCACGACGAGGGCTTCGACCCCGAGGCCGAGGTCGCCCGTCTGGTCACCGAGTACCACCTCAACCACCCCAAGGCGCCGCTGTGGGTGCAGTCCTTCGAGCTCACCGCGCTCAAGGACCTGCGTGACGAGCACGGCTACAAGGGCAAGAGCACCTTCCTCACGACGGTCAAGGGCGGCCCCTACGACCTGCACGAGCAGGGGACGACCTATGCCGAGCTGACCACCGCCGCGTCGATGCAAGACCTGTCGCAGTGGATCGACGGCTTCGGCCCGGAGAAGAACGCCGTCATCGCGCGCAACGCCGACGGCAGCCTGGGTGAGCCGACGAGCTTCGTCGAGGACGCCCACGCCGCGGGGCTCAAGGTCACGCCGTGGACCTTCCGCTCGGAAAACTCCTTCCTGCCGGTCGACTACCGCATCGGCACCGACCCGGCGACGCACGGCCGGGCCAAGGACGAGGTGACCCGCTTCTTCGAGGTCGGCATCGACGGCGCCTTCTGCGATCAGCCCGATGTCTGCGTCGAGGCGCGCGCGGACTTCCTCGAGCAGGACTGAGCCGACCGGCAGGACGAAGGGAGGGCGCGCCCGGCGCACCCTCCCTTCGTCATGAGGTTAGGCTTACCTTCATTCGACGTGGAGGAGGCCCCAGTGGCACAGGACGCACTGCTGGCCAGGACGGTGGTCGCGACAGCGAGCTGCCTCGAGGTGGGACTGATGGGCAGCCGTGCTCCCGTCAGCCGGCACGCCACCGACGGCTCCGGAGCGGTGTTCTTCGCCCTGGCGGAGGCCGCTCCCGACTGCGTCCACCTGGCGGTCCCGGGTGAGCCCGGACCGGTCGTCGACGCGGTCGCGTACGACGTCTCGTCGGTGGCGCACCCGGGGCGCCTGCGCGGGCTGGTGCGACTCTCCGGCCCGGCCGAGGTCATGACGGAGCCCGTCACCGACGACCTCCGCGAGCACCTCGGTCTGGCCGAGGACGGGCTCGTCGGCCGCCTCGTCCCGGACACCGTCACGCTCGAATGGACCGTCGAGCGGGGCCGCTCCGACCGGTCGCCCGTCGACGTCGACGCCGGGGACTACGCCCTCGCGGACATCGACGCCCTCGGCGGCTGGCAGGACGGCTGGATGGCCCACCTCGATCAGCACCACCGCGACGACCTGCGTGATCTCGTGGCCCACGAGGTGCAGCCGGTCGCGGTGGTCCGTCCGGTCCACGCCGACGAGCGGGGCATCGTGCTCCGTGAGCACATGGGCACCTACCAGCGCGACATCAGGGTGGCCTTCCCGCAGCGTGTCCGGTGCGGGTGCGAGGCGGTCGAGGCGCTCACGAGCATCATGGCGGTGCATGCCGCGGGGGTGAGCTGCTCGGTCCGTGGTGGTCTTGACCTCAACCGGACTTCAGGTCACAGACTCGGCCCATGACCGACATCGACCTGGCCGCATACCTCGGGCGCACGGGCGCTGCGGAGGAGACTCCGTCCCTCGCGGCGCTGACCCGGCTACTCCACGCCCACGTGACGACCTTCCCCTTCGACACCGTCGACGTGCTCCTCGGCCAGCACCGGGGCGTGGACCTCGACACGGTCGGGGCGAAGTTCCTCGACCACCACCGGGGCGGGTACTGCTTCGAGCACGCGACCCTCTTCAATGCGGTGCTCCTCGCCCTCGGCTACGACGCCCGCCTGCTCCTCGGGCGCGTCGGTGACCCGGCCACGGCCCCACGGACCCACCTCGCGGTGGTCGTGACGATCGACGGCGTTCGCCACCTGTGCGACCCCGGCATCGGGGTGCCGCCGACGGCGCCGATCGAGCTGCGCGACGGTGCCCGCGTCGAGGGCGGGATCTGGCCGCACGAGATCCGCCGGGTCGACGAAGGGAGCGCCGGCGCGGCCTGGCAGCTGTGGCGGGTGCGCTCCGGGGGCTGGGAGCACATGCACACGATGGACGAGCTGCAGGTGCGGGAGGTCGATGTCGCGATGGGCCACCACTGGACGTCCACGTCGCCGCGCTCGCACTTCCGCCGCTCGCTCACGCTCGCTCGCCACGGGGTGGCCGCCGACGGCACCCCGGTCCAGGTGTCGGTGTCCACGGACACGATCACCGAGCGGAGGGCAGGGGAGCCCTCGCGGCAGCGTCCGTACGCGGTGGAGGAGCTGCCCGAGCTCCTGCCCCTGCTCGGCATCCGCCTCGACAGCCCGGAGGCCACGAGACTCGTCGAGCGAGTCCGTGGCCTCCGGGAGGGTGTGCGCTGAGCCGTGACCTGCGCCGGGTCAGGCGTCGCCCCCGGCGTTGCCGGACGTCCCGGCGGTGACGTCGAGCAGCCGGTACTTCTCGGCGGCCTTCGCCGGCACGTCCTCGGCGACCCAGCCCCGGTCGGCGAGCATCTGGAGGGCGCGGACCGCCATCGACGGGCCGTCGACGTGGAAGTAGCGGCGCGCGGCAGCCCGGGTGTCGGAGAAGCCGAACCCGTCCGTGCCCAGCGCGGAGTACTCCTCGGGGACCCACGGGCGGATCTGGTCCTGGACCTGCTTCATGTAGTCCGAGACGGCGACGATCGGGCCGACCGACCCCTCGAGCGCCTGCGTGACGTACGGCGTGCGGCGCTCCTCCTCGGGGTGGAGGAAGCGGTGCTCGTCGCAGGCCATCGCCTCACGGCGCAGCTCGCTCCAGCTCGTGACCGACCAGACGTCGGCGACGACGCCCCAGTCCTCGCGCAGCAGCTCCTGGGCCTCGAGCGCCCACGGCATGCCGACGCCGCTCCCGAGGAGCTGGCAGCGCGGCGGGGTGTCGCCGAGCCCGGAGTCGTCACCCGCGGAGTAGCGGTAGATGCCCTTGAGGAGCCCGTCGACGTCGAGCCCCTCGGGCTCGGCCGGCTGGACGATCGGCTCGTTGTAGAGGGTGAGGTAGTAGATGAGGTTGCGGCTCGGGTCGGCCTGAGGGGCGTCCCCTCCGTACATCCGCTCGAGGCCGTCACGCATGATGTGCGCGATCTCGAAGCCGTAGGCCGGGTCCCAGGCCACGACAGCGGGGTTGGTCGCGGCGAGCAGCGGCGAGTGGCCGTCGGCGTGCTGGAGACCCTCACCCGTGAGCGTGGTCCGCCCGGCGGTCGCGCCGAGCATGAAGCCGCGGGACATCTGGTCGGCGGCCGCCCAGATCCCGTCGCCGGTCCGCTGGAAGCCGAACATCGAGTAGAAGATGTAGACCGGGATCATCGGCTCGCCGTGCGTGGCATAGCTCGTCGCCGCAGCGGTGAAGGCAGCCACCGACCCCGCCTCGTTGATGCCGGTGTGGAGGATCTGCCCCTGCTCGGACTCCTTGTAGGCGAGCATGAGGTCCGCGTCGACCGAGGTGTAGTTCTGCCCGTGGGGGTTGTAGATCTTCTTGTTCGGGAAGAAGGAGTCCATCCCGAAGGTCCGCGCCTCGTCGGGGATGATCGGCACGATCCGATCGCCGAAGCCCTGCTCCCGCATGAGGTCCTTGATGAGCCGGACCCAGGCCATCGTCGTGGCGATCTCCTGCTTGCCGGAACCCTTCGCCATCTGGCTGTAGGCCTTGTCGCCCGGGAGGGGCGGGGCGGCGTACTGCACCCGCCGCGAGGGCAGACCGCCTCCGAGCTTCGTCCGGCGCTCCTTGAGGTACTGGATCGCCTCGTCGTCCTCGCCCGGGTGGTAGTAGGGCGGCAGGTAGGGGTCCTTCTCGAGCTCCTCGTCCGAGATCGGGATCTTCAGCCCGTCCCGCAGGCCCTTGAGGTCCTCGATCGTCAGCTTCTTCATCTGGTGGGTCGCGTTGCGCCCGGCGAAGCTCGAGCCGAGGCCGTACCCCTTGATCGTCTTCGCGAGGATCACCGTCGGCTGACCGGTGTGCTCCATCGCGGCGCGGTAGGCGGCGTAGACCTTGTTGTAGTCGTGGCCACCGCGCTTGAGCTTCCACCAGATGTCGGCGTCGGACCAGTCCTCGACGAGCTTGCGGGTCCGGGGGTCGCGGTTGAAGAAGTTGTCCCGCACGTAGGCGCCGTCGTTGGCGCGGAAGGTCTGGTAGTCGCCGTCCGGCGTCTGGTTCATGAGGTTGACGAGCGCCCCGTGCCGGTCGGCGGCGAGGAGCGGGTCCCACCCCCGGCCCCAGACGACCTTGATGACATTCCACCCGGCTCCGCGGAAGTAGGCCTCGAGCTCCTGGATGATCTTGCCGTTGCCACGGACCGGGCCGTCGAGCCGCTGGAGGTTGCAGTTGACGACGAAGGTGAGGTTGTCCAGCTCCTCGAAGGCCGCGGTCTGCAGCAGGCCACGGCTCTCCGGCTCGTCCATCTCGCCGTCGCCGAGGAAGGCCCACACGTGCTGCTGGGAGGTGTCCTTGATGCCCCGGTTGTGCAGGTACTTGTTGAACTGCGCCTGGTAGATCGCGTTCATCGGGCCGATGCCCATCGACACCGTCGGGAACTCCCAGAAGTCTTGCATGAGCCGCGGGTGGGGATAGGACGGCAGGCCCGAGTCGGCCTGGCCGGCGAGGTGCGCGGCCTCCTGGCGGAAGCCGTCCATCTCCTGCTCGTCGAGCCTCCCCTCGAGGAAGGCCCGGGCATACATGCCGGGGGAGGCATGGCCCTGGATGAAGATCTGGTCGCCGCCGCCGGGGTGGTCCTTGCCGCGCCAGAAGTGGTTGAAGCCCACCTCGTACATCGTCGCCGCGGAGGCATACGAGGAGATGTGACCGCCCACGCCGAGCCCGGGACGCTGGGCGCGGTGGACCTGGATCGCGGCGTTCCAGCGGATCCAGGCGCGGTACTGGCGCTCGACCTCCTCGTCACCGGGGTACCAGGGCTCGTTGGACGGCGAGATCGTGTTGACGTAGTCGGTCGTCGTCAGCGACGGCACGCCCACGCGCTTCATCCGCGCGCGCTCCAGCAGACGCAGCATCACGTAGCGGGCCCGCGAGCGGCCGGACTCGTCGATGAGCGCATCGATGGACTCGAGCCACTCCGCCGTCTCCTCCGAGTTGATGTCCGGCAAGTGGGTCGGAATCCCGTTGAGGATGGGTCCGTCGCTGAGGTGATCTGCCGATCCGGGCACGTCGTCGTCCTTTCCAAGACCATTCCTCCGGGGGTGTCGGAGGACACATCCATCTTCCCCGGTGGTGGTGCGGGTCACAAACCCGGCTCAGTCCGTGATCCGCTCCGGGTGGCTGAGGGCGGTCGCCCGCGGCTCCCGGACGAAGCCGAGGAGGGTCAGGCCCGCGCGGTCGGCCACCTCGACGGCCAGCGTCGTCGCGGCGGAGACGCAGGCGAGGACGGGCACGCCGGCGACCGCCGCCTTCTGGGCGATCTCGAAGCCGGCCCGGGAGGAGACGAGGAGCACGTGCCCACGAAGGGGGAGACCCCCTTCGCGCGCAGCCCACCCGAGGACCTTGTCCACCGCGTTGTGCCGGCCGATGTCCTCGCGGACGGCGAGCACGGTCCCGTCGGGCCCGAGGAGCGCCGCGGCATGGACCCCGCCGGTGGCCTCGAAGACCTTCTGCCGCTCGCGCATCGCGGCCATGCCCGCGTGGATCGCCGCGAGCGGCACCCGGACGTCGTCATCCGAGGGGCGGTGCGGCAGGACGGCGAGCAGGTCGTCCACGGACGCCGACCCGCACACCCCACAGGCGCTCGTCGCGACCTCGGTGCGCTCGGTGACCGGTCGCCGCAGGGAGACCCCGGCCGCGAGGGTCACCTCGACGACGTTGAAGGTCGGCGAGCCGTCCGGCGCGGTGTCGGTGCAGTGCATCATCGTCGCGACGTCCTCGGCCCCCGCGACGAGTCCCTCCGCGACGAGGTGCCCGAGGGCGAGGTCGAAGTCATCGCCGGGCAGGCGCATCGTCGTCGTGACGGTCGTCGACGGCGGACGAAGGGGGGAGCTCCCGGCAGGCACGCCCCCGTCGGGCAGGGCCGCGACCCGGATCTCGAGCGGCTCCTCGACGGCGACCGACTCGATGCGACGCAGGGTGCGTCCGTCACGTCGCTCCACCTTGAGCCGCTGCGTCACCCGACCCATCGGGCACCTCCTTGCTCGCTTGCACGTCGCTCGTCCACCACGCGTCCAGCCTACGGACCGTGGTCTGGTGTGATGGTGCCGTGGACGAGCAGCCAACCCCGCCCCCTTCGGTCCCGCACGTGCTCCCGCTGCGCGGCGACGGTGGCGCGGACTGGCGGCCCGTCTCGCCCGCGCTCGCCCGGGTGCGCCGGGTGAGCACGAGCGCGGTGCTCCTGCCGGTGGCGCTGGCCCTCGGCGTCGCCGCGGCGTTGCTGTGGCCCTGGCTGGCGGTCGGCTCCGCACTGGTCGTCGTCTTGTGGGCCTGGCTCATGTGGCTCATCGGGGTCCAGGTGCGGGCGATGAGCTGGGCCGAGCTGCCCGAGGAGCTGGCCATCCGCCGTGGTCGCATGTGGCGGCGCCTGGTCACCGTGCCCTACGGCCGCATCCAGTACGTCGACCTCAGCTCCGGTCCCTACATGCGACGCGCCGGGCTGGCCGAGATCACCGTCAACACCGCCTCGCCGGCGAGCAGCGGGACGATCTGCGGCCTGCCGGCCGACGTGGCCGAGGAGCTGCGTGTGCGTCTGGCCGCACGTGGCGAGGCGCAGCGAGCAGGACTGTGACCGGAGCCGACGCCGACGGGTTCGCCCGGGTCCACCCGATCTCGCCCTTCATCCGCGGCGGGCTCGTCGTCCTCGGCGTGCTCGGCTACCTCGTGAGCCAGCAGATCGACACCCTCGCCGCGGCCTTCGGTGGTGGTGACGGCGGCTCGGGCCGGGAAGGGCCCGCGGGCGCTGTGCCGGGTGTCGCGACGCTGCTGCAGGTCGGCGCGGTCGCACTCGTCGTCCTCGGCGCGATCCTCCTCGGCCTCGTGTCCTGGTGGTTCACGCGTTACCGGATCGGCGAGGACAGCATCGAGATGCGCACGGGCGCCCTCTTCCGCCAGCACCGTCAGGTGCGCTACGACCGCATCCAGGCCGTTGACGTCGTGCGGCCGCTGCTCGCCCGCCTGTGCGGCCTGTCGGAGGTGCGCGTCGAGTCGGCGGGCGGCGGCGACTCGCACCTGTCGATCGCCTACCTGCGAGCCGCCGACGCCGAGTCGGTCCGAGAGCGTCTGCTGGGCCTGGCCCATCGGGCGGCGGCCGGCCCGCCAACGACCGCCGGGTCTCCCGAGGAGGGCGGGCTCGGGCCCGATCGCCGCGCAGGTGACCGCCCGGAGGAGCGGTTGTTGACCGTGCCGCCGGGACGGATCGTCGCCTCGGTGCTGCTGAGCGGCGAGGCGATCTTCCTCGCCGGCATCGGCGTCATCGCGGTCGTCCTCGCGCTCGTCGGCCTCGCCCCGGCCGTCACCGGGTTCTTCCCCGTCGTCGTCGTGGCCGGCGGCCGCGCGCTGCTGCGCCTCACCCGCTGGTGGGGCCTGGTCATCGGGCTGCGCGGGGGCACCCTGACCAGCCAGCGCGGCCTGACCGACACCCGTACGTCGTCCGTGCCGATCCACCGTGTGCAGGCCGTTGCGATCGAGCAGCCCTGGCTGTGGCGCCGTCCCGGATGGTGGTCGCTCAAGGTCAACGTCGCCGGCGCCGAGATCGGATCGGCGTCCGAGGCGGCGTCCGACGCCGTCCTCGTCCCCGTCGCGACCACCGACGAGGTGCTGCGGCTGCTCGCCGTCGTCACCGACGACCCCGAGACCACCGCTGAGGTCGGGTCGCTCGTGGGGGCCACCCCCGACGGGTTCGTCGGCCAGCCGCGACGCGCCCGGTGGGTCCACCCCTTCGCCCACCGCCACATCGGCTACCTGGCCGGGCGCCGGGCCCTGGTCCTGCGACGCGGCTGGCTCGACCGCAGCCTGCAGGTCGTGCCGTGGCACCGGGTCCAGTCGCTCACGGTGAGCCAGGGGCCCGTGTCGCGCCGTCTCGACCTCGCGAGCGTCGCGGTGGTGAGCACGGTGGGGCCGGTGAGCCCAGAGGTCTGCCACCTCGACCGGGCGGGCGCCGAGGCCCTGCGCGGGCTCGTCGAGGCCCACGCGAGCCCCGCGCGACGCGACGAAGACGGTGGACCTGCTTGCAACGGCGGGCCGGACACGGTGGACTATGAGGGATGAGTGATCAGCGAGCAGCAGAAGGGACCAGTGTCGTGACGGGGGAGCCCCGGTCCGCGGGAGCGGATCTTGCCGAGGCCGCGGTGGAGAAGCTCGGCTTCACCACCGGGCAGATCGTGCAGGAGTACGGCTGGGACGACGACGTCGACGAGGACCTGCGGGCGGCGGTCCAGGACGTCATCGGCGAGGAGCTCGAGGACGAGGACTACACCGGCGTCGTCGACGCGGTGATCCTGTGGTGGCGCGACGGCGACGGTGACCTGACCGACGCGCTCGTCGACACCCTCGGCACCCTCGCGGAGGGCTCCTCGATCGTGCTCCTCACGCCCCGTCCCGGTCAGGCGGAGGAGGTCGACCCCAGCGAGGTCGACGAGGCGGCGACGACCGCGGGCCTGCACACCTCCGGGTCGGTCATGTGCTCCGAGGAATGGGTGGCCACCCGGCTGGCCGCGCCCAAGGGCGCGCGCTGAGCCTGTCTGTCGGGCAGCACGCTCCCGACTTCACCCTGCGCGACCAGAACGGCCGTGACGTCTCGCTCGCCGAGCTGCGTGCCGACCGGGCCGTGCTCCTGGTCTTCTACCCCTTCGCCTTCTCGGGCATCTGCACCGGCGAGCTCGGGGAGATCCGGGACGACCTCGGGCGCTTCGAGTCCGAGCAGGTGACGACCGTGGCGATCTCGTGCGACCCGATGTTCAGCCTGCGGGCCTGGGCCGACCAGGAGGGCTACTTCTTCCCCCTGCTGTCCGACTTCTGGCCGCACGGGCAGGTGGCTCGGGCCTACGGCGTCCTCGACGACGAGCGCGGGATGGCCCGGCGAGGGACCTTCCTCGTCGACCCCGCCGGACGCGTGGCCTGGTCGCTCGTCAACCCCACGGGGCAGGCGCGTGACTTCACCGGCTACCACGAGGCGCTCGCGCAGCTCGGCGGTCCCTGACGGGCCTGCACGACGGGTAGTCTTCGCCCTCATGAGCGATGACATCCTCGAGGTGGACCTGCTGGCCTTCGAGTCCGGGGACGCTGAGCGCGAGCGGGCCGTCGTCGACGGCCTGATGACGTCGCTGGAGACCGGCTTCGTCTACGTCAAGCACGACCTGTCGGAGGACCTCATCGACAGCGCCTACGGGATGCTCGAGGAGTTCTTCACCGCCGAGCGCGAGGTCAAGGAGCAGTTCGTCGCGCCGGGCACCCACGGGCAGACCGGCTACACGGGGCTGCTCGTCGAGACCGCCGCGACCGCCGACGTCGCGGACTGGAAGGAGATGCTCAACTGGGGCCCCGCGATCCCTGCCGGGCACCCGCTGCGCACCCGCTACCCGCACCGCTACCACGACCCGGTGCTTCCCGAGTCGGCCGTGCCGGGCATCACCGAGACGCTGACGACCTTCCACCGCTCGGTCGCCGACCTGCAGCGGCGGGTGCTGCGCATCATCGCGACCGGTGTCGGTGCCCACCCCGACTACTTCGAGAAGATGCTCGTCGACGGGCCGACCCTCTCCCGCGCAATCCACTACCCGGCGATGGAGTCCGCGCCCGAGGCGCCCCACGTGTGGGCCGCGGAGCACGCCGACATCAACCTCATCACCGCCCTGCCGCGGGCGACCGCGGCCGGTCTGCAGGTGCGCCTCAAGGACAGTGGCGAGTGGATCGACGCGATCGCCCCCGACGGCGGCGCGATCATCAACACCGGTCTCATGCTCGAGGTCGTGACCAACGGCGTCATCGAGCCCGGCATCCACCGGGTCGTCGCGGCCCCCGGCCAGGAGGGCGACCGCTACTCCGTCGTGCAGTTCACCCACCCGACGCCGTGGACGGTCCTCAGCCCGCTCGTGTCGACGGTCACCGAGGCGACCCCGCAGCTCTTCTCGCCGATCAGCGCGGCCGATGCCCTCGACCTCGTCCTCTACGAGATCAACCTCATCGAGGACGCGCGGCGCGTCTGAGGTCGGGTCGCGGCCTGACACAATGACGCCGGCGCCCCCTCGGGGCGTCCGGGGCCTGTAGCTCAGTTGGTAGAGCACCGCGTTTACACCGCGGGTGTCGTCGGTTCGAGCCCGGCCGGGCCCACATGAGCCACCTTCGCCTCCAGGACGTCCTGGCGGTCCTCGAGCAGACCTTCCCGCTCGACTCGGCGCAGTCGTGGGACCGCGTCGGCCTCGTGACCGGCGACCCCGAGCAGCCCGTGCGGCGCATCCACGCCGCGGTCGACCCGACCCTCGCCGTCATCGAGGAGGCCCGCGAGGCCGGAGCGGACCTGCTCGTCACGCACCACCCGTTGCTCCTGCGCGGCGTGCACTCGGTCGCCACGACGAGCGCGAAGGGAGCGGCCGTCACCTCGCTCGTCGTCGGAGACGTCGCCCTCTACGTCGCGCACACCAACGCCGACGTCGCCGAGCCGGGCGTCAACACCGCCCTGGCCACCGCGTGCGGCCTGACGACGAGCGAGCCGCTGAGCGTCGAGGAGGGCCGCCCCATGGGACGCGTCGGTGACCTCGACGAGCCGGTGACCCTCGCGGACTTCGCGTCGGGCCTGGCGGCGGCGCTCCCTTCGGCACCGGCGGGGGTGCGGGTGTCCGGCCCGCCCGATGCCCGGGTGCGCCGCGTGGCCCTGCTCGGCGGGGCCGGCGACGGGCTGCTCGACGCGGCGGCCGCGGCCGGTGCGGACGTCTACGTCACCTCCGACCTGCGCCACCACCCGGTGCTCGAGGCCCGCGAGGAGGCCACGAGCCGGGGCGGCACCCCCTTCGTCGTCGACGCCGGTCACTGGGCCACCGAGTCGCTGTGGCTGCACGAGATGCTCGAGCGTCTCGTGGGGTCGCTCGCCGCGGCGGGCCACGATGTGATGGGCTTGGACACCCACGTGAGCACCATCTGCACCGACCCGTGGACCTTCACCGTCGGCGCCCGACCCCTCCAAGGAGACCCGCAGTGAAGGCAGACCCCTTCGTCCAGGCACGACTCCTCGAGCTGCAGGCTCTCGACACGAGGCTGCAGCAGATCGACCACGCGCGCACCCGCGTGCCGCAGATCGCGGCACTCGCGGAGGCGCGGACCCGGTTGCAGCAGGTGAGCGACGACGTGGTCCGTGTCGAGACGGGTCTGTCCGACATCCGTCGCGAGGTCGAGCGGGCCGAGTCCGACGTGCAGCAGGTGCGCGACCGGGCGGCCCGCGACCAGGCGCGGCTCGAGGCCGGCACCGGCATGACCTCCAGGGACCTCACCTCGCTCCAGCACGAGCTGCAGACCCTCGCGCGTCGGCAGGCCGAGCTCGAGGACGTCGAGATCGAGGTCATGGAGCGCCAGGAGGGCGCCGAGGCCCGGCTCACCGAGCTGACCACCGAGCGCGACGCGGCGCAGGCCGAGGTCGACCGACTCACGGCCGAGCGGGACACCGCCGTGGGTGACCTCGACGCCGAGCGGGTCGAGGTCGAGCGGCCGCGAGCCGACCTCGTCGGCGGCATCGACGACAAGCTCCTCGCCCTCTACGACCGCATCCGTGACAGCTCGGGCGGTCTCGGGGCGGCGGAGTTCACGCACGGCCGCTGCGGCGGCTGCCGGCTGGAGCTCAACCCGGTCGACGTCTCGGCCATCGAGCGGGCCGCGAGCGACGAGGTCGTGCGGTGCGAGGAGTGCGGCCGCATCCTCGTGCGCACCCATACCGAGAGCTGATGGGTCGCACGCTGCGCGTCGAGGCCGACGGTGGGTCCCGCGGCAACCCCGGCGTGGCCGGGTACGGCGCACTCGTGCGTGACGAGGCCGGGACCGTCCTCGTCGAGCTCGCCGCCCCCATCGGCACCGCGAGCAACAACGTCGCCGAGTACCGAGGCATGCTCGCCGGGCTGGAGGCGGCACATCGGATCAGCGCCGACGCCGAGGTCGTCGTCGCCATGGACTCCCAGCTCGTCGTCGAGCAGATGGCCGGTCGCTGGAAGGTCAAGCACCCCGACATGCGCGCCCTCGCGCAGCAGGGCCGCGACCTCGTCGCCCGCATCGTCGACGCCGGTGGCAGCGTCGACTTCGTCTGGGTGCCGCGAGCGGACAACTCCGCGGCCGATGCCCTGTCCAACCGGGGCATGGACGGTGACGAGGTCGAGGACTGGCACGCCGACGAGCAGGTGCGCGACGACCTCGCGCCGTCCCGTGACGGCGAGCAGGAGCCGGCTCGACCATGGAGCGGCCGGGGCACCCCGACGCGCGTGGTGCTCGTGCGCCACGGGGTCACCGCGTTCACCGAGCAGGGGCGCCTCGACGGGCGAGGTGGGTCCGACCCGGACCTCACCGACGCCGGCCGGCGCCAGGCACAGCGAGCGGCCGAGCTCCTCGCAGAGCTCGTCGGGGACGACCCCGTGCAGGTCGTCACGTCGGACCTGGCCAGGGCGCGGCAGACCGGAGCGGTGATCGCCGAGCGGTTCGGGACCGCGATCGAGGTCGATCGGGACTGGGACGAGCAGTCCTTCGGCGACTGGGACGGCGCCGCGGTGCGTGACCTCGTCAACGATGCTGCCGAGGAGTTCCGGGCGCTGCGTGACGACCGGGGCCACGCCCGGCCCGGGGGAGAGAGCCACGACGAGATGCTCGAGCGGGTGGTCGGTGCGTGGGAGCGGGTGGTCGCGCGCGGGGGCACGGTCGTCGTCGCGAGTCACCGCAAGCCCATCCTCGCGGTGCTCGGTCTGGTCCTGGCTCTCCCGCACGAGTCCATGTGGCGGATCGCGGGGTCACCCGGGTCCCTCACCGGCATCGAGGCCTGGCCCGACGGGCAGGCCGTCGTCGCCTTCACCAACCGCACCTGAGAGGCGCCGACATCGACGACCTGCCCACCTGGCTCACGGCCTCCGGCCTCGTCGGGGCCGTGCTCTTCGGGCTGCTCTCCGCCTACTTCCCGCCGCTCAACGCCGAGATCTACGCCATCGCCGCCCCGGTGATCTTCCCCGAGACCTGGGCGCTGCACGTGGCGGCCATGACCGCCGGACTCGTCGCGGGCAAGATGACCCACTTCGTGGCCGCCGCCAAGGGGGCGGAGGCCTACACCCGGCGACGCGAGGCCAAGGAGGCCCGCGAGGCGCAGGAGGCGGCCGACCAGCGCCGCACCGTCGGTCCGGTCCGCGAGCGCCTCACCCGGTGGAGCAAGGCGATGATCGACGTCCTCGACCGTCCGCGTCTCGGGCCGCTCGTCATGCTCGCCAGCTCGGGCATCGGCTTCCCGCCGCTGGCCGTCGTCACCGTCGCCGCCGGGATCAAGCGGGTCAGCGCGGTCACCTTCCTCGCCGTGACGACGATCGGCTGCCTCGCCCGCTTCCTCGCGACATCGTGGCTGGTCAGCCACGGCGTCTCCCTGGGGCACTGACGCCCGCACCCGCCGACGTCTCGGGTGCTGACCCGAGCGGGGCGTGTGGGGGAGCGGTGACTAGCCTGACGCCATGAGTCAGCACGCAGACCTCACCCCACAGGAGGCGTGGGAGCGCCTCGAGAGCGACCCCCACGCGGTGCTCGTCGACGTGCGCACGCAGGCCGAGTGGTCCTTCGTCGGGCTGCCCGACCTGACGTCGATCGGCAAGCGGGTCGTCCCCGTCGAGTGGACGACCTTCCCCGACGGCGCTCCCAACCCGCACTTCCTCGACCAGCTGCGCACCGCGCTGCCGAGCGAGGACGCACCCGTGCTCTTCCTGTGCCGTTCGGGCGCTCGCTCCGCTGCGGCGACGGCCAGGGCAGCTGCCGCTGGGTACACCGGTGCGGTCAACGTCACCGAGGGCTTCGAGGGAGAACTCGACGCGCAGGGACACCGCGCCGTCAACGGCTGGAAGCAGGCCGGCCTGCCGTGGAGGCAGGGGTGAGCGCGACTCCCTTCGGCCCGGACAACCCTCGTCCCTACCTCGATCCCGAGGGGCTGTCCCCGCAGACCCTCGCGGTGCGGGGCGGGCAGGCCAGGTCGACCTTCGACGAGACCTCCGAGGCGCTCTACCTGACCTCCGGCTTCGTCTACGGCAGCGCCGAAGAGGCCGAGGCGGCCTTCACTGACGAGGTCGACAAGTTCGTGTACTCGCGCTACGGCAACCCGACCGTGGCGATGCTCGAGGAGCGGCTGCGGCTGCTCGAGGGAGCCGAGGCGGCCTACGCGACGGCATCGGGCATGTCTGCCGTCTTCACCGCCCTCGCGGCGCTCCTGGCACGGGGGGACCGAGTCGTCTCCTCCCGTGGCCTCTTCGGCAGCTGCTTCGTCATCCTCGACGAGATCCTGCCGCGGTGGGGTGTCGAGACCGTCTTCGTCGACGGGCCCGACCTCGACCAGTGGCGCGAGGCGCTGTCCGAGCCGACGACCGCCGTGTTCTTCGAGACGCCGAGCAACCCGATGCAGGAGCTCGTCGACATCGGCGCGGTGAGCGAGCTCGCGCACGCCGCCGGGGCCCAGGTCGTCGTCGACAACGTCTTCGGCACGCCCGTCTTCTCCCGGCCGCTCGAGCACGGCGCCGACATCGTCGTCTACTCGGCGACCAAGCACATCGACGGCCAGGGCCGCGTGCTCGGTGGCGCGATCCTCGGGCCGCAGGACTACATCGACGGCCCCGTCCGCAACCTCATCCGGCACACCGGTCCGTCGCTGTCGCCCTTCAACGCCTGGGTGCTGCTCAAGGGCCTGGAGACGATGGACCTAAGAGTGCGACGCATGGCCGAGTCCTCGCTCGCGGTCGCCCGGGCCCTGACGGAGCACCCCAAGGTGGCCCGGGTCATCCACCCGTGGCTCCCGGAGCACCCCCAGCACGAGCTGGCTCGGCGGCAGATGACCGGGGGTGGCACGGTCGTCACCTTCGACATCGAGGGGGGCAAGGCTGAGGCCTTCGCGGTGATGAACGCGCTGCGCACCGTCGACATCTCCAACAACCTCGGCGACTCCAAGTCGCTCATCACCCACCCGGCGACGACGACCCACCGCCGCATGGGCGAGGAGGCGCGGGCCGCGATCGGCATCACCGACGCCACCCTGCGGATCTCGGTGGGTCTCGAGGCCGCCGAGGACCTCGTGGCCGACCTGCGGAGCGCGCTCGGTCAGGCGACACCCACGCCCACGGCATCGAGGGACGCGCCCGGCGCCGAGGACGTCGTTCACACCGGGCACAACGACTGACGACGGCGCTGCACGTCGACCGAGCGTCAGCGAGGTGGGCGAGATGCTGTGGTCGGCGGCGTTGTCGCCACCTGGCGTCATTGGTGGCACGTGGTTGCCCTTGTCCGGGGGACCAGGTGAGTGCAACGCCGTCAGGTTGCCGGGTCAGAGGGCGCGAGCTGTGCACCGGCCGCGCTCACCCGGCGAGGGCGAGGACGGCGGCGCCGCCGGCGACGAGCGCCACCGCGAGTCCCTGGGCGACGAGGTGCAGCGGGGCGACCCGCAGTCCGGCCGCGCGCACCCGGTGCAGCCACAGGAGCGTGGCGAGCGACCCCCACGGGGTGACGATCGGCGCGACGTTGGTGCCGACGAGCAGCGCCACGAGCCGCGTGGGTGTCGTCCCGGCAGCCGCCTCGAGGGCGAGATAGCCCGGCAGGTTGTTGAGCAGGTTGGCCGCCAGCGCGCCGAGGCCGGCGACGCGGGCGAGGTCCCCCACGCCCTCGCCCGAACCCGACAGGTCGGCCAGCACGGCTCCCGCGCCCGCGTCGAGCAGCAGCTGCACGAGCACGAAGAGACCGGCGACGACGAGGGCCATGCCCCACGGCGGACGGACCTGGCGCAGCAGGAAGGGGGCACGCCACGCCATCGCGACGAGGAGGACGAGGGCGGCCACGGACGCGACGAGCCACGGCTGCAGACCCACGGCGAAGAGCGGCGCGCTCACGAGACATGTGAGCGCCGCGATCCGCAGCAGGACACGGTCGTGGGGCGCTGCCGGGGGCTCGACGGCGTAGCGCCCGGTCAGCGCCCGACGGTGCACGAGCCCGATGACGAGCAGGGTGCCCGCGACCGCGGCGAGACCGGGCAGCAGGGTCAGCCGCACGAAGTCGCCGTGGCCTGCGCCCAGCGTCGCGAGGTGCTGCACGGCGAGCAGGTTGGTGAGGTTGGAGACGGGGAGGAAGAGCGAGGCGGTGTTGGCCAGGAAGAGCGTCGTCAGCGCGAAGGGGGCTGCCCCCACCCCGACCTGCCGAGCCACCGTGAGCGCGACCGGCGTGAGCAGCACTGCGGTCGTGTCGAGCCCGAGGAAGGCCGTGACGAGGACCGCCAGCGCGGCGAGCAGCAGCCACAGCACGACGGTGCGGTGACCGGCCAGGCGGGCCGTGGCGTGACCCGCGACGTCGAAGACGCCCGCGAGGTCGGCGATCTCGGCGACGACGGTGATGGCCACCAGGAAGGCCATGACCGGAAGGGTCCGGGCGAGGACCTCGGCGGCCTCGGCGGTGCTCACCTCACGGTGGTGTCGAGCACCCAGGGCTGGCCCGGTCGGGCCGGCTCGGTGAGGCCGACCTCGAAGGCCGGCTCGAGCGCGCGGGCGAGCGCCGCGGGCGTCCGCGGCTCCCGGTCGACCCCGAGCAGGTGCCGGGTCACCAGACCGCGGGTGTGCTTGGCCATGTGGGTGGCGCCGGGCACCCGGATCTGCACCCACCGGCGCGCCACGTCGCCGCTCGGCGTCCACGCGGCGACATAGGTGCTCGACCGGCAGTCGACGACGAGCCCGGTCCCCGCCGCGGCGGTCAGCTCGTCGTCGAGGACGGGCCGCCAGTGCCCGGCGAGCGGGCCCACCCCGGGCAGGTTGACTGCCATCGACAGGCGGTAGGGCGGGATCCGGTCGGTGGGCCGGACCGCGCCGAAGAGCGCCGAGACGACGACGAGCCAGCGGTTGGCCCGCCGGCGCTGCCCGGGGGTGAGGTCGCCGAGGTCGAGGGCGTCGTAGAGCACGCCGGTGTAGACCTGCGCGGCCGGGGGAGCGGGAGTGCTCATCAGGGCGGTGTTGCGGGCGACCTCGTCGACGAGGTTGGGGCTGACGCCGAGGACCTCGTGGGCGTCGTGGGCGGCGCTCGCCGCGGCGAGCGCGTCGAGCACCTGCTGCCGGTGCGCGGTGAGTGTGGGGAAGGACAGCCGCCCGAGGTCGAGGGGCGTGCCGCGCGAGCGGCCGGTCTTGGACTCCGAAGGGGGCAGCAGCACGAGCACCCCCCGGACGATACGTCAGCCACCTAGGGTGGCTGGCATGGCAGCCGCACAGCGAACCGTCACCCTGCGCCCGAGCGACCCCCAGTCCGGGGAGGTGGTCGCCGCCGCGGGGCTCACGGAGCGCTTCGACGCGATCCGGGCCGAGCAGGAGGTGCCCGACGAGTTCCCCGAGGACGTGCTGGCCGAGGCCGAGCGCGTTGCGGCCCAGCCGCTCTCGCAACCGGAGCGCGACGAGAGCGACCTCCCCTTCGTCACCATCGACCCGCCCGGCTCGATGGACCTCGACCAGGCCATGCACCTGTCGCGGGAGGGCGACGGCTACCGGGTGCGCTACGCGATCGCGCACCTCGAGTCCTTCGTCGAGCCGGGTGGGGCCATCGACGCAGAGGCTCGTCGTCGCGGGCAGACGATCTACGCGCCCGACGAGCGCACGCCGCTGCACCCGCCGGTGCTCAGCGAGGGTGCGGCCAGCCTCCTGCCGGAGGAGGTCCGCCCCGCCTACGTCTGGGACATCCGGCTCGACGCGACGGGTGCCCACACCTCGGCCGAGCTCTACCCGGCGCTGGTGCGCAGCGCCGAGCGGCTGGAGTACACGGCCGTCCAGGCGGCCGTCGACGCCGGGACCGGCGACGAGCGGCTGGTGCTGCTCAAGGAGATCGGCGAGCTGCGGATCGCGCTCGAGCAGGAGCGCGGCGGCGCCTCGCTGCCGATGCCGGACCAGCAGGTCGAGGAGGTCGATGGAGGCTTCCGACTCCATCTGCGACCGCTCGTGCCCGCGGAGGACTGGAACGCGCAGATCTCGCTGCTCACCGGCATCGTCGCGGCCGAGATGATGCTCGAGGCCGGGGTGGGGATCCTGCGCACCATGCCCGAACCCGAGGAACGCGACGTGCAGCAGCTGCGCCGGATCGCCCGAGCCCTCGGCGTCGAGTGGGCGGCGGGCACCGACCACGGGACCTTCCTGCGGTCCCTCGACGGGACCGACCCCAAGCACCTCGCGCTGATCCACGAGTCGACCGTGCTCTTCCGCGGGGCTGGCTACACGGTCTTCGACGGCGAGCCCCCCGAGGTCGTCGAGCAGGCGGCCATCGCTGCTCCCTATGCCCACGTGACGGCCCCCCTGCGTCGTCTCGTCGACCGTTTCGGGCTGGCTCTGTGCGCCGCGGTGAGTGCCGGCGCGGAGGTGCCCGGGTGGGTGCGCGAGGCGCTCCCGCTCCTGCCGGAGCTCATGGAGGCCTCCGACCGGCGGGCGGGCGCCGTCGAGCGGGCCACGACGGACGCCGTGGAGGCCGCGACCCTGGCCGACCGGGTAGGGCAGTCCTTCGACGCGGTGGTCGTCGACGTCCCGGAGGGCGACGACGGCAAGGGGCTCGTCGAGATCCAGCTCGTGGACCCGCCCGTGACGGCCAAGGCATCGGGTGTCGCGGAGCTCGGCGCCGAGGTCACCGTGCGGCTCGAGAGCGTCGACCTGGCGAAAGGCAGGGTCGAGCTCACCGTGGTGTGAGCCCCGCGTGCGACGGGTGGTTTTCGCTCCCTTCGTCCGTGGGCTAGGGTGGGGCCAGCGAAAGGGAGTAGTCCCCAACAGGTGTGTCGACACACTGAGCCTCGGCCTCGGCCCCGGCTCCGGCGCATCGGGCCAGCACTGCTGGCGGACGAGACTTTCGACCGGTTTGTCATACGACGATCCCGGTCGAGGCTCGTCGCACCATGACTCCTCGTCCGGGCGGACGAGGAGTTTTTTCATGTTCTCAGCACTGGTGCTCAGCACCGTGGTCATCTTCGTCGCCGAGCTCGGCGACAAGAGCCAGCTCATGGCGATGACCTTCGCGACCCGCTACCGGGCACGTGACGTCATCCTCGGCATCACCGCCGCGACGGCCGTCGTGCACCTGGCCTCGGTCGGCATCGGCTACTTCATCGGCGCGAGCTTCGAGCGCTACCAGGGACCGATCGCCATCGCTGCCGGCATCGCCTTCCTCGGCTTCGCCGCGTGGACCCTGCGCGGCGACGAGCTCACCGACGAGGAGGCGCAGAAGGCGCGCAAGGCGAAGGGGTCGGCCCTGCTGGCCGTCGGTCTGGCCTTCTTCCTCGCCGAGCTCGGCGACAAGACGATGCTGGCGACGATCACCCTCGCGGTGCGCGAGAACTGGTTCGGCACCTGGATCGGCTCGACCGTGGGCATGGTCGCGGCCGATGCGCTCGCCATCGGCGTCGGCGCCCTGCTCGGGCGCAAGCTGCCCGAGAGGGTCATCAAGTACGGGGCGGCAGCCGCCTTCGCGATCTTCGGACTGGTCCTGATCGCCGAGGGCGCGGGGTGGCTGGGCTGACCTGCGCCGCACCGTAGAATGCTCGTCGGATGAGTCGGCCGGACGGCTGCGTCACCGCCTCGGCGGTGTCGAGGAAAGTCCGGGCTCCACAGGGCAGGGTGGTGGCCAACAGCCACCCGGGGTGACCCGCGGGACAGTGCCACAGAAAGCAGACCGCCACGACGACCTCGGTCGTCGCGGTAAGGGTGAAACGGTGGTGCAAGAGACCACCAGCGATCCGGGTGACCGGATCGGCTCGGTAAACCCCACCCGGAGCAAGTCCAGACAGTGTGCGTCCGAGGGCGGCCCGCCCGAGCACACGGGTAGGACGCTGGAGGTCGTCGGCAACGGCGACCCGAGATGGATGGCCGTCACCCCGGTCCGGGCAACCGGCCCGGGGGACAGAACCCGGCTTACAGGCCGACTCATCCCCCTCCCTTCGCGCCACGTGCCGAAGGGGGTCACTCGCGCGTCGTGTGCCGCACCCATCCGATGAAGGCACCGATCGCCAGGACCACCGCCCCGGCGAGGACCGACTCCCACGGCAGCAGCGCAGCCACGAGGAGGCAGCCGATGAACCCGACCGCCGCGACCGCACGCCCGAGCCAGCCGTCGTCGAGGGTCCATGCGCTGGCATTGGCGATGGCGTAGTAGACGAGTACGCAGAAGCTCGAGAAGCCGATCACCCCGCGCAGGTCGACGAGCACGATCATCACGATGACGAAGCCGGCGACGACGATCTCGGCGCGGCGGGGGACCCGGTGCGGCCCCTCGAGCCGCGCGAGCACCGGTGGCAGGTGCCGGTCGCGCGCCATGGCCAGGACGGTCCGGGAGACGCCCAGTGTCAGGGCGAGCAGCGCGCCGCTGGCCGCGAGCACGGCCGCGATGCGCAGCATGGGGCCCAGCCAGGGCCAGGCGGAGATCTCGGCCGCCTCGGCGAGCGGCGCCTCGCGCGCGGCGACCCACCCGGCACCCAGGGTGCGTCCCAGGGCCACGGTGATGAGCACGTAGAGGCCCAGCACGACGCCCAGGCAGATCGCGACGGCGCGCGGGATGGCGCGCCGCGGCTCGACGACCTCCTCGCCGAGGGTCGCGACCCGGGCGTAGCCGGCGAAGGCGAAGAACATGAAGCCCGCGGCCTGCGCGACGCCCCACCAATCGCCGGACCCCGGCGGGGTCGGCGGGGGAGCGTCGACGGTGACCGGTGGGCTCATCAGGAGCACGACGACGAAGGTGAGCACCACGACGAGCACGGCGAGCGTGATCGCCCGCGCGACCCGTGCCGGTCGCTCGATGCCCTGGAGGTTGAGGGCGAGCACGACCAGCACGACGAGGATCGCCACGGCCTTGGACCAGCCGGGGAGCACGTGGACACCGATCGTCAGTGCCATGGCCGCGCACGAGGCGATCTTGCCGCTGATGAAGGCCCACCCGGCCAGGTGCCCCCAGGGCATGCCCAGCCGCTCACGCCCGTAGACGTAGGCACCGCCTGCCCTGGGATATCGGGTCGCCAGCCGTGCGGTCGAGGTGGCGTTGACGACGGCGAGCGCCCCGGCGAGGACGACGGCGAGCAGCAGCAGCGAGCCGGCCCGGGCCGCCGCCGGGGCGAAGACGACGAAGACCCCGGCCCCGAGCATCGAGGCAAGCCCGATCCCGACGGCGTCGGTCAGGCCGAGCCGACGTGAGAGGGCCGGATGGCCCGCTCCCCGCGAGGTCGTCATGGCCCCAGCCTGCCGCATGCGACGGGTCGGGCCGGGCCCGACACCACGAGCCGAGACCGGATCGTGGTCAGGAGCCCTTGGCCGCGAGATGGGCGGCACCGATGATGCCGGCCTTGTTCTTCAGCTTCGCCGCGACGATCGGCGTCCGCAGGTCGAGCAGGGGCAGGAAGGTGTCGGCCTGCTTGCTGACCCCGCCGCCGACGACGAAGAGGTCGGGCCACAGCAGCGCCTCGAGGCGCGAGTAGTAGGTCTGCAGGCGCTCCACCCACTCCTGCGTCGACAGGCCCTCGCGCTCACGCACGGACTCCGCGGCGCGGGTCTCGGCGTCGTGCCCGTCGATCTCGATGTGCCCGAGCTCGGTGTTGGGCACGAGGTGCCCGTCGACGAGGACGGCGGTGCCGATGCCGGTCCCGAGGGTGGTGAGGACGACGGTGCCCTTGGCTCCCTTCGCCGCTCCGTGGTGCCGCTCGGCGACCCCTGCGGCGTCGGCGTCGTTGACGAGGTGGACCTCACGCCCGAGACGGTCGCTGAAGAGCTCGTCGGCGTCGATCCCGATCCACGCCTTGTCGATGTTGGCCGCGGTCTGGACCACGCCGTGCATGACGACGGCCGGGATCGTGATGCCCAGCGGCAGGTCCTTCTTCACCGAGAAGTGGTCGACGATCTGCGCCACGACGTCGCACACGGCCTCTGGGGTCGACTCCTCGGGGGTGGCGATCCGCAGCCGATCGTCGGTGAAGCTGCCCTTGTCGAGGTCGACCGGGGCACCTTTGATGCCGCTGCCGCCGATGTCGATGCCCAGGGCGTGGGGCTTCTTGCTCATCGCTACCTACCTTCAGGGGAGGGTGAGGATCTCGTTGCCGTCGTCGGTGATGAGGATCGTGTGCTCGAACTGCGCGGACCGTCGACCGTCTGCGGTCACGACGGTCCACCCGTCGTCCCACATCTGCCAGTCGGGCGTGCCGAGGTTGAGCATTGGCTCGATCGTGAAGGTCATGCCCGGCTCGATGACCGCGTCGTGACCGGGGGCGGCGTCGAAGTGGGGCACGACGAGCCCGGAGTGGAAGCTCGTCCCGATGCCGTGGCCGGTGTAGTCGCGCACCACGCCGTAGCCGAAGCGAGCGGCGTAGCGCTCGATGACCCGACCGATGATGTTGATCTGCCGCCCGGGCAGCGCCGCCTTGATGCCACGCATCATCGCCTCGTGCGTGCGCTCGACGAGCAGGCGCGACTCCTCGTCGACCTCGCCGGCGCAGAAGGTCGCATTGGTGTCGCCGTGCACACCACCGACGAAGGCGGTGATGTCGATGTTGACGATGTCGCCCTCCTCGATCGCCCGCGAGTCGGGGATGCCGTGGCAGACGACCTCGTTGACCGAGGTGCACAGCGACTTGGGGAAGCCGCGGTAGCCCAGGGTCGAGGGGTAGGCGCTGTGGTCGAGCAGGAACTCGTGGCCGATCCGGTCGACTTCGTCGGTCGTCACGCCGGGAGCCACGGCCGCACCGGCCGCGGCGAGCGCCTGCGCGGCGATCCGCGAGGCGTGCCGCATCCGCTCGATCGTCGCGGCGTCCTTGATCTCGCTGCCGTCGAAGGGGGTCGGCGCCGGCCGGTCGACGTACTCGGGCCGCGCGATGGCGGCAGGGACGGCGCGGCGGGGGGAGACCTCACCGGGTGTCACGGTTGCGGCAGCGGCAGGCATGCGGTGAAGTCTAGGCAACGAGGGCGTGACCGATGCGCCCCGGTCCGCGGGTCACCGCGAGGAAGGACGGCACGACGATGGCGTACTGGTTCAACATCGAGACCCAGCAGGTCGAGACCGACGACAACCGCTCCCAGGGCGAGGACGTCATGGGCCCCTACGAGACCGAGGCCGAGGCCGCCGCCGCGCTCGCCACCGCGCGCGCCAAGACAGAAGCCTGGGACGAGGAGGACCGCAAGGAGCGCGAGTGGCAGACCGGCGACGCCGGGGCCTGACGGTCAGCGCGGCCGGTGCACGGTCAGGGCATAGGAGCCGTCACCGGGCCAGCGCTGCGCCTCCCACGTCGCGTAGCGCGTGACGAGGGACAGGTCGGCGGCGAAGGCCGCCCGCTCGTAGTCCTCGGGCGAAACCGCGGCGGCCCCGTCGGGCTGGTGGCCCGGCAGGGACCACCCGGCGACGAGCAGCCCGTCACCCGTGAGGTGTGCCCGCAGTCGGCGCAGGACCTCGACGAGCGTGCCGTCGGCGAGGAAGGGCACGACATTGCCCGCGAGGAGCACGACGTCGAAGGCCTGCGTCGTGAGGGACAGCGTGGCCAGGTCGGCGTGGACGAAGCGGGTCACGTCGTCGCGCTCGCGGGCCACCTCGATCATCGCCGCGTCGGCGTCGACCCCGACGACGTCGTGGCCGAGCCGGGTCAGCTCGGTCGCGACCCGCCCGGTGCCGCACCCGGCGTCGAGGACGCGCACCGGTGCCTCGTGCAGGCCGTGGACGAAGCGCGCCTCGCCGTCGAGGTCGGCACCGCCGCTCGCCAGCTCGTCGAAGCGTCGCTGGTAGGCGTGCGCGGCGTCGATGCCGCCGGACACCTCCGACCACCGCGTGCGGATCTCGGGCAGGTCGTCGGGGGCCATCGTCAGCTCTCGAAGGAGTGCTCGGACGCCGGGAAGGTGCCGGCCGCGACGTCCGCGGCATAGGCGCGCGCCGCGTCCTCGAGGACGGTGCCGACGTCGGCGTAGCGCTTGACGAAGCGGGGAGCCTTGCCCGTGCGCAGCCCGGCCATGTCCTGCCACACGAGGACCTGCGCGTCGCAGTCGGGGCCGGCGCCGATGCCGATGGTCGGGATGCTCAGCTCGCGCGTCACCTCGGCCGCGGCCGGCGCGGGCACCATCTCCAGGACGACCGCGAAGGCGCCGGCGTCCTGGACCGCCCGGGCGTCCTCGAGCAGCTTGCCCGCGGCCTCGCCGCGCCCCTGGACGCGGTAGCCGCCAAGAGTGTGCTCGCTCTGCGGAGTGAAGCCGATGTGCGCCATGACGGGGATGCCCCCCTGGGTCATCCGCTCGATCGTCGGCGCCATCTCTGCGCCGCCCTCGAGCTTGACGGCGTGCGCCAGACCCTCCTTCATCAGGCGGGCCGCCGAGAGGTAGCCCTGCTCGGGGGAGGCCTGGTAGGTGCCGAAGGGGAGGTCGGCCACGACGAGGGCGCTCGCCGCGGCACCGGCGACGGCGCGGGTCAGCGGGATCATCTCGTCGAGCGTCACGGGCACGGTCGTCTCGTGGCCGTAGACGTTGTTGCCGGCCGAGTCGCCGACGAGCAGCACCGGGATGCCCGCGCGGTCGAAGACCTGTGCGGCGTACATGTCGTAGGCGGTGAGCATGGCCCAGCGCTCGCCACGATCGGTCATCGCCTGCAGGTGGGGGATGCGCACCCGCTTGGGCGCCGAAGGGGGAGGGGTGCTCCCGGATCCGTAGGGGGCGGTCGTCTCGCTCATGGGGCCACCCTAGGCCTGACCGCACGATGCGCCGGAGGATAGAGGGAAAACCCGCAGGGTCGCCGGGTCAAGAGTAAGGATTCCTTCAGAAACTCCTGTGGTGACTCCCGGAGGCCGGCAAATCTTGGTTGAGTGCGCTCACCCCCTGTGGTTCGAGCCACAACATCTTTTTGGAGGACCCGTGAAGAGACGCCACACCCATGTCGTGTCCGGCCTCGCGGCTTCCGCCCTCGTCCTGACCCTCGCGCCGATGGCCGCGAGTGCAGGGACGAGTGCCGCGGTGGCACCCGAGGACAAGGCCGCTTCGTCGGCCCGGCACGACGACCTGCCCAACCCCCTGGGTGACGCCCAGCGCGAGCTGCGCGAGGACGCCGTCGACAAGCTGATGCGCGGCGAGGCCCGCGTGGTCACCAAGAACGGCACGCAGGTCATCGAGATCACCAGCGATGACGCCGCCGAGACCCACGCCAAGGCCAAGGGCCACCAGGACAACACGACCGCCGCCAAGGGCAAGGGCAAGGGCAAGCGCACCAAGTACGTCCAGTACGACGTCGACCGGGAGGCGAGCGTCTTCACGATCCTCACCGACTTCGGTGACCAGACCAAGCCCGCCCAGGGCGGCGAGGCCGGTCCGGTCCACAACGAGATCCCCGAGCCGGACCGGTCGGTCAACAACTCGACCATCTGGGACGAGGACTTCAGCCGCGACCACTACACCGAGCTGATGTTCGGGTCCGACGCCGAGACCAAGGGCAAGGGCAAGGGCAAGGGCAAGGGCAAGAAGAAGGAGCAGGAGTCCTTCCGCGACTTCTACCTCAAGCAGTCGCAGGGCCGCTTCCTCACCAAGGGCGACGTGAGCGACTGGGTGACGGTGCCCTTCAACGAGGCCCGCTACGGCCACAACCCCGTCGAGGGTGACGGCACCACCGAGGCCGAGGGCTACTGGAACTACGTCAAGGACACCGCCACGGCCTGGTACGAGGACCAGAAGGCCCAGGGCACGTCCGACGCGGAGATCAAGGAGTACCTCGCGCAGTTCGACGTCTGGGACCGCTACGACTTCGACGGTGACGGCGACTTCAACGAGCCCGACGGCTACATCGACCACTTCCAGGCGATCCACGCCGGTGAGGGCGAGGAGGCCGGCGGCGGCGCGCAGGGCGAGGACGCCATCTGGAGCCACCGCTGGTACGCCTTCTCCAACAACATCGGCAAGGACGGCCCGGAGCAGAACAAGCTCGGCGGTGTCCCGCTCGGCGACTCCGGCATCTGGATCGGTGACTACACGACCGAGCCGGAGAACGGCGGCCTGGGTGTCTTCACCCACGAGTTCGGTCACGACCTCGGTCTGCCCGACCTCTACGACACCGCCGGCGGCGACAACGGCACCGGCTTCTGGACCCTGATGTCCGGCGGCTCGTGGCTCAACGACGGCACCGTCGACATCGGCTCCAGCCCGGGCTACATGGGTGCCTGGGAAAAGCTGCAGCTCGGCTGGCTCGACGCCGAGACGGTCAGGCCGGGTCAGGACGTCAACCTCGACCTGGGCCCCGCCGACCGTGACCACGCCAAGCTGCCCCAGGCCGCTGCGGTCCTCCTCCCCGAGGAGACGGTGACGACCGACTACAACACCCCCCACTCCGGCAGCTACGAGTGGTGGTCCGGCTCCGCCGACAACCTCAACAACACCCTGACCCGCGAGATCGACCTCACCGGGGCGACCTCGGCGTCGGTCTCGGCGCAGCTGGCCACCCAGATCGAGGCCGGCTACGACTTCCTCTACACGGAGGTCAGCGCCGACGGTGGGTCCACGTGGGAGGAGCTGTCCGCCACCGACGGCGGCGACCTGTCGTGGAACGAGGTCACGACCGACCTGAGCGCCTACGCGGGCCAGAAGGTCCAGTTCCGCTGGCGTTACCAGTCGGACGGTGGTGTCTCCGAGCCCGGGGCCTTCATCGACGACATCACCATCACGGTCGACGGGACCGCGGTCCTCACCGACGACGTGGAGTCCGGCGACAACGGCTGGACCGCAGACGGCTTCACCCGGATGTCGGGCTCCACGTCGGAGACGGTCCAGAGCTACTACCTCGCGGAGAACCGCGTGTACTCGGGCTACGACAAGAACCTCAAGACCGGTCCGTACAACTTCGGTGACCCCGAGCGCCCCGACTGGGTCGAGCGCTTCCCGTACCAGGACGGCCTGCTCGTCTGGTACATCAACAACGCCTACTCGGACAACAACACCAGCGTGCACCCCGGCTACGGCCAGGTCCTGCCCGTCGACGCCCGCCCGGCGCCGGTGAAGTTCTCCAACGGCAAGCTGCTCGGCAACCGCCGTCAGCCCTTCGACGCCACCTTCGGCACCCAGCGCACCGACGAGGTGACCTTCCACAACGCAGGCATCCCGCAGACGGTCCCCTCGACTCCGGGCATCCGCACGTTCGACGACTCCGACCCCAACCGCTACTGGTCGGCCGACAACCCGTGGAGCTCGACCAAGGTCGCCGGATCCGGCACGAAGATCACCGTCCTCAAGGAGAAGAAGGACGAGATGTCCCTCCGGATCCAGTCCGGGAAGTGATCGCACCCACCTGCTGAGCACCGCAGGCGATCGCCGGGCCCGCCTCACCCCCTTCGACCGAAGGGGGTGAGGCGGGCCTCGTCGTGCCCTGCACGATCTGTGCCGCCCGCCTAGGGCAGGATGGGCGCATGGATCGTCAGCAGGAGTTCGTCCTCCGCACCATCGAGGAGCGGGACATCCGGTTCGTCCGGTTGTGGTTCACCGATGTCCTCGGCACGCTCAAGTCGGTCGCCATCGCCCCCGCCGAGCTCGAGGGCGCCTTCAGCGAGGGCATCGGCTTCGACGGGTCGGCCATCGAGGGCTTCACCCGGGTCTACGAGGCCGACATGCTCGCGCGTCCCGATCCCTCGACCTTCCAGGTGCTGCCGTGGCGCGGTGAGCACCCGGGCACCGCGCGCATGTTCTGCGACATCCAGCTGCCCGACGGCAGCCCCGCCCTGGCCGATGCGCGCTACGTCCTGCGCCGCACGCTGGGCAAGGCCGCCGACATGGGCTTCAGCTTCTACACCCACCCCGAGATCGAGTTCTTCCTGCTCCAGCAGGGCACGCCGCGGGGCGAGCGGCCCGAGCCGGTCGACGACGGCGGCTACTTCGACCACGTGCCGAAGGGGGAGGCCCACGACTTCCGTCGTGCCGCCATCACCATGCTCGAGTCGGTCGGCATCTCCGTGGAGTTCAGCCACCACGAGGGCGCCCCGGGGCAGAACGAGATCGACCTGCGCTACGCCGACGCGCTGTCGATGGCGGACAACATCATGACCTTCCGCACAGTGATCAAGGAGGTGGCGCTCGAGCAGGGTGTCTACGCGACCTTCATGCCCAAGGTCTTCGCCGAGCACCCCGGCAGCGGGATGCACACCCACCTCTCGCTCTTCGAGGGCGACACCAATGCCTTCTACGAGGCCGGTGCCCCCTACCGGCTGAGCAAGGTCGGCCGTCAGTTCATCGCCGGCCTGCTCCACCACGGTCGCGAGTTCACGGCCGTGACCAACCAGTGGGTCAACAGCTACAAGCGCCTGTGGGGCGGCGGCGAGGCGCCGGCGCACCTGACGTGGGGCCACAACAACCGCTCGGCGATGGTCCGGGTGCCGATGTACAAGCCCAACAAGAGCAACTCCAGCCGGGTCGAGCTGCGCAGCCTCGACGCGGCGTGCAACCCCTACCTCGCCTTCGCCGTCACCCTGGCCGCGGGGCTCAAGGGCATCGAGGAGGGCTACGAGCTCCCGGCGGAGACCGAGGACGACGTGTGGAGCCTCACCGACCGCGAGCGCAAGGCGATGGGCATCAAGCCGCTGCCCTCGAGCCTCTCCGAGGCCATCGAGGCGATGGAGGAGAGCGAGCTCGTCGCCGAGACCCTGGGCGAGCACGTCTTCGACTTCGTCCTGCGCAACAAGCGGCAGGAGTGGGCCGACTACCGCAACCAGGTCACCCCCTTCGAGCTGGAAAGTCTGCTGCCGCGACTGTGAGGACCGCGTGACACCACCTGCCCGACCCGGACCCAGCATCTCCCGACGAGGCTTCGACGACACTCGTCGGGCCGAGTCCCTGCTGGCCGACCCCGCACTCGCGCCGCTCGCCGAGGTCCGTGGCGACCTCGTCGCGGCCCTGACACGAGCCGCCGACCCCGACAGCGCGCTGCTCGGGCTCGTCCGGGTCGTCGAGGCGGCTGGCGACGAGGTCGAGGCGCTGCTCGCCGCCCTGCGGGACGACGCGGCGGCGCGGGCCCGGATCATCGGGGCGATGGGCGTCTCGACGGCGCTCGTCGACCATCTCGTCGCCCACCCCGAGCAGTGGCGTGATGCCGTCGACGCCCGGGAGATGACGCCGGAGGAGCGGACCGAAGCCCTGCTCGCCGAGATCGCTGACCCCGGCGACCTCGAGCCGCAGGACGCCCTGCGGGTCGGCTACCGGCGCCAGCTGCTCGGCATCGCCGCCCGCGACACGACGGCCGAGGACCCCGTGGAGTTCCTGCCCCAGGTCGGGCGCGCCCTGGCCGACCTCGCCGGCTCGGCGCTCGAGGGCGCGGTCCGGATCGCGATCGACGAGCTGGGTGACGAGGGGCAGACCTGCCGCTTCGCCGTCATCGGCATGGGCAAGGCCGGCGGTCGCGAGCTCAACTACGTCTCCGACGTCGACGTCATCTTCGTCGCGGAGCCGGTCGAGGGCGCCGACGAGGCCGCCGCGCTCGACGTCGCCACGCGGGTGGCGACCCGGATGATGCACGCGTGCTCCGACGCGACCGCCCACGGCAGCCTGTGGCCGGTCGACCCGGCGCTGCGGCCGGAGGGCAAGCAGGGCCCTCTTGTGCGCACCGTGGCCAGCCACCGTGCCTACTACGAGCGCTGGGCCAAGACGTGGGAGTTCCAGGCCCTGCTCAAAGCGCGTCACCTGGCCGGCGACGCCACGCTGGGGGCGGAGTACCTCGCCGCGGTGCAGCCGATGGTCTGGGAGGCGGCCTCCCGGGAGGACTTCGTCGACGACGTGCAGGCGATGCGCCGTCGCGTCGAGGAGCACATCCCCGCCGCCGAGGCCTCCCGCCAGCTCAAGCTCGGTCCCGGTGGTCTGCGCGACGTGGAGTTCTCCGTCCAGCTGCTCCAGCTGGTCCACGGCCGCACCGACGAGAGCCTGCACTCGGGCACCACGCTCGACGCCCTCGCCGCGCTGTCGGCCGGTGGCTACGTGGGGCGAGCGGACACCGCCGTGCTCGCCGACGCCTACAAGGTCCTGCGCACCCTCGAGCACCGCATCCAGCTCCACCGGCTGCGGCGCACCCACCTCATGCCGACCGCCGAGGCCGACCTGCGGCGGCTCGGACGGGCCCTGCACCTGTGGGACCAGCCCGACAAGCAGGTCGTCCAGCTGCGCACCGAGCACTCCCGCGAGGTGCGGCGTCTCCACCAGCGGCTCTTCTACCGCCCCCTGCTGTCGGCGGTCGCCAAGCTCAGCCCCGACGAGGCGCGGCTGACCCCCGACGCGGCCCGCGCGCGGCTGAGCGCGCTCGGCTACCGCGACCCGGCCGGTGCCCTGCGCCACCTCGAGGTCCTCACCGACGGGGTCAACCGCACGGCGGCCATCCAGCGGCAGCTGCTGCCCGTCATGCTCGAGTGGTTCGCCGAGATGGCCGACCCCGACGCCGGTCTGCTCGCCTTCCTCAAGGTGAGCGAGGAGCTCGGCACGACCCACTGGTACCTGCGCCTGCTGCGTGACGAGGGCGAGGCCGCCCAGATCCTCGCCCACACCCTGGGGGCGAGTCGATTTGCCGGGGACCTGCTGCTGGCCAGCCCCGAGGCGGTGCAGATGCTCGGCGACCCCGACGGACTGCGCCCGCGCGAGCGGGAGGAGATCCTCAAGCGGATGCGGGCTGCCGCGAGCCGTCGGGACGAGGCCGATGCGGCCGTCGCGTCCATCCGCGCGATCCGGCGGGCCGAGATCTTCCGCGTCGCGGTCGCCGACCTGCAGGGGCGGATCAACCTCGAGCAGGTGGGCGACGCGCTCACCGACATCAGCGAGGCGGTCATCCAGGCCTCCCTCGAGGTTGTCGTGCGCGCGGTCGAGGCCGATCGAGGGGCGCCGGTCGGCACCGACCTGCTCATCGTCGGCATGGGGCGCCTCGGTGGCAGCGAGATGGGCTACTCCTCCGATGCCGACGTCCTCTACGTGCACGAGCCCCACGAGGGCACGGACGACCAGGCAGCCCAGGAGGCCGCACTCGCCGTCGTCGGTGAGCTGCGACGCCTGCTCGGCGCCCCGGGGTCCGACCCGCCGCTCGGTCTCGACGCCGACCTGCGGCCCGAGGGCAAGAGCGGGCCGATGGTGCGCTCGCTGGCGTCCTACGCGACCTACTACGAGCGCTGGTCCGAGACCTGGGAGGCCCAGGCCCTGCTGCGCGCTCGTCCGGTGGCGGGCGACCCCGGGCTGGGGGAGCGCTTCACCGCCCTCATCGACCCCATCCGCTGGCCCGCCGAGGGGCTCGACGCGACCCAGGTGCGCGAGGTGCGCCGACTCAAGGCGCGCATGGAGGCCGAGCGGCTGCCGCGCGGCGCGGACCGCAAGGCGCACTTCAAGCTCGGCATGGGCGGTCTCTCCGACGTCGAGTGGACCGTCCAGCTGCTCCAGCTGCAGCACGCGCACGACCACGAGGAGCTGCGCACGACCCGGACCCTGCCGGCGCTCGGGGCGGCCGTCGAGGTCGGGCTCGTCGGGGGCGAGGACGCCGTGGTCCTGCGCGAGGCCTGGTCGATGGCCTCGCTGCTGCGCAATGCCGGCATGCTCTTCCGCGGGCGACCCGTCGACTCGGTGCCGTCCAACCTGCGCGAGGCCGACGGCGTCGGGCGCATCGTCGGCATGGCGCCGCAGTCGGGGCTGGCCCTCGCCGAGTCCTACCGCCGCACCGCACGCCACGCCCGCCAGGTGGTCGACCGGATCTTCTACGGCGGGGTCTGACCCCGACGCATGAGACGCCGGTCAGGAGCCGGCGCGGACATACCTAGACTTGGGGCATGCTCGCGACGATCGACCTGCGCTCACAGCCCCTCGGCGCCCGGCAGCTGCGTGCCGTCCTGCCGCGGGCCGAGTACGACGTCGAGGCCGCCCTGGACGCGGTCCGGCCGATCAGCGACGACGTCCATGACCGTGGGGCCGCAGCCCTCTACGACCTCGCCGAGCGCTTCGACGGGGTGCGGCCGTCCTCCCTTCGCGTCCCGCAGGAGGTCCTCGAGGCCGCCGTCGACACCCTCGACCCGGCCGTGCGCACGGCCCTCGAGGTGGCCATCGAGCGCACCCGGGCGGTGCACGCCGACCAGCGGCGCACCGACACCACGACCGACCTCGGTGGCGGCGGCACCGTCACCGAGCGATGGGTCCCCGTCGAGCGCGTCGGCCTCTACGTCCCCGGCGGCCGGGCGGTCTACCCGTCGTCCGTCGTGATGAACGTCGTGCCCGCGCAGATCGCCGGGGTCGGCTCGCTCGCCGTCGCCAGCCCGCCGCAGAAGGAGAACGTCGGCGTCTTCGCCGGCTACCCGCACCCGACGATCCTCGCCGCCTGCGCCCTGCTCGGCGTCGACGAGGTGTGGGCCATGGGCGGCGCCCAGGCGGTGGCGGGATTCGCCCACGGCTTCGAGGACGAGGCCTCGGGGGAGCGCGGCGAGTGCCTCCCGGTGAGCCTCGTGACCGGCCCGGGCAACATCTACGTGGCCGCCGCCAAGCGCCTGCTCAAGGGGATCGTCGGCATCGACGCCGAGGCCGGCCCCACCGAGATCGCGGTCCTCGCCGACGCCACCGCCGACCCGGAGCACGTCGCGGCCGACCTCATCAGCCAGGCCGAGCACGACCCCATGGCCGGGTCGGTCCTCGTCACCGACTCCACCGAGCTCGCCGACGCCGTCGCCGGCGCGGTCGAGCGACGGGCCGCCGCGACGAAGCACAGCGAGCGCGTCGCCGAGGCCCTCTCCGGCCGGCAGTCGGCGATCGTGCTCGTCGACGACCTCGACGCCGGCCTGCGGGTCGTCGACGCCTACGCCGCCGAGCACCTCGAGGTCATCACCGCCGACGCGCCCGCGGTCGCCGCCCGGGTGCGCAGCGCCGGGGCGATCTTCGTCGGGGCGCACTCGCCGGTGAGCCTCGGCGACTATGTCGCGGGGTCCAACCACGTGCTCCCCACGGGCGGCAGCGCCGCCCACAGCAGCGGGCTGTCGGTCCAGTCCTTCCTGCGCGGGATCCACGTCGTCGAGTACTCCGAGCAGGCGCTGGCCGAGGTCGCCCCGCACGTCCTCGCGCTGTCCGAGGCCGAGGACCTGCCGGCCCACGGCGAGGCCATCAGCGCGCGCACCGGGGAGGCCCTGCGATGAGCGAGATCGAGCAGCTGCTGCGCCCCGCCCTGCGCGGACGCACTCCCTACGGCGCCCCGCAGCTCGACGTCGACGTCCAGCTCAACACCAACGAGTCCTCCTACCCGGTGCCGCCCGAGGTCGTCGCGGCCATCGTCGCCGAGCTCGAGGAGCAGCTCGGGGGGCTCAACCGCTACCCGGACCGGGAGTTCACCGACCTGCGCACGGCGCTCGTCGCCTATCTCGAGGACCGCAGCGGGGTCTCCCTTCGTCCCGAGCAGGTGTGGGCCGGCAACGGCAGCAACGAAGTCCTCTCGCACCTCGTCCAGGCCTTCGGCGGACCGGACCGCACGGCGCTCGGCTTCACGCCTGCCTACTCGATGCACCCGATCATCAGCGAGACGCTCGGCACGACGTGGGTCGACGGCCAGCGCGACCGTGACTCCTTCGACCTGACCGTCGAGTCCGCCGTCGAGCAGGCCCGGCGGGTCGACCCGCACCTGGTCTTCCTCTGCTCGCCCAACAACCCGACGGGCACGGCGCTGCCCTTCGACGTCATCGAGGCGATGCTCGAGGCGGCTCCGCGGGCGGTCGTCGTCGTCGACGAGGCCTACGCCGAGTTCGCCCGGCCCGGCACGCCGAGCGCACTGTCGCTGCTGGCCGCCCACCCGCGCCTGGTCGTCACCCGGACCATGAGCAAGGCCTTCGCCCTCGCCGGTGGCCGCCTGGGGTATCTCGCGGCCGACCCGCAGGTCGTCGATGCGCTGCGGCTGGTCCGCCTGCCCTACCACCTGTCGGCCCCCACGCAGACGATCGCCCGCGTCTCGCTCGAGCACGCCGACCGGCTGCTCGAGACCGTCGACGCGATCAAGGAGCAGCGCGACCGGCTCGTCGCCGAGCTGACCGCGATGGGCCTGCGGCCCGTGCCGAGCGATGCCAACTTCGTCCTCTTCGGCGGGCTCGCCGACGCGCCGGCGACGTGGCAGGCTCTGCTCGACCGGGGGGTCCTCGTCCGTGACGTCGGTATCCCGCACCACCTGCGGGTCACCGCCGGCACCCCCGAGGAGACCGGTCGCTTCCTCGCGGCGATGACCGAGCTCGTCACCACCCACGCATCGAGCCAGGAGGCCTCGTGAGCACACCGTCCCGCACCGCCACCGTCACCCGGGGCACGTCGGAGAGCCGCGTCGAGGTGAGCGTCGACCTCGACGGCACCGGCAAGGGTGACGTCTCCACGGGCGTGCGCTTCTACGACCACATGCTGCTCTCGCTCGCCAAGCACAGCCTCATCGACCTCACGGTCCGGGCCGACGGCGACGTCGACGTCGACGCCCACCACACGGTCGAGGACGTCGCGATCGTCCTCGGGCAGGCCGTGCGCGAGGCGCTCGGCGACAAGTCGGGCATCAGCCGCTTCGGTGACGCGACGGTCCCGCTCGACGAGGCCCTCGTCCATGCGGTCGTCGACGTCGCCGGTCGCCCCTACGTCGTGCACTCGGGTGAGCCGGCCGGCCAGGAGTACGTCATCATCGGCGGCAACTTCGTCGGGTCCCTCACGCGACACGTCCTCGAGTCCTTCGCCTACAACGCCGGCATCGCCCTGCACGTGCGCGTGCTCGCCGGCCGCGACCCGCACCACATCGTGGAGGCGCAGTTCAAGGCGCTGGCACGGGCCCTGCGCGCAGCCGTCCAGCCCGACCCGCGCGTCGTCGGCATCCCCAGCGCCAAGGGCGCCCTGTAGAGGATGCGATGACCCAGCAGGGCAGGGGAGTGGTGCTCCTCGCCGCCTCGTCCGCGAGCGCGGTGGAGTGGGTACGTCGTGGTGTCGTGCCGTGCCACGTGCTCGAGCACAGCGCGTGGTCGATCGTCGTGCCGGCGACGCGGGCGAGCGTCACCGCGGCCCCCTACGACGACGCCCTCACGCTTCTCGCCTCGCGGCACGTGGGCCCTCGGCTGACCCCCGCGATCGGCCTGTTCGCCATGGACGACACGGCTGTGGTCACCGCCCGGGCCGGCCGCAGCCCTGCCCGGTGGGCCCTGCGTGCGGCCGACCGTGAGATCGTGCGCGGTCCCCGGTTGCCCGCGCTCACCCCCGAGGACCTGCACCGCACCCTCGCCGGCAATCCCGGCGCGCGGGAGGTGCCGATCCGTGAGGTCCGTGCCCTCTGGGGCCGGACCGACCTGACCCACCTGGAGTGGCTCGTCGAGGTCGTCACGGTGCTCGGGCTCCCCGGTGGGCGGGCACTCGACGGCAGCGACGGGGCCCTGGGGCCGGTCATCTCGCCCGACGAGAGCGCCGTGCGCGCCTTCGAGTCCGTCGTCAAGGATGTGCACCAATGAGCACCAGCCCGCACGTCGTCGTCCTCGACCACGGTTCCGGCAACGTCCACTCCGCCGTCCGGGCGCTCGCCCACGTCGGAGCCCGCGTCGAGCTGACCGCCGACCGCGAGGCGGTGCTCGCCGCTGACGGGCTGCTCGTGCCCGGGGTGGGCAACTTCCACGCCTGCATGGCCGGTCTGCGCGCGGTCGACGGCCCGTCGCTCGTCGACACCCGCCTCGCCGGTGGTCGTCCCGTGCTCGGGGTCTGCGTCGGCATGCAGGTGATGTTCGACGGGTCCGACGAGCCGAGCGGTGCCCAACCACCGCAGCAGGGTCTGCAGCAGTGGCCCGGGACCGTCGCCCGTCTCGCCGCACCCGTCGTGCCGCACATGGGCTGGTCGACCCTCGAGGCGCCCACCGGCACACGGCTCTTCGCCGGTGTCGAGGACGAGCGCTTCTACTTCGTGCACTCCTACGGGGTGCCCACCTGGGACCTGCCCCGACCCGATGGCGCGCTCTCGGCTGCAGCGCCCCTCGTCACGTGGAGTGAGCACGGGTCCCCCTTCGTCGCCGCCGTCGAGAACGGCCCCTTGTCCGCCACGCAGTTCCACCCCGAAAAATCCGGGGACGCCGGGCTGCACCTCCTGAAGAACTGGGTGATGTCACTGTGACCACGACCGAGAGCCCCCGCCTGGAGCTCCTGCCCGCCGTCGACGTGCGCGAAGGGCGGGCCGTGCAGCTGCAGCAGGGCGTGGCCGGGTCGGGGTGGGACTTCGGCGACCCGCTGCAGGCCGCCCGGGCCTGGCAGGAGCAGGGCGCCGAGTGGATCCACCTGGTCGACCTCGACGCCGCCTTCGGCACCGGGAGCAACCGCGACCTGCTCGCGGGCATCGTCGGCGGTCTCGACATCAAGGTCGAGCTGAGCGGCGGGATCCGCGACGAGGAGTCGCTGACCGCAGCCCTCGACTCCGGCTGCGCGCGGGTCAACCTCGGCACGGCCGCACTCGAGAACCCGGAGTGGACCGCGCAGGCCATCGCCGAGCACGGCGACCGCATCGCCGTCGGTCTCGACGTGCGGGGCACCACGCTCGCCGCCCGTGGGTGGACCCAGGAGGGTGGTGACCTCTGGGAGACGCTGGCCCGACTCGACCGCGAGGGGTGCGCGCGCTACGTCGTCACCGACGTCGCCAAGGACGGCATGCTCGCCGGTCCCAACCTCCAGCTCCTGAAGGACGTGTGCGCCGCGACCGACGCCGCGGTCGTCGCCAGCGGTGGCGTGACGACCCGCGACGACGTCATCGCCCTGCGCGGGCTCGTCGCCGAGGGCGTCGAGGGGGCGATCATCGGCTCCGCGCTCTACAAGGGCACGGTCACCCTGGCCGAGGCACTCGACGCTGCGGGGCGGCCGTGACCACCGGCGACTCCGCCGGCATCCCTTGGCAGGGCCGCGAGCTGCCGACTGGCGGCTTCGGCGGGGACACGGGCGAGGCCGACCCGGCCCTGCTGCGGGCCCTGACGACCGGGGGCGAGGCCGAGGTCGTCGACCGGCTGGCGGGCGCCCGGCTGCTCGTGCCGGTCAAGGCCGTCGCCGGCGAGACCGCCGAGGGCGAGCACGGGGTCGTGGCCGACAAGGAGGCCGACATGGCGGTCGTGCTGCTCGAGCACCCCGACGGGCGCACGGCGCTCCCGGTCTTCTCCTCCATGGCCGATCTCGCGGCCTTCGACGGGTCCGTGCGGCCGGTGCCCGTCGAGGCCGCCCGGGCTGCCCAGGCTGCCGTGAGCGAGCAGGCCGACCTCATGGTGCTCGACTGCGCCAGCGAGCACGCCTTCGAGGTGCGGGCCTCCATGGTCTGGGCCCTGGCCCAGCAGCGGGCCTGGCTGCCCGCGCACGAGGACCCCTTCGTCGCCGAGTCGGTGGCGCGGGTCGTCTCCACCCGTGAGGAGATCACCGAGCACGCCCTGGGGGCCGGCGTCCCCGACGGCCAGGGGATCCTGCAGATCACGCTCACCCTCGTGCCGGGGCTCGGCGAGGAGCAGGTGCGCTCGCTCGTCACCGGTGTGGCCGAGCAGCTGGCCACCGACGGTGAGCTGCGCGCGCGGGTCGACGGGCTGTCCTTCGCGGTCGTCTGAGTCGGCGGCGATTTCGACTCTGCGGGATCCGCTGGTAGCGTTGGCCACGACCGGTCACCGTCCTTGTGGCGGTGACGCAAGAGGAGCCTCGCTTCCACCCGCGTCGACCACAGGTTCGCATGGACCGCTGGGTTGCCGGGTCACAGGTCTCGACGCGGTCCCGACCGCGGGAGTGGCACCGTCGCTCCCTTCGTCCGGGTGTGGTGTCGTGCTCTGGTGAGGCTCCTCGCGATCGGCGAGGAGCCTTTCTTCGTCGGTGGCGGGAGTGACACACCGAGCTAAGGAGCAGCACATCAGCGAGCCTCGCATCAATGACCGTATCCGCGTCCCGGAGGTGCGGTTGGTCGGCCCCAACGGGGAGCAGGTCGGCATCGTCCGCGTGGAGGACGCCCTTCGTCTCGCCGCAGAGGCGGACCTCGACCTCGTCGAGGTCGCTCCGATGGCCAAGCCCCCCGTCGCCAAGCTCATGGACTTCGGCAAGTACAAGTACGAAGCCGCCATGAAGGCGCGTGAAGCGCGCAAGAACCAGGTCAACACGGTCATCAAGGAGATCAAGCTCCGACCGAAGATCGACAGCCACGACTACGGCACGAAGAAGGGCCACGTCGAGCGCTTCCTGGGTGCCGGCGACAAGGTCAAGGTGACGATCATGTTCCGTGGCCGCGAGCAGTCCCGCCCCGAGCTGGGCTTCCGACTGCTGCAGCGTCTCGCGGAGGACGTCGTGGAGCTCGGCACCGTCGAGTCGGCCCCCAAGCAGGACGGCCGCAACATGGTCATGGTGCTCGCCCCGACGAGGAAGAAGTCCGAGGCCCGCGCCGAGGCGCGACGCAAGAAGGACGAGCAGAAGGCGGCCACCGCGGCCGCTGCCGCCCCGGCGGAGTCGGCCGAGACGACCGAGGCCGAGACCACCGAGGCCGAGACCACCGAGGCCCCGGCCGAGTCCTGAGCCGGCCCCAGACCAGCACAGCAACGAGAAGGAGATCGGCGCCATGCCGAAGAACAAGACGCACTCCGGTGCGAAGAAGCGCTTCCGGGTCACCGGCTCGGGCAAGATCATGCGCGAGCGCGCCAACCACGTCCACAAGTTCCACGAGAAGACCCCGCAGCACGCGCGTCGTCTCGCCAACGACGTCCTGGTTTCCAAGGCCGACGAGAAGAAGATCAAGAAGCTGCTCGGTCGCTGACCTGAGCCTCTTGTCCCCACACATCTAAGGAGTCATCACGTGGCACGCGTGAAGCGGGCGGTCAACGCCCACAAGAAGCGCCGGGTCGTCCTCGAGCGCGCCAGCGGCTACCGGGGCCAGCGGTCCCGCCTGTACCGCAAGGCCAAGGAGCAGGTCACCCACAGCGCGGTCTACAGCTACCGTGACCGTCGCGCCAAGAAGGGCGACTTCCGTCGCCTGTGGATCCAGCGCATCAACGCCGGCGCCCGCGCCAACGGCATGACCTACAACCGCTTCATCCAGGGCCTGCGCGCCGCGGAGATCGAGGTCGACCGTCGCATGCTCGCCGAGCTCGCCGTCAACGACGAGGCCGCCTTCGCCGCGCTCGTCGAGATCGCCAAGGCCAACGTGCCGGCGACCACCGACGCCAAGGTCGAGGCCTGAGCGACCACACCGGACGCCGGGAGCGCCCACCACTGACCAACCCCGCCTCGGAGCGGGTGCGGTCGGTGCGCGGGCTCTCCCGGCGTTCTGCGCGTCGACGCACCGGCCGTGTCCTCGTCGAGGGACCCCAGGGGGTGCGTGAGGCGGTGCGCTTCACGCCGGAGAGGGTCGTCGACCTCTACGCGACGGCCGAGGCCGCCGAGCGCTACGCCGAGTTCGTCGAGCCGGCCCGTGAGCGCGGGATCTTCGTCCACGAGGTCACCGACGAGGTCCTCGCCGCGATGTGCGATGCCGACACCCCGCAGGGGACGGTCGCCGTCGTCGACTGGTCACCCAGTTCGCTGGATGGCGTCCTCGCCGGCGACCCGCGGCTGCTCGTCCTGCTCACCCATGTCCGCGACCCCGGCAACCTCGGCACGGTGATCCGTGCTGCCGATGCGGCCGGGGCCGACGCCGTGCTCGTCAGCGACGCCTCCGTGGACGTCACCTCGCCCAAGGTGGTGCGCTCCACGGCCGGCTCGCTCTTCCACCTGCCGGTGGTCACCGGTCTGGCGATCGAACCGACCCTGGCGACCCTCGGGGAGGGCGGGGTGCGGCGTCTGGCCGCCGACGGCGGGGGAGCGGGGACGATCGACGACACCGAACTCGCCGGCCCCCACGTGTGGGTCATGGGCAACGAGGCCTGGGGTCTGGAGGAGGCGACCCTCGCCGCCTGCGACGAGGCCGTGCGGGTGCCGATCCACGGGCACGCCGAGTCGCTCAACCTCGCGATGGCGACGACGATCTGCCTCTATGCCTCGGCGCGCCAGCAGCGAGCCTGACACGACGAAGGGCGCCGCCCCCGGTGCGGGGAGCGGCGCCCTTCGTCGTGGTGGGACCGGTCAGGCGTCCGCGCCGGCGCGGGCGTGGGTCTCCTGGCCGCGCAGGATCTCGCCCGGGTCGCTCGGCGCCTCGTCGGCCGCCTGCTTGCCCGCGGCGATGCGCTGGCCGATCTCGGCGTCGATGTTCTTCCAGTACTGCAGGGCCTGACCGAGGACCGGCTCCTGCACCCCGGCGAGCGCCCCGACGACGGTCCCGACGAGCCGGTCGCGCTGGGCGTCGTCGAAGACCTCGCGCACGAGGGTGCCGGCCTGCCCGAAGTCGTCGTCCTCGGCGTGCAGCTCGTATGCCGAGCGGACGATCTCGCCGTCGGCCTCCCACCCGTCGTCGACCGGGCCCTGGGTGTCGGCGTGGGGCCGACCGAAGCTGTTGGGCTGGTAGACGGGGGCGGCACCGGAGTGCTCGTAGCGCATCGGGCCGTCGAAGGAGAAGTGGTTCTCCGCGGCGACCGCCGGCCGGTTGACCGGCAGCTGGTGGAAGTTCGGCCCGATCCGGGCGCGGTGGGCGTCGGCGTAGGCGAAGACCCGGCCGAGCAGCATCTTGTCCGGGGAGAAGCCGATGCCCGGCACGGTGTTGCTCGGGGCGAAGGCCGCCTGGTCGATCTGCGCGAAGAAGTTGACCGGGTTCTCGTCGAGGGTCATCGTGCCGACCTCGATGAGCGGGTAGTCCTCGTGAGACCAGGTCTTCGTCAGGTCGAAGGGGTTGAAGCGGTAGGTCTTGGCCTCCTCGTAGGGCATGACCTGCACCGACAGCTTCCACTGGGGGTGCTCGCCGCGGGCGATGGCGTCGAAGAGGTCACGCCGGTGGAACTCCGCGTCCTCGCCGGCCAGGCGACCGGCCGCGTCGTTGGTCAGGCCCTCGACGCCCTGCTGGGTGTGGAAGTGGTACTTGACCCAGAACTTCTCGCCCGAGGCGTTGACCCACATGTAGGTGTGGCTGCCGTAGCCGTTCATGTGCCGCCACGAGCGGGGCAGACCGCGGTCGCCCATGAGGTAGGTGACCTGGTGCGCCGACTCGGGGTTGTTGGTCCAGAAGTCCCACTGCATCGTGTTGTCGCGCAGGCCGGAGTCGGGCAGGCGCTTCTGGCTGCGGATGAAGTGGGGGAACTTCAGCGGGTCGCGCAGGAAGAAGATCGGCGTGTTGTTGCCGACGAGGTCGAAGTTGCCCTCGCTCGTGTAGAAGCGCAGCGCGAAGCCGCGCACATCGCGCCAGGTGTCGGGGGAGCCGAGCTCACCGGCGACGGTGGAAAATCGGGCGAGCATCCGCGTCGTCGTGCCCTGCTGGAAGAGCGCCGCCTTGGTGTACTGCGAGACGTCAGCGGTCGTCTCGAAGTGCCCGAAGGCACCGGAGCCCTTGGCGTGCGGCTTGCGCTCGGGGATGTTTTCCCGGTTGAAGTGGGCGAGCGTGTCGACCAGGTGGGTGTCGTGGAGCAGCAGCGGTCCGTTGCTGCCGACCGACAGGCTGTTGCGGTCGCTCACGGCGGGGGCGCCGTTGACCTGCGTCGAACGTCCCGACACGTCGAGCGTGCCGTTGGCGTCCGAGCGCGGGGCGGGGGTGGAGTGGGTGGATGACATCTGCTGCTCCTCTTTCTCTGCGGGGTGGGGAGTAGTGCGGGTCAGGGTGCGGCGGTCTGCGCGCAGTCGGAGCAGATGCCCCAGTAGATGACCTCGGCCTCGTCGATGGCGAAGCCGTGGTCGTCGGCGGCGTCGAGGCACGGGGCCTTGCCCGGGGCACACTCGACGTCGACCATCGTGCCGCAGGTGCGGCACACGAGGTGGTGGTGGTTGTCGCCGAGCTCGAGCTCGTAGCGGGCGGGGTGCCCGGCGGGCTCGAACTTGCGGACCATGCCCTGTGCGGCGAGGGCGCCGAGGATGTCGTAGACGGCCTGGGTGCTCACCGAGCCCAGCCGCTCGCGGGTGGCGCGGGTGATCGTGTCGACGTCGGCGTGGGGGTGCGCGGACAGCTCCCGCAGCACCGCCACTCGGGGGGCGGTGACGCGCAGGGAGTGCTCGCGCAGGAGGCCTGCCGCCGCGTCGGTGTCGATCATCGTGCTCATCCCCCCTAGAGTCCCACCAGAACTTGAACGAGTCAAAAAAAGGGGCGCGGCTAGGGTGCCGTGCCATGACGTGGTGGCGGACCCTGCGGCAGTGGATCAGGTGGCGGCGACGCGGACCGGGCGAGGTCGAGGCCGGTGCGGTCATCCCCTTCGTCCCCGGCGGCACGGAGGTGCCCCAGGGGCTGGCCCACGACGCGGAGCACGACGAGTGGCTCTACACCTTCTACGACGCCCGTAATCCCCGGGACGGCCTCCTCGTCATCGCCGATGCGAAGGGGGAGGCCACGGCCCGCGTCGAGCTCACCGGACTCGACCACTACGGGGGTGTGACCGTCCTCGGTGACCGGACCTACGTCAGTGGTCGGGGGCGGCTGCAGGTCCACGAGACGGCCCGGCTGCGCGAGGGCATCGCCGACCCGGTGCTCACGGTCAAGGTCCAGGCCAGCTCGACCGTCACCGCCCACGACGGCGAGCTGTGGGTCACCCGGTTCGTCGTCGACGGACCGGGGCGCACCTACCGCTACGTCCTCGACGACGAGGGACGTCCGCAGTGGAGCGGTGAGGAGCTCGTCGTCCCGCCGCGCACCCAGGGGATGGCCTTCGACGAGGATCGGGCCGTGTGGTTCTCGCGCAGCTGGGGGCGCACCGCGCCGTCGACACTCACCCGGGTGGACGCGGGGGACTTCCGCCGGGACGGGGGGTGGACACCCCTGACCGGACGCAACACCCTGCTGCCGCCCATGGCCGAGGGCTCGGTCGTCGTCGACGGGCGGCTGCACCAGCTCTACGAGTCCGGTGCCACCGCCTACTCGCGCCACCAGCGCGGACCCGAGCCGGTGATGAACCTCGTCCTCGGCCGGCTGCACCCGCGCGACCGGCTGACCGTGCACGATCTGGACTGACGAGGGCCCGTAGACTCGGGCCTCGTGTCAGGACCCAACACCAACTACGACCCGGTCGAGGTCGCCGCGCTCGACCCGCAGGTGATCGACGAGGCCGTTCAGGCCGCGCTCGACGCCGCCGCGGGCGCCACGACCCTCGACGAGCTCAAGCGGATCCGCGGGGCGCACCAGGGCGACAAGAGCCCGCTCGCCCTCGCCAACCGCGAGATCGGTGCGCTGCCGCCGAGCGCCAAGGCCGAGGCCGGCAAGCGCGTCGGCCAGGCCCGAGGCCGCGTCGCTCAGGCCTTCGCGGCCCGGCAGGCCGAGCTCGAGGCCGAGCGCGACGAGCGGATCCTCGTCGAAGAGACCCTCGACCTGACCGTGCCCAGCCCGCACCAGCGCCTCGGGGCGCGGCACCCGATCAGCCTCGTGACCGAGCGGGTCGAGGACATCTTCGTCGGCATGGGCTGGGAGATCGCCGAGGGACCGGAGATCGAGTCCGAGTGGCTGACCTTCGACGCGCTCAACATCGGGCCCGACCACCCGGCCCGCGGCGAGCAGGACACCTTCTTCGTCGAGCCGGCCGACGCCGGCGTCGTGCTGCGCACGCACACCTCGCCGGTGCAGATCCGCACGATGCTCGACCGCGAGCCGCCGATCTACGTGCTGTGCCCCGGCAAGGTCTTCCGCACCGACGACCTCGACGCGACCCACACCCCGGTCTTCCACCAGTTCGAGGGTCTCGTCGTCGACAAGGGCATCACGATGGCCCACCTGCGCGGGGCTCTCGACGCCTTCGTCCAGGGGCTCTTCGGCGAGGGCATCGTCACGCGGCTGCGGCCCAACTACTTCCCCTTCACCGAGCCGAGCGCCGAGATCGACTGCCAGTGCTGGGTCTGCCGTGGTGCCGACTCCTCCTGCCGCACCTGCGGCGGCACCGGCTGGATCGAGCTCGGCGGCTCCGGCATGGTCAACCGTCGCGTGCTCGCGGCCGCGGGCGTCGACCCGGACGAGTACACCGGCTTCGCCTTCGGCCTGGGCATCGAGCGCTCGCTCATGCTGCGCCACGGCGTCGCCGACATGCGCGACATCATCGAGGGAGACGTCCGCTTCTCGGCGGCGTTCGGGATGGAGATCTGATGCGGGCACCGATCGAGTGGCTCCGTGAGCTGACCGAGGTCGACCCGCAGGCGAAGGGGGCGGACGTCGCCGCCACCCTCGTGCGGGTGGGTCTCGAGGAGGAGGACATCCTCGGTGGCGAGGTCACCGGCCCGCTCGTCGTGGGCAAGGTCCTCGAGCGCACGCCCGAGGAGCAGAAGAACGGCAAGACGATCAACTGGTGCCAGGTCGACGTGGGTGCCGCCAACGGCACCGGCGAGCCGCAGGGCATCGTGTGCGGCGCGCACAACTTCGACGTGGGTGACCTCGTCGCGGTGATCCTGCCCGGCGGTGTGCTGCCGGGGAACTTCGAGATCTCCGCGCGCAAGACCTACGGGCACGTGAGCGCCGGCATGATCTGCTCCGCGCTCGAGCTGGGCCTCGGCGAGGACCACGACGGCATCATCGTGCTCACCGAGTACCTCGCCGACCGCCCGGAGGTGTTGGCGGCCCTCACCCCCGGTGACGACCTCATCCCCGTGCTCGGCCTCGACGCCGAGACGGTCGAGGTCAACGTCACGCCCGACCGCGGGTACTGCTTGTCCATGCGCGGCATCGCGCGGGAGTACGCGCTGTCCGAGGGCACCCCCTTCGTCGACCCCGCGGACATCGTCGTCGCGCCGGCCACCGGGCCCGGGCACGAGGTGCGGCTCGACGACGAGGCGCCGGTCGACGGTGTGCCGGGCTGTGACCGCTTCGTCGCCCGCGTCGTGCGCGGGATCGACGCGTCGGCACCCTCACCCACGTGGATGCGCCGCCGCCTGACCGAGGTCGGCATGCGGCCGATCTCGCTGGCCGTCGACGTCACCAACTACGTGATGATGCTGCTCGGTCAGCCGCTGCACGCCTACGACCTGGCCAAGCTCGGGGGAGCCATCGAGGTGCGTCGCGCCCGGGCGGGAGAGACCCTCATGACCCTCGACGACGTCGAGCGCACCCTCGACCCCGCTGACCTGCTCATCACCGACGGCGGCACGACACCGCTCGCCATCGCCGGCGTCATGGGTGGCGCGACGAGCGAGGTCGACGAGACGACCACCGATGTGCTCGTCGAGGCGGCGCACTTCGACTCCGTCACCGTGGCCCGCTCCTCGCGTCGGCACCGGCTGACGACCGAGGCGTCCAAGCGCTTCGAACGGGGTGTCGACCCTGCCGTGACGGCTGCGGCCGCCCAGCTGGCCGTCGACCTGCTCGTCGAGCACGGCGGCGGTACGGCCGATGACGCGGCGACCGACATCGGGTCCGTCGCCGAGCCCGCGGCCATCCCCTTCGACCCCGCGCTGCCGAGCCGTTACATCGGGCTCGACTACCCGCGCGATGAGGTCGTCGGGACCCTCACCAGGATCGGGTGCACCGTGGTGGACTCAGGGGAGTCCCTCCTCGTCACGCCGCCCACCTGGCGCCCCGACCTCGGTGACGGACCGGACCTCGTCGAGGAGGTCGCGCGGGTGCGCGGCTACGACCAGATCCCGTCCGACGTGCCCCGGGCCACGGCCGGGCGTGGTCTGACCCACGGCCAGCGGGCGCGGCGCACGGTCGCCCGCACGCTCGCGGCCACCGGTCTGGTCGAGGTGCTCTCCTACCCCTTCACCTCGAGCGAGCGCCACGATGCCTTCGGCTACAGCGCGGACGACCCGCGACGCACGACGGTGCGGCTGGCCAACCCGCTGCAGGACGAGGCGCCGATCATGCGCACCTCGATCCTCGACACGCTCCTCGACACCCTGCGGCGCAATGTCTCCCGGGGTCACCGCGACGTCGGGCTCTACGAGATCGGCCTCGTGACGGCGGGCGGGATCACCCCCCTCCCGCTGCCGCCCGGTGGGGTGCTGCCCGCCGCGCCGACCCTCCAGCAGATCACCGACGGCGTGCCCCCGCAGCCGCGGCACGTGGCCATCGCCGCGGCCGGGGCGGCGCTGGCCGCCGGACCCCACGGGCCCGCGCGGTCCGTCGACCCGACCGACGCCGTCGGGTGGGTGCGGGCGATCGGTGACTCCATCGGCGTTGAGCTGGGCGTCGAGGCCGCGCAGCGGGAGCCCTTCCACCCGGGGCGCTGCGTCGCGGTCTCCGTGCCCGGTGGCGCGGTCGTCGGCCACGCGGGTGAGCTGCACCCCAAGGTCTGCTCGCGCCTGGAGCTGCCCGAGCGCACGGTCGCGGCCGAGGTCGACCTCGACGCGGTCGTCGCCGCCTCCGGTGAGCCGGTCAAGCCCGCCCAGCTGTCCACCCAGCCGGTCGCCAACACCGACGTCGCGCTCGTCGTCGACGAGGGCGTGCCCGCCGCGGTCGTCGCCGCTGCGCTGCGCTCGGGTGCGGGTGAAGACCTCGAGTCGCTGACGCTCTTCGACGTCTACCGGGGTGACCAGGTGGGCGGGGGGCGCAAGTCGCTCGCCTACCGCCTGACCTTCCGCTCCGGTCGCACGCTCACGACCGACGAGGTCAGTGCGCTGCGCGACCGGGCAGTGGCCTCGGCGGCTTCGGCGACGGGGGCCCAGCAGCGCTGACCCCGGCGAGCCCTGTGGCACGCGTTTGCATGAAACCATGCGTCTGCGTATGGTCATGCAGGTGATCACCGCAGCCATTGCCGGAGCCAGCGGCTACGCAGGAGCCGAGATCGCTCGGCTCCTGCTCGGCCACCCAGACGTCGAGATCGGCGCACTCACCGCGTCGGGCAATGCCGGGGTCCGCTTCGGTGACCTCGCGCCGCACCTGCAGCCGCTCGCCGACCGCGTCCTCGAGCCGACGTCCGCCGACACGCTCGCCGGCCACGACGTGGTCTTCCTCGCCCTGCCGCACGGGCACTCCGCGGCGATCGCCGAGCAGCTGCCTGACGACGTGACGGTCGTCGACTGCGGGGCCGACTTCCGGCTCGACGACGAGCAGGACTGGACGGACTACTACGACACCCCCTTCGCCGGGACCTGGCCCTACGGGCTCCCCGAGCTCGTGCGGGCCGACGGCACCAAGCACCGTGACGACCTCGCCGGCGCGCGGCGGATCGCCGTCCCGGGGTGCTACCCGACGGCCGCCAGCCTCGCCCTCGCACCGGGCCTGGCCGCGGGCGTCGTCGAGCCCGGCGACGTGGTCGTCGTCGCCGCCTCCGGCACCTCCGGCGCCGGCCGCTCGACCAAGCCGCACCTCATCGGGTCCGAGGTCATGGGCGCGATGAGCCCCTACGGCGTCGGTGGGGTCCACCGGCACACGCCGGAGATCGAGCGCAACCTCTCCCGGGCCGCCGGGCAGGACGCGACGGTCTCCTTCACGCCGACCCTCGCGCCGATGCCGCGGGGCATCCTGGCCACCGTCACGGCCCGCGCCGCTGCCGGCGCCACAGTGACGACCGTCCGCGCCGCGTGGGAGCGGGCCTACGCCGACGAGCCCTTCGTCCACCTGCTGCCCGAGGGGCAGTGGCCGCACACGGGCAGCATCGTCGGCTCCAACCTCGTCCACGTCCAGGTCGTCCTCGACGAGCGGAGCGGCCGGGTCGTCGCGATCGCGGCCGAGGACAACCTGACGAAGGGGACGGCCGGCGCCGCCGTGCAGTCCATGAACCTCGCCCTGGGTCTCCCCGAGACCACCGGACTGCCGACGACGGGAGTGGCACCGTGAGCACGACGACCCCTGCAGGATTCCGCGCCGCCGGCGTCACCGCCGGCCTCAAGGCGAGCGGCCGACCCGATGTGGCCCTCGTCGTCAACGACGGCCCCGACCGGCACGCGGCGGCGGTCTTCACCACCAACCGGGTCGAGGCTGCCCCGGTCACGTGGTCACGCCAGTCCCTCGTCGACGGTCGTGCCGACGCAGTGGTGCTCAACTCCGGCGGTGCCAACGCGTGCACCGGGGCGCAGGGCTTCCAGGACACGCACGCCACCGCCGAGCACACGGCCGAGGCGCTCGGCGTCTCGGCGGGGGACGTCGTCGTCTGCAGCACCGGCCTCATCGGTGAGCTGCTGCCGATGGCCAAGCTCACCGCGGGCGTCACCGCTGCCGCCGGCTCCCTCACCGCCGAAGGGGGAGCCGCCGCGGCCGAGGCGATCATGACGACCGACACCGTGCCCAAGACCGCTGCGGCCGTCCGCGATGGGTGGAGCGTGGGTGGCATGGCCAAGGGGGCCGGGATGCTCGCCCCCGCGCTGGCCACGATGCTCGTCGTCGTCACCACCGACGCGGTGACGAGTGCCGCCGACCTCGACGCGGCCCTGCGCGAGGCGACCCGCACGACCTTCGACCGGATCGACTCCGACGGGTGCATGTCGACCAACGACACCGTCCTCGCCATGGCCTCCGGCGCGTCCGGGACCACCGTCTCCCGCGACGAGCTCACGGAGGCGGTGCGTGAGGTCTGCGTCGACCTGGCCCGCCAGCTCATCGGTGACGCAGAGGGCGCCCACCACGACATCGAGATCGTCGTGCAGCGGGCCGCGAGCGAGGCCGACGGCCTCGAGGTCGCGCGCAGCATCGCCCGCAACAACCTCTTCAAGTGCGCGATCTTCGGCAAGGACCCCAACTGGGGTCGCGTGCTGGCCGCGGTCGGCACGACCTCGGCCGTCTTCGAGCCCGCACGGCTCGACGTGTCGATCAACGGCGTGCAGGTCTGCCGTGCCGGCGGGGTCGGTGAGGACCGCACGCTCGTGGACCTCGAGGCCCGCGAGGTGCGCGTCGAGGTCGACCTGCACGCCGGTGACGACGAGGTGACGGTCTGGACCAACGACCTGACCCACGACTACGTCCACGAGAACTCCGCCTACTCCACGTGAACGGAATGACAGGCATGCCTGCTGAATCCACCCTTCGCGGTGCCATCGACGCGGCCGCACTGCGGGTCGCCCAGACCAAGGCGACCACCCTCGTCGAGGCCCTGCCCTGGCTCGAGCGCTTCCGCGGGGCACTCGTCGTCATCAAGTACGGCGGCAATGCCATGACCGACGACGCGCTCAAGGCGGCCTTCGCCGAGGACATCGTCTTCCTGCGCTATGCCGGCCTGCGCCCGGTCGTCGTCCACGGCGGCGGCCCGCAGATCCAGGCGATGCTCGACCGGCTCGGACTCCAGAGCGAGTTCAAGGGCGGCCTGCGGGTGACGACCCCCGAGGTCATGGAGGTCGTGCGCATGGTCCTCACCGGCCAGGTCGGCCGCGAGCTCGTGGGCCTGCTCAACCAGCACGGCCCGGTGGCCGTCGGCCTGTCCGGCGAGGACGCGAGTCTCTTCGGCGGCCGCCGCAAGGGCGTCGTCGTCGACGGTGAGCCGGTCGACATCGGCCTCGTCGGCGACGTCGAGTCCGTGGACCCGGCGGCCGTCCTCGACATCCTCGACGCCGGTCGGATCCCGGTCGTCTCGACGATCGCACCCGACCTCGACGTCGACGGTCAGGTGCTCAACGTCAACGCCGACACCGCCGCCGCAGCACTGGCCGTCGCCCTGCGGGCACACAAGCTCGTCGTCCTCACCGACGTCGACGGGGTCTACGCCGACTGGCCCGACCGCGACTCGCTGCTGTCGCACCTCACCGCCTCGGGCGCGCGCGACCTGCTCGCCACGGTCGACTCCGGGATGATCCCCAAGCTCGAGGCCTGCATCCGGGCCGTCGAGCACGGCGTGCCCCAGGCGCACGTCGTCGACGGCCGCCAGCCGCACTCGATGCTCCTCGAGCTCTTCACCAACGAGGGCTTCGGCACGATGATCCTGCCGGACCTCGACGACACCGACGACGAAGGGGAGGGCAGCCCCTCATGAGCACCCCCAGCGAGCATCACCAGGCTCTGCTCGAGCGCTATCGCGCCAGCCACATCGGGGTCTTCGGCCTTCCCGGCCTCGTCCTCGCCCGCGGTGAGGGCGCCTGGGTGTGGGACGTCGACGGCACCCGCTACCTCGACCTCCTCGGGGGCATCGCCGTCAACGCGCTCGGTCACGGTCACCCCGAGCTCGTCGCGGCGATCTCCAAGCAGGCCGGTGAGCTCGTCCACGTGAGCAACTTCTTCACGACCCCCGCGCAGATCGAGGCGGCCGAGGCGCTGCTGCGCGTCGCGCAGGCCCCGCAGGGGTCGGGCGTCTTCTTCTGCAACAGCGGTTCCGAGGCCGTCGAGACCGCGATCAAGCTCTCCCGGCGGACCGGACGCACCGGGATCGTCGCCGTCGGCGGTGCCTTCCACGGCCGGACCACCGGAGCGGTGAGCCTGACCCACAAGGAGGCCTACCGGGCCCCCTTCGAACCGCTCCTGCCCGGGGTGACGCACGTGGAGCCCGGTGACGTCGAGGCGCTTCGCGCCGCCGTCGGCCCCGACACCGCGATGGTCCTGCTCGAACCCATCCAGGGCGAGGCCGGAGTGGTGACGCCCCCGGAGGGCTATCTCGCCGCAGCCCGCGAGATCACCCGCGAGGCCGGCGCCCTGCTCGTCCTCGACGAGATCCAGACCGGGGTCGGGCGCACCGGTGCGTGGTTCGCCCACCAGCTCGACGGCGTCGTGCCCGACGCGATCACCGTCGCCAAGGGTCTCGGCGGGGGAGTGCCGATCGGTGCCCTGGTGACCTTCGGTCCGGAGACCACCGGTCTGCTCACCGCGGGGCAGCACGGCTCGACCTTCGGCGGCAACCCGCTCGCCTGCAGCGCAGCCCTCGCAGTGATGTCGACCATCGAGTCCGAGGGTCTGGTCGAGCACGCGGTCACCGCCGGAGACCTGCTCGTCGAGCGGGTGACGGCGCTGGAGCACCCCCGGGTCGCCGGTGTGCGTGGGGCGGGGCTGCTTCGCGCCATCGCCCTGACCGCGCCGATCGCCCCTGCGGCGGCGCTCGCGGCCCGCCGTCACGGGTTCATCATCAACCCGGTCGCGCCCGACGCGCTGCGGCTGGCGCCGCCGCTCACCATCACCACCGACCAGCTCACGAGCTTCGTCGACGCCCTGCCCGGGATCCTCGACGAGGCCGCCAAGGAGTCCGCATGACCGTCCGCCACCTGCTCGCCGACGACGACCTCACGGCCGCGGAGCAGTCGCAGGTCCTCGACCTCGCGGCCGCGCTCAAGGCCGACCGGCACGCCGAGCAGCCGCTCGCCGGGCCCCGGTCGGTCGCGATCATCTTCGACAAGCCGACGCTGCGCACCCAGCTGTCCTTCACCACCGGCGTCGCCGAGCTCGGCGGCTACCCGATGGTCGTCGACGGCAACCTCGCCCAGATCGGCACCCGCGAGTCGATCGCCGACGTCGCCCGGGTCGTGGGGCGCCAGGTGAGCGCCATCGTCTGGCGCACGCACGGTCAGGACCGGCTGCAGGAGATGGCCGACCACGTCGACGTGCCGGTGGTCAACGCGCTGACCGACGACTACCACCCCTGCCAGCTGCTCGCCGACCTGCTGACGATCCGCGAGCACAAGGGCTCGACGGCTGGCCGCACCATCGCCTACGTCGGCGACGGGGCCAACAACATGGCGCACTCCTACCTCCTCGCCTGCGCCCTCGCCGGGATGCACGTGCGCATCGGGACCCCGGCCAGCCACCAGCCCTCGGCCGACGTCCTGGCCAGGGCCGAGCGCATCGCCGGCGAGGAGGCTGGATCGGTCCTCGTCACCGATGACCCCACGGCCGCGGTGGCGGGAGCCGACGTCGTCGCGACCGACACCTGGGTGTCGATGGGCATGGAGGGCGAGAAGGGGGATCGCACCGGGCAGACCTCGCCCTTCGCCCCCTTCGCCGTGACGACGCACCTGCTGGGCCACGCCGCGGCCGACGCGATCGTCCTGCACTGCCTGCCCGCCTACCGTGGTCTGGAGATCGCGGCGGACGTCATCGACGGGCCGCACTCGGTCGTGTGGGACGAGGCCGAAAACCGGCTGCACGCACAGAAGGCCCTGCTCACCTTCCTCCTGCGCGCCTCGTCGTGATCGCCGCGACCCGACCCGGCCGGCAGGCACGGATCATCGAGCTCCTGCGGGAGCATGCCGTGCGCAGTCAGCCGGAGCTGCTCGAGCTGCTCGCGGCAGACGGCATCGAGATCACCCAGGCGACGCTGTCCCGGGACCTGCTCGAGCTGCGCGCCGAAAAGGTGCGGGTGGGCCGCGACCTCGTCTACGCCATCCCCGGCGAAGGGGGCGACCGCACCCCGCGCGCGGCCGTCGACCCGGCGGAGTACGACGACCGGCTGCGCCGGCTGTGCGAGGAGCTCCTCGTCACGGCCAGGGCGAGCGCCCAGCTCGTCGTCGTGCGCACGCCCCCGGGTGCCGCCAGCTACCTCGCCTCGGCGATCGACCACGCACGTCTCACGGGAGTGCTGGGGACGATCGCGGGGGATGACACGATCATGATCATCACCGGCGGACCCGACGAGGGTGCCGCCGTCACCGCACAGCTGCTGGGCCTGGCCCAGACCACCGACAGCCAGGAGGCACCGTGACCCAGGACGAGACCGCGACGACCGCCGAGCGGGTGAGCCTGTGGGGTGGCCGCTTCGCCGGGGGACCGAGCGATGCTCTCGCCGCCCTGAGCAAGTCGACGCACTTCGACTGGCGTCTGGCCCCCTACGACATTGCCGGTTCGAGGGCCCACGCGCGCGTCCTCCACGGTGCCGGCCTGCTCGACGACGCGACGCTCGAGGCGATGCTCGAGGCCCTGCGACGACTCGCCGACGATGTGGCGAGCGGCGCCTTCGAGCCCGCGCTCGACGACGAGGACGTGCACACCGCCCTCGAGCGCGGTCTCATCGAGCGCGCCGGTGCCGATGTCGGTGGCCGACTGCGCGCCGGGCGCTCGCGCAACGACCAGGTGGCCACCCTCTTCCGGATGTACCTGCGCGACCACGCCCGCATCGTCTCCGGCCTCGTCCTCGAGGTCGTGCGGGCGCTCGTGGACCAGGCCCGGGACAACATCGACGTGGCGATGCCGGGGCGCACCCACCTGCAGCACGCCCAGCCGGTCCTGCTCAGCCACCACCTGCTCGCGCACGCGTGGCCGCTGCTGCGCGACGTGCAGCGCTTCGTCGACTGGGACGAGCGCACCTCGCTCAGCCCCTACGGATCCGGTGCTCTGGCGGGCTCGTCCCTCGGGCTCGACCCGGAAGGGGTCGCGACGGACCTGGGCTTCGCCGGGGCGACCGCCAACTCCATCGACGGCACGGCCTCGCGCGACTTCGTCGCGGAATTCTGCTTCGTCGCGGCGATGACGGCGGTCGACATCTCGCGGCTGGCCGAGGAGGTCATCCTCTGGGCGACCAAGGAGTTCTCCTTCGTCACCCTCGACGACGCCTTCTCCACCGGGTCGAGCATCATGCCGCAGAAGAAGAACCCCGATGTGGCCGAGCTGGCCCGGGGCAAGGCCGGTCGTCTCGTCGGTGACCTCGCCGGCCTCATGACCACCCTCAAGGCGCTGCCGCTGGCCTACAACCGCGACCTCCAGGAGGACAAGGAGCCGGTCTTCGACGCCGTCGACACCCTCGAGGTCCTGCTGCCCGCCTTCGCCGGGATGATGGCGACGATGACCTACCACGGAGAGCGAATGGCCGCCCTTGCGCCGCAGGGCTTCTCGCTCGCCACCGACATCGCCGAGTGGCTCGTGCGCCAGGGCGTGCCCTTCCGAGTGGCCCACGAGGTCGCCGGGGCGTGCGTGCGGGTCTGCGAGGAGCGTGACATCGAGCTGTGGGACCTCACCGACGAGGACCTCGCCGGGATCAGTGAGCACCTGACGCCGGGGGTCCGCGAGGTCCTGTCGGTGGAAGGCTCGCTCGCCTCCCGCGACGCCCAGGGCGGCACCGCCCCCGCCCGGGTCCGCGAGCAGCTCGCCGACGCCACGGCCCTGCTCGAGGAGCTGTCCGCGTTCGCCGCGAGCCGCATCGAAGCTCGCTGACGTGACCACGAGGGGTCGTCGCCTGACCGGGTCCGACCTGGCGGGCGACCCCCTGTCCGTCGCACCCATGCTGCTCGGGACCCGGCTGGTGGCCGGCGACGTCACGCTCCGCCTGACCGAGGTCGAGGCCTACTGGGGCGGCAACGACCCGGGCTCGCACGGCTACCGGGGGATGACCCCACGCACCGAGGTGATGTTCGGTCCGCCCGGGCATCTCTACGTCTACCGCTCCTACGGCATCCACTGGTGCGCCAACGTCGTCGTGGGATCGAAGGGGGAGTGCGCTGCGGTCCTCCTTCGGGCCGGTGAGGTGGTCCGGGGGGAGGAGACCGCTCGAGAGCGCCGCGGCGACGTGCCTGCGCGAGACCTGGCCCGTGGGCCGGGTCGACTGACCCGCGCCCTGGGGCTGACCGGCGAGCACGACGGCAGCGCGCTGGTCGGGAGACGCGCTCCCATCGCCCTCGTCGCGCCCGACGAGCCCGTCGACCCCCAGCGCATCCGTACCGGGCCGCGGGTGGGGGTCTCGGGACCCGGGGGAGACGGAGCCGACTACCCGTGGCGCTTCTGGCTCGACGGGGAGCCGACGGTCTCGGCCTATCGGCCGGGCAAGCCGCGGGTCAGGCGGGGTTGACGCCCACGTCGACCTGCTGGGCCAGGTAGTTCTCGACGCCGACGCGGACGATGGCGTCGAGCTGCGCCTCGAACCAGTCGGCGTGACCCTCCTCGTCGCGCGCCATCTCCTCGAAGACCGCTGCGGTCGCGTGGTCACCCAGGTCGTGGCACTCCTGCGCGGCGGAGTTGAACTGCTTGACCGCGACGATCTCGCTGGCGAGGGCCAGCTCGAGCATCTCCTTGGCGTCCTCGCCGATCTGGATGTTGTTCAGCTTCTGGACGTTGGGGTGGCCGTCGAACATCAGGATGCGCTCGATGAGCTCGTCGGCATCCTTCATCTCACCGATGGACAGGTCGTAGAAGACCTTGCCCAGGCGGGGCAGGCCCCAGTTGTCGAGCATGCGGGCGTGCAGGAAGTACGTGTTGACGACGGTCAGTTCGAGGGTGAGTGCGTCGTTGAGGAGCGTGATGACTCGGGGGTCAGCTGGCTGCACGGTCTACCTCCGCGGGAGATGGGAAGAGGCCGGTGTCGACCTCGCTCCCGACACTCTCGCAGAGGATCCGCCGTACTGAGAAGACACAGGCACCGCAATCGCGGCCGGCTCCGGTGCTCGCGCACACCCGGGAGAGGGTGGTCGCGCCGGCGGCGGCGGCGTCGGCGATCTGGCGTTCACCGACCACGGCACAGTGACAGACGATCACGCCCGGTCTCCCTTCGTCTTCGTGAGGTGAGGCATACCTTAACCCTACGAAGGGAGGGTTCGTCACCTGGTGTTCCACATGGCGGATCGACTCTCGCCCACCGGTGCGCCTGACGGCAGTCGCCCCGGTCCGTGGCAGGCTGTCTCAGGGCATGCGACCGCGTGCCCGGCAACCTCCCGGAAGGACCGAGACGACCGTGACCGACATCCTCGACGAGCTGCAGTGGCGCGGAGCGGTGGCGCAGACCACCGACGAGGCCGCCCTGCGACAGGCCCTCGCCGACGGACCGATCACGGTGTATTGCGGCTTCGACCCGACCGCGCCCTCTCTGCACTTCGGCAACTTCGTGCAGCTCGTCGCCCTGCGACGGTTCCAGCGCGCCGGCCACAAGGTGATCTGCCTCGTCGGCGGGTCCACCGGGCTCATCGGTGACCCCAAGCCGACGAGTGAGCGCCAGCTGCGGACCAAGGAGCACACGGCGCACAACGTCTCCCGGATCAAGGAGCTCGTGCGCCCCTTCCTCGACTTCGACGGGAGCAGCGGCGTCGCGCACCCGGCGATCCTCGTCGACAACCTCGACTGGACCGCACCGATGACCGCGCTCGACTTCCTGCGGGACATCGGCAAGCACTTCCGGGTCAACCAGATGATCCGCAAGGACGCGATCTCGGCCCGGCTCGAGAGCCAAGAGGGCATCTCCTACACGGAGTTCAGCTACCAGCTCCTCCAGGCGTTGGACTACCTCGAGCTCTACCGCCAGTACGACTGCACGCTCCAGCTCGGCGGGTCCGACCAGTGGGGCAACCTCACTGCGGGGGTCGACCTCATCCACCGTGCGGAGGGCGGGTCGGTCCATGCTCTGACCTCGCCGCTGCTCACCGACTCCCACGGGGTCAAGTACGGCAAGTCCGAGGGCAATGCCATCTGGTTGTCCGCCGACATGACCAGTCCCTACGCCTTCTACCAGTACTTCCTCAACGTCGAGGACGCCTCCGTGGTCAAGCTGCTCAAGGTCTTCACCGACCGAGGCCGCGAGGAGATCGACGAGCTCGAGCGGCTCGTCAAGGACGAGCCCCACCGTCGTGCGGCCCAGCGAGCCTTGGCGTCCGACATGACGACGCTCGTCCACGGCGAGGCCGCCACGATCTCGGTCCAGGCGGCCTCGGAAGCCCTCTTCGGCAAGGGCGATCTCACGGCACTGGACGCCGGCACGCTGCTCGACGCGACGGCCGAGCTGCCCGGCGCCGATGTCCCCGTGGGCACGGGGCTGCTCGATGCTCTCGTGGCGACCGGGCTCGTCGACTCCAAGAAGGCCGCGCGTCGCGCGATCTCGGACGGCGCGGTCTCGGTCAACGGCACCAAGGTGTCCGACGAGCAGTTCGTCCTCGGGCCGGGGGACTACCTGCACGGGCGGGTGGCCGTCCTGCGACGGGGCCGCAGGAACCTCGCGGCGGCCCGGCAGCGCTGACCCGCCAACGACACCCACTCGGGGTCGGATCGCCCGGAAACTCGGGGGATCCGACCCCGATTTGGTGAAGTCGGGATCGGTGATCTAATGTTCTCGACGTCAGCCCGAGAGGGAGGAACGGACACCACGCGGTGACTCGCAAGAGTCACACCAGGCAGGCCAGTCCCGCGAGCTGACAGCCCCCATCCGAGTTACTCGGATCCGGCCGATCAGGTCGGAACCGCGGATTTGGAACCGAGCAGCTCCGCTGCTACGGT
>NZ_FWXN01000005.1 GCF_900176385.1 Janibacter indicus | reverse complement strand
CGACTTCCTCCACACCTACAATCACGACCGCGGCCACACCGCACTCAAAGGCGCCTCACCCGCACACCGCGTACCCAACCTGGCGGGTCAGTACAGCTAGCCGGTGGCGGCGCGGTGGTCTAGGCCGGTCCGGAGAGGCGCGCCGAGGCGGTGAGCGCTTCGAGCGTCGTCGCGACCGCCGGCACCTTGAGCAGGTCGTCGGTCGTCACGACATGGATCCGGCGCCGGGTCTGGGGGTCGAGAGGTCGGATGACGACGTCGTCGTTGGAGGTCGCGGCCCGGATGAGGTCGGGGATCAGCGCGACGCCCAGGCCCGCAGCCACGAAACCCTGCACCGCGACGTAGTCCTCGGTCTCGAAGGCGACCTTGGGGGCGAAGCCCGCGTCGTGGGCGATCTTGAGCAGGTGGCCACGGCAGCGGGCGCAGCCGGCGATCCACTCGTCGTCGGTGAGGTCGGTCATCGAGACGACCTCCTGACCGGCGAGCGGGTGGTGGCGCGGCAGGGCCACACGCACCTCCTCGTCGAGCAGCGGGTGCACGACGAAGCCCTCGAGGTCCTCGCCCCGGGCCAGCTCGCTGCCGTCGTAGGAGAAGGCGACGGCGAGGTCGACCTCGCCGGCCCGCAGGGCCGCGAGCGACTCCGGCGGCTCGGCCTCGGTGAACTGCACGGACAGGTCCGGGTGCTCGGCGCGCACTGCGGCCAGCGCACGGGGGACGAGCGTGACCGATGACGAGGGGAAGGCCATGAGGCGCACCCGCCCGGACCGCAGCCCGGCGATGGCCGCGACCTCCTCCTCGGCGGCGTCGAGCGCGGCGAGGACCGGGGTGGCGTGGCGGGCCAGGACGGCCCCGGCCTCGGTGAGCCGGACGGAGCGACCGACCTTTTCGACGAGGACGGTGCCGGTGCGCTGCTCGAGGCGCTTGACCATCTGCGAGACCGCCGGCTGCGAGTAACCGAGCGCGAGGGCAGCGGCGGTGAAGCTGCCCTCCTCGGCGATGGCCCGCATCACGCGCAGCCCAGCGGCGTCGATCATGCACCCATGGTAGGTCGTGGAGCCTCAGCCGGTGGACGAGCCCGAGCCGACGGGCCGCAGCGCCGACTGGACGACCACGCCGTCGCCGTACTTCGCGTCCAGGGCGCGCTGGATCGAGCCGTCGTCGTAGGTGACGAAGAGCTCGACGCAGCCCGAGCCGGGGTAGCCGGACAGCGCACCCGGCGGCAGGGAGTCCTCGTCCCGCCAGATCTCGTCGTGGATGCGCTCGGCGTCGTCGCACGTGGTCCGTGGGGCGGGACCGGCGGTGGTGTCGGGGCGCGCCTCGTCAGCGGCCGGCTCCGTGAGCGTCAATGTCGTGCCGTCCCAGGTGCCCGTCACCCGCACAGGCTGCGCCCACTTCACGCCGCTCGCTTCGTCCGAGGTGACGTCCGACCACTGGAACCCCTCGAGCCGCGGACCGTCGCACTGCGGTGGCAGCGACTCCTGGACGCCGCCGAGGCAGGCTTGCGGGCCGTCGTCCTTCTCGATGACCATCGCCAGGGCCGTGACCTCTCCCTTCGCCGCCGGTACCGACGTCGGCATGGCCGTCGACAGGGAGGAGCTCGGGGACGTCGATCGCGGATCGGCCGTGGTCTGAGCGCACGCGGCGAGCAGCCCGGTGGCGGCGACGTGTGACACGGCACGAAGGGGGAGTCGCACGACGGGTCCTTCCGGCGGCGGGTGGTGGTGACCATCCTCGTGGACTGCGACGTCGGCCGGGGGCGGCTGGTTCCACCGGTCTGTCGCGCCGACCTACGATCGGTCCATGGCAGATGCGTCCGAGGCGGTCACGGAGCAGATTGCAGCCGTGCTGTGCGCTGGCCCGGCGCTCGTGCTCACCGGCGCGGGCATGTCCACCGACAGCGGCATCCCCGACTACCGCGGGCCAGACGGCACCCGCCGGGTGACGCCGATGCACCTGTCCGAGTTCGTCGGGAGCAGCCAGGCGCGGCAGCGCTACTGGGCACGCAGCTTCGTCGGCTGGAGACGCTTCCACGCGGCCCGGCCCAATGCAGCGCACCACCTCGTGACCCGACTGCAGGAGCTCGGCGCGGTCGGACCGCTCATCACGCAGAATGTCGACGGCCTGCACCAGGCCGCCGGCACGCGCGATGTCGTCGAGCTGCACGGCAACCTCGTCGAGGTCGTCTGCCTGACGTGCGGCGCACGCATCGACCGGCCGACGCTCGACGCGCGGATGGCTGCGCAGAACCCCGGCTTCGACGTCGACAGCGACGAGATCCGGCCCGACGGCGACGTGCGCCTGGACGCGGTCGACGTCGAGCGCTTCGTCGCGCCGGCGTGCGATCAGTGCGGTGCGGACACACTCAAGCCGGACGTCGTCTTCTTCGGCGGGGCGGTCGCCAAGCCGCTCGTCCAGCACTGCTTCGATCTCGTGGACGCGGCGCCGAGCCTGCTCGTCCTCGGCAGCTCGCTGCAGGTGATGTCGGGGCTGCGGTTTGTCAGGCACGCGGCCAGGCGCGGGATCCCGGTCTCGCTGATCACCCGGGGACCGACCCGGGGTGACGACCTCGTCGACCACCGCGTCGACGGGGAGCTGGGGGACTCCCTTCGCTCCCTCGTCGACGTCGTGGAGGTGGGGGTCAGAGGCGCCGCAGCACCGCGGTGACCTTGCCAAGGATCGTCGCGTGGTCGCCGTCGATGGGGTCGAAGGCGGGGTTGTGGGGGAGCAGCCACACGTGGCCGTCCTTGCGCTTGAAGGTCTTGACGGTGGCCTCGTTGTCGAGCATCGCGGCGACGATGTCGCCGTTGTCGGCGCTCGGCTGCTGCCGCACCACGACCCAGTCGCCGTCGCAGATCGCCGCGTCGATCATCGAGTCGCCGACGACCTTGAGCAGGAAGAGCGAGCCCTCGCCGACGATCTGCTTGGGCAGCGGGAAGACGTCGTCGACGACCTCCTCGGCGGTGATCGGGACGCCGGCGGCGATCTGGCCCAGGACGGGGACATAGCTCGCCTCGGGGCGCTCGTCGCCGGAGCCGGTCGGGTCGACGACCTCGTCGTCGGCGCTCGCGCCACCACGCATGCCGGCCATGTCGGCGACCGCGGCGGGCTCGGTCGACGTCGGCGCGCCGTCGGGGGAGATGACCTCGATGGCGCGGGGGCGGTTGGGGTCGCGCCGCAGGTAGCCCTTGCGCTCGAGGGAGGAGAGCTGGTGGGCGACAGAGCTGGGGGAGGTCAGCCCGACGAGCTCACCGATCTCGCGCAGGCTCGGCGGGTAACCACGGGTGGCGACGGCATTGCGGATCACCTCGAGCACCTTGCGCTGGCGCACCGTCAGCCCGTCGCCGGTGTCCCGCTGCGGGAGCTGGTGGATGTTGTCCTCGTCGCCCATCTCGACCCCTTCGTCCGTCTGCCGCGACACCGTTGTCGGTGGTCGCTGGTCAACTTCTCGGTGTGACCGACAGTAGGCCGGTCGAACACGTATTTCAAACACATGTTCGAGCGTGTTGTTGATTTCTTTCGAACAGCCGTGCTAGACATCGTACAGACGTTCTATCGAACACCGGTTCGACAGAGCCGCCACGAGGAGGACCGCATGACCGCTCTCACCGCCGCCCCCGTCCGCATCGACGTGCGCTCCGGCCGGCCGGCACGCTCCCGTCACCTCGTCTCCGTGCCGACGGGTGACGCGGTCACCGGCCGTGCGCCGGCCTCCCTTCGCCTGACCCGTCGTGGGCGCCTGGCCATCACGACCACGACCGTGCTCGTCGCGAGCATCGCCGGCGCGACGATGGCCTTCGGCGGCCCGGCCGCCACGCCGCAGACCGTGACGGTCGAGCCCGGGCAGACCCTGGGTCAGATCGCCGCCACCGAGCTGTCCGACGTGCCCACCCGTGAGGCCGTCACCCGCATCCAGCTGGCCAACGACCTGCCCTCGAGCCACGTGCACGCCGGTCAGACGCTGACCATCCCCGCGCCCTGAGGCGCCCCTGACTCCCGGGCTCTTCGACCCAGCCCGGGCCCGCCATCGGCCGTCTCCACAGCGCGTGGAGGCGGCCGATGTGCCGTTCGTCGACCGACCTGCCGGGGGACTTGCGTCGCGGCTCACAAGGGTTTCTAATGGTCACTACATCTAGTGGTTACACCGTTGTCATTCGTCCACATCTAGTGCACAGGATGAGGCCGGTTCTCCACAGGAAATGGGGTTTCGTCCCCAGATCTGTCCACCGCACCGTCCACAGGACGGCGTCGATCGAAGGGAGTAGGCATGCACTGCCCGTTCTGCCGTCACACCGACTCCCGGGTCATCGACAGCCGCACGACCGAGGACGGCAGCGCCATCCGGCGCCGCCGTCAGTGCCCCGAGTGCAGCCGGCGCTTCACCACCCTGGAGAGCGCCAGCCTGACCGTGACCAAGCGGTCCGGTGCGGCGGAGCCCTTCAGCCGGGCCAAGGTGCTCGCCGGTGTCCGCAAGGCCTGCCAGGGCCGACCGGTCACCGAGGACCAGCTCGCCATCCTCGCCCAGCGCGTGGAGGAGAGCATCCGCTCGCAGGGCAGCGCCGAGATCGACGCCCACGAGGTGGGCATGGCGATCCTGCCGCCGCTGCGCGAGCTCGACGAGGTCGCCTACCTGCGCTTCGCGTCGGTCTACCAGTCCTTCGACTCGCTGGAGGACTTCGAGACCGCCATCGAGCGGCTGCGCGCCGAGCACGCGCCCGCTCCCTAGACCAGACCAGCACTCCACACCGACCAGCAGCAGACCGTCACCACACGGATCGAGGAGAAGCAGCATGACCGAGACCGCCGGCAAGCCGAGCGCCCGTCGCGGGTCCCGCACCAAGGGCCTGACGATCAAGCGCATCCACACCACCGAGGGCGTCCACCCCTACGACGAGGTGACCTGGGAGAAGCGCGACGTCGTCCAGCAGAACTGGAAGACGGGCGCGACGATCTTCGAGCAGCGCGGCGTCGAGTTCCCCGACTTCTGGTCGGTCAACGCCTCGACGATCGTCACGACGAAGTACTTCCGCGGCGCGGTGGGTTCCCCGGAGCGTGAGGCCGGCCTCAAGCAGCTGATCGACCGCGTCGTCCTGACCTACGTCAAGGCGGGCAAGGAGCACGGCTACTTCGCGACGCCCGCCGACGCGGAGATCTTCGAGCACGAGCTGACCTACGCGCTGCTGCACCAGATCTTCAGCTTCAACTCGCCCGTGTGGTTCAACGTCGGCACCGCGAGCCCGCAGCAGGTCAGCGCCTGCTTCATCCTCTCGGTCGACGACTCGATGGACTCGATCCTCAACTGGTACAAGGAGGAAGGCTTCATCTTCAAGGGCGGCTCCGGCGCCGGCCTCAACCTCTCCCGCATCCGCTCCTCCAAGGAGCTGCTCTCCTCCGGCGGCACCGCCTCCGGCCCGGTCTCCTTCATGCGCGGTGCCGACGCCTCCGCCGGCACCATCAAGTCCGGTGGCGCCACCCGTCGCGCGGCCAAGATGGTCGTCCTGGACGTCGACCACCCGGACATCGAGGAGTTCGTCGAGACCAAGGCGCGCGAGGAGGACAAGATCCGCGCCCTGCGTGACGCCGGCTTCGACATGGACCTCGGTGGCGCCGACATCACCTCCGTCCAGTACCAGAACGCCAACAACTCCGTTCGGGTCACCGACGAGTTCATGCGTGCGGTCGAGGAGGGCACCGACTTCGGTCTGACCTCGCGCAAGGACGGCTCGGTCATCGAGACCGTCGACGCGCGCCAGCTGATGAAGAAGATCGCGACCGCCGCGTGGGAGTGCGCCGACCCGGGCATCCAGTACGACGGCACGATCAACGACTGGCACACCAACCCCGAGACCGGTCGGATCACCGCGTCCAACCCGTGCAGCGAGTACATGTCGCTCGACAACTCCTCGTGCAACCTGGCCTCGCTCAACCTGCTGAAGTTCCTGGGGGACGACGACACCTTCGACGCCGAGCGCTTCCAGGCCGTCGCCGAGCTGGTCATCACCGCGATGGACATCTCGATCTGCTTCGCGGACTTCCCGACCGAGTCGATCGGCGAGACCACGCGTGACTACCGCCAGCTGGGCATCGGCTACGCCAACCTCGGCGCCCTGCTCATGGCGACCGGTCACGGCTACGACTCCGACGGCGGCCGTGCGCTGGCCGCGGCGATCACCTCGCTGCTCACCGGTGCGTCCTACAAGCGCTCCGCGGAGCTCGCCGGCATCGTCGGCCCGTACAACGGCTACGCCCGCAACGCCGACGCGCACAAGCGCGTCATGCGCAAGCACCAGGCGGCCAACGACCAGATCCGCACCATGCACACCATGGACAAGGACATCCACGCCTTCGCCACGAAGGCCTGGGACGCGGTCGTCAAGACGGGTGAGAAGAACGGCTACCGCAACGCCCAGGCCTCGGTGCTCGCCCCCACCGGGACCATCGGCTTCATGATGGACTGCGACACCACCGGCATCGAGCCCGACTTCTCGCTGGTGAAGTTCAAGAAGCTCGTCGGCGGCGGCTCGATGCAGATCGTCAACCTGACGATCCCGCGCGCGCTGAAGAAGCTCGGCTACGCCGAGGAGACCATCGAGGCGATCGTCGAGTTCATCGCCGACAAGGGTCACGTCATCGACGCGCCGGGCCTCAAGCCCGAGCACTACGAGGTCTTCGACACCGCCATGGGCGCGCGGGCCATCGCCCCGATGGGTCACGTGCGGATGATGGCTGCCGTTCAGCCCTTCCTCTCCGGCGCGATCTCCAAGACGGTCAACCTGCCGGAGTCGGCCACGGTCGAGGAGATCGAGGACGTCTACGTCCAGGGCTGGAAGCTCGGCCTCAAGGCGCTCGCCGTCTACCGCGACAACTGCAAGGTCGGCCAGCCGCTGTCCGACGGTGGCTCCACCGCCAAGGACGCCAAGGCTGGTGCCGAGGCTGCTGCGGTCGAGACCGAGAAGGTCGTCGAGTACCGCCCGCTGCGTCGCCGCCTGCCCAAGCGCCGCACCTCGCAGACCACGAGCTTCGCCGTGGGTGGCGCGGAGGGCTACCTCACCGCCGGCACCTACGACGACGGTGAGCTCGGCGAGATCTTCCTGAAGTTCGGCAAGCAGGGCTCGACCCTGGCCGGTCTGATGGACGCCTTCTCCATCGCGATCTCGATCGCGCTGCAGCACGGTGTGCCGCTGGAGACCTACGTCGAGAAGTTCACCAACCTGCGCTTCGAGCCGGCCGGCATGACGGACGACCCGGACGTGCGGATGGCGCAGTCGATCATGGACTACGTCTTCCGTCGCCTGGCGCTGGACTACCTGGACTTCGACACCCGGTCCTTCATGGGCATCCACACCGCCGAGGAGCGTGCTCGCCAGCTCGAGACGGGCTCCTACGCCCCGGAGTCGTCCGACGACGACAGCGACTATGACGAGTCCTTCAGCCAGTCGGCCGCCACTTCGGAGGTCAAGGAGGCCAAGGAGTCGCCCGCGGCCGCCGTCGCCACCTCCGAGGAGGAGTCCGCTGACCACACCGGTTCCGGTGCCGCCTCCGTCCGCGAGGTCGACGCCACGGTCCACTCCTCGGCCGAGCTGCTCGAGAAGTTCCAGGGCAAGACCGCCGACGCCCCGATGTGCATGACCTGCGGCACCAAGATGCGTCCCGCCGGCTCCTGCTACGTCTGCGAGGGTTGCGGCTCCACCAGCGGCTGCAGCTGATCTGCTGCAGTAGCTGACGAAGGGGAGGGGCTGGCCGATCCCGGCCAGCCCCTCCTCCACACCCCCCGATGCCATCGCTGCCTTATCCACAGTTCCGCCGATCTTCGGTGTGGGGCGTGGTGCGGGGGTCCAGGCAGTGCCAAGTTTGTTGAACACACAGCCACCAGTGACACGTGGCGCCCGGATCTGTGAGACAGGACCCCGAGATGACTGAGCAAGAGCCCCCCGCATTCGAGTTCATCGACCTCTTCGCGGGGATCGGGGGCCTTCGTATCGGCCTCGAGTCGATCGGCGGGGAGTGCGTCTTCTCCTCCGAGTGGGACAAGTTCGCGCAGCAGACCTACGAGGCCTGGCACGGTGAGCGCCCTGCCGGCGACATCACCCAGATCGACCCGGACTCGATCCCGGATCACGACATCCTTGCTGCGGGCTTTCCGTGCCAGCCCTTCTCGATCGCCGGAGTCTCGAAGAAGATCTCCCTGGGGCGGGCGCACGGGTTCGCGGACGTGAAGCAGGGCAACCTCTTCTTCGCACTGGCTGACGTCGTCCGTGCCAAGCAGCCGTCGATCCTGCTCCTCGAGAACGTGAAGAACCTCCGCTCCCACGACCGCGGCACGACCTGGCGCGTCATCCACGAGACACTCGAGGAGCTGGGGTACGAGGTGCACCACCAGATCCTCGACGCAGCTGGCTGGGTCCCTCAGCACCGGGAGCGCATCTTTATCGTGTGCTTCCGTCGCGACGTCTTCGGCGAGGTCTTCCCGGACGGGGTGCCGTTCGAGTACCCCACGGGGCCCGGGGGGCACCGGCTCAAGGACATCTTGGAGAAGGATGTCGATCCGAAGTACACCCTCAGCAACAAGCTGTGGCAGTACCTGCAGAACTACGCGCTCAAGCACAAGGCAAAGGGCAACGGATTCGGTTTCGGGCTCCCCGACCACGATGGCGTCAGCAGGACCCTTTCGGCCAGGTACCACAAGGACGGCTCCGAGATCCTCATCCGTCAGGGCGGCGGTCGCAATCCCCGGCGCCTGACTCCCCGTGAGGCTGGCCTCCTCATGGGCTTCCCGATGGACCGGCTCGACATCGTGGTCTCCGACACGCAGGCGTATCGCCAGTTCGGGAATGCCGTCGTGCCCAAGGTCGCCAGCGCTGTAGCCCGGCAGATCGAGATCGTGGTGGAGCAGGCGCAAGCAGCAGGGATCGACTGGCACCAGCAGCCCGACACGGAGCAGCTCGCCGGCTGAACGAAACTGCACAGAGGGGGGAGACATGGATGGACGCATCGCCGAGCAGGTGGCGGGTGTTGGATTCAAGCAGCTCACGATTGTCGATTGCATCGGGGAGGGCAGGTCCAACCAGCACGAGTTGAACACGTCGGCCGCCATGCGCTCCTTCCTCGGTGGCGAACGCTGCGTCTTTCCGTGCACGTACGTGCGCTTTGACGGCGCCTTCGCTGACGGCGCCTACGAGTCTGAGGACCTGACAGCGACCTACTACGACGCGAGGGAACGGCAGCCGAATCGATCACCTGAATTCAGGCTCGTCTACCCGGCATCCAGCGTGGTGATGCAGGCTGCGCGCGAGGGCGACTGGTGCTGGGTGTTGCGCCGCGAGGCGGAGGATCGACTCCTTGTGGTCGTGGCCGAAGGGGGAGCGCCCGTCGCTTTGCAGCTCGACCGGCTCATCGGGACAAACCTTCGCTCTGCTGAGGACTCCACCGGCCAGCGAACCTTCGCTCTTGGCGACCTGGGGCAAGCGTCTGATCGCGACCTCTCGGTCGAGGACGCCGACCTCCTCACAGTCCTCGGGCTCTCGATCGAGGTGCGCAACGCCGCAGCTCTCGATCGCGTGATCGAGCGGTTCGGCTCACGAGGCACGATGCCGACCACTCAAGAGTTCGCTGCCTTCACCAGACGACTCTGTGACACCTCAAGTGCGGTGGATAACCCCGACCTAGCGCTCAATGACTGGTACGCGTTCTCAACGGAGATGTTCTTCGGCTTCGAGAAGCATGTGCTGCAGCCCGTGCTGGATCAGGCTTTCGTCGGGAAGTCGGCGATCGACATCGACACCTTCTTCGACCTGGCCAAGAAGCACATGAACAGTAGGTACTCACGGGCTGGATACACCTTCGAGCACCATCTCGCGGCTGTCTTCGAGGCGCACGGCCTCGTTTTCGCTCGGATGACCAAACGACTTCCCGATGGGTCCAAGCCGGACTTCCTGTTCCCGGGTAGTGGTGCATACGGCGACGCAGATGTGCCCGACGGCTTGCTGACCTTCCTCGGTGCCAAGACCACCACCAAGGAACGCTGGATGCAGGTGGTCGCAGAAGCCCCCCGGATCAGGGTTCGACACCTGGCGACCATGGATCGAGAGCTCAACGCCGAGATCCTTAACGCGATGGCGCACAACGACGTGGTCCCCGTGGTTCCCGAGCCCGTCATGAACGAGTGCTACGACTCCTCACTTGTTGGCGAGATGATGACCGTGCAGGCGTTCATCGGGCAGACTCTGGATCGTCAGCGTGAACTGGAAGGCTCAGGTATCGCTCTTCGGTGAGGCGCAGCCCTCCGGCTGGTCACCCTTGGAGTGCCGCCTCGACCGTGTCGGCCGCCTCTTGGACGTCGACGTGTTCCCAGACGCGCGCCACGGACCATCCGAGGTCGACCAGCCGTCGGTCGGTGTCCGCGTCGCGGCGGGCGTTGACGTCGAACTTCCAGAGCCACCAGTCGCGGTTGGACTTCGGGATCACGCAGTGCTCGGGGCAGCCGTGCCAGAAGCAACCGTCGACGAACACTGCGAGTTGTCGCTTCGGGAAGGCGATGTCCACCCGGCGGCGGGGGAGACCATCAACCTTGAACTGAACGCGGTAACGGAAGCCTCTGCGGTGCAGTTCATGTCGTAGGGCCAACTCCGGAGAGGTGCCCTCCCGCCGTTGTCGGGAGAACCGGGCGCTCAGGTCGGCTGTCGGTGCGGACCGGACCGGTTCCCTCTTCTCAGTCGACACCGACGAACCCGTGGTCCTTGGCCTTTTGCAGGACCGCCAAGAGACGCGCGCTCTGTCGTTCCGACGGGAATCCCGACTTTCTTCCGGTCACGAGGTCGAGGATGCTGGCATCCGTCGGACTCAATAGCCTGTTCGCGAGGCTGAACTCTCGGATGCTCTGCCACGTCGTTGTCGGGATCTCAAAGACTGCGGCCTGCACCTGGATCGAATTGTCGATCTTCTGAGTCTTCCTTGCTGCAACAGCGTCTTCACGGACGGCCGATGCAGAGACGAGGGTGTCCACGAAGTCATCCTCGAGCCGCATGGGCATGGCCTTGACGACGTCCCAGCACTGACTGCGCTTGGCCCACTCGGTGACGTTCTGTACCGGCCGCCGCTCGGCGGTGAGTGCCTCGAAGGCCAGGTAGGCGGCGTCGAGGAACGTGGAGAGCACGACGTCCGGGGCGGACTGCTGCCGCCAGATGATGTCGAAGTTCATCCGCTGTGAGGGTGCCTGACGCTGTACCTCGTGCGCGACCTTCGCCATCGCGTATGTGACGATGTTGGCCAGGTAGCCGCTCTGGTACCAGTCCGACTTGGCGACTCGCCCACGAATGGCCTGAAAGAGGATGGCCTTTGCCACAAGCCCCTTGAAGTAGGCCTCGTTGAACTCGGCATCCGAAGTTGCCCACTTCTTGGCGACGGACTCAGCGAAGGCCACGAAGTTCTTCTGCGCGCCGGCACTGACCATGTGGGGTTGCTGGCCCCAGGACACCTCGTACTTTGCGGCGTCCGTCTTCGTGATCACCTGGCTGCGTGGATTGGATGCATCGAACTTCTTCTGCTCGGCCGGCGTGAGCTTCGCCTTCTCGTTCTGGTACTGCCCTCGCGTCCTCTCGTAGAACCACCGTGTCTGAAAGTGGATCCCCGGTCGTGCGGGTGCCAGGAGTCGCCGTGAAAGATTCTCCAGACGGACGTGGAAGGGGCTGTTGGAGAAGAAGTCCGCCTCGCTCACCTTGTTCTGGCTGTTGGCGTACCGAGAGATCGAGGGGACGAGTTCCTTGGCCCGCTCCTCGTCGACCACCACGAGCTTCATCTGCACGTGAACCTTGGAGATGTCGGGTTTCGGTGATGAGTCTCGCCGAACGTAGAACAGCGAGGCCGTCGTCTGGCCACCGTTGACGATCTGCAGGTCCGTAATGCCCAAGATCCGACCGAAAGAGTCCACTTCCACACCGGTGGCGGTGGCGGTCACGCCGTTGTTGTAGGCGAGGAACATGTCGGGCTCGGACAAGATCGTGGTCTTGATCCCCTTGTTGACCTTGCCGCGTCCCTGGAGGAAGGCCCGGACGTTGCTTTCGAGGAGCCTGCTTCCGTGCCGACCGTAGAGGTCGGCCAACACCGAGCCGGGGACTGCTGCCATATAGGTTTCGAACCCGGAGTCCCCTTCGACGCGAAGTGCCTGCAGGCCTTGCGGCAACCACTCGCGCAGTGAGATCTGAAGCTCCTCACGCCCTTGGCTGGACGTCTGGAGCTGTTCGAACCGGTTGATATCCCAGACATGGAAGTCGATGGGGATACCGTTGAGTTCGGACGAGGGGAGGTGCTTCACACTCGCGCTCAGTGGCGAGTCGCAGACGAGGTACAGCCGGTAGCGAGTGACGCTGGCGCCCCGATGCCGGAGGTCGACGGCGAGTTGGACGGCCGGGTCACTCGGCTCGCGATCGACCTCGAAGGTTTCGTTGACAGCATCGTGGAGGAAGCTTTCGAGCGCTCCGAGTGCCTTCGCGACCTCAGTGGCAGTCACATTGGTCGTTTGGTCATCGTCGTTGAAGATCGCCACGGCGAGCACGACCGAGTCATCGGCGTCGCCGAGGTCATACCCGTCAACGCGGAGTCTCTTGCGATTGCCTCCGACACCGTCGAAATGGGCTGGAACGAGGTTGTCGACCAGTTCCGCATCCGAGAGTCGGTCGGCGACTTCTTGAATGAATGCGGTTCGAGTGAACTCTCCGTCGAGCTCTGCCCTCATTCTCACTGAGTTGAGTAGGTCATCTCGAAATCCGCTCACGCCGGACCCCCTTCGTCTGCATAGGTGACTTCCTGGAGAAGATGTGGCTTCAGGGGCTCGATAGCCAAGTCGTAGCGGACATTCGACACCGGCAAGCCGTCAAGGGTGCTCGATCGGATACTGGGAAAGTCGGGGTTGACATCGAACGTCTGGAAGCCCAACACGAGGAACGCGGTGTCGGCGTAGTACGTGTCCGTCTCGTCAACGCCCAGCTCACGAATGTGGTTGTCAACGTGGGACCTTCCCTCGAAGCCAAGTTGGGGCAGTGACCGAACGTGTGACAACAGGGAAATGAGCGTGATGGCGCCGACGGCCTCAGGGGAGCAGTCGTCCAGAAGGACGACACCCAGTGTCATCGGCTTGCCCTTCGGGTCGAGCTGAGCCACGGATGCGACCTCGACGGTTCGCTTGCTCGGGCGTCGAGCCTTTACCTCGCACAGCTGGCCATCCAAGAACGCGAAGTCTTGGGGCGCTCCGGTTGGCCCGACCCAACTCTGGGCGACACTCGAAGCGGGGTGGTCCTCCAGCAGGATGGTGAATCCATACCACAACTCCGCGACGAGGCCCCGAAGTTTTGCAAGGTCCAGACGGCGGGGGCGGTAGCGGCGCAGAAGGACCTTCCATTCATCCAACACCCTCAGAAGGGTCTCTATGGACTCTTCTGGAGAGCGGGCGCCCCTTGATCTGGCGACCAGGTCCAGACAGAGCCGAGAGAAGGACGTAAACAGAGTGCCGTCATCAAGACGCAGGGTGAGCACCCACCGACCATCGGACCGCTGCCCCTTCGTCGTGGTGATGTCCCGGGAGACAGTGACCTCGTCGGGCTCTGACGGAGTAACGATGATGAACACCGGTCGTCCCCCCGGGTCTGCGCCGTAGAGCAGGTCCAAGGGGTGGTCGGGATCGAAGTAGCGCTTCGCAGCCGACTTGCCCTCGACGATGGACTGCCAGTCCTCAACCGTCTCAGCCGTCAACATCGTCATCTGTCCCCAGTTCGGCCAGCCAACTCTCCTGGGCCACGGTGTTGATCACGTACTCTGCATCGCCGTTGTTGTTGGACACGTCTGCAGGGCTGCCGGGAATGGCCAGCTTCACTGCCACAGCGACCGCGTCCTCGAGAGCCGCCTTGAGCGAGAGTGCCCTCGAGCGAGTCGCAGCATCATCGAAGTCGTTGGGGAGCTCTGGGGCCGCAGCCAGGGGGTACAGGAGCAGCGCCGGCCGGGCGAGCGAGTTGTAGTACGCGCTCTCCGGGATGTTCCTAGTGTCATCCTTTGTGGCCAGGTATGCAGCCTCTGCTTGCTGTTGCTCTTCGGGGGTGAGCAACTGGGTGAGGTCTGAGCTTCCCGCCAAGCGGCTACTGGTCCCGGAGATGAGCACCCGACCACTCGCAGTGATCGCCACCTTTCGTGAGACCTTCCAATAGGTCAGGCTTGGACGCGCCACCAGCGAGGCATCGGTCCGGTGCCCGCTCATCAGGACCACATCCCACGTCTGATAGGCAGGGCTCTTGGCAGAGCGAGCGAATTCGCCCAGGTGGGAAGGGCTGTGGTCCCGTCCCGGGAGAGGCGGCCGTGGGGAGATCTTCCACAAGGGGTCGCTCTGATCCGCGCGGAAGGCGTCCAAGAAGTCTGCGACGGCATCCTTGGGGACCCCCTGCCACCGGTGGTGCCGGCGTCCGGGGTCCTCGTCCGGGGCCCCGAGGGTGTCGAGAAGACGTTCGAACGCCTCCCGGTTGTTCGTCAGGTCCTTGGTGTCTAGGGACAACTTGGTGCTTTCGATGCGGCGGCCTGACAGGCTGACTGATTTTGGCATGACGGCCGCTGACTTCATCTTGTTCCTGGCCGTCACCAAGAGCGTGCCCGGGTGCTTACGGATCGCGATGCCGAAGTCCTCCGGTGTCCGCTTCTGCTGCTTCATCACGATCAGGTCGTCACGTAGTTCCCGCACCGCCTCGTCGACGAACCGGTAGTCGGCTGCGACCTCGTCGGCGATCCAGATACGACACAGGTCTTCGTAGCCGTCGCGGTATCCGAACCACCGCGCCATCTGCATGAGGGTGTCGAAGGCCCCGACGCTGCGATAGAAGTAGCTGACCATCAGTCCCTCGAGGGTCAACCCTCGGCTCAGGACATCGCCACCCACCGCAATGAGTCGGGACGGTCGATCCCAGAAGACCTCCTCTTCAGCCAGAGACTGGTCGCGGTCGGAGTTGTGCAGTTCCACTCGGACGTCTGCTGTGGCAGACGCCAGTCGATCCAGGACCTGTGCCCACGTGGTGCCTGCACTGGCGTAGACGTCTTCGAAGGTCTCCTGCATCGCGCTGAGGTCTGCGTTGTGGGCACCTCTCGAAAATGCCGCACTGTGGAGCTCGATCGCTTGCCGCATCTGGATCGTGTAGCTCTCGACCAGGTCGAAGACCTGACGCTGGACGTACCTGAATCGGGAGACGTTGATGAGCATCGAACGCGCCCCCAAGTCTCCACGAATATCGCGAATAGCGTTGCCCAACAGGAAAACTCGTACGGCTTGTCGGAGGCTCTCCGGTAGGTCAGTGACGACGTGGTCCGACTTGTGCTTCGTCGGGAAGTATGCACCAGCGTCGGACAGGTCCATCGTGTGCTCGGTGTTCGGGGCTTTGCCCGCACTGCCGAACACCCTTTCGGCGCCTACGTAGTTGGATGGAGCGTCCAGGCTGTACACGAAGTCCCGTGGGAACAGGTCGTCCGCGGCCCCGTGGTCGATGAAGATGTTGGCGAAGGGAGTCGCCGTGAACGCGAGGTACGAGCTGCGGGTGAAGGAATCGAGGATCGCTCTGATTCCCTTGTTGATAGCGGTTGGGTTGTGCTCATCCTTCGTGTTCACGGACGCGTAGTCGGATTCATCGTCAAGGAGCAGTAGTGGGACGTCGATCCGACCATGGCCGGCCGCCTGCTGTTGAAGCCAGTCGTGGAGGGCCTTCAGCACGCTCTTGTTCTTCTTGACGACGAAGATGTGCGGTTCGGCAGTATGTCTGTCGACGGTGATGTTCGTCGCCTGCTGGCTGGACCTGCGGAAGTCCTGGACGACGGTCGTCATCCCTTGCGCGGTCGAAAACCCAGATCCCAAGAGCCCGACACCGATGCGTTTGGTCGGGGTGGCAGCGACGCCTGGGCGTGGCTTCAACGTTCCCGAGTCGCGTCCGATGAACCCCTCGTCCACCCTGGACTGGGTCTGCTGGCGAAGCGACTCGGTGTTTCCCGCGAGCACGATGATGAGCCGATATCCGGCATCGGCAGCCTTGTTGAACAGTCCCAGGTAGGTCGCCGTCTTGCCGGACTGGACGTCGCCGATGACGAGCCCGCGCCGTGACCACTGGCCTTCCTTGGTCGGATCGCCCACGAAATCGAGGATCTGATCCGTCAGCTGATCCATGGTGTCCATGACCTTGGGTGACCTGCCCTGGTTCAGCATCCACTGCTTGTACGTCTTCCATCGTGACCACTCGATGGTGGGTTTGCGGTCCGGCAGCCAGGACACGAAGTCTTTGCTCGTGATCGCTTCACCGAGGTCGAAGTCGATGTTGAGCTGGCCTCGGAGCTGTTTTGAGAGGTGTGCGATCTGTTCGTCAGCAGCTGTCGGCGCCAAGATCGGGCGCAGCGAGTTGATGAGTCCGACGAGCGTTTCCTCGCTGTGGTAACCGTCGCTCAAAGCCCCGCTCACGGCTCGGGCGAGCGCAGCAACTTCTGCGTCAGCGGTGCCGCCGGTCACGATGCCTCCGCTGCCTGTCGGAGAAGGGTCACAGGGTCCTCCAGTTGGTTGAACGGCTCGGTCGTCGACATCGCTGCGATGAACGCGTCCGGGTCGGGTCGGTGCTTACGGAACTCAGCCCAGACTTCGACGGCTACGGTGCTCAGCCGGTGAATGTCCGGAGCGGGAGTCGACTCAACTGCGTCTTGTCCCAGCCGGTTGTACAAGTCATGCGTGGGGAAGGTGTCTTCGATGATTCGAAGAAGGGCGGAGAGTGTGGCTTGGTCACTCGGTTCAAGCCGGGCGGCGAGAGTTGCGAGCACCGGGTGATCTCGATTGATCTCATAACGGAACTCGTCGCCGTCACTGATCAGTTGCCAAGCGTGGGTGATCGGGTCCTGGCCTGGAGCTGGCCGGGCACGGTAGGTGTGCACCCTCTTGCTGGGCATGATGATCCGGTCGGCGATCCGCTTCAGCCGCTGACGGACGATGGGAGGAGGCTGCGCCGCTGACTTCTTGATGTCGAGGGCCCACAGGTGATCGAGGCTGTTGGGTACGTCGACTCTCACGCGCGCCAGTTTGCCGAGCTCCTCGCGTGGGAGTATGCGAAACCACGTTCCCCAGATGACCAGCCGTTTGGCGCGGTAGATGTAGAAGCCTTGGCTGTCGCGCAGGCGGCCAGCTACTTGAGCTCGCTGACGGTCTCTGGCTGACATCTTCGTGATCATCGGCAATGTAAACGCTTGCACGCGAATGGTTTGGCCTTCGACGTCGAACGACTCGGGTGGCCCTGGTTGCGTGGCTCGGTGGTCGGCAAGGAAGGGATCGATGCGTTGGAGTTCCACGTGGTTGACGGCGATCGTGAACCGCGCGCCGTGCTCGCCGGCCAAGAACCGGTGGAAGACCAAGGCAAGGTGCTGTTTGACACCAGCAAACGCCGAGTCCAGTCCTTTGGAGCCGGGGTCGACTTGGGCTCGGAGCTGATCCAGGTTTCGCCAGACCACGAGGGTTCCAGTGGCGAGTTCGAGGAAGTCGGCGACGTGGGGGAGTTCGGAGATCTCGTGGTCGTCGAGCTTCATCAACGCCCACGCTCCGACGTTCGCCAGATGGTCGAGGTCCCAGCGGAAGCCGCAGACGGACCCGGTCTCGTCCTTGGTCACGAGGACAAGGTCTCGGCACTGGGACAGACTCGCGGTCTTCAGGCCGAGGCCGAATCGCCCGAGGTCGTGCGCATCGCGGGCGGCAACGGAGCTCTTCCCTGCCAATCGCATGGCTTCTCGTGCTCCGTCCTCCGACATGCCGCAGCCGTCGTCGAGGATTGCCACGTAGTCGACGGGCTCGCTGGAAAAGTGAAGATCCACTCTTTCGGCCCCAGCCGTGATGGAGTTGTCGACCAGGTCAGCAATCGCCGCTTCTAGTGTGTATCCGACCGCGCGCATCGATTCCATGAGCTGAGGCTCTGGTGTGACGACCTCGTTTGATGCCAATTCATCCCCGATTCATCCGACTTGCGCTGGTGTCACTGGCTCCGCTCCGCGGCACCTCCCCGTGACACTGAGCACATTCAACCAGCGTTGTCCGACAACGGAGCACATGGCCCGTGCTCAATCTGAAAGCGCTGTCGGTGCTCGGTGACACCATGGACATATGTTCGAAGACGAGCTGGCCGTGGTGGAGGAGTCCTTCAGGGGACTGGGACGGGTCCGCGAGGGGGTGGGGGAGCAGGCCGCGCGGGCTGACGAGGCATCGCTGGGCGAGATGCTGCAGGCGGCCGAGCGCCTCAGACGTGTGGCCGATGCGCTCGCGCTGACCGTGATCGGGCACGCGGCGCGGTGGGGCGAAGAGGTTGGTGACGACCACGTCTACCGGCCCGTGCGCCTGCCCGCAGGCGAGGTCGCCGAGTTCGCGGTCGAGGCGGTCGCGCTGGCCGTCGGCGCGGGTCCTCCCGAGGCCGGACGCCGCTGCGACCTCGCGGCCCGAGCGGTCACTGACCTGAGCAGCCTGGCCGACCTCGTGGCGGCCGGCCGGATGCGCGAGCGGTCGCTCGAGATCGTCGCCAAGGAGACCCGCGGTGCCAGCGCCGAGGCGGTGGCGGAGGTCGTGGACCACCTGCTGGGCTCCCTTCGCGGGCGGCCCGACACGGTGCGCGCCGGTGACCTCGACGACCGTGAGCTGCGCAAAGCGATCCGGCGGATGCTCACCCGCGTCGAGCCCGAGGTCTTGGAGCGCAAGGCCAAGCGCAACCGGCGAGACCTGCTGCAGGTCGGCTTCGCCGAGGGGCCGGTCGGCTGCAGCGAGATGTACGCGACCCTGCCCACCGAAGCGGCCCTCGCGATTCAGGCCGCGGTCGACGAGGTCGCTCGTGAGGCGCGGGCCGAGGATCCCGAGCTGACCGCCGGCGCCGCGCGGGCGAACGCACTGGCGGACCTGACCCTGCGAGGCGTCGATGTGCAGGCCAGCGTGCGGCTCGGCATCCCGGTGATCACCTCCGCGGCGTCGCGGTTGTCCTTCGCCCCCTCCACAGGGGGCGAAGGGGGTCTCGAGGCTCCTTCGTCGCACCTCGACCAGCGTGGCGAGGAGTCGCACCTCGACCAGCGTGGCGAGGAGTCGCACCTCGACCACCGGCAGGAGATCGCCGAGGCGCTGCACGGACCGACGGCGGTGAGCGGCCGGTTCGTCACGGGCGACGGGCCCGACGCCGTCGACGTGCTGCCGGAGGAGTGGGCCGGCGACGCCATCACCTCGCAGGTGCCGACGACGCTCGGCCCGGGAGGACAGGCCTCGTGGATCAGCGGTTGCGAGGTGCCTGGCGTGGGCTTCATCCCGGCCGACGTCGTCGCGGCCCTGACGACACGCCTCGAGACCAAGGTCTCGCGAGCCCTCATCGACGCCCGGACCGGCGTGCTCGTCGAGACCTCCAACCCCCGCTACGTCGTCACCGACTCGATGCGCGAGTTCGTCGCGGCCCGCGATGAGACCTGCCGGATGTGGGGCTGCAACCGTCGGGTTCTCGCCGGTTGCGCCGGTCTCGGTGCCGACCTGGACCACGCGGTGCCCCACCCGCAGGGGCCCTCGTGCCCGACCAACCTGTCGGGCCTGTGCCGGCACCACCACCGGCTCAAGCACTCGCCGCGCTGGTCGCACACCCTCCACGAGGACGGCCGCACCGAGTGGACCAGCCCGACCGGGGTCGCGGCGAGCGCCCATCCGGCGCACTGGGTGCACTCCCTCGACGAGGGGGAGCGGCCCCCTTCGCCCCCTGTGGAGGGGGCAAGCCGCCCGACCTACGTCCTCGACGAGGACGAGGAGCTGGCCAACCTCTTCACCCGGCCGAGCCTGCCGGAGGTCGACTACTCGCAGCCCGCCCCCTTCTGAGCCACGGCGGCCGGCGAGGTCGCTACCTTGACCACATGCCCCGTCTGATCCCTGACGACCCGCGCTTCACGACCGAGTCGGAGCGGGTGGTGTGGGAGCGGCTGCGCGACTCCCTTCGTCCGCAGGACACCCTCATCGCCAACTTGCGCCTGACCGACACCCGAAAGGACCACGAGGCCGATCTCGTCGTCGTCATGCCGGACGTCGGGGTCGTCGCCGTCGAGGTCAAGGGCACGGGCGTGCGCATCGACGACGGGCAGTGGACGATCCGGCGCCACGGCAAGCGGGTGCCGATCGACCCCGTGGGGCAGGCCCGGGACACGCGCTACGCGATCCGGCAGTACGTCGAGTCGGACCGCCGGTGGGCGGACTCGTCCCGCAGCAAGGTGCGCTTCGCGCACGCGGTCGTCACCCCCTTCGTCGGTCTGGGGTTGGACTTCGACCTGCCGGACTGCCCGCGGTGGATGATCCACGACCGCGGCGACCTCGACGACCTGGCCGCGCGGCTGGCCGACATCCCGCTCGGCTTCGAGACCCACTGCCGGGTGCCGACCGAGGACGACTGCGAGGTCGTCGTCGACATCCTCACCGCCCGCGGCACGTCCGCCGTGCCCACCGTCGCCGACGAGGCCGACGAGCGGGAGGCCAGGGCCGACCGGCTCACCCAGGAGCAGTCGCTCGTCCTCGACGTCACCCGACTGCTGCGCCGAGTCGAGATCCGTGGGGGAGCGGGCAGTGGCAAGACCGTCCTCGCGCTGACGCAGGCCAAGCAGCTGACCGCCGGCCACCGTGGTCGCACGTCCGAGCGCGTCGCGCTGCTCTGCTACTCCATCGGTCTGGCCACCTGGTTCAAGCGCGAGGTCGCGAGCTGGCCGCACCGGCAGCGCCCGGCCTTCGTCGGGACCTTCGAGGAGCTCGGCAACCGGTGGGGCGTGCCCTCGGGCTCCCGCGAGGACCCCGCCTACTGGGAGGAGACCATGCCGCGTCTCATGGCCGAGCGCGCCGCGGAGCTGCCGCCGGGGGAGCGCTTCGACTCCTTCGTCGTCGACGAGGCCCAGGACTTCGCCGAGTCGTGGTGGCAGCCGCTCGTCGGCGCCCTCACCGACGAGACGGAGGGCGGGCTCTTCCTCTACTCCGACGAGAACCAGCGCATCTTCCAGCGCTTCGGCCGGCCCCCGGTCCCGCTCGTGCCCCTCGTCCTGGACCACAACCTGCGCAACACCAAGCAGATCGCCGAGGTCTTCCGTCCGCTGGCCCCGCTGCGGATGCGGCTCGAAGGGGGCGACGGTCCCGCCGTCGTCTTCGTCCAGTCCCCGTCCACCGCAGCCCTCGACGTCGCCGACGACCAGGTCGACGTCCTGCTCGACGAGGGCTGGGACCCCGGCCATGTCGCACTGCTCACCACGGGCCGGCGGCACCCGGTCCAGATCGAGCGCCAGGACGAGCTCGGGCAGCGCGGCTACTGGGACACCTTCTGGGACCACGAGGACGTCTTCTACGGCCACGTCCTCGGGGCGAAGGGGATGGAACGTCGCGCCGTCGTGCTCTGCATCAACGAGTCCGGTCACACCGACCGCTTCCGTGAGCGCCTCTACGTCGGGCTGTCGAGGGCCACCGACCGACTCGTCGTCGTGGGTGACCTCGAGGTCATCGCCCGAGCCGGCGAGCAGGTGGCACGGGCCCTGGAGGGCAGCGGGTAGCATCGCGGCGAACCACCAAGGGGGACAAGGATGACCGAGCACACGCCGGGTTGGTACGAGCACGAGGGGGAGCGGCGCTACTGGGACGGCACCCAGTGGACCCACAGCGTGTCCGCGCCGGCACCGGCCCCGCCCGCACCGTCCCCGGCCGCGGCACCCCCGCCGCCGACGACCGGGCAGGTCATGCCCTACGCGCCGCCTCCCGCCTACGGGGCTCCCCACCCGGGCGCCGTGCCCGTCGCCCGCAAGGAGCCGGCCATCGCACTCGTCGTCTCCTTCCTCATCCCCGGTGTGGGATCGATGATGAACGGCGACGTAGGGCCCGGGATCGGGTTCCTCGGGCTCTGGCTCTTCGGACTCGTGCTGGTGATCTGCCTCGGCTGGATCCTCGTCGGCTTCATCGGTCTGCCGCTCATGCTCGTCGCCTGGGGCTGGGGCATGTACCACGCCTACCAGGGCGCCGTGGACTTCAACCGCCGCAACGGCTACGCCAACTGACCGACCTTTCGGGCGTGGGGAGTTCTCCCCATGCTGGACCTGCGGAACCGCAGGTACGCTTGCCCCAGCAATCACTGCATTCGAGAGATATGGAGGGGGCCGCGATGAGTTCCTGGGCTGCCGGTTGGTATCAGGATCCTGAGCAACAGGGTCAGATCCGCTATTGGGACGGTCATGGATGGACCGAGCACCGTCAGGCGACGCCCGAGGGCTTCGGGGTCGGCCAGCCCGGTCCCGACGCGTCGGGCACGGGCACGCGCCAGGACACCGTGGGTGACACCAGCGAGGTCGACGAGGCCACCCGCGTGCGCCCCAGCGCCGACCGCGCCCCCGAGACCGAGGCCATCTCGACCAACGAGGCTGCCGGCTACGGTGCCGCCTCCTCCTACGGCCAGCAGGAGCAGGGCTACGGCCAGTCGTCCTACGGTCAGCAGGAGCAGGGCTACGGCCAGACGTCCTACGGTCAGCAGGAGCAGGGCTACGGCGCCTCCTCCTACGGCCAGTCCGGCTACGGCCAGGACCAGTCCGCCTACGGCCAGCAGTCGCCCTACGCCCAGCAGGGTGGTTACGACCAGCAGCAGGGTGGCTACGGTCAGCCCGCCTACGCGGCGGCCGGCCAGGGCGGTCAGCCCGGCGGCAAGAGCAAGCTCCCGTGGATCATCGGCGCCGGCGTCGTCGGCCTCGTCCTGATCGTCGTCCTCGGCTTCGTCGGCTTCTCGCTGCTGAGTGGCGGCGACGACGACGACACCGCATCGCCGAGCAGCACCTCGCAGACGGACTCGCCGACCGACACGCCGACGGACTCCTCGACGACCGACACCACGACGACCGACCCGAGCTCGTCGAGCTCCTCCTCGACGTCCGACGACCCGGGCACGAGCATCCTCGACAACCGCAACAAGGCGGCCGAGTGGAACAAGAAGTACACCGGCAGCGGAAAGGCCTTCATCGGCGTCCCCGCCGGTGACGGTGCCGGTCTCGTCGAGTTCACCCACAAGGGCGACAAGTACGAGAGCCTGACGATCAAGGGCACCGACGGCAACGGCCGCAGCTCCGAGTACGTCCTCACCGCGTCCAACGCGACCAAGGGCACCGTCGCCTACAACCTCACCAACTACTCGGCCTCCACCTCGCGCATTGAGATGGACTCCGAGGGTGACTGGTCGGTCAAGTTCATCCGGATCAGCCAGGCCCCCGACTTCGGCACCACGCAGAAGGGCAGCGGCCCCAACGTCTTCAAGTGGGACGGCAAGCGCAGCGACCTGTCGGCCAAGTACACCCAGCCCGCCGACTCCTTCATCGGCAGCTTCCGTGTCCAGGCCGTCGGCGCCAAGGACTACCCGGACCGCCTGATCAGCGAGTACGACAACTACGACGGCACGACGACGGTCCAGGACGGGACCAAGTACCTCATCGTCGAGGCCGCCGGGGACTACACCCTCACCAAGAAGTAGACCCGGTCACCACGCCGAAGGGCGGTGCTCCCCTCACGGGAGCACCGCCCTTCGTCATGCTGCCGGCGTGCCGGTCAGCACTCGATGACGTTGACGGCCAGGCCGCCGCGCGCGGTCTCCTTGTACTTGACCTTCATGTCGCGGCCGGTCTCGCGCATCGTCTTGACGACCTTGTCGAGGGAGACGACGTGCGAGCCGTCGCCGCGCAGCGCGGTGCGCGCGGCCGTGATGGCCTTGACGGAGGCGACAGCATTGCGCTCGATGCACGGGATCTGCACGAGGCCACCGACGGGGTCGCAGGTCAGGCCGAGGTTGTGCTCCATGCCGATCTCGGCGGCATTCTCCACCTGGGCGGGGGAGCCGCCGAGCACCGCGGCCATCGCGCCCGCGGCCATCGAGCACGCAGACCCGACCTCGCCCTGGCAGCCGACCTCGGCGCCGGAGATCGACGCATTTTCCTTGAAGATCACGCCGATCGCGGCGGCCGTGAGCAGGAAACGGCAGATGCCGTCGTCGTCAGCGCCCGGCACGAAGTCGGTGTAGTAGCGCAGCACGGCCGGGATGATGCCCGCTGCGCCGTTGGTCGGGGCGGTGACGACGCGGCCGCCCGCCGCATTTTCTTCGTTGACGGCCAGCGCGTAGAGGCACAGCCAGTCCATGCCGCGAAGGGGGTCGTCGCTGCGGCCCTCGGTGCGCAGCCGCTGGTGCAGCTGGGGTGCACGACGGCGGACCTTGAGCCCACCGGGCAGGACCCCCTCGGTGCGCATGCCGTTGTCGATGCACTCGCGCATCACCGACCAGATGTGCAGCAGCTCGCTGCGCACCTCCGCCTCGGTGCGCCAGGACAGCTCGTTGTCGAGCATGACCTGCGAGATCGACAGCCCGGTCTCCGCGCAGATCGCCAGCAGCTGGTCGCCGGTGGTGAAGGGGTGCTTGACCGGGGTGGTGTCGGCGACGATCCGCGTCGAGCCGGACGCGTCCTCGCCGAGGACGAAGCCGCCGCCGAGCGAGTAGTAGGTGTGCGTCGAGACCGGGGCATCGTCGCTCTCGCCCCAGGCGGTAAAGGTCATGCCGTTGGGGTGCAGGGGCAGCGACTTGCGCCGGTGGAGGATCAGGTCGTCGTCCTCGACGAAGTCGATCTCGTGCTCGCCGAGCAGGCTCACCCGGCGGGCGGCGCGGATCTGCTCGAGGGTGCCGGTCACGGTGCGCGGGTCGCACAGCTCGGGTCGCTCACCGCTGAGGCCGAGCAGGACCGCGGTGGCCGACCCGTGGCCGTGGCCGGTCGCGCCGAGCGAGCCGAAGAGCTCGGCCCGCACCCGCCGCACCTGCGGCAGCAGCCCCTCGTCACGCAACCCCTCGACGAACATCACGGCCGCGCGCATCGGGCCGACGGTGTGCGAGCTCGAGGGGCCGATGCCGATCGAGAAGAGGTCGAAGACACTGAGTGCCACAGGGGTCTCCCGGGGTTTCGTGGTGGGGCCGGCGACGGGGTGGGTCGCGGTGCCGCCCGTCACACTACCCGCGTCTCGGTCCTCGGACGGGTGCTGTGGAAAAGCTCGCGGGGGCGAGGTCGCACGTGGCCATGATGAAGGGCATGACCTACGACGACCTGCCGGCCGACTGGCCACAGCGACCACTCACCGACCCCACACTCACCGCCGACGTCGTGGACCTCGTCGTGCGGGAGACCGACCGCGCGGAGGGGTGCCTCGGCATCCTGCTGTGCAACCACGAGCACCGCCTCGTGCAGCCCCTGACGATCAACGACATCGACGACGTCCCGGCCCACGAGCGGCGCCGCCCCTTCGACCTCTTCATGAGCGGCTTCGGCGACCGGCTCGGCGGCATCGTCGTCGCCGTCGGTCGCCCACGGGGCTATGTCCCCGACGACGTCGCCCGCGGCTGGCACGAGGCAGCGATCGCCGCGAGCCGGGAGCACGACGTGCCCTTGCTCGGCACCTACCTGGCGACAGTGCACGCGGTCATCGAGATGCCCCGCTGGACCGGGCTGGCGGCCGCCGGCTAGAGCTCTGCGGCGATCGCGGCACCGATGGCCGCGGCGAAGCCCTCCGGGTCCTCGTGGGCCGCCGGCTCCTCCGGCACGATGACGTCGACGGTCCCGTCCTCGCGCATCTGCGCGGCGCCGATCCGCTGCCGCGCGGCGAGCAGCGCGGCGTGCTCGGTGTCCTTGAAGACGATCGCGCTCGCGCCCTCGGGTGGCAGCGGTGAGAGCCAGGCATTGCCGGCGGCGATGATCCGCCGGGCCGGCAGCAGCGCGAGAGCCCCGCCGCCGGTGCCCTCACCGAGCAGCACCGACACGCTCGGCACCGTGAGGGCCGTCATGTCGGAGATCGAGCGGGCGATCTCGCCGGCGAGGGCGCCCTCCTCGGCATGGGGGGACAGGTCGGCACCCGGGGTGTCGATGACCGTGACGAGCGGCAGCCCGAGCTCGGTCGCCATCCGCATGCCGCGCCGCGCCTCGCGCAGTGCGGCCGGGCCCATCGACTGCGCGACCTGGTAGCGCCGGTCCTGGCCGACGAGCACGCACGGGCGCCCACCGAAGGACGCCAGCGCGAGCATGACGCCCTTGTCCGACTCCCCGTAGCCGGTGCCGTTGAGCGGGATGACGTCGTCGGCGGCGTGGCGCAGCAGCTCGCGCACGCCCGGGCGGTCCTCCCGCCGCGTGGTCTCGATGGCCTCCCAGAGGCGGGCGACCTCCCCTTCGTCCGGCTCCGGACGGGAGACGAAGGGAGTGATCGGCCACGCGGGGTGGTCGGCGGGGTCGGCGGTGCGCTCGGTGGTCGTCGACAGCAGGGTCAGGGCGCGCGCAGCGATCTCGGCGAGGCCCTCGACGGGGACGACAGCGTCGACGATGCCCCTGTCGACGAGGTTTTCGGCGACCTGCACGCCCTCGGGGAAGGGCACGCCGTTGACCGTCTCGTAGACGACCGGGCCGAGGAATCCGATGAGCGCACCCGGCTCGGCGATCGTCATGTGGCCCAGCGACCCCCACGAGGCGAAGACGCCGCCGGTCGTCGGGTGACGCAGGTAGACGAGGTAGGGCCGGCCGGCGGCCTTGTGCGCGACGACGGCCGCGGAGATGTCGATCATCGTCACGAAGGCCGGCGTGCCCTCCTGCATCCGGGTGCCGCCGCTCGAGGTGGCGGCCACGAGGGGGAGCCGCTCGGTCGTCGCGCGGCGGATCGCCGCGACGATCCGGGCCGCCGCGGCCCGGCCGATGGACCCGCCGAGGAAGTGGAACTCGCCGACGACGAGGGCGACGTCGTGGCCCTGGATGCTCGCCCGCCCGGTGAGCACGGACTCGTCGGTGCCGGCCCGCTCGGCGGCCGCGTCGACGGCGGCGCGGTAGTCGGGGGACAGGGCCGTGAGGTCGATGGGCTCGTCCCACGAGACATAGCTGCCCTCGTCGACGACGGAGGCGATGAGCTGATGGGCACCCGGGCGCTGGTCACTCATGGCAGTGATCGTCCCAGCCGCGGCGCTGGGTACCCTTGCCCGGTGCTTGTGCCGTTGACCACTGTCGTGATCGTCGCGGTCGGCGTGCTCGGACTCCTGGCCCTGGCCTACCTGATCATCGACCGGCTCGTCGACGACCTCATGCTGCTCGTGACCGCGGTCCTCGAGCTGGCCCTCGTGGCACTCGTCGTCGCCAGCGCGATCGCCATGGGCAAGGTGTCGGGGGAGGGCGAGGGCGCGACGATGCTCGCCTACGCGCTCACCCTGCCGATCCTGCCGCCGATCGTCGTCTTCATCGCCCTGAAGGAGAAGACCCGCTGGGCGATGGGCGTCGTCCTCGCCGGCGCCTTCACCGTCGGGGTCATGGCCTACCGCATCCTGCAGATCTGGCAGACCCATGGCCCCGCCTGAGGTGCGCACGGGCACCGGGCCCGGCCGGGTCGTCGTCGCCGTCTACGCCGTCCTCGCGCTCGCGGCCACGGGCCGTTCGGTCCTGCAGATCACCCAGTACCTCGACCGGGCGCCGCTGGCCTACGTGCTCTCGGCGCTCGCGGCCGTCATCTACGTCGTCGCGACCGTGGCCCTGGCGAAGGGGGGAGCCTCCGGCGCCCGCCTGGCGACGGCGGCGATCACGGTCGAGGCGGTCGGCGTGCTCACGGTGGGGACCCTGTCCTACGTGCGGCCGGAGCTCTTCCCGGACAAGACCGTGTGGTCCCACTTCGGGTCCGGCTACGGCTACCTGCCGCTCGTCCTCCCCTTCGTCGGCCTGTGGTGGATCCACCGTGTGAGACGCGCCTGATCGGCGACGCGAGCATCTCCTAGTCTTGCGGCAGGTCTTGAGCGCCAGCGCGAAGCCCCGGCTCGCTGGCCGGCAACCCTCCTCCGCGGTGGGGTGCCCCGGGAGACGACCTGGTCCGCGACGACCGTCGCGGTCAAGCGCGCACAGCACAGGAGCACCACCATGACCGATCCCTCCACCTGGAGCTTCGACACCCGTCAGATCCACGCCGGCCAGGCACCCGACCCCACGACGGGCTCGCGGGCGCTGCCGATCCACGCGACGACCTCCTACGCCTTCAAGGACACCGAGCACGCGGCAAACCTGTTCGCGCTCAAGGAGTTCGGCAACATCTACACGCGGATCATGAACCCCACCCAGGATGCGGTGGAGCAGAAGATCGCCGCGCTCGAGGGCGGGGTCGGGGCCCTGCTCACCGCGTCGGGGATGTCCGCGACCCACCTCGCCCTGGTCAACATCGCCGAGGCCGGTGACCACGTCGTCGCCAGCGCCGCGCTCTACGGCGGGACGATCAACCTGCTGAAGTTCACCCTGCCGAAGTTCGGCATCGAGGTCAGCTTCGTCGAGGACCCGAGCGACCTGGAGCAGTGGCGCGCGGCGGTCAAGCCCAACACCAAGGTCTTCTTCGGGGAGACCATCGGCAACCCCAAGCCGGTCGTCCTCGACATCGCCGGCGTGGCGGAGATCGCCCACGAGGCCGGGGTGCCGCTCGTCGTCGACAACACGATCGCCACGCCCTACGTGCTGCGCCCGATCGAGCACGGCGCCGACGTCGTCGTCCACTCGGCGACGAAGTACCTCGGTGGCCACGGCACCGCGATCGCCGGCGTCATCGTCGACGCCGGGAAGTTCGACTACGCGGCCGACGCGGACAAGTTCCCCAACTACAACCAGCCCGACCCGAGCTACCACGGGCTGCGCTTCGGGCCCGACCTCGGTGTCGACGGCGCACTCGGGGCCAACCTGTCCTTCATCCTCAAGGCGCGCGTGCAGCTGCTGCGCGACATCGGCCCGGCGATCTCGCCCTTCAACGCCTTCCTCATCGGGCAGGGCATCGAGACGCTCAGCCTGCGCATCGAGCGCCACCTCGACAACACCCGCAAGGTCGTCGACTTCCTCTCGGCGCACCCCCAGGTCGAGGCGGTCAACTGGGCGTCCATCGAGGGTTCCGCGAGCTTCGAGCAGGCGCAGCGCTACACGCCGAAGGGGGCCGGTGCCGTCATCTCCTTCGAGATCGCCGGCGGCCTCGAGGCGGGCAAGAAGTTCGTCGAGGGGCTCACCCTGCACAGCCACCTCGCCAACATCGGCGACGTGCGCTCCCTCGTCATCCACCCGGCGTCGACGACCCACTCCCAGGGGCCCGACGAGGACCGCCTCGCCGCGGGCGTGACCCCCGGCCTCGTCCGTCTGGCGGTCGGCCTCGAGAGCATCGAGGACATCGTCGCCGACCTCGAGGAGGGCTTCGCCGCGGCGACGTGATCCTCGCTCCCTCAGGAGCGCCGAGGGGCCTGTGGATAATTCCACGGGCTCCTCGGCGCTTTTTCCTAGCGTTGGGGCATGGCTCATCTGCGCATCAGTACCGAGGGCATCGGCATGCTCGGTGACGACCTGGGGTTCATCGCCGACTACCTCGAGGTGCGTGCCCACTACACGCGCTCGGGCGACGGCGACACCTACGGGTTCCCCTCCGCCACGGGGTGGGGGGCACTCGACCACCTCCTTGGCGACTACGAGCGAGTGCGCATCGCCGCGTGCAAGGAGCTGCGCAACCTGCGGCGGCTCGCCAAGGACGCGGGTCCCTGCTATCTGGAGGCCGAGGACATCGCTGACCCGCGGCAGCGGAGGGTTCGATGACCTACTTCCTCGACAACAACGGCATCCTCGGTGCCAGCCCGGCGAGCATCCGCCGTCAGGCCGACGAGCTGAGCCGAGTGGCCACCCACATGGACGACGTCGTGCGCCGACTCCGGTCGATCCAGGTGGACGGCGTCTGGGAGTCAGACGCCGGTCGTCGGTTCGCCGCAAACATCGGTGCCACCCCGGGCGACGTCGAGGACATCGCCGATGTCCTGCACGGCGCTGCCAGGACCATGCGGCCGTACGCGACCAAGCTTGAGCAGTCCCAGCGCAAGATGCGCTCCCTCGACGCCGAGGCCGAGGAGGCCGACCGCATCATCAAGGCGCGGGACGCCACCCTCTCGACCATGTCGCCCGACGACCCCGACCGCCCACGGGTGCAGCGTGAGCGTGGCGAGGCGAGCAGGGACCTCACCGCCGCCGAGCGGGCCTTCACGCGCGCCGGCGATGCCGCCTACGCCGACGAGCAGCGTGTGGGTTCGGCGCTCTCCACGATCGCACTCCCGCAGACCGACCCGTCCGGCTACGACTGGCTCGAGAGCATCGAGCGGATGGGCGCGGGCGCGAGCAAGGTCGGTGTCCTCGCCAAACCCTTGTCCGTCGCCGGAGCAGGTGAGCCCATCGGCAAGGCCGGCCGTCGCCTGTTCTACGGAGAGGGGTCGTGGAAGGGCGTGGCCAAGTCGGGGACAGGGGTGGCGATCGACGTCGGCACGCTGGGCATCGGCAGGGCCGCCAAGGGGATTCGGCAGAGGTGGGGTGGCCTGCCGTCGGCCCCGACCAAGAGCGCCAACCGCGTCGAGGGTCTGCCCTCAAGGCCTCGACGGATCAAGGACAACCCGATCGCGACGCCCGCCGCCGACGCCCGACGTGCACATCGAGCGGTGACCGGAGTGGGGCCCGCCGGCTGGGTCACGAGCAAGGCGAGGTCGAAGTCGGGCATGACTGACCTGGAGGATGCCTTCGACGACTGGTCCGACTACGCCGGGGCCGGCAACGTCGCAAAGGCGACGGTCGTGGTGGAGCACACGACCAAGCAGGTCAATCGCGTCGTGAGTCACGCGCGATCTGGACCGGCTGCGGCCAAGAACGCCGGGATCGACAAGCGGGAAAATGCCCGGCGCGAGCGCGTGGCGCAGCGGCGGCACCAGACAGTTGACCGTGCGCGCAAGGACTCCTCGTCTGGCCACCGCTGATCGAGTCGAAAAGCCGTTGCGGCGCAGAGGGGGTGGTGCGAGCGTGGCGGCATGACGAGCGACATCGAGATCACCCGGATCGACCCGAGCGACGAGAGCCGGGTCGAGGCGCTGCTCGAGCTCGACAAGCTCGTCTGGGCCGACGCCGGGCGCCGACCGCGCGAGGCGCAGCTGCGCGACACCCCGCAGCGGGCGGGCTTCATCGCCACCCGTGGGGGAGAGCCCGCCGCGACCGCGGGGTCGTGGGATGTCGAGGTCTCCGTGCCGGCTGCGGGAGGCGAGGTCGCCTCCCTTCGTCCTGCGGAGGGGCTGACCTGGATCGGGGTGCACCCCGACCACCGGCGTCGCGGTGTGCTCACCGCCGTCATGGGCCACCACCTGCGCTGGACCCGCGACGAGCAGGGGCGCTCGCTGTCCGTGCTCAAGGCGTCGGAGCACTCGATCTACGGGCGCTACGGCTACGGCGTCGCGAGCACGGTGCTGCGCTCGAGCTTCGGGCGGGGCACGAGCTTCGCCGCGCCGCCGCAGGTGCGGGCGCTCGCCGAGGCGACGACCCTGCAGACGACGACCGCCGGCCCCGAGCAGGGCGACCGGTGGCACGACATCGCCCGAGCGGCCGCCGCCACCGGCGCCGGGCAGGTCGTGCGCAGCCGCGAGGACTGCGCCCGCCTGCTCCACGACAGCCCCGAGAGCCGCGGCGACCGCGAGCCCGCCCGCCTGCTGTGGGCCACTCGTGAGGGCCGGGACGTCGGCGCCGCCTACTTCCACCGGACGCCGCGCTGGTCCGACGGGCGGCCCGAAGGCGAGGTGGGCGTCTTCTTCCTCGTCTCCACCGACGTCGCCGCCCGACTCGCGCTCGCCGAGCGGCTCGTCGACCTCGACCTCATGGGCAGCACCGGCTACTGGGTGACCCTCGACGACCCGCTCGTGCAGTGGCTGCCCTCGTCCCGTGCCCTGGGCGGCGGCGGTCCGACGGACAACCTCTGGCTGCGCATCGTCGACCTGCCGACCGCCGTCACCGAGCGCGGCCACGCCGCCGACCTCGACGTCGTCGTCGAGATCGGCGACGCGGTCCTGCCCGAGCAGGCCGGCCGTTGGCGCTGGACCGCCACTCGCGACGGCGTCGGGACGCTCGAGCGCACTGACGCAGGCGCTGACGTCACGCTCGACATCGGCGACCTCGGCGCCGGGTGGCTCGGCGGGCAGACGATCGCGGCCCGGGCGGCCGCCGGCTACGTCACCGGCGACCCGGCCGCGGTGGCGGCGCTCGACGCCGCGCTGCGCACGCCGGTCGGGCCGGTGACGACGATCGACTTCTGACCCTTCGAGACGGTCGCTTCGCGACCTCCTCAGGGATCGTGGATATCCTGCCCCCCATGCCTGACACCTCCCTGCGCGAACCCATCGCGGCGGAGGACCTGCACTACCCCGAGGACCTGCCGGTCGTCGCGCGCAAGGACGACATCGCCGCGGCGATGCGCGAGCACCAGGTCGTCATCGTCGCGGGGGAGACCGGGTCCGGCAAGACGACCCAGCTGCCCAAGATCGCGCTCGAGATCGGCCGCGGCCGCGAGGGGCAGATCGGTCACACCCAGCCCCGCCGGATCGCCGCCCGCTCGGTGGCCGAGCGCATCGCCGAGGAGCTGCGGGTCGATCTCGGCGGCCTCGTCGGCTACCAGGTGCGCTTCGCCGACCACAGCAGCGACAGCACGGCGGTCAAGGTCATGACCGACGGGATCCTGCTCAACGAGATGCAGCGCGACCGCGACCTGCGCCGCTACGACACGATCATCATCGACGAGGCCCACGAGCGCTCGCTCAACATCGACTTCATCCTCGGCTACCTCAAGCAGCTGCTGCCGCGTCGCCCCGACCTCAAGGTCGTCATCACCTCGGCGACGATCGACCCGGAGCGCTTCGCCGCGCACTTCAGCGATGAGCAGGGCGAGCCCGCGCCGATCATCGAGGTCTCCGGCCGCACCTACCCGGTCGAGGTGCGCTACCGCCCGCTCGGAGACGATCGTGAGGACGACGATCAGGATGGGGACGTCGACCAGGTGACCGGCATCTGCCGGGCGGTCGAGGAGCTGTGGACCGAGCCCGAGTCCGGCGGTCCCCGCGACGCCCTCGTCTTCCTGTCGGGGGAGCGGGAGATCCGCGACGCGCAGGAGGCCCTCACGGGGATGCGCCTGCCCGACACCGAGATCATCCCGCTCTACGCGCGCCTGTCCGCCGCCGAGCAGCACCGGGTCTTCGCGCCGCACTCCGGGCGACGGATCGTGCTGTCCACCAACGTCGCCGAGACCTCGCTGACCGTCCCGGGCATCCGCTACGTCATCGACACCGGCACCGCGCGCATCTCCCGCTACAGCCAGCGGACCAAGGTCCAGCGCCTGCCGATCGAGCGCATCTCGCAGGCCTCGGCCAACCAGCGCGCCGGCCGCTGCGGTCGCGTCGCCGAGGGCGTGTGCATCCGGCTGTACTCGCAGGAGGACTTCGAGGCCCGCCCGGAGTTCACCGACCCCGAGATCCTGCGCACCAACCTCGCCAGCGTCATCCTCCAGATGACCTCCCTCGGCCTCGGCGACGTGAGCCGCTTCCCCTTCGTCGAGCCGCCGGACTCCCGCCAGATCACCGACGGTGTCCGCCTGCTGCAGGAGCTGCAGGCCTTCGACACCACGCACCAGGCGAAGGGGGCGCGTCGCCTCACCCCGACCGGCCGGACCCTCGCCCGGCTGCCCGTCGACCCCAGGCTCGGCCGGATGCTCATCGAGGCTGACCGCCTCGGGTGCACCACCGAGGTCCTCGTCATCGTCGCCGCGATGTCGATCCAGGACCCCCGCGAGCGGCCCAGCGAGCAGCGCGCCCAGGCCGACCAGCAGCACGCCCGCTTCCGCCAGGAGGGGTCCGACTTCGCCAGCTGGTGGAACCTCTGGGTCTACCTCAAGGACCAGCAGAAGACCTTGTCCGGCAGCGCCTTCCGCCGCATGTGCAAGCGGGAGTACATCCACTTCCTGCGCACCCGCGAGTGGCAGGACCTGCACAGCCAGCTCGTGCGTGCCGCCAAGCAGTGCAAGATCGACACCCGCCAGCGCACCTCGGCGCCCGATGCCGAACCCGACTGGGACCGCGTGCACCAGGCCCTGCTCACCGGGCTGCTCAGCCACATCGGCCTGCACGACGAGGACAAGCGCGACTACCTCGGCGCCCGGGGTGCCCGCTTCTCCATCCAGCCCGGCACGACCAACTTCCGGCGGCAACCCCCCTTCGTCATGGCGGGGGAGCTCGTCGAGACCAGCCGGCTGTGGGCCCGCTCGTCCGCCCGCATCGACCCCGTGTGGGCCGAGCGGGCCGGCGCGCACCTCGTCAAGCGGACCTACTCCGAGCCGCGATGGAGCAAGAGGGCCGCCTCGGTCATGGCGACCGAGCGGGTGACGCTCTTCGGCGTGCCGCTCGTCGTGGGCCGGGCCGTCAGCTACGGCAAGATCGACCCCGTCGCCAGCCGCGAGCTCTTCATCCGGCACGCGCTCGTCGAGGGGGAGTGGGACGCCCACCACGACTTCCTGACGACCAACCGCAAGCTCGTGCGTCGGCTCGAGCGGCTCGAGGAGCGCGCCCGCCGGCGTGACCTGCTCGTCGACGAGCAGGACGTCGTCGACTTCTACGACGAGCGCATCCCCGACCACGTCGTCTCCGGGGCGCACTTCGACAGCTGGTGGAAGAAGGCACGCCACGACCAGCCCGACCTGCTCACCCTCACCGAGGAGCTGCTCACCCGCGAGGACGCCGAGCAGGTCGACGGGCGCGACTACCCGCGGCGCTGGCGCACCGACGGCCTCGAGCTCGCCGTGACCTACCAGTTCGAGCCGGGGACCGAGGACGACGGGGTCACCGTGCACGTGCCCGTCGCCGTGCTCAACCAGCTGGGCGCCGACGGCTTCGACTGGCAGGTCCCGGGGCTGCGCGCCGACCTCGTCACCGCGCTCATCAAGTCGCTGCCCAAGGCGACCCGGCGTCACCTGGTGCCGGCGCCGGACCACGCCCGCGCCGCGCTGACCCAGCTCGACCCCACCGCCGGCACGTCGATCACCAGCCAGCTGTCGAGCGTCCTCGGCCGCCGCGCCGGGATCCGCATCGACGAGGGCGAGTGGGACTGGTCCAAGGTCCCCGACCACCTGCGGGTCACCTTTGCCGTCGAGGACGGACGGCGCCGACGGCTGGGCCGAGGCAAGGACCTCGAGGAGCTGCGCGAGGGCCTCGCCGGCCACGTCCAGCAGGGCATGTCGCGGGCCGGCGCCTCCATCGAGCGCACCGGCCTGACGACGTGGGACCTCGACGACCTGCCCGAGACCTTCTCGACGAAGACCGGCAAGCACACCGTCGTCGGTCACCCCGCCCTCGTCGACGAGGGGAGCAGCGTCGCCATCCGCGTGCTGCCCGACGAGCAGCAGGCCGCCGCGGCCCACACCGCCGGCGTACGCCGCCTGCTCCTCCTCGGCACGACCCCGCCGTGGAAGCGGGTGCTCGCCCGGCTGACCAATGCGCAGAAGCTCGCCCTCGCCGACAACCCCCACGGCTCGGTCCCCAAGCTCCTCGACGACGCGCTCGCCGCCGCCGTCGACGACATCGTCGCCCAGCACGTCACCGGGCCGGTGCGCTCGCGGGCGGCCTTCGACGAGGCACTCGCGGCCACCCGCACCCACGTCGCCCAGCGGGTGCTCACCGCCGTCTCCGAGGTCGAGCCGGTGCTCGCCCAGCGCACCGAGGTCCTCGCGCTGCTCGACCGCATGACCGCCCCGGCGCTGGCGACGACGGTCGCCGACGTACGGGCCCAGCTCGACGGGCTCGTCCGGCCGGGCTTCATCGCCGACACCGGCCTGTCACGGCTGCCCGACCTGCGGCGCTACCTGCGCGGGATCTCCCTTCGTCTGGAGCGCGCCGCGGACAACCCGCGGCGCGACGCCGGCCACCAGGAGGCGGTCGACGCGGTGGAGGCCGCCTACGCCGACCTGCTCGACGCGCTGCCCCCGCTGCGGCGCCGCTCGGCCGACGTCGTCGACATCGGCTGGATGATCGAGGAGCTGCGGATCTCGCTCTTCGCCCAGTCCGTCGGCACCGCCCGGACCGTCTCCGCCAAGCGGGTGCGCGCGGCGATCGCCGCGATCCCGACACCCTGACCAGTGGGGGGAATGGCCGCGGGGCGAGCGGGGTTGCGACAATGAGTGCTTCACCGACCAGGAGGACCTGACGTGACCGAGCGCCTCTACCGCTACGAGGTCGACACCGACCCCGCGCTGCTCCAGCCCGGGCCGATGATCGTCGCCTTCGACGGCTTCTTCGACGCGGGCATGGCCCAGCGCCTGCTCGTCGACCACCTCCTCGAGGCGGGCGACCCGACCGTCGTCGCGTCCTTCGACGTCGACTCGCTCGTCGACTACCGCAGCCGGCGTCCGGTGATCACCTTCGACGCCAACCGCTACACCGACTACTCCGACCCGTCGCTGCTGCTCTACCACCTGCTCGACCGCGACGGTCAGACCTACTACATCCTCACCGGGCCCGAGCCCGACTACCGGTGGGAGGCCGTCGTCGACGCGGTGACGACGATCATGGACGACATGGGCATCACCCTCGCGGTGCACGCCCACGGCATCCCCATGGCCGTCCCGCACAGCCGGCCCGTCGGCATGACCGTCCACGGCTCCGACGAGCGCCTCATCGGCGAGCACAAGCCGGTCTTCGGCACCGTCCAGGTCCCGGCCTCGCTCGCCGCCCTGCTCGAGCTGCGCCTCGGCGAGAGCTCGCGCGATGCCGTCGGCTTCAGCATCCACGTGCCGCACTACCTGGCCCAGTCGACCTTCCACGACGGGGCGCTCACCGCGCTCAACGCCATCGTCGACTGCACCGGCCTCAACCTGCCCAACGACGCGCTCGCCGAGGCCGCGCGCGAGGGGCGGATGCAGATCGAGCGCGAGATCGAGGACAACGACGAGGTCCGCGATGCCGTCCAGGCCCTCGAGCGTCAGTACGACGTGCACCTGCGTGGCCTCGAGCGCCCCAGCCTGCTCGCCGGCGAAGGGGAGGGCCTGCCCTCCGCGGACGAGCTCGGCGCGGAGTTCGAGGACTTCCTGCGCACGGTCGACGACTCGGAGCAGTAGGCCTACTTGGCCTCCGACCACCGGCGCACGATGCTGGTGTCGGCGACGAAGCGCACCTGCTCGCCACCCAGCCACCGGCGCGCGGCGTCGGTAAGGGCCCGGTCGACGAGGGCCGCGGCCTGCTGCGCGTGCTCCTGGGGCACGTGGACGAGCAGCTCGTCGTGCAGGCACAGCACGATCCGCCCCTGCAGCGGGCGCACCGCGACCCGCACCGTCGCCGCCCACGCCTTGAAGAGCTCGGCGGCCGAGCCCTGGATGACCGCATTGCGGGCGAATCGCCCTCTGGCTGCGGCGAGCCCGTCGCGGGCCTCGGCGTCGAGGTCGCCGCTCGAGAAGTCCGTGCGCACCAGACGCCCGCCGAAGGTGCGCACCGGCTCACCGCGCCGCCCGCGGTCCTGGGCGCGCTGCAGGTGCGCCATCGCGACGGGGTACTCGCGCTCGAGACCCGCGAGCGCCTCGGCCGCCGGACCCGATCGCTGGCCGTACATCGCGGCGAGCACCGCGATCTTGGCCACCGAGCGCTCCACGCCGAGCCGCTGGGCCACCGGGGCGTAGAGGTCGTCCTCGCGGGTGGCGGCCGCGAAGGCCTCGTCGCGCGAGACGGCCGCGAGCACGCGTGGCTCGACCTGACCGAGGTCGGCCCGCACGAAGACCCAGCCCTCGTCGGCGGCGACCGCCGGCCGCAGCTCGGCCGGGAGGTTGTGAAGCCCCGCCTGGGCGGTCATCCGGCCGGCCGCCCCGTCGCAGGCCGCCCACGCGCCACGCAGCCGGTCGTCGGCGCCGACGTGCTCACGCAGCCACCGCCAGCCGTAGGTCGTCGCGATCCGCTCGCGCTTGCGCCACTCGAGCAGCGCCGGCACGACCGGGTGGGTGGCCCGGTGCGCCTCGAGGACCCACTTGCGCGTCGACGGCACGTCGACCCCGGCGCGGGCGAGCATCGCCTTGACCTGGGCGGGGTTGCGCAGGTCGACGTGCCCGGTGCCGGGCAGCGCCGCCAGCACCGGCGCATCGCGGGTCGTGCGGGCCGCGAGCTCCTCGTCGAGGCTGTGCGGCTCGTCGCCGGCGGCCTCGGTCACCAGACGGCGGGCGGTCGCCCGGTCGATCGGCAGCCCGTGCTGCTCGAGCTCGACGCAGAGCACGGCGGCGGCGGACTCGGCGTGCGCGGTGGCGAGCGCACGACCACCGCGAGCGGTCATCCCTTCGTGCTGGCGGGCGGCGACCTGCCGGGCCGCCTCGGCGAAGGCGGCGCACCGCTCGGGCGTCGTCAGCCACGCCCCGGTCACGGCATCGGCGCGCAGGTGGCCGTCGTCGCGGACCAGCTGCTCGGGCGGCAGCTCGTCGGAGAGCAGGTCGAAGAGGTCACCGGTCGGCGCGGCCGGCGCGGTGCCGGGCTCGAGGCCGTGGACCGCGGCCCAGGCCAGCTCGGGCCCTGCGGCCCAGCCGCCGTGGGCCAGACGGTGCGCCTCGGCGACGTCCCACGTGCGGTCCAGGCGGGCGCCGGCGGTGACGAGCGGGGCGACCGAGGCGGCCGACCAGGTCACCCAGCGGGTGCCGGGGGAGAGGGTGGCGACGAGCGAAGGGAGGTCCCGCGCGAGCACGGGATCGCCGTGCGGGGGGAGCGCCGCACCCACACCGTCGACCCCGACGACGACGGCTCCCGGCTGCTGTCCACCCACGGTGCGTGAGGCTACCCGCGTCCACCGACGGGCCCCCTTCGCCGTGGCAGGATGCCGACATGGGATTCATCTCCGACCGACTCGGCTTCGGCAAGAAGAAGCAGGTGCAGGACACGCGGACCGCCCTCGATCAGGCGCGTGACCCCAAGAGCCGCCAAGGCCTGTCCGGCTCCTCGCTCAAGCTCGTCGAAAACCTCCTCGACACCGGCATCGACGGTCGCGGCCCCTTCGACTCCGCGGCGCAGGTCGCCGACAAGGCGCTGGCCAAGCACGGCGGCGACGTCGACAAGGCGGTCGACGAGGTCGTCGGCGACACGCTCAAGCTCGCCGGTGCCAGCGGCTTCCTCACCAACCTCGGCGGCTTCGCGACCATGGTCGTCGCCCTGCCGGCCAATGTCCTGGGCTTCTACGTCCTGGCGACCCGGATGTCGGCGGCCGTGGCCCGACTGCGCGGCTACGACCTCGCCCAGCCCGAGATCCGCTCCGCCGTCCTGCTCAGCCTCGTCGGTGCCGACGCCCAGGACCTGCTCGCCAAGGCAGGGGTCGTCGCGCCCACCGGCCGGCTCGCCGGCATGGCCGCCCAGCGACTGCCCGGGCCGGCCCTGATGGTGGTCAACAAGGCCGTCGGCTTCCGCATCCTCTCGACCGCCGGCAAGGGCGTCTTCACGCGCTTCGGCAAGGCCGTGCCGGTCGTCGGCGGTGCCGTGGGCGCCGGCATGGACGTGTGGCTGATGCGGCAGATCGGCGCGCACGTGCGCACCGAGTTCCCGGCCGCGAGCGTCGACGTCGGGTAGCCTCCCGCGGGTCCGTGACACTCGCCACAGGGAGCTCTCGTCTCATGTCACTCGCCGAACTCGTCGACTCCGCCAACGGTTTCATCTGGTCGATACCGCTGGTCGGGCTGTGCCTGGTCGCAGGCGTCTACTTCACCGTCCGCACCGGCCTGGTGCAGGTCCTCGGCATCCCGGACATGATCCGGCAGCTGACCAAGGGCGAGAAGTCGCAGGACGGCACCTCCTCCTTCCAGTCGCTGATGATGTCGCTGGCCAACCGCGTCGGCATGGGCAACATCGGCGGCGTCGCCACCGCCATCGCCTTCGGTGGTCCGGGTGCGGTCTTCTGGATGTGGGCCGTGGCCTTCTTCGGGGCCGCGACCTCCTTCATCGAGTCCACGTTGGGCCAGATCTACAAGGAGAAGGACCCGGACACGGGTGAGTACCGCGGTGGCCCGGCCTACTACTTCGAGAAGGCCTACGCCCACAAGGCCAGGACCCTCTCGCTCGTGTACGCGATCGTCTTCGCCGTCGTCACCGTCTTCGCGATGAGCTTCTTCCTGCCGGGAGTCCAGGCCAACGGCATGTCCTCGGCCATCGAGTCGGCCTGGGGCGTGCCGACGTGGGCCACTGCCATCGGCGTGGTCATCGCCCTGGCCTTCATCGTCATCGGTGGCGTCAAGCGGATCGCTGCCTTCGCCGCGTTCGTCGTGCCGCCGATGGCGATCCTCTACATCCTCTTCGCGCTCGTCGTCTTCTTCGTCAACATCGACCAGATCGGCCACGTCTTCGGCGAGATCTTCTCCGGAGCCTTCGGCGGCCACGCCGTCTACGGCGCGATCATCGGCCAGGCGGTCAAGTGGGGTGTCCAGCGCGGTATCTACTCCAACGAGGCCGGCCAGGGCACGGGCCCGCACCACGCGGCGGCCGCCGAGGTCTCGCACCCGGCCAAGCAGGGCTTCGTGCAGGCCTTCGCGGTCTACATCGACACGCTCTTCGTGTGCACGGCCACGGCCTTCATCATCATCTCGACCGACATGTACACCGTCTTCAAGGGCGAGACCTTCGGCGACGAGACGCTCTACGTCGGTGGGGTCGGCACCGACACCGAGCCGGGGCCGGGCTTCGTCCAGGCGGGCTTCGACACGCTGGCTCCGGGCTGGGGCTCGAGCTTCGTCGCGCTGGCCCTCGTCTTCTTCGCCTTCACGACGATGGTCGCCTACTACTACATGGCGGAGGTCAACCTCGCCTACCTGACCCGCAAGATCCGCAACGGCGTCGTGCGTCGGGGCATGATCCGCGCGCTCCAGGCCCTGATCCTCGCGTCCGTCGCCTACGGCGCGATGACGACCGCCGGCTCCGCGTGGGGGTTGGGTGACATCGGCGTCGGCACGATGGCCTGGCTGAACATCCTCGGGATCCTGCTGCTGCAGGTCCCGGCGCTCAAGGCGCTCAAGGACTACCGCGCCCAGAAGAAGCAGGGCATCGACCCGCAGTTCGACCCGCGTGAGCTCGGGATCGAGGGGGCACAGTTCTGGGAGCAGCGGGCCGATGGCCTGGTGACCCAGGGCGCACCCGGCGACCCTGCGGAATCCTCTGCGGACCCGCGTCGTTGATGACGAGTGGGAGCGCCCTCATCCGATGGTGCCCGAGCGTCAGGAGACCCCGATGGTCATGAGTCGACGAGCCCGCAGCGCGGTCCATCTCGCGTCCGCCGTCCGCAGCGCCTCGCGCCCCGATGGCCCGAGCCTGCTCCAGCGGCTGCGTGCCGTGCCGCGCATGGTGCGTGCGGTGCGGGCCGGCACCTACACCGGCCTGACCTCGACGCGGCTGCTGATGATGCTCGCGGGCGTCGGCTACATCGTCTCGCCGGTCGACGTCGTCCCTGAGGGGCTGCTGCTCGCCTTCGGCCTGCTCGACGACGTCATGGTGATCGGCTGGGTCGCGGCGACCCTGGTCAAGGAGACCGAGGAGTTCATCGCGTGGGAGCAGGGTGTCGCCGCGCACCAGGCCCAGTGGGCCCAGCAGCAGGACCGGAGCCAGCAGCAGGCCTGGAGCTCGACGGTGCGCTCGCACGTCGTCCCCGACTGACCCCAGACCTGCGGGCGCCCACCCGCTCGTCCACAGCCGGCCCGTCCCCTCTGTCGAGGGGGCGGGCCGCTCGGCATGGTCGGGGCATGACACCGACCGCCAGCCCCCGCGACGCCTCCGAGCTCGCCGTCCTCGTGCCCTACCAGCTCGGTTACCACCCGGGTCCATCCCTCGTCCTCGCCGCCCTGCACGGTCGGCGGCTCGGGATGGTCCAGCGCCTCGACCTCGTCGACGACCCCCGGGCCTGCGCCGCTCTCGCCGAGCACAGCATCGCGATCATGGTCCGCGAGCGGGCGCAGGGGGTCGTGGTGCTCGCCTTCGAGGACGACGAAGGGGGCTCCCGCCCCTTCCGCGCGGCCGTCACCTCGGCGGCCCTGGCGGCCGGTCTCGCCGTCCCTGACCACGTCGTCGTGCGCGACGGCCGGTGCTGGGTCCCGGGGTGCGACGACGGGTGCTGCCCGCCGCAGGTGCGCGCGCTCCCGCGGCCCGAGGAGGTGCCGGCGGTCGCCCCCTTCGTCATGGCCGGGGTGCGGCCGCTCGCCAGTCGTGAGGAGCTGGTCGCCACCGTCGTGCCGCCGACGGACGAGACGCGCGCCGAGGGGGTGGCGCAGGTCATCGTGTCGGGCGAGCCCGTGCCGGTCGACGACGACGAGCTCGCCGCGCTGTGGTCCCACGTGCTCGACCCGCGGCGCAGCGCGCGACCGGTCGGTGACCTGCCCGATGCCGAGCTGGCCGTGCTGGGCGGCTCGCTGCTCGACGTCCAGTGGCGCGACGCGTTGATGGCCGTGCTCGCGCCGGGGTTCTTCTCGCTCGACGACGTGCCGCTCGAGGTCGGCTGGCTCGCCCTCGACGCGGCGGCGGAGTGCCCCTGGGTCGACTGCTGGGAGGGCGACGACGAGCTGCCGCAGGCAGGGGATTGGTCGGACGAGCTGCTCGTCGTCCGTGGTCGGCTCGTCGAGCTCGCCCGGCTCCTGCCGCAGCCGCTCACGCCCACGGTGCTCGTCACCGTGGCGCACCTCGCCTGGTGGGCCGGTGACGGCACGATCACCGGCATCTGCCTCGAGCGGGCCCTCGAGATCGACCCCGAGCACCGGCTGGCCGACCTCATGCTCCGTCTGCTGGCCACGGGGGTGCGTCCGTGGGCCCTGCCCCCGGCCGAGGGTCCGCAGCCCGGACGCGACTCGATCGGGCGCGCCTCGTGACGTTAGAGTTGTCGGCAGGTCATGAGTGCCAGCGTCAAGCCCCGGCTTGCTGGCCGGCAACCCTCCTCGCGACGGGGTGCCCCGGGTGATGACCGGGCCGCGTCGAGGCGACGTGGCAAGGCGAGACACTTCGGGAGCACTCCGTGAGCGTGACGACCACACCCCCCGCGAGCACCGCGCTGTGGCGCGACGGCGACCACCCGGGCGAGCGACGCTTCGTCTCGATCGGGCGGCTGGAGCTGGAATCGGGCGAGTCCCTGCCCGACGTCGTGCTGGCCTACGAGACCTGGGGGCGCCTGCGTCCCGAGCGCGACAACGCCGTGCTCGTCGAGCACGCGCTCACCGGTGACAGCCACGTCGTCGGCGAGGCCGGTCCCGGTCACCCGACGGCCGGCTGGTGGCCGGGTCTCATCGGGCAGGGCGCGCCGCTCGACGACGACTACTTCGTCATCGCGATCAACGTCCTCGGTGGTTGCCAGGGCAGCACCGGGCCGGGCAGTGCCGCGCCCGACGGCCGGCCGTGGGGCAGTCGCTTCCCGCGCCTCACCATCCGTGACCAGGTCGCGGCCGAGGCGCGGCTCGCCGACGTCCTGGGCATCGAGCGCTGGCACACCGTCATCGGCGGGTCGATGGGGGGCATGCGCACGCTCGAGTGGGTCGCGAGCCACCCCGAGCGCGTCGGCACGGCGATCGCCCTGGCGACCGGCGGCTACGCCACCGCGGAGCAGATCGGGTGGAGCCAGGCGCAGATCCTCGCGATCCGCAACGACCCGTGGTTCGCCGGGGGTGACTACTACGACCACCCGCAGGGCCCCGAGGCCGGGCTGGCCATCGCCCGCCGCATCGCCCACATCACCTACCGCAGCGAGCTCGAGCTGCACGAGCGCTTCGACCGACGGGTCCAGGACGAGCCCGCCGGGCCCGAGGGCCGCCCGCGCTACACGGTCGAGAGCTACCTCGACCACCACGGCGGCAAGCTCGCGCGCCGCTTCGACGCCAACTCCTACGCGGTGCTCTCCGAGGCGATGAACTCCCACGACCTCGGCCGGGACCGTGGGGGGATGTCCGCGGCGCTGCAGGACTTCACCGGTCGACTCGTCGTCGCGCCGGTCGACTCCGACCGGCTCTACCCGCCGCGGCTGTCGCACGAGGTCGTCGCGGCACGTCCCGGGACGCAGCTGCGCACGATCTCCTCGGCGGTCGGTCACGACGGTTTCCTCACCGAGGTCGACCAGGTGGCCGAGCTGCTCCGGGACGTGCTGCGCGGCGACTGATCGGGACACGCCGACGACACCGGTGCCGGAGTGAGACAGGTCACGGGGCCGCGGTGTAGCGTCTGGCCCAGGTAGTCCATCAGCCGAGTTGTGACGAGGAGCGAGCGATGACCATCGTCGTGGGGTACGTGTCGACCAAGGAGGGCGAGGCCGCTCTCGAGCGCGCCTTCGAGGAGTGCCGCCTGCGCAACGACAAGCTCGTCGTCATCCACTCCGACCGTGGTGGCGTGGGCCTGAGCGGTGACACCGCCCGCAAGAACGAGGACGATCTCAAGCAGGTGCGTTCCCGCATGGAGGAGGCGGGTGTCGACGGCGAGGTCCGTGGCCTCGTCCGAGGCAAGGAGCCGGCCGAGGACCTCATCGTCGTCGCCGAGGAGACCGACGCCAGCCTGATCATCATCGGCCTGCGTCGTCGCACCCCCGTCGGCAAGCTGATCCTCGGGTCCAATGCTCAGCGTGTGCTGCTCGACGCGCCCTGCGACGTGCTGGCGGTCAAGGCCCGCTGAGACCCTCCGACCGCCCCTGGTGGCGGCACCCGACGGCCACGCGTTTTATAATGGTCACGAGCCCAGCGCACAGCGACCGGGCGAGTCGGGTCAGACGGGGTCACGCCACTCCCTTCGTCCCGGCGGAATCCTCCGTGACGAAAGGTTGTTGGTGACTGCTGTGTCCCCACGGTCCGTCGAGACGCAGGGCTCCCTCCCCAAGGAGTTCTCGCATCCCTCGCTGCAGGAGCTCGTCCTGAAGGGCCGCACGACCGGATCCATCACCAGCGATCAGCTGCAGGCCGCGTTCGGCGAGGCCAAGATCAGCCCCAGTCGGGGGCGGGTCGTCCTGCGCGCGCTGGGCGAACAGGGAATCGAGGTTCAGGTGCCAGAGTCCACTCCGGCGAAGAAGACGGCCAAGAAGACCCCCGCCAAGAAGGCGGCGAGCAAGACCGCGGCGAAGAAGACGGCCACGAAGAAGGCCGCCGCCCCCGCGAAGAAGGCTGCCCCGGCGAAGAAGACCGCGGCGAAGAAGGCCGCCTCCACCGCCACGGCAGCCGCGGCCGCCGCCCCGGTGAAGCAGGCCGCACCCGCCAAGCAGGCCGCCGCGAAGAAGGCTGCCGCGAAGAAGGCCGCGGCCAACCCGACGACCACCACGGCCGAGGAGCCGGCACCCGGTGAGGACGAGGTCCTCGGCGAGGAGCCGGAGGCCAAGGCCAAGCCCGAGACGGAGCAGGACGAGAAGTCCGGCTTCACGATCAGCAACGACGACGAGGACGACGCTCCCGCGCAGCAGGTCGTGACGGCCGGCGCCACCGCCGACCCGGTCAAGGACTACCTCAAGCAGATCGGCAAGGTCGCCCTCCTCAACGCCGAGCAGGAGGTCGAGCTGGCCAAGCGCATCGAGGCCGGCCTCTTCGCCGAGGAGAAGCTCGCCTCCGGCGAGAAGATCGAGATGAAGTTCAAGCGCGAGCTGTGGTGGATCGCGCAGGACGGCAAGAACGCCAAGAACCACCTCCTCGAGGCCAACCTGCGTCTCGTCGTCTCGCTCGCCAAGCGCTACACCGGCCGCGGCATGCTCTTCCTCGACCTGATCCAGGAGGGCAACCTCGGTCTGATCCGTGCGGTCGAGAAGTTCGACTACACCAAGGGCTACAAGTTCTCGACCTACGCGACGTGGTGGATCCGTCAGGCCATCACCCGCGCCATGGCCGACCAAGCCCGCACCATCCGCATCCCGGTGCACATGGTCGAGGTCATCAACAAGCTCGCCCGTGTGCAGCGTCAGATGCTCCAGGACATGGGTCGTGAGCCCACCCCGGAGGAGCTGGCCAAGGAGCTCGACATGACCCCCGAAAAGGTCGTCGAGGTCCAGAAGTACGGCCGCGAGCCGATCTCCCTGCACACCCCGCTCGGCGAGGACGGCGACTCCGAGTTCGGTGACCTCATCGAGGACTCCGAGGCGGTCGTGCCGGCCGACGCGGTGAGCTTCACGCTCCTGCAGGAGCAGCTGCACTCGGTCCTCGACACGCTCAGCGAGCGCGAGGCCGGCGTGGTCTCGATGCGCTTCGGCCTGACCGACGGTCAGCCCAAGACGCTCGACGAGATCGGCAAGGTCTACGGCGTGACGCGTGAGCGCATCCGTCAGATCGAGTCCAAGACGATGAGCAAGCTGCGTCACCCGAGCCGCTCGCAGGTTCTGCGCGACTACCTCGACTGACGCACTCCGCGACCTCTGGGGCGAAGGGGGAGTCAGCGGCGACGAGGCAGGCGGCGCAGGAGCGAGCGGCCGAACGCGCGCCACGCGTCGACGCCGTCCTGGGGCCACAGCACCGAGCGGACCTGTCGCGAGCGCTGCCGGCCGGAGCGGACCTCGTCGACGACCCCGCCGACCTCGTGGGAGATGTCGGGCAGGTCGGCTCCGGGCGGGGCGTAGCGGGCGCGCTCGAGGGTGGCGACGACGTGGTCGAGCTGCTCCTGCGGCTCGCCCTCGAGATGCAGGCGCCGACTGAGCCAGGCGCCGGTCTGCCGCGGGGTCGCGCCGACCGGTGGGCGCAGCCCGAGGTCGTCGAGCTGGGTGATCAGCTCGTGCCACTCGCGCTCGACCCGCTCGGCGTCGTCGACGGCCGAGCGGCGGGAGCGGCGACGGGCCACGAGCGCCGACAGCGGCATGATCGCCAGCACGGCGGCGATGCCGAGCAGCCAGAGCAGCGCGGTGACCCAGGCGGGGCGACCCTCGTCGGGCGCGGTCGCGGCCTCTGGGACCGCGACGTCCTCCTGCTGGTCGTCGGGGCGGGTCGAGGAGCTCGTCGTCTCGTCGGACGAGGTCGAGGTGTCGGTGCCGGCGCTCGCGTCGGAGGTGTCGATCGTGTAGCCGGGCGTCGACGCAGCACGTGAGCCGGGCGTCGGCTCGAACCGCGTCCAGCCCACCCCCTCGAAGTACAGCTCGGGCCAGGCGTGGGCGTCGCTGACCCGCACGACGCGCTCGTCGCCACTGCTCAGGGAGCCGGGGAGGAAGCCGACGGCGACGCGGGCGGGGATCCCGCGCGCCCGGGCCATGAGTGTCATGGTCACGGCGAACTGCTGGCAGTAGCCGGTCTTGTGGTCGAGGAAGGCGACGATCGGGTCACGCCCCTGCGACGAGGGCAGGTCGAGGCTGTAGGTGAACTCGCTGCCGCGCAGGTACTCCTGGATGGCCTGGGCGCTGCGCAGGGGAGTGGCGTCGTGTGGGACGACCTCGTCGACGAGGTCTCCGATCTCCTGCGCCGACCCGGGGTCCAGGGTGAGGTAGGAGTCGCTCTGGGCGAGCGGGTCGATGGGTTCGCCCGTCGGCTGGTCGAAGTCCTCTTCCTCGGGGGCGAGTTCGGTGTAGGTCGCCGAGTAGGTGCCGGGAGTGCGCTGGACGGCAGCCGTGCCGTCGTCGCCGAGAGCCCAGGCGATGCCGCCCGTGTCGACCGAGCTGACGAGCGAAGGGAGCGGCAGCTGCGGGGCTGCGACGCCGTTGGACTCGACGACCATCGTGCGTCGCTCACCGACGACGTTGCCGGGGATTCGAAGGGTCGGGTCCGGGGCGGAGAAGCCCTCGACGGGCTCGGGGGCGTCGGAGCGCATGCGGCCCAGGCCGTCGGAGAAGTCCTCGACGACCGCCACCCGCAGGGGCCCCGGAGTGGGGGAGCTCGACGTGTAGGTGAGCACCGGGGCCTCGCTGGGCGACTCGAGGCTGCGGCGCAGGTCGAGGGCCGTGGCCAGGCGCACGCCGGACCCGGTCGTCGCTCCGCCCTGGCTGCGCCCCAGCCCGTCGAGGACGTAGCGGGTCGGCAGGTGGGGGACGAAGGTGGCCGCGGCGACGGCGGCGACCAGGGCGAAGGCCCCGAGTCGCGCGGCCTGCCAGCGGTGCGAGCGCCCGGCGATGTCCTCGCCGTCGCCACGCGCCATGCGGGGGACCGAGGTCGCCCAGCCGTGCAGGTCGACGTCGGACTGGTGCACGACCATCGCGAGCCACAGCCCGGCGCCGGCGAGGAACCACGCCCAGTGCATCGAGCCACCGGAGTTGGCCGCCGAGACGAGGAAGAGCGAGAGCAGCGGCAGGCCGGCGACCGACGGCGATGCTGCAGTGGCGCTGGCCATGTCGACGGCCAGGGCGACGACGACGATGATCGCGACGAGCATGACGGTGATGCCGGGCGTCGCCGGCGCGGGGGCCGCGTAGCGGGTGATCGTGTCCTGGGCCTGCTCGAAGTGGTCGAGCAGCGCGGTGAGCGTCTCGGGTGTGGGGACGACGCCGAAGACCGTCGTCTCGCCGAGCTGGGTGACGAGCAGGTAGAGGCTGGCCGCGGCGGCCTGCCCGAGGACGACCAACCCTGCGTGGGTGGTGAGCGAGCGCAGGACCATGCCGGTGCCGGCGACGACGGCGACGCCGATGACCGAAGGGAGGGCCCAGGGGGCCTCGTCGAAGAGCCGGCCGAGGGGGAGGGCGACGACGATCGTCGCCAGGCCGGCGAGGAGGCCGGCGACCACCCGGGGCTCGTGTCGCATCATGCGCGCACCCCCAGACCCACGGTGAGTCGGGCCCACAGCTCGGGGAGCTGGGCGCCGGGGCGGACGACCTCGGTGCGCCAGCCGCCGAGGGCCAGCCGGTGGGCGGTCTCGTCGGCGGGCCCGGTGCCCCGGGTGCCGGAGGAGAAGCCGCCGCGGTCGACGACCAGACCCAGCCCGTGGCGGGCGCGTGTGGCGCAGAGATCGACGATGTCGTCGTCGAGCTCGCCGAGGACGCCGACGACGAGGCCCCCGCCGTGCTGCATGAAGTCGTCGAGGGCCTCGAGGAGCCCGCGCGCCGAGGTGGTCTCGGCTGGCTGGACCGCGGCGAGCTCGTCGAGCGCGTGGTCGACGTCGACGAGCGGCTCGACCGCGCCGCCCTCGTCGGCGGACCGGCACAGGTGCACCTCGAAGCGCTCGCCGAGGAGCAGCGTGGTGATCGACGCCGCCGCCGTCACCGACCACTCGAAGGACCCGCCGCCCCCGGTGCCGGCGTGGACGCCGGCGCGGTCGTCGAGCAGGACCAGGGCACGCCGTCGGGAAGGCTGCTCGTCCTGCCGCACCATCGTCTCGCCGGTGCGGGCCGTCGAGCGCCAGTGGATGCGGCGCAGGTCGTCGCCGATGCGGTACTCGCGCACGCCGACGTCGTCCTCACCCTGCAGGGCGACCCGCGAGGCGACCGAGGTCTCGCCGCCTCCGCCGGCCGGCACGCCGCGCACGGGCGTGAGTGGCAGCACCCGCGGCAGGACGACGAGCGAGGTCTCGCCGGGCACCGGGACCGCACGGGTCGCCAGGCCGAAGGGGTCGGTGACCCGCACCGAGAGCGGGCCGATCGTGTGGTGGCCCCGCACGTGGGAGCGCACCCGGTAGGTCAGCTGGCGGGTCTCGCCGCCGTCGAGGCGCGGCACGAGCAGGTGCGGTCGGTCGCCGAGGGCATAGGCCAGCGCCTCCTCGCCCCGCAGGAGGGGGGTGGGCAGCCGGCCGGAGTTGTGCACCCGGACGGTGACGTCGGCGTGGCCGTCGGTGGGCACGCGGGAGGGGGCGACCTCACGGGTGACGGCGAGGTCGAGCTCGCGGCGGGAGAGCAGCAGCGCCAGGGCCGGCAGCACGACGAGCAGCGCGCCGACCTTGGTCAGGTCGTGCAGGCCGAGGGTCAGGCCGGTGAGGGCCACGAGCACCCCGGCCGCGACGAAGAGCCGCCCGCGACCGGTCATGGTCGAGCACTCACCGGGCGGCGGGGACGCGCGTGTGCCGCACGATCTCGCTGACGATGTCGACCGGGTCGCGCCGGGCCAGCTGCGCCTCGCTGCTCAGCAGCAGTCGGTGGGCGAGGACGACCGGGGCGATGGTCTGGATGTCGTCGGGGAGCACGTGGTCGCGTCCGTGCAGCGCCGCGTGCGCCCGGCCGGCGCGCAGCAGGTGCAGCGTCGCCCGGGGCGAGGCGCCCAGGCGCACGAGCGAACTCGTGCGGGTCGCGGTGGCGATGTCGACGGCGTACTGGCGCACCGCCGTGGAGGCGTGGACCGTGCGCACCGCGGCGATGAGCCGGGCGATGCCTGCCGCGTCGGCGACCGGCCGCAGGCTCTCCAGCGGCGAGCTCGCGCCGTGGTGGTCGAGCATGGCCACCTCGGCGGCGGCGGTCGGGTAGCCCATGGACAGCCGCGCCATGAAGCGGTCGCGCTGGGCCTCGGGGAGGGGGTAGGTGCCCTCCATCTCCACGGGGTTCTGGGTCGCCATGATGATGAAGGGCCGGGGCAGCTCGTAGGTCCGCCCGTCTACGGTGACCTGGGCCTCCTCCATGCACTCCAGCAGGGCCGACTGGGCCTTGGGCGAGGCGCGGTTGATCTCGTCACCGATGACGACGTTGGCGAAGACGGCCCCGGGGCGGAACTCGAACTCGTGCTGGTCCTGGTTGTAGATGCTCACACCGGTGATGTCGCTCGGCAGCAGGTCGGGGGTGAACTGCACCCGACGCACCGAGGAGTCGATGCTGCGGGCGAGCGCCTTGGCGAGCATCGTCTTGCCGACGCCGGGCACGTCCTCGACGAGGATGTGCCCCTCCGCGAGCAGGACCGTGACGGCGGTGCGCACGACATCGGGCTTGCCCTCGATGACGGCATTCATCGTGTCGGCGAGCGCCCGGCCGACGGACACGACGTACTCGAGGTCCGCCTGTGCCGCCACCTCGGGGGCGCCTTCCCTGCTGAGGGTCACCACGTCTCCGTCCCGGGGCCGCGCCGGTGGCGTCCCCACTTCGCTCCGATGTGCTCCCGACCCTACGTCGCGCTCGGCCTCCGGCCCTAGGAATCGGGCCCACGAGACACAGGCACCCTCGGTCCCGGCCCTGGGGGACCCCCCTTCGTGCCGCCGGTGCGGTGAATCCGCCCCACTTTGCACCACCCTTGATTTATCAGGGAAAAGTCAGGAAAGAAGTCGCCGAAAAGTGCGAATCGGGGTGTGATCTGGAGCAGAGGTGGAGTAAAGTGGGGGATCAAGGAAGCGCAGGGAGCCCTCGGGTCGAGACGAAGGGGAGGTGGTCGCCGTGTTCCTCGGTACCCACACCCCACGCCTCGACGACAAGGGCCGCCTCTTCCTCCCCGCGAAGTTCCGCGACAAGCTCGCCGGCGGCCTGGTCATGACCCGTGGTCAGGAGCGCTGCCTCTACGTCTTCCCCATGGACGAGTTCGTCAAGATCACCCAGCGCTTCCAGGAGGCCCCCACCTCGAGCAAGGCCGCTCGCGACTACATGCGCGTCTTCCTCTCCGGCGCGAGCGACGAGATCCCCGACAAGCAGGGCCGGGTCACCGTGCCCGCCGCGCTGCGCCAGTACGCCGGCCTCGACCGCGAGTGCACCGTCATCGGCACCGGCTCGCGGGTCGAGGTCTGGGACACCGCCGCGTGGGAGGAGTACCTGGCCAGCACCGAGCAGGCCTTCGCCGACCAGTCCGAGGAGGTGATCCCCGGACTCATGTGATGCAGCTGCCGCCCGGCCTCCAGCCGTGACGGCGCCGACCCGACTTCCCCCGGGCCGGAACGTCCCGGATGGGGACCAGGCGGCAGCAGCGAGCACGACCCGGAGATCACCACCACAACCCCCCCCCCACCACCGACGAGCACGAAGGGAGCACCGTGGAGCACGACGACCGTGACCTGACCACCGACGGCCGCGACGCGGCCTCCCGCCACGTGCCCGTCATGCTCGACGAGGTCCTCGACCTGCTCGCCCCGGCGCTCTCCACGGAGGGCGCCGTCCACGTGGACGGCACGCTCGGCATGGGCGGCCACGCCGAGGCGGTCCTCGAGGCCGACCCGCAGGTGCGTCTCGTCGGCATCGACCGCGACCCGCAGGCGCTGGCCCTGGCGGGGGAGCGGCTGGCCCGCTTCGGCGAGCGCGTCACCCTCGTGCACGCCGTCAACGACGAGATCGGCGAGGTCCTCGACGACCTCGGCCTCGCGAGCGTCACCTCGGCCTTCTTCGACCTCGGGGTCTCCTCGCTCCAGCTCGACGAGACCGAGCGCGGCTTCGCCTACGCCCACGACGCGCCGCTCGACATGCGGATGGACCCCACGACCGGGGTCACCGCCGCCGAGGTGCTCAACACCTACGACGCCCGCGACCTGACCCGGGTGCTCTCGGAGTACGGCGAGGAGCGCTTCGCCCGCAAGATCGCCGGCGCGATCGTCCGCGAGCGGGAGGTCACCCCCTTCGAGCGCTCCGGCCGACTCGTCGAGCTGCTGCGCGCCACGATCCCGATGGCCTCCCAGCGCGGCGGTGGCCACCCGGCCAAGCGCACCTTCCAGGCGCTGCGGATCGAGGTCAACGAGGAGCTCGCCGGCTGGGCCCGCGCGCTGCCCGTCGCCCTCGACCGGCTGTCGGTGGGCGGCCGGATCGCGGTGCTGTCCTTCCACTCCCTCGAGGACCGCATCACCAAGCGGGCCCTGGCCGCCGGCGCCGCCTCGACCACCCCGCCCGACCTGCCCGTCGAGCTGCCGGAGCACGCACCCGAGCTGCGCCTGCTCACCCGCGGGGCGCTCACCCCGAGCGCCCGCGAGCTCGAGACCAACTCCCGATCCGCCTCGGTGCGCCTGCGCGGCGCCGAGCGCATCCGACCGCCCCGTCACCAGGAAGGCCCCCACCGATGAGCCAGTCGTCCGTCGCCACGACCGTCGCCCGTCGCGCCCCCGCCCGAGGCACCCGGGCCTCGCTCGAGGTCGTCACCCCCACCGATCGGGCCGGGTCCGCGTGGTTCCCGGTACTGTGCTTCGCCCTGCTCGTCGCCGGGCTCGGCGCCGTCCTGGGGCTCAACACCTCGATGGCCCAGGACTCCTTCGAGGTGACGGCCCTCGAGGCCCGCTCCGCGTCGCTCGCCGACAAGGAGGACTCGCTGTCCCAGACGATCAACGACCGGGCCGCGCCGCAGCGCCTGGCGACCGAGGCCGACGCGCTCGGCATGGTCCCGGCCGGCAGCGCCGCCTTCATCGACGTCGACAAGGGCAGCATCCTCGGCGTGGCGTCGGTCGCCAAGAAGCCCGACGGATTTACCGTGGGAGCGGCCGCCACGGCGACGGCGGACCAGTCCTCGACCAGCTCCTCACCGTCCTCGAAGTCCACGTCGGAGCCCTCCTCGAAGGCCGCCAAGAAGAAGACCCCCACCGCCCGCCCGAGCAACTGACAGGAGAGGCCGCACCGTGAGCCAGCGCCGACCTGACCGCCCTCAGGGCACCGGTCGACCCTCCTCCGGCCAGGCTCGGCCTGCCCGCAAGGCCGCGCCTGCCAAGAAGGCGGCTCCGTCGCGCAAGACCGCGCCGGCGAAGAAGGCCGCGTCTGCCAAGAAGGCGGCACCTGCTCGCAAGGCGACTCCAGCCAAGAAGGCGGCGCCCGCTCGTCGACCGGCGGCTGCCGCGGTCTCGGCCAGCCCGCGCACCCGCATGCGGGCGCTCATGGTCGTCTCGCTCATCGTGCTCAGCCTCTTCGCCGCGCAGCTGCTGCGCATCCAGGGCTTCGACTCCGACGCCGTCGCCGCCGACGCACTGCGCCAGCGCACCCAGACCGAGGCGATCCCCGCCCACCGCGGCACGATCTACGACGCCAACGACACCGTCCTGGCGCAGAGCCAGGAGCGGCGCACCGTCGTCGTCGACCAGACGGCCGTGCCGGAGTACGACAAGAAGGTCGACGGCACGACCACCAAGGTCGGGGTGGCGGGCGCCGCCAAGGACCTCGCCGAGCCGCTCGGCACCAGCGCCGAGGACCTCGAGCCCAAGCTCACCGGCTCGCAGCGCTACCGGGTCCTCGCCAAGAACATCTCGCCGCTCACCTGGCGCCGGATCAACGCCCTGGGCATCCCCGGCATCTACTCCGAGCGCTCGACCCAGCGCACCTACCCGCAGTCGACGACGGTCGCCTCTCTCGTCGGCTTCGTCCAGCCGCAGGACCAGACCGCCGGCGGTGGCCTCGAGCTGCAGCTCGACGACGTCCTCAAGGGCACCCCCGGCCAGGCGACCTACGAGATCGCCCAGGACGGCTCGCGCCTGCCCAATGCCTCCGACGACGTCAGCTCGGCGACCGCGGGCAAGGACGTGCGCCTGACGATCGACAACGACGTGCAGTGGTACGCGCAAAATGCCCTGGCCGACAAGGTCAAGGAGACCAAGGCGCTCTCCGGCACCGTCGTCGTCCAGCGGGTCGACACGGGCGAGCTCGTCGCCCTGGCGTCCTACCCGACCTTCGACCCCAACAACATCGGCGACGGCAAGGGCGTCTTCTCCAACCTCGCCTTCAGCGACGTCTTCGAGCCCGGGTCGACGTCGAAGATCATGACCGTCGCGGCCGGTCTCGAGGAGGGGACGATCACCCCCGAGACGCCGATGATCCTGCCGTACTCCATGAAGCGCGGTGACCAGACCCTGAGCGACAGCCACCCGCACCCCGACGAGTACCGCACCGTCGCCGGTGCCCTCGCCGAGTCGAGCAACACCGGCACCATGCTCATCGGCGAGACGATGAAGCCCAAGACCCTCGAGGAGTACCTGCGGCGCTTCGGCCTGGGATCGACGAGCGGCTCCGGCTTCCCCGGTGAGTCCGGCGGCCTGCTGCCGAAGTCCGAGACGTGGAACGGCTCGCAGCGCTACACGATCACCTACGGCCAGGGCGTTTCGACGACCGCCGTGCAGGTGACCAACGTCTTCCAGGCGATCGCCAACGACGGGGTACGGATCAGCCCGACCTTCGTCAAGGAGGTCAGCGACGGCGAGGGCGGCTGGGAGGCGGCCCCGGCGGGCAAGCGCAACCGCGCCGTCTCGAAGAAGACCGCCAACGACGTCTCCCGGATGCTCGAGGGCGTCGTGAGCGACGAGGGCACGGCCCCCGAGGCGAAGATCAAGGGCTATCGCGTCGCCGGCAAGACCGGCACCGCCGACCGCTACGACTCCGAGTCCGGTGGCTACAGCGGCAAGACCGCGAGCTTCATCGGCTTCGCCCCGGCCGACGACCCCAAGCTCGTCGTCTCGGTGATCCTCCAGCGCCCGATCAAGGGCTACTACGGCGGCACGGTCGCCGCGCCGGTCTTCAAGGACGTCATGACCTACGCCCTGCAGAAGGAGAAGGTGCCGCCGACGCCCCAGGACGAGAAGGCCCCCAAGGTGCGCACCAAGCTGTCCAAGAAGCCGGCGGCCGACACCCCGGGTCTGCTGCTTGACCGGGGCGCCCCGGATGGCGGGTAAGGTCGCGGATCGTGTCTTTTCCTCGTCCTGAGCGGGTGCACCCGCTGACCCTCGTGGACGTCGCCGACCTCGTCGGCGACGCCGCGGCCACGCCCGTGCACGGTGACCCGGCCACCTCGGTGACCGGCGTCTCCCTCGACACCTCGACCGTGCGCCCCGGCGACCTGTGGGCCGCCCTGCCCGGTGCCCGGGCCCACGGAGCCGACTTCGTCGACAAGGCCCTCGCGGCGGGGGCCGTCGCCGTCCTCACCGACGCCGACGGGGCCTCCCGGCTGCAGGCGAAGGGGAGCGACCTCCCCTTCGTCGTGGTGGAGCGCCCGCGCGAGGTCCTCGGCCGCGTCGCCGCGGCGGTCTACGACAGCGGCGACCGCCGCTGCACGATGTTCGGCATCACCGGGACCAACGGCAAGACGACGACCGCCTACCTCATGGTCTCCGCCCTCGAGGCGCTGGCCCACACGACGGGGCTCATCGGGACCATCGAGACGCGCATCGGCGACGAGCGGATCAAGTCCGTGCGCACCACCCCGGAGACGACCGACCTGCACGCGCTGCTCGCGACGATGGGGGAGCGCGGCATCGACGACTGCGTCATGGAGGTCTCGAGCCACGCGCTCACCCTCCACCGCGTCGACGAGGTCATGTACGACGTCGCCCTCTTCACCAACCTCAGCCAGGACCACCTCGACTTCCACGGGACGATGGAGGACTACTTCCTCGCCAAGGCCAGCCTCTTCACCCCCGAGCGCTCCCGCCGGGGCGTCGTGTGCGTCGACGACGAATGGGGCGCCCGGCTGGCGGAGGAGGCCACCGTCCCCGTCACGACCGTCACCTCGCGCCTCCACGTCGAGGCCGACTGGGTCGTCGGCGGCGACCCGCGCGAGCCCGCGCTGACGCTCACGGGTGCCGACGAGGTGCTCCACCTCGAGTCGGCCCTGCCCGGCGACTTCAACCGCGTCAACACCGCGATGGCCGCCGTGGCCCTCATCGAGACCGGGATCCCGCCCCGCGAGGTCGCCGGCGCGATCCTCACCCGGCCCTACGTGCCGGGCCGCATGGAGCTCGTCGCCCCGAGCGAGCCCGGTCCCGAGGACCTGCCGACGGCGCTCGTCGACTTCGCGCACACCCCCGACGCGGTCGGTGCCGCGCTGGCGGCACTGCGACCCCAGACCTACGGCCTGCTCGTCGTCGTCCTCGGCGCCGGCGGCAGCCGCGACCCCGGCAAGCGGCCCGGCATGGGGGCCGCCGCGGCCGCCCACGCCGACGTCGTCATCGTCACCGACGACAACCCGCGCGAGGAGGACCCCGCCACGATCCGCGACGCCGTCGCGGAGGGCGTCTGGCCCCGCTCGCGCGCGCGTCTCGAGGTCGTCGAGGGCCGCGTCGCGGCCATCGAGCGGGCCGTCGAGATCGCCCACGAGTCCGGGCCCGGCGCCACCGTCGCCGTCCTGGGCAAGGGCCACGAGCAGGGCCAAGAGGTGCGCGGAGAGATCCGAGAGCACGACGACCGGGCGGTCCTGCGGGCCGCCCTCGACCGCCGGAGCGTCACCGGATGATCCCCACGACCCTGGGCGCCGTCGCCGACATCACCGGCGGGCGCCTCCACGGCTGCGGCCCCGACGAGGCCGCGCAGGTCCTCGTCGACGGCCCCGTCGTCACCGACTCCCGCGAAGCGGGCCCGGGCAGCCTCTACGTCGCCCGCGTCGGCGAGAGCGCCGACGGGCACGACTTCGTCCCCGGCGCCGCGCGCGCCGGTGCCGTCGCTGCCCTCACGACCCGCGAGGTCGACGGGCTGCCGTGCGTCGTCGTCGAGGACGAGCAGGCCGGCTTCGTCGCGCTGGCCCGGCACCTCGTCGACTCCCGGCCCGACCTGACGGTCATCGGCATCACCGGCTCCTCCGGCAAGACGAGCACCAAGGACCTCCTCGGCTCCGTGCTCGCCGTCGACGGCGAGACGATCGCCCCGGTCGGCTCCTACAACTCCGAGGTCGGCGTCCCGCTCACCGTCTGCCGGATCACCCCGACCACACGGCACCTCGTCGTCGAGATGGGCGCCCGCGGCATCGGTCACGTCGACTACCTCACCCGGATCGCGCCCCCGCGCATCGGCATCGTCCTCAACGTCGGTCACGCCCACGTCGGCGAGTTCGGCTCGGTCGAGGCGATCGCCGAGGCGAAGGGAGAGCTGCCCGCCGCCCTGCCCGCGGACGGGGTCGCGGTGCTCAACGCCGACGACCCGCTCGTCGCCGCCATGGCGGCGCGCACGTCCGCGCAGGTCGTCCTCGTCGGCGAGTCGGCGGCCGCCCACGTGCGGGCCACCGACATCACCCTCGACGAGGCGGGTGCCCCCTCCTTCACCGTCACCGCCCCCTTCGGCACGGCGCAGGTGCGGCTGGGCCTCGTCGGGCGCCACCACGTCGGCAACGCCCTGGCGGTCATCGCGGCGGCGCACGCCGCGGGGATGGGCCTCGAGCAGATCGTGCCGGCCCTGGCCGACGCCCGCCCGCTCAGCCGGTGGCGCATGGAGGTCACCCGGCGCGAGGACGGCGTCGTCGTCGTCAACGACGCCTACAACGCCAACCCCGACTCGATGTCCGCCGCCCTGCGCAGCCTGGCGACGATGGGCGCCGGCGGTCGTCGCTGGGCCGTGCTCGGCGCGATGCTCGAGCTCGGTGACGCCTCGGACGAGCTGCACGCCGCCGTCGGCCGCGAGGCCGCGGAGCTCGGGGTCGACGAGGTCCTCGTCGTCGGCGAGACGGCTGCGGCGATCGCGGACGGCGCACGGGACACTGCTCGTGAGGACGGCCCGCGGGTGCGGGTCGTGCCCGATGCCGACGCGGCCGAGGCGGTGCTCGTCGCCGAGCTCGCCGCGCCGGACGTCGTCCTCTTCAAGTCCAGCCGCGACGCCGGGCTACGGTGGCTCGGAGACCGCATCGTCCAGAGGGAGGCCCACGCATGATGGCCGTGGTCATCGCTTCTGTCGTGTCACTCGTCGTCGCCCTGCTCGGCACGCCGATGTTCATCACGTACCTCGTCAAGCAGGGGTACGGCCAGTTCATCCGTGACGACGGTCCGACCTCGCACCACACCAAGCGCGGCACGCCGACGATGGGCGGCGCGGTCATCATCCTCGCGACCGTCATCGCCTACGCCGTCGCGCACCTCGTCACCTGGCAGTCGCCGACCGCCAGCGGCGTCCTCGTGCTCTTCCTCATGGTGGGTCTGGGTGCCGTCGGCTTCGCCGACGACTACATCAAGATCAGCAAGCAGCGCAGCCTCGGCCTGAAGTCGGGGGAGAAACTCATCGGGCAGACCCTCGTCGGCGTGACCTTCGCGGTCCTCGCCCTGCAGTTCCCCAACGACGCGCTGCGCCGCCCGGCCTCGACGAGCATCTCCTTCGTGCGCGACACCGCGCTCGACCTGGCCTTCTTCGCCCCCTTCGTCGGCGTGATCCTCTTCGTGCTCTGGGCCAACCTCATGATCGCGGGCACGTCCAACGGCGTGAACCTCACCGACGGTCTCGATGGTCTGGCGACAGGCGCCTCGGTCATGGTCTTCGGGGCCTACGTCGTCATCTCCATCTGGCAGTTCAACCAGAACTGCCAGACCAGCCCCGGTGCCAACTGCTACGACGTGCGGGACCCGCTCGACCTCGCCGTCGTCGCCGCGGCCGGCACCGGTGCCTGCTTCGGCTTCCTGTGGTGGAACGCCTCGCCGGCCAAGATCTTCATGGGGGACACCGGATCGCTCGCCCTCGGCGGCGCGATCGCCGGTCTGGCGATCCTCTCGCGCACCGAGCTGCTCGTCGTCATTCTCGGCGGCCTCTTCGTGACGATCACCCTCTCGGTGATCATCCAGGTCGCCTCCTTCAAGTCCACCGGCAAGCGGGTCTTCCGCATGGCGCCCCTGCAGCACCACTTCGAGCTGCTCGGGTGGCAGGAGGTGACGATCGTCATCCGCTTCTGGATCGTGGCCGGCCTCTTCGTCGCGCTCGGGCTGGCGATCTTCTACGCCGAGTGGGTCGTGGGGGCACCGTGACCGACGCCGCCTCCCGCGCGGAGCGGCTGGCCGCGCTGACCTGCCGCGAGGCCGACTGGGCCGGCCTGGGGGTCGTCGTCACCGGCCTGGGCGTCTCCGGGTTCGCCGCCGCCGACGCACTGCTCCAGTACGGCGCCCACGTCCGCGTCGTCGACGCCAAGGCACCCGAGCCCAACACCCAGATGGCCCAGCGCGCCCAGATCCTCGAGGTGCTCGACGCGCAGCTGCACCTCGGTGACGGCGCCGAGACCGCGCTGCCGGTGCCCGCGGACGAGATCGACCTCGTCGTCACCTCGCCGGGCTGGCCGCCGCACCAGCCGCTGCTCGCCGCGGCCGCCGAGGCGGGCATCCCGATCTGGGGTGACGTCGAGCTCGCGTGGCGGATGCGCCCGCGGGCCGGGGGAGCGCCCTGGCTGCTCGTCACCGGCACCAACGGCAAGACGACGACGGTGCAGATGCTCACCTCGATGCTGCGCGCCGCCGGCCTGCGGGCCGCGAGCGCCGGCAACGTCGGCACGCCCGTGCTCGACCTCGTCCAGGACCCCGAGCCCTACGACGTCATCGCCGTCGAGCTGTCGAGCTTCCAGCTGCACTGGAGCCACTCCCTTCGCCCGCAGGCCGCGGCCTGCCTCAACATCGCGCCCGACCACATCGACTGGCACGGCTCCCTCGAGGAGTACACCGCGGCCAAGGGCAAGGTCTACGCCAACGCCGAGGTCGCCTGCGTCTACAACGAGCAGGACCCGGCCACGCGCCGCCTCGTCGAGGAGGCCGATGTCGTCGAGGGCTGCCGCGCCGTCGGCTTCACCCTCGGCACGCCCGGGCTGTCGATGCTCGGGCTCGTCGAGGACGTCCTCGCCGACCGGGCCTTCGTCGCCGAGCGCGAGACCTCCGCCGCCGAGCTCGGCACGCTGGCCGACCTGCAGGGCGAGGCCCCGAGCGTCGCCCCGCACCTCGTCGCCAATGCCCTGGCCGCCGCCGCGCTCGCCCGGGCCCACGGGGTGCCGCCGGTCGCCGTGCGCGAGGGGCTGCGGGCCTGGCAGCCCGAGCCGCACCGCATCGCCCACGTGGCGAGCGCCGGCGAGGTCCACTGGATCGACGACTCCAAGGCGACCAACCCCCACGCCGCCCTCGCGAGCCTCACCTCCCACGAGCACGTCGTGTGGGTGGCCGGCGGCCTGCTCAAGGGTGCCGACGTCGACGAGCTCGTCGCGGCGGCCGCCGGTCGACTGCGCGCCGCCGTGCTCATCGGTCGCGACCGCGAGCAGATCGCCGCGGCCATCGCCCGACACGCGCCCGATGTCCCCGTGATCGACGTCGCCGCGACGGACACTGGGGCGATGGACCTCGTCGTCCGGCACGCGGCCACGCTCGCGATGCCGGGAGACGCGGTGCTGCTGGCCCCGGCAGCCGCATCCATGGACATGTTCGACAACTACGGGGCCCGCGGCGACGCCTTCGCCGCCGCGGTGCACAGGTACCTGCAGGAGGGGTGAGCGTGAGCAGCAGCGCAGCGACCGGGTCCGGTCGCAGCGGCGCGCGCCGCACCCGCTCCACCCGGGTCGACGAGTGGACCGCGCGCTTCGAGTCGCCGATGACGACCTACTACCTGCTCCTGGGCATCGTCGGCCTGCTCGTCGGCATCGGCTTGGTCATGGTGCTGTCGGCGTCGATGATCGTCTCGCTGAAGGAGAACGACAGCTCCTTCACCATCTTCCTCAAGCAGTTCGTCTTCGCCCTCGCCGGCGGGCTCGCGCTGTGGTGGGCCTCGCGGCGCAGCATCGCCTTCTGGAAGCGGATGGCCGTGCCCGCGGTGGCCGCGTCGATCGTGCTGCTCCTGCTCGTGCTCACGCCACTCGGCTTCGGCTTCCAGGGCAACCGCAACTGGATCGGTGTCGGGTCCCTGTCGATCCAGCCGAGCGAGGTGGCCAAGATCGGCCTCGTCCTCGCCGGTGCGCTGGTCCTCGAACGCAAGCGGGCGCTGCTGGCCTCGATCAAGCACGCGCTCGTCCCCTTCGTCGTGCCGGGAATGCTGCTGATCGTCGGGCTCGTCATGCTCGGGCAAGACATGGGTACCGCGATGGTCATCTGCGCGATCGCCGTCGGCATGCTCTTCGCCGCCGGCGTGCAGCTGCGGTGGTTCGTGCTCGGCGGTGGCGTGCTGGCCCTGCTCGGGCTTCTCGCCGCCAACATCGGCAACAACCGCATGCAGCGCATCCAGATCTGGCTGGACCCGACGCAGTGCGCGCCCGGCTCCGACCTCTACTACGGCATCTGCCGCCAGTCGATCCACGGGCGCTATGCCCTCGCCGACGGCGGGTGGTTCGGTGTCGGCCTCGGTGCCAGCCGCGAGAAGTGGGGCTGGCTCTCCGAGCCCTACAACGACTTCATCTTCGCGATCATCGGCGAGGAGCTCGGCCTCATCGGCACGCTGACGATCCTCGCGCTCTTCGCCGCCTTCGCCGTGGCCGGGCTGCGCCTGGTCACGCGCACCGACGACTTCTTCGTCCGCGTCGCCACCGCCGGCATCTGCACCTGGGTGCTCGTGCAGGCGACGATCAACATCGGCGCCGTCATCGGGATGCTCCCGGTCATCGGCGTCCCGCTGCCTTTCGTCTCCTCCGGCGGGTCATCGCTCGTGACCGCGATGCTCGCCGTCGGCATCCTGCTGAGCTTCGCTCGAAGCGAGCCGGGGTGCTCTGAGATGATCGCCGCCAAGCCCTCGCGGGCGCGCGCCCTGCTCGCCCGCATCCCGAGCAGGAGGACATCGTCGCGATGACGCCCACCCGCCCCTCACGCATCCTGCTGGCGGGGGGTGGCACCGCAGGGCACGTGTCCCCGCTGCTCGCCCTCGCCGACTGCCTGCGCCGCCGCGACCCCGGTGTCGAGATCCTCGCCCTGGGCACGAGCGAGGGCCTGGAGTCCCGGCTCGTCCCCGAGCGTGGCTACGACTTCGCGACCATCCCCAAGGTCGCGCTGCCCCGCAAGCCCTCCGGCGACCTCGTGCGCCTGCCGGTCAACCTGCGGCGGGCCGTCGCGGCCGCCGGGCGGGCGATCGAGCAGGTCGACGCCCAGGTCGTCGTCGGCTTCGGCGGATACGTCTCGACGCCGGCCTACCTCGCCGCCCGCAAGGCCGGCGTCCCGATCGTCATCCACGAGCAGAATGCGCGGGCCGGCGTCGCCAACAAGGTGGGGGCCCGCTTCAGCGACCACATCGGGGTGACCTTCCCCGGCACCAAGCTGGCCGGCGGCCGGGTCATCGGCATGCCGCTGCGCCCCGAGATCGTCGCCCTCGACCGCGCGGCGACCCGAGCGCAGGCGCGCTCCGGGCTGGGGCTGCGCGAGGACCTGCCGGTGCTGCTCGTCACGGGCGGCTCCCTCGGAGCCAAGCGGCTCAACGACGCCTTCGAGGCCAGCGTCGCGACGCTGCGCGACGCCGGGGTGCAGGTGCTGCACGCGACCGGCGCGGGCAAGGACTTCGTCGCGACGGGTGGTGACCCGTCGGTTCCCTACGTCGTCCTGCCCTACGTCGACCGGATGGACCTGGCCTATGCCGCCGCCGATGCCGTCGTCTGCCGCGCCGGGGCCAACACCGTGTGCGAGCTGACCGCGGTCGGGCTGCCGGGTGTCTACGTCCCACTGCCCATCGGCAACGGCGAGCAGCGGCTCAATGCTGCGGGCGTCGTGGAGGCGGGCGGTGGCCTGCTCGTCGAGGACGCCGACGTCGACCCGGCCTGGGTGGCCCGCGAGATCGTGCCGTTGCTGGGCGACGGTGCGCGACTGCGCTCGATGTCGCAGGCCGCGGAGTCCGTGGGGCACCGCGACGCCGACGAGACGCTCGCCGACATGGTCGCCGACGCCTGGGCACAAGGTGGCCGTCGTGGCTGACGCGCTGCCCGAGGTCCCGCGCAACCCCCGCTTCGACGTCCTGGCACCACGGGTGCCACTGGCCGAGCTCGGAGTCGTCCACGTGCTCGCTGCCGGTGGTGCCGGCATGTCGGCCATCGTGCGCCTGCTGCTCGACGCGGGCGTCGAGGTGCGCGGCAGCGATGCCCACGACTCGCCGCTGCTCGAGCGGCTGCGCGAGCGCGGCGCGACGATCTGGGTGGGGCACGACCCGGCCCACCTCGAGGGCGCCGACACCGTCGTCGTCTCGTCGGCGATCCGCGAGGACAACCCCGAGCTGGCGGCCGCGCGGGCCGCCGGTCTGCGCGTCCTGCACCGCAGCCAGGCGCTCGCCTCGGCGATGGGGGAGCAGACCCGCATTGCGGTCGCCGGAGCCAACGGCAAGACGACGACGAGCTCGATGCTCACCGTCGCCCTGCTCGAGGCGGGGACGCAGCCCTCCTTCGCCCTCGGTGGCGAGCTGGCCACGCAGGGGGTCAACGCCGCGCTCGGTGAGGGCACCCCCTTCGTCGCCGAGGCCGACGAGTCCGACGGGTCCTTCCTCGCCTACGCGCCGCAGGTCGCGATCGTCACCAACGTCCAGCCCGACCACCTCGACTTCTACGGCGACTTCGCGACGGTCGAGGCGGCCTACCTCGAGTTCGCCGAGACGGTCACCGAGGGTGGGCTGCTCGTCGCCTGCGCCGACGACCCCGGGTCCGAGCGGCTGGCCGTCCGGGCCGAGGCTGCCGGCGTGAGGGTGCTGCGCTACGGCTTCGGCGAGGCTGCGGACGTGCGGCTCGTCGACTCCGTCCTCGACGGCACCAGTGCGAGCGCCACCCTCGTCGAGGCCGACGCCCGCCGGGAGCTGTCGATCAGCGTCCCGGGGCGGCACAACCTCCTCAACGCCGCTGCGGCCTACGCGGCCGCTGCCCACGGCGTCGGCACGGATGCCCAGGCGGTCCTCGACGGGCTCGCGGCCTACGGCGGGACCCGACGGCGCTTCGAGACGAAGGGGGTGGCGCGCGGCGTCACCGTCGTCGACGACTACGCGCACAACCCCGGCAAGGTGGAGGCGGTCGTGCGCACCGCCAAGGAGATCGCCGGCGAGCACCGCCTGTGGGTGATCTTCCAGCCGCACCTGTACTCCCGCACCCGTGACTTCGCGACCGGCTTCGCCGCCGGGCTGGTACCGGCCGACGAGGTACTGCTGCTCGACGTCTACGGCGCCCGCGAGGACCCGGTGACCGGCGTCGGTTCGCACCTCATCAGCGAGCCGCTCGTGGCACAGGGGCGTTCGGCACGGGTCGTCTCCCTCGACGAGGCGATCGCGGCGGTGGCGCAGGGCGCCGCTGACGGCGACCTCGTGCTCACCGTCGGTGCCGGCGACGTCACCCACCTCGGGCCGAGACTGCTCGAGGCACTGGACCGATGAGCCGGGGGAGCGGGACCCGCGAGGCGACCGAGGAGCGCTTCGCCCAGCGTGCCGCCCGGGTGCGCGGGCAGCGGGCTCGTCGGTGGCTGGTGCTCCTCCTCGTCGTCGCGCTCGTCATCGGGCTCGGCTGGCTCGTCGGGTTCTCCTCCGTGCTGGCCACCCGTGACGTCGAGGTCACCGGGGCCGACCCGGCCGACCGGGACGAGATCGAGCAGATCGCCGAGGAGCAGGTCGGCACCCCGCTGGCCCGGGTCGACGGCGACGGCGTCTCGCGCACGATCACCGCGCAGGTGCCGGGCGCCGCCCACGCCAGCGTCGAGCGGGGCTGGCCGCACACCCTGAAGGTCAAGGTGACCTCGAGGGTTCCGGCCCTGGCCGTGCGGCTCGAGGGTGACCGCTTCCGCCTGCTCGACCTCGACGGCGTGGCGATCCGCACCGTCGGCTCGGCGCCCCAGGACGTGCCGACGGTGACCGCCGACGGCGGCGCCGAGGTCTCGGGGCACGGCGTGCGAGCTGCCCAGGGGATGCTCGCGGCCCTCCCCGACGACCTGCGCGAGCAGGTCGATGACGTCGCGGTCGACTCGGCCGACCAGATCACCTTCACCCTCGGGCGGACCGAGGTCGTGTGGGGCGACGGCAGCAGTCCCGATCTCAAGGTGAGGGTCATCAAGATCCTCCTCGACAAGAAGCCGAAGACCATCGACGTCTCCGCACCGGACACGCCGGTCACCACGGGATAGGCTGACGACACGCGGGCGTGGCGTTTGCCCCTGCGGCCCGGGCCGCATAACGTCACCCGCACACCGAGCGTGACCAAAATGTAACCCTGAAGTTCACCTTGAGTTTTGGGGTTGAGGCACCACCGAGCAGCAGCAACAGGAGTCCCCGTGGCATCAGCCCAGAACTATCTGGCCGTTATCAAGGTCGTCGGCATCGGCGGCGGTGGCGTCAACGCCATCAACCGGATGATCGAGGTCGGCCTCAAGGGCGTCGAGTTCATCGCGATCAACACCGATGCCCAGGCGCTCCTGATGTCCGACGCCGACGTCAAGCTCGACGTCGGCCGTGAGCTGACCCGCGGTCTGGGCGCCGGAGCGGACCCCGAGGTCGGCAAGAAGGCCGCCGAGGACCACGCCGAGGAGATCGAGGAGGTCCTCAAGGGGGCCGACATGGTCTTCGTGACCGCTGGTGAGGGCGGTGGCACCGGCACGGGTGGCGCCCCGGTCGTGGCCAAGATCGCCAAGAGCCTCGGTGCGCTCACCATCGGTGTCGTGACCCGCCCCTTCACCTTCGAGGGTCGTCGTCGGGCCAACCAGGCCGAGTCCGGCATCGGTGCCCTGCGCGACGAGGTCGATACGCTCATCGTCATCCCCAACGACCGGCTGCTGTCGATCAGCGACCGTGCCGTGAGCATGCTCGACGCCTTCCGCAGCGCCGACCAGGTCCTTCTCTCCGGTGTCCAGGGCATCACCGACCTGATCACCACGCCCGGTCTGATCAACCTCGACTTCGCCGACGTCAAGTCCGTCATGCAGGGGGCCGGCTCCGCCCTCATGGGCATCGGCTCGGCCCGGGGCGAGGACCGCGCCGTCCAGGCCGCCGAGCTGGCGATCTCGTCGCCGCTGCTCGAGGCGAGCATCGACGGTGCGCACGGTGTCCTGCTGTCGATCCAGGGTGGCAGCGACCTCGGTCTCTTCGAGATCAACGAGGCCGCCCGCCTGGTGCAGGAGGCCGCCCACCCCGAGGCCAACATCATCTTCGGTGCGGTCATCGACGACGCCCTCGGCGACGAGGTGCGGGTCACCGTCATCGCCGCCGGCTTCGACGGTGGTGCCCCGCAGCAGCGGCCCGACGACCGGGCCCTCGGCCAGGTCCAGTCCGGCGGTCAGGGCCGCCCGGCGCAGGGTCAGCCGCAGCAGCAGGCGCCGGCCCAGCAGCAGCGTCCCGCGCAGTCGGCGCCGCAGCAGGTCCCGGCCCAGCAGCCGGCGCCCACGCAGCAGCAGGCTCCGGCCGCGCCGCAGCAGGCCCCGGCCCAGCAGTCGGCGCCCGCCCAGCAGCCCGCCCAGGGTCAGCCGCAGCAGCAGCCTGCGCCCGCCCAGCAGCCGCGTCAGGCCACGCCGCCGCGGCAGGTGACCTTCGACGACGGCGACGACCTCGACGTCCCCGACTTCCTCAAGTGAGCTGAGCAGACGCCCCCGCAGGGCCCCGACCGATCCGGTCGGGGCCCTGCGTCGTCCGGGGGTGCCCGGGCGATAGGTTGCAGGCGTGTTCGCCTGGAGAGATGACGCGCCGGGGCTCGTGCGAGCCTTCACCGACCGCCACGACGGGGTGAGCGTCGCTCCCTTCGCCGGGCTCAACCTCGGCGCCCACGTCGGCGACGACCTCGACGCGGTCCGCACCAACCGGGCGGCCGTCGAGCAGGCCGTCGGCATGCCGCTCGTGCTCGCCGACCAGGTGCACGGCACCGACGTCGTCCACGTGACCCGTGAGCTGCTCGACGGGCCGCGCTCGGCCACCGGCGCCGTCGCCGAGGGCGATGCCCTCGTCACCGACCTGCCCGGCACCGCCCTGGGCGTCCTCGTCGCCGACTGCACCCCCGTCCTGCTCCACGACATGGCCGGGCCGCTCGTCGGCGCCGCCCACGCCGGCCGTCCGGGCATGGTCGGGGGGGTCGTGCTCCGGCTTGTCGAGGCGATGCGGGACCTCGGCGCGAGCGACCTGCGGGCCACCGTCGGGCCGTCGGTGTGCGGGCGCTGCTACCAGGTGCCGGCCGACATGCGCGCGGCGGCCATGGCGGTCTCGCCCGCCTCGGCCGCACTCACCTGGACCGGGACGCCGGCCATCGACGTCGCCACCGGAGTCGTCGACCAGCTGCAGGCGGAGGGCGCGTCCGTCGAATGGATCCCCGGATGCGCCCGCGAGGACGCCGCGCTCTACTCCTACCGCCGCGACGGCCGCACCGGCCGCTACGTCGGCATCGTCGGGCGTCCCGCATGAGCCGCCGGGAGGAGCTGGCCGAGCGCCTCGCCGCCGTCGAAGGGAGGGTCGCCGCGGCCTGCGAGGCCGCCGGCCGCAGCCGTGACGAGGTCCAGCTGATCGTCGTGACGAAGTTCTTCCCCCGCAGCGACGTCGACCTGCTGGCCGAGCTCGGCATGCGTGACCTCGGGGAGAACCGGGAGCAGGAGGCCGCCGCCAAGCTGGCCGACGGGGGGCCGCCGTCGGGCGTGCGCACCCACTTCATCGGGCAGCTGCAGTCCAACAAGGCCGGCGCCGTGACCCGGTGGGCGGACGTCGTGCAGTCGGTCGACCGGCCCAAGCTGGTCGGTGCGCTCGCGCGCGGCGCCGAGGACGCCGGCCGCGAGGTCACCGCCCTCGTGCAGGTCGACCTCGATCCCGCCGGGGGCACCGGGCGTGGGGGAGCTGCGCCCGCCGACGTGCCCGCCCTGGCCGACGCCATCGCGAGCAGCCCCCTTCGCCTGGGTGGGCTCATGACCGTGGCGCCACTCGGGGTCGACCCGGAGCCCGCCTTTGCCCGGCTGGCCGCGCTGGCCGAGGCACTGCGGGCCGACCATCCCGAGGCGAGCTGGATCTCGGCCGGGATGAGCGGTGACCTCGAGGCCGCGGTGCGCCACGGCGCGACACACCTGCGTGTCGGGACGGCAATCCTCGGAGATCGTCCGTCACACCGGTAACTTCGGTGACACCGACGAGGCAACCGGTACGACAAAGGATTTGAGGACATGACGGCACTGCGCAACGCGATGGTCTACCTCGGGCTCGCCGAGGACGACAAGCGCTACGACGAGTACGACGACTACGTCGACGAGTACGACGCGGGCCACGAGGTCCTCGAGGAGGAGCACGCCGCCGCGGAGGTCACCCCCCTGCGTCGCGTCCCGACGACGCCGGCCGTCCGCGAGGTGGAGGTCACCCCGATGAACCGCATCACGACGATCCACCCGAGCACCTACAACGACGCCCGGGCCATCGGCGAGAGCTTCCGCAACAACACTCCCGTCATCATGAACCTCAGCGACATGGACGACTCCGACGCCAAGCGGCTCGTCGACTTCGCCGCGGGTCTGGTCTTCGGTCTGCACGGGTCGATCGAGCGGGTGACCAACAAGGTCTTCCTGCTCTCGCCTGAGCACATCGAGGTCGACGCCGAGGGTGGCGAGGCGCCGCAGCCGCGCGCCCTGTTCAACCAGAGCTGAGCTTCCGCACGACCTCACAGGTGGGGTCCAGACCCCCGACCTAGGCTGGTTCCATGTCGATCGTCCGTGACGTGCTCCACCTCGTGCTGTACGTCTACTTCCTCATCCTCATCGGGCGTCTCGTCCTCGACTGGATCCAGGTCTTCGCCCGCCAGTGGCGGCCCAGGGGCGTCATCCTCGTCGTCGCCGAGGCGATCTACACCCTCACCGATCCACCCCTGCGCGCGATCCGCAAGGTCATCAAGCCCGTGCGCATCGGTGGGGTCGCCCTCGACCTCGCCTTCCTCGTGCTGATCATCGTGGTCTCACTGCTCCTGCGCATCGTCTAGGCTGGCCTCGATGCCCGTGCGCGCAATGGCGCCACGAGCAAGCACCCTGCCCGAACGCATACGGAGGAACAATGGCGCTCACGCCCGAGGACGTCCTCAACAAGACCTTCACCCAGACCCAGTTCCGTCGTGGTTACGACGAGCGCGAGGTCGACGACTTCCTCGACGAGGTCGTCGCCGAGATGCGTCGCATGGTCAAGGACTCAGAGGACCTGCGGGCTCGCGCCCAGGACGGATCCGGCTCCCGCACGGCGGCCACGCCCGTGGCTGCTGCCGCGACCGACTCCGGCAAGGCCGACGAGGCGCTGACCCGGGAGAACCGCGACCTGCGCGCGCGTCTGGAGGACCTGCGCTCGCGCTTCGACAAGGAGACCGCTGCCCGCGCCGCCGCCGAGAAGCGCGCGAGCGACCTCGAGCAGAGCGCGCGCGCCGACGACGAGCGCACCAAGGGCGACGCCGCCAACCTCTCCAAGGCCCAGCAGAGTGCCGACGAGCGCATCGCGACCGTCAACGCCCGCGCCGAGGAGGCCGAGGCCGCCGCGCAGGAGCGCATCAAGGCCGCCAACGCCGCAGCCGAGAAGGCCGAGGCCGAGGCCAAGGCGCGTCAGGACGAGGCCGCCAAGGCCCCCGTGGCCGCGGCTGCGCCCGCGAGCGACGACGCGGGGGCCGGCCAGATGGCTGCCGCCGCCGGTGGCGGTGCCGGGGCCTCCGGCCTCATCGCCCTCGCCCAGCGCCTGCACGACGAGCACGTCGCCGAGGGGCAGACCCAGCGCGACAAGCTCATCGCCGAGGCGCAGCGCCGCCACGACGAGCTCGTCTCGACCGGCCAGAGCAAGCACGACGAGCTGCTCTCGACGGGTCAGAGCAAGCACGACGAGCTGCTCTCGACGGGTCAGAGCAAGCGCGACCAGTTCATCGGCGAGGGCACGACCCAGCGCGACAAGCTGGTCTCCGAGGCCCAGACCAAGGCCACCACGATGGTCAGCGAGGCCGAGGCCCAGCGCAAGAAGATTCTCGACGACCTCAACGCCCAGAAGTCGAAGATCGAGGGCCAGATCGCCGAGCTGACGACCTACGAGCGCGACTACCGCCGCAAGCTCAAGGACTTCATCTCCGGCCAGCTCAAGGACCTGGACACCCAGGCGAGCGTCGCCCCCGAGGCCAGCGCCAAGCACTGACCTGCGCGACCACGACGCGGCGTCACCCCACGCGGGTGACGCCGCGTCGTCGTCTCCCGGCGCACCCGTCGGGTGAGCAAACGAAGAACACGGCGCGGTGAGCGCGCTCACGACGCCGAAACGTCGTACCCTTCGTTGACTCTGGTCCGTGCAGGGGCACGGACCATCTCCGAGTGAGGACGGTCATGGCGGCGAAGAAGACGGCCACGAAGGCGACGACCAAGAGGTCGGACGCCTCGAAGGCCAAGAAGACGGCGGGCACCACGCCCGCGGCCACGAGCGGGACGAAGAAGACGTCCGCGGCGAAGAAGACGAGCACCACGACCACGACCGCTGCGAAGAAGACCGCAGCGACGAAGACCGCAGCGAAGAAGGCGCCGGCGAAGAAGGCCGCGACCACGAAGGCGGCTGCCTCGAAGAAGACGGCCTCGAAGAAGACGGCCACCAAGAAGGGCGCGACGAAGAAGGCGGCGCCCGAGCGGCTCGTCGTCCGTGAGGACGAGAGCCCCTGGACCGCCAAGGAGCTCAAGGAGGTCCGCTCCGAGCTCGAGACCGAGATCGAGCGACTCACCGCCGAGATCGCGTCCGCCGAGACCGACCTCAACGAGTTCCTCAAGGAGCCGATCGACGGTGCCGGCGACGACCAGGCCGACGCCGGGGCGAAGTCCTTCGAGCGGGAGCACGAGCTGAGCCTCGTCGCTGGGGCCCGCACCGGCCTCGAGCAGAACCGCCACGCGCTCGAGCGGATCGACGAGGGGACCTACGGCATCTGCGAGTCCTGCGGCAACCCGATCGGCAAGCTTCGACTCCAGGCCTATCCTCGTGCGACCCTGTGCATGTCATGCAAGAGTCGACAGGAGCGGCGCTGAGCGCCCCGGACACCCCACCCGACCACGACACCCCGGCGAGCCGATCGCGCCCCGGGGTGCTTCGTTGGTATGTCATCGCCGCCGTCGTCACGCTCGTGCTCGACCAGGCCACCAAGGTGTGGGCGCTCGGCGCCCTGACCGACGGTCGGGTCGTGCCGCTCGTCGGTGACCTGCTCTCCCTTCGCCTGATCCGCAACTCCGGCGCGGCCTTCTCGATCGGTGACGACATGACCTGGGTGATGACCCTCGTCGCCGTCGGCGTCACGCTCGCGATCCTGTGGGCCGCGCTGCGCGTGGGGTCGGGTCGCTGGGCGCTGTCCCTCGGCCTGCTCCTCGGCGGGTCCCTCGGCAACCTCTACGACCGCTTCTTCCGTGACCCGGCGCCGCTGCACGGCCACGTCGTCGACTTCATCGACTACGGCGGCCTCTTCGTCGGCAACATCGCCGACATCGCGATCGTCGGCGGGGCAGCGGTGCTCGTGTGGTTGACCTTCGCCAACATCGGCCTCGACGGGTCCCGCCCGCAGCACGCCGCCGGCCGCCACGACGACGAGGAGCAGGCCGATGAGTGATGTCCGCAACGTGCTCGTGCCCGACGGCCTCGAGGGCGAGCGGGTCGACGCCGCCGTCTCGCGACTCTTCGGCCTCTCGCGCACGCGGGTGGCCGACCTCGCCGCCGAGGGCAAGGTCCTCCTCGAGGGCGCCACGGTGGCCAAGTCCGCACGGGTGAGCGCCGGCGACCGCATCGAGGTCACCCTGCCCGCCGTCGACGAGAGCCCGACGCTGGCCGTCGTCGCCGAGCCGGTCCCCGGAATGCGGATCGTCCACGACGACGACGACATCGTCGTGGTCGACAAGCCGATCGGCGTCGCCGCCCACCCGAGCGTCGGCTGGTCCGGCCCCGACGTGCTCGGCGGGCTCGCCGCCGCGGGCTACCGGATCAGCACGAGCGGCGCGAGCGAGCGGCAGGGCATCGTCTCGCGGCTCGACGTCGGCACCTCGGGCCTGATGGTCGTGTGCAAGAGCGAGTACGCCTACTCGGTGCTCAAGCGTGCCTTCAAGCAGCGCACGGTCGACAAGACCTACCACGCGCTCGTCCAGGGTCTGCCGGACCCGCACGTCGGTACGATCGACGCGCCGATCGGTCGCCACCCCGGCGGTGACTACAAGTTCGCCGTCATGGACTCCGGCAAGCATGCCGTGACCCACTACGAGCTCCTCGAGGCCTTCCGCCACGCGTCGCTGCTCGAGATCAAGCTCGAGACCGGACGCACGCACCAGATCCGGGTGCACATGGCCGCCCTTCGCCATCCGTGCGTCGGCGACCCGACCTACGGCGCCGACCCGACACTGGCCCGCAAGGTCGGTCTGGAGCGGCAGTGGCTGCACGCCATGGGTCTGGGCTTCATCCACCCCGGCACCGGCGACTACGTGCACTTCGAGAGCACCTACCCGCAGGACCTGCAGACGGCACTGGACCGGCTCGCCGACATGTCCTGAGGCGAGCCGGCCCAGAGGGTCAGTTGACCTGGCGGTCGCGGCCCTCCCAGTAGGGAGCCCGCAGCTTGAACTTCTGCAGCTTGCCGGTCGCGGTGCGCGCCAGCTCGTCGCGGAACTCGATCGACGTCGGTGCCTTGTAGCCGGCGGCCTTGGACTTGCACCACGCGATGAGGTCGGCCTCGGTCGCGCTCGAGCCCTCGCTGACGACGACGAGGGCCTTGATCGTCTCGCCCCACGTGTCGTCGGGCACCCCGATGACCGCGACCTCGGTGACGTCGGGGTGGGAGAAGAGGACGTCCTCGACCTCGATCGACGAGACATTTTCACCACCGGTGATGATGACGTCCTTCTTGCGGTCTCTGATCGTCACGTAGCCGTCGTCGCCGATCGTTCCGCCGTCACCGGTGTGGAACCACCCGCCCTCGAAGGTGCGCTCGGTCTCGTCGGGCAGGTCGTGGTAGCCCTCCATGATGACGTTGGACCGGGCGAGCACCTCGCCGGTCTCCTCGTCGAGCTTCATCCGGCAGCCGATGGCGGGGGAGCCCGCCCGCACGAGCTTGCCGGCACGCTCCTCGGGGCTCAGCTCGTCCCACTCGGCGCGCGACCGGTTGATCGTCAGCAGGGGAGAGGTCTCGGTGAGGCCGTAGATCTGGATGAACTCCCAGCCCAGCTCCGTCTCGACGCGGGCGATCGTCTGCGTCGGCGGGGGAGCGCCGGCGACGATGATCCGCACGCGGTCGCGGCCGGGGATCTCGCCCTCCCACTCCTGCGCCGCGGCGAGGACGGAGTTGACCACCGCCGGCGCGGCGCACATGACCGTGACCCCGTGACGATCGACCCGGCGCAGGATCTCGGCGCCGTCGATCTTGCGGATGACGACGTGCTGGGCGCCGACACCGGTCATGGCGAAGGGCATGCCCCACCCGTTGGCGTGGAACATCGGCAGCGTGTGCAGATAGACGTCACGGTCGGTGAGGCCGGCGTGCAGCCCGAAGGTCACCGCATTGGTCCAGATGTTGCGGTGGGTGATCCGCACCCCCTTGGGGCGCGCGGTCGTGCCGGAGGTGTAGTTGATCGTCGCGACGGCGCCTTCGTCCGGCTCCCAAGCACGGGGCTCGGCCGGGGTGCCGTCGGTACCCGCGCCGAAGAGGTGCTCGTCCTCGCCGAGGACGAAGGTGTGCTCGGCGGAGACCTCGTCGATGAGCGAGGTGAGCTCCGGGTCGATGTAGAGCACGCGGGCGCCGGAGTGCTCGACGATGAACTTCACCTCCTCGGGAGCGAGGCGGAAGTTGATCGGCACAAGGACCCGGCCGGAGCCGGCGACGCCGAAGAAGCTCGTGAGCAGCCGCGCGGAGTTGTGCGAGACGACGGCGACGCGGTCGCCGACCTCGATGCCGAGGGAGTCGAGGTGGGCCGCCTGGGCGTTGGCGAGCTGCCGCATGCGGGCATAGGTGACGTCCTGCAGCGGGGGCGCCGGCTGGTCCGGCTCGTCGACGACCGCGATGCGCTCGCCGTAGACGGCCGCAGCGCGGTCGATGAAGTCGTTGACGGACATGGGCACGAACATCCGGAAGTTCCTCCATGGTGTGGACGACGCTGTCGAGGCGACGTTATCCCCCTTCGTCCGGGGTGACGGTGGGTCCCCGGAGTCGGCGCGCCGAGCGGCGTGCTGGGGGCGACAGGCGGCGTGCCGGGGTGTCGGTGGAGCGATCTAGACTCGGGTCGATGTCCGAGCTGCCGCGTTCCGAGAACTTCGTCCACCTGCACAACCACACCGAGTACTCGATGCTCGATGGTGCCGCGCGGATCAAGGACATGTTCGCCACGGCCCAGGAGATGGGCATGCCGGCGATCGCGATGACCGACCACGGCTACCTCTTCGGCGCCCACGAGTTCTGGAAGACGGCGCAGTCCTACGACGTCAAGCCGATCATCGGGCTCGAGGCCTACGTGGCGCCCGGCACGCACCGCACCGACAAGGTCAAGGTCAAGTGGGGCGACGACCGCACCCCGCGCGGCGACGACGTCTCCGGTGGTGGCGCCTACACCCACATGACGCTGCTCGCCCGCAACAACACCGGCATGCACAACCTCTTCACCATGGGCAGCCGGGCCTCGCTCGACTCGGTCTTCGCCAAGTGGCCGCGCCTGGACCGCGAGCTGCTCTCGCAGTACGGCGAGGGCCTGGTCGCCACGACCGGCTGCCCGTCCGGCGAGATCCAGACCCGCCTGCGGCTGGGGCAGTACGACAAGGCGGTCGAGGCGGCCTCGGAGTTCCGCGACATCTTCGGCCGCGAGCACTACTTCCTCGAGCTCATGGACCACGGCAACCAGATCGAGCGTCGGGTGCGCGAAGACCTCATGCGCCTGGCCAAGGACCTGCAGCTGCCGCTCCTGGCGACCAACGACCTGCACTACGTCAAGCAGGAGGACGCGATCGCGCAGGACGCCCTGCTGTGCATCAACTCCGGCTCCAAGCTCCACGACCCCGACCGCTTCAAGTTCGACGGTGAGGGCTACTACCTCAAGTCGCCCGCCGAGATGCGTCAGCTGTGGCGCGAGCTGCCCGAGGCCTGCGACAACACCCTGCTCGTCGCCGACATGTGCGAGGTCTCCTTCACCGAGGGCGAAGGGCGGTACATGCCGCGCTTCGACTGCCCGCCGGGCGAGGACGAGACCTCGTGGTTCATCAAGGAGGTCCAGACCGGGCTGCACCGTCGCTTCCCCGACGGCATCCCCGAGTACGCCCAGCGCCAGGCCGACTACGAGATCGACGTCATCGTCGGCAAGGGCTACCCGGGCTACTTCCTCGTCGTCGCCGACTTCATCAACTGGGCCAAGGACAACGGCATCCGTGTGGGGCCGGGGCGTGGCTCCGGTGCCGGGTCGATGTGCGCCTACGCGATGGGCATCACCGACCTCGACCCGATCCCGCACGGCCTGATCTTCGAGCGCTTCCTCAACCCCGAGCGCAAGTCGATGCCGGACTTCGACGTCGACTTCGACGAGCGTCGGCGCTCCGAGGTCATCCGCTACGTCTCCGACAAGTACGGCGACGAGCGGGTGGCGATGATCGCCACCTACGGCACCATCAAGGCCAAGCAGGCGGTCAAGGACGCCGCCCGCGTCATGGGCCACCCCTTCAACGTCGGCGAGCAGCTGACCAAGGCCATGCCCGCCGACGTCATGGGCAAGGGCGTGCCGCTGGCGAAGATGTGGGACAAGGACCACGACCGATTCGGTGAGGGACAGGAGTTCCGCCAGCTCGTCGAGTCGGAGAAGCACCTGGGCGAGGTCGTCGACCTGGCCCGGGGGCTCGAGGGCCTGAAGCGCCAGTGGGGCGTGCACGCCGCCGGCGTCATCATGAGCAGCGAGCCGCTCATCGACGTCATCCCGATCATGCGCCGGCTCCAGGACGGTCAGGTCCTCACGCAGTTCGACTACCCGACGTGCGAGACGCTCGGCCTGGTCAAGATGGACTTCCTCGGCCTGCGCAACCTGACGATCCTCGACGACGCCCTGGTCAACATCCGGCAGAACCGCGACGAGGAGATCGACCTCGACGCCCTGTCCAAGGACATGACCGACAAGGCGACCTACCGCCTGCTCTCCCGCGGCGACACGCTCGGCGTCTTCCAGCTCGACGGTGGCGGCATGCGCACCCTGCTGCGGCTGATGCAGCCGGACAACTTCGAGGACATCTCCGCCGCCCTCGCGCTCTACCGACCCGGCCCGATGGGTGTCAACGCCCACACCAACTTCGCCCTGCGCAAGAACGGCCGCCAGGAGGTCGTGCCGCTCGACCCGCAGCTCAAGGGCAAGCTCCAGCCGCAGATGGAGGAGGCCCTCGGCCCGATCCTCGGGACGACCTACGGCCTGTGCATCTACCAGGAGCAGGTCATGGAGATCGCGCAGAAGCTCGCGGGCTACACCCTCGGCAACGCCGACCTGCTGCGCCGCGCCATGGGCAAGAAGAAGAAGGAGGTGCTCGACGCCGAGTACATCCCCTTCTCCGAGGGCATGAAGGCCAATGGCTACAACGAGGAGTCGATCGCCGCGCTGTGGGGCGTGCTCGTCCCCTTCTCCGACTACGCCTTCAACAAGGCGCACACCGCCGCCTACGGCCTCGTCTCCTACTGGACCGCCTACCTCAAGGCCAACTACCCGGCCGAGTACATGGCCGCGCTGCTCACCTCGGTCGGTGATGACAAGGACAAGTCGGCGCTCTACCTCAACGAGTGCCGCCGCATGGGCATCAAGGTGCTGCCGCCCTCGGTCAACGACTCGCAGGGCCCCTTCTCCGCCGTCGGGTCCGACATCCGCTTCGGCCTCAACGCCATCCGCAATGTCGGCCGCAATGTCGTCGACGGGATCATCTCCGCGCGTGAGGAAAAGGGAGCCTTCACCTCCTTCGACGACTTCCTCGCCAAGTGCCCCGCCGTCGTGTGCAACAAGCGCACCATCGAGTCGCTCATCATGGGCGGTGCCTTCGACGACCTCGAGCACCCGCGCCAGGGACTGGTCATGGTGCACGAGGAGTACGTCGACGCCTTCGTCGGGGTCAAGCGCCAGGAGGCCGTGGGGCAGGACTCGCTGTGGGACATGTTCGGCGGTGGCGAAGACGACGCCGACGCGCCCGGCGCGGGCATCGAGGGCATGGGTCTGCGCCCGGTCCCCGACATCGAGTGGGACAAGCGCACCAAGCTCGCCAACGAGCGCGAGATGCTCGGTCTCTACGTCTCCGACCACCCGCTCTTCGGCGTCGAGCACGTGCTGCAGCGCGCCGCCGACACCTCGATCGCGACGCTCACCCAGGCCGACTCGGGGGTCAAGGAGAACAGCAATGTCACCATCGCCGGCCTGGTCACCGGGCTGAGCGTCAAGCGCACCAAGAAGGGCGACCTCTGGGCGATCGCCACGATCGAGGACCTCGAGGGCGCCATCGAGTGCCTCTTCTTCCCCAAGACCTATCTCACGGTCCAGACGATGCTCACCCAGGACATCGTCGCCGTGGTGCGCGGTCGGGTGAACGCCCGCGACGACTCAGTCTCGATCTACGCCGAGGACCTGACGATCCCCGAGCTCACCGACGGGCCACGTGGCCCCGTCGTGCTCACCCTCGACTACGCCCGCGCCACGACCGGGCGGATCGAGGAGGTCAAGCAGGTCCTCTCGCAGCACCCCGGCAGCACCGACGTTCAGATCAAGCTGGTCCAGCCCGGTCGGGCGGTGACGATGTCGGTCGACGCGGCCTACCGGGTCGAACCGACCGAGGCGCTCATCGGCGACCTCAAGGTGATCCTCGGGGCGCGGGCGGTGTCGGCATGAGTGAGGGCATGAGGCCACCTGTCGCGGCGCAGCGGCCGTGGACGCGCAGCCACCACGGCGACGACGTCGCCGACCCCTACGAATGGCTGCGTGACGGTGAGGACCCCGCGGTGATCGCCCACCTCGAGGCCGAAAACACCTACGCCGAGCAGACCACGGCGCACCTGGCCCCGCTTCGGCAGGCGATCTTCGACGAGATCAAGGGCCGGACCCTCGAGACCGATCTCAGCGTGCCCGTCGCCTCCGGCGACTGGTGGTACTACTCGCGCACCGTCGAGGGCAGCCAGTACGCGATCCAGTGCCGGGCGCCGCTCACCGATCACACCGCGGTCCCCGAGCTCGACCCCTCGCGGCCGCTACCCGGCGAAGTCGTCCTCCTCGATGGCAACGAGCTCGCCGAGGGTCACGAGTTCTTCTCGCTCGGGGGCTTCGAGGTCAGCGCCGACCACTCCCGGATGGCCTACGCCGTCGACGTGACCGGCGACGAGCGCTTCGACGTCGTGGTCATGGACATCGCTACCCGGGAGGTCCTCGACGAGGCGATCACCGGTGCCGGCTACGGGCTGGCCTTCTCCCGCGATGCCCGCCACCTCTTCCACGTCGCGGTCGACGACGCGTGGCGCCCGCACGAGGTGTGGCGCCACGAGGTCGGTACCGCCCGCGAGGCCGACGTCCTCGTGCACCGCGAGGACGACGAGCGCTTCTGGATGGGGCTGGGCACGAGCCGCGACGAGCGCTGGATCGTGCTCGGCCTCGGCAGCAAAACCACCTCCGAGGTGCATCTCCTCGACGCCGACGACCCGACCGCTCCGATGCGCTGCGTCGCCCCACGCCGCGAGGGCGTCGAGTACGACGTCGAGCCCGCGGCCGACCACCTGCTCATCGTCCACAACGAGCGCCAGCCCGAGGGCGACCTCGCCTGGGCACCGCTCGACGCGACGAGCCACGAGCAGTGGCAGCCGCTCCTCGACCGCGCCGAGGGGGAGCGCTTCGTCGGGGTGGACGCCTTCGACGACTTCGCCGTGCTCAGCCTGCGGGCCGACGGCCTGCCGACCCTGCGGCTGCTTCCGCGGGTGGCGAGGTCCGCCCCCTTCGTCGGTGGGGACTATGGCGAGCCGAGGCCGCTCGGCATCGACGCCGACCTGGCCAGTGTGGCGCTCGGCCCGGTCGCCGACCCCGACACCGATCGCATTCGCGTCGTCCACGAGTCGTGGGTCAGCCCGCGCACCGTCCTCGACGTCGTCGTCACGACGGGTGAGGAGACCGTCCTCAAGCGTCAGCCGGTCGTCGGCGTCGACCTCGCCGACTACGAGCAGCAGCGCACCTGGGCCACCGCCCCCGATGGCACCCGGGTCCCGGTCTCCCTCGTCATGCGCCGCGGCACGAGTCCGGATGGGACCAACCCCGGGCTGCTCTACGGCTACGGCAGCTACGAGATGAGCTTCGACCCGTACTTCTCCATCGCCCGGCTCTCGCTCCTTGATCGTGGTGTCGTCTGGGCCGTCGCCCACGTCCGCGGCGGCGGCGAGCTCGGTCGGCACTGGTACGACGACGGCAAGATGCTCGCCAAGCGCAACACCTTCACCGACTTCGTCGCGGCGGCCGAGCACCTCCACGAGACCGGCTGGGTGGCGCGCGACCGCCTGGCGATCGAAGGCGGCTCGGCCGGCGGCCTGCTCGTCGGTGCGGCGACCAACCTCGCCCCCGAGCGCTTCGCGGCGGTGCTCGCGGCGGTGCCCTTCGTCGATGCCCTGACGACGATCCTGCGGCCGGACCTCCCGCTGACCGTCGGTGAGTGGGAGGAGTGGGGCAACCCGCTCGAGGACCCCGAGGTCTATGCCTACATGCGCGGCTACACGCCCTACGAAAACGTCGCGCCGGTCGAGTACCCGGCGATCCTCGCCACGACGTCGCTGCACGACACACGGGTCTACTTCACCGAGCCGGCCAAGTGGGTGGCCCGGCTGCGCGAGGTCACCCGCCACGACAGCGAGCGACCGATCCTGCTGCGCACCGAGATGAGCGCCGGTCACGGCGGCCGCTCCGGTCGTTACGACGCCTGGGAGCAGACCGCGTGGGAGTGGGCGTGGGTGCTCGATCGGATCGGCGCCACCGAGCGCCGGTGACTCATTCGAGGTCCAGCGTGACGAACTTCGGCCGGTAGAGCGTCGGGTCGCGGGTCAGTTCGGCGAAGTCGAAGGTGTTGACGTTGTAGGAGATCAGCAGCTCGCCCTCGTCGGAGATCTCCGGGTGGCCGTGCGCGTTGTACGTGAAGTGCCGGCCGACCCCGGACTCCGGCGTCTCGTAGATCGTCTGCGGGTCCCGCCACGGACCCTCGGGCGTGCACGCGGTCCAGGCGTTGATCCGCGGGCTGAAGGGCTGCGACGTGTCCGACGAGATCATCAGGTAGCCGTCGCGGAAGCGGCTGACGCTCAGCTCGTTGGCCACCCCGTCGGTGAGGCGCGCACTGCGCGTGGGGTCGCTCGTCCAACCGTCATCGGCGCGGTACTCCCAGCGACTGCGGTCGGTGAGGTTGCCCGCGGGCACGCGCGCGAGGTGCAGGTGCTTGGTGTCGCCGAGGTCCTCGATGCCGTAGACGTAGCTCGTCGTGCTCGTCGTCAGCACGCCTGCGCCCCACGCGACGTGGTCGGTGCTGGGCCCGGGATCGATGATCTCCGTGACCTTGAGATCGGGCAGCGAGACCCGGGCGACGGCGTTGTGGCTCCACTCGAAGCCCTGCTCGCCCACCTGCCGCGTCCGCGACAGGAAGACGACCAGCTCGTCACCCTCGACCGCCGCGTCCTGGACCCAGTAGTAGGTCTCGTCGTCGGGGTCGGGGAAGAAGGACTCCGGGCCCTCGGCCGTGCGGGTGCTCAGCCGGCCGCTCTCGTCCTCGGCGACGAGGGCGTTGTGCACCATCGCCATCCCGGGCTGCGGGCGACCACCGGCGGTCACCTCGCCGATGAAGGAGTCGCTGAAGAGCCACAGGGTCCGCTCGTCGGGCAGGCGGACGGAGTAGGTCGAGTCACCGGCGATCCACCCGGGGCCGGTGAGCTCGAAGCGCTCGTCGTCGTCACGGCTCGGAGTCGCCCAGTCGAGCTCGGCACCGAGGGCATCGCAGGCCTGCGTCGTCGAGTCGTCGCCGCACGCCGCGAGCAGGCCGGTGCCCACGACGAGCGCGGCGAGGGCCGCGGCCACGCGGGTGCGTCGCATGCGGTGCTCCTGGCGGACGGTGCGGACGGTGCGGACGGTTGGACGGTTGGACGGCTGGTGCGGACGGCGGGCGGTGCTCCCGGCGAAGGGGGACGCCCCGGCCATTGTGACCCACGGGTAGACCGTGCGGGCGGGCCGGCTCAGAGCCAGCCGAGGTCCTGGGCGCGGCGGGCGGCTTCGACCCGGTTGCTCGTGCCCGTCTTGCCGATGGCGGAGGACAGGTGGTTGCGCACGGTGCCGGGGGAGAGGTGGACCCGGGCCGCGATGTCAGCGGCCGAGCGCCCGTCGAGGGCGACGGCGAGCACCTCGCGCTCGCGGTCGGTGAGCGGGTTGGGCCCGCCGACGACGACCTCGGTGGCGAGGGAGGGGTCGACGACGCGACCTCCCTTCGCCACGGTGCGCACCGCTTCGGCCAGCTCGTCAGACGGGGTGTCCTTGACGACGAAGCCGCTGGCGCCGGCCTCCAGGGCCCGCCGCAGGTAGCCCGGCCGCCCGAAGGTCGTGACGATGAGCACCCGCGTGCCGGGGAGCTCGCTCGTCAGCTGCGCCGCGGCGGAGATGCCGTCGAGACCGGGCATCTCCACGTCGAGGACGGCGACGTCGGGGCGGGTCCGGCGGGCAGCCGCGAGCACCTCGTCGCCCGAGCCGACCTCCGCGACCACCTCGAGGTCCTCCTCGAGCCCGAGCAGTGCGGCCATGGCGCCACGCACGAGGGCCTGGTCGTCGGCCAGCAGCAGGGTGATCACGGCAGTTCCACTCTCACTCTCGTGCCCGGGCCGTGCGGGCCCGGGATGCCTTCGGTGACGTCGAGGGTCCCCCCGACGCGGGCGAGCCGCTCGCGCAGCCCGGTCAGTCCGTTGCCCTCGCGGCGCCCTCGCAGACCGCGTCCGTCGTCGACGACCTCGAGCCAGGTCGGCCCCCAGGCGATGTCGGCGCGCCGGGCCCCGCTGTGGCGGATGACATTGGTCGTGGTCTCCCGCAGGGCCCACGCCACCGTGATGCGGTGGGCCGGGTCGACGACGTCGACGTCGGCCGGGACGGAGGCCTCGATCCCCGCGTCGCGCAGGGCCTCGACGGCGGTGTCGCGCTCGTCCGCCAGACGGGTCACCCGCAGACCGGCGACGGTCGCGCGGATCTCGGCGAGGGACTGCCGGGTCAGGGAGCGGATCGCTGCGATCTCGGCCTTGGCGCGCTCGGGGTCGCGGTCGACGAGTCGCTCGGCCAGGTCCGCCTTGAGCGAGACGACGGTGAGCGAGTGGCCGAGGACGTCGTGGACGTCGCGGGCCACCCGGTCGCGCTCGGCAGCGACCGCCAGGGTCCGCTGCATCTCCTCCCTGCGCTCGTCCCCCTCCATCATCCGCCGCAGGAGCAGCCCGAACCCGCCGATGAGCATCGGGATGAAGAGGAGGGGCCACAGCTCGCGCAGGTCGTTGGTGAAGAGCAGGACGAGGATCGTCCCCAGCCCGACGGCGAGCACCCCGGGCGCCGCCCATCGCCGCGGCCAGCCGAAGGCGGCCAGGCTCGCGAGGAAGGCGCTCATCCCGAAGACCTCGAGCCCGATGATCAGGGACAGCAAGCCCATGCAGGCCACCATCGCGGCGAAGCCCCCGAAGGCCCACCAGCGCCGGACCCGGGTCCAGCAGCCGTGCACGCCCATCTGGGCGTGGATGAAGGCCGTGATGTAGACCGCGGCGAAGAGGACGAGCAGGCCCCAGCCGGCCACCCGCAGGAGCGGGCGGTCGGCGGTCACCTGCGCGACCTCGTTGGCCGGGAAGAGCAGGAAGACCAGCCACACGGCCGCCAGCAGCCACCCGTGGCGGGCCCACGGGTCGACCACCTCGGCGGACAGGTCGTCCGCGAGGTGGCCGGCGCCGGAGGTGTCGGTCACTGCCGGTCCCGACCTCGGCGCACGAGGTAGACCGTCAGGAGAGCGAGGATCAGCGTCCACACGCCCACGTTAACGAGCGGCACCCAGAGGGCCTCGTGGGAGAGGTTGCCGTCCATGTCGACCGAGTAACCCTCGGTCAGCGGGTACCGGGCCAGCGAGACGATGCCGTAGAGCGGGGTGAACTTCGCGATGGTCAGCATGACCCCCGACAGCGGGATGAAGATGTTGCCGAGGAAGGCGAAGATCACCAGCGACCCGCTCGCCGCACCGACGGCCGACTCCGACTTGAAGGCGAGCCCGAAGACCAGCCCGTAGAGCGCGAAGAGGCACGCGCCGAAGAGAGTGATGCCGGCGGTCGCCAACCAGACCCAGGCATCTCCCTTCGCGCCGGTGGCGGAGCCGATGGCGTAGATCAGGCCGATCGGGATGCACGCGACGACCATGGCGACGAGTGCCTTGGCCCCGACGTACGACGCATCGCGAAGGGGGGTCAGCCCCAGCTGTCGCCCCCAGCCCTGCATGCGCTCGACCGCCGAGGACCCGCCGACGGAGACCGTCGCGGTGACGGCGCCGTAGACCGCCATCGAGATCATGATGTACAGCGCCACGTTGCCGCGCCCGATGTCCTCCTGGGCGAAGGTCTGGGCCGCGCCGAAGACGACGTACATGAAGGCCGGAAGGACCGCGATGAAGAACAGTCCGACATAGTCGCGCGCCAGGCGCTTGAGCTCCAGGCTGATGATCGTGGGGTTCATCGGGTCTCCTCGGTGTCGTCCTGGGTGTCGGTGGTCTCGTCGAAGGCATCGCCCGTGATCGCGAGGAAGGCCGCGTCGAGCGAGGCGGTCGTGACCTCGAGGTTGCTGCCCCCGAGATCCGTCAGCAGCAGCCGAGCCAGCGCGTCGGAGTCCTCGCCGACCGCCGTGATGCGGGCTCCCGCCGTGGTGACCGAGCTGACCCCCGGCAGCCCGCGCAAGCGATCGACGGTGGCGTCGACGTCACCCCTGCGGACGTCGGCGCTCACCGTACGACCGCTCGCGCGGGCCCGGATCTCCTCGGTGGTGCCGTCGGCGACCACCCGTCCGCCGGCCATCATCACGATGCGGTCGGCGAAGTTGTCGGCCTCCTCGAGGTAGTGCGTGGCGAAGAGGATCGTGCGCCCGTGCCCGGCGTCCTCGTGCATGGTGCGCCAGAAGTCCCGTCGGGCACCGACGTCCATTCCTGCCGTGGGCTCGTCGAGGATCAGCAGGTCGGGGTCGGGCAGCAGGGCCAGGGCGAAGCGCAGCCGCTGCTGCTCGCCGCCGGACAGCTTCGAGACCCGTCGGTTCGCCTTGTCCGCCAGCCCGGCCCGCTCGAGGACCTCCTCGACCGGCTCGTGCCGGGCGAAGGTCGAGGCGACGTAGCGCACCGTCTCGCGGGCGGTGAGGTCGCGCAGCAGGCCGCCGGTCTGCAGCACGGCCGAGACCCTCCCTTCGTGCACGGCGCGGCGCGGGGAGGAGCCGAAGGAGGTGATCCGGCCGGTCGTCGGCTCGGTCAGCCCGAGCACCATGTCGAGGGTCGTCGTCTTGCCGGCCCCGTTGGGCCCCAGCACGGCGACGACCTCACCGGGCGAGACCGCCAGGTCGACACCGGCCACGGCGCGTACGGTCTCGCCGCGGGAGCGGAAGCTCTTGGTCACGCCCTCGAGGCGCACACCCTCGGCGGTGGAGGTGGTGGCGCCCGTCGTCGGGCTCGTCGTCGTGGTCATGGCTCAACATTCCCGGGCAGCGGGTACCGGCCACCATCCCCTGATGTCACGAGTACGTAATGACAGGTGTCATGGTGCAGACATCTCACAGGCGGCCGGAGCATCATGGGGGCAGAGGGCCTGGTTGCCCGACCGGGTCCCACCGACACCAGGAGGTCCCCCATGGGCGCAGCAGTCGAGATCAGGACCGGCACGATCAGTCCGGAGCACCTGGCGGGCAAGCGGGTCATGCTCGGCGGCGTCGAGCTGGGAGTCCTCGACGGGAGCGCTTCGTCGGTGCAGTTCGACATCCCGTCCGGCAAGCACGTGCTCTACCTCAAGGACGGGCTGACGACGTCGGGGGCCGTCGCCTTCCGCGTCCAGTCGGGTCACTGCGTCCAGATCGAGGTCAAGGATGCCGACGGGGGGATGTTCGCGGCCTTCTTCGGCGGCTGGTTCGCGCTTCGGCGCGCCGGCGACACCCACCTGCCGGACGGCGTGCCCGGGGCCGAGGAGATCAGCACAGACGACGTGCCGATCGGGGCCTGACACACGTGGGGGACGATGTCCCCCATGAGCACCGACCACGCCTCACGATTGTCCCGCGGCGACGAGCTGGAGTTCCGGACCGTGCGCACGGGCATGGTCTTCGTGCTGATGTTCTGCGTGGGCTTCGCAGTCATCGGCCAGTGCCTCGTGGGTGGCGGTCAGGGACTGCTGCGCATGCTCGGTGTGGCCCTGCTCGTCTTCTTCGGCGCAGTGGGGATCCCGGTGGCCGTGTGGCGGCTGATCCGGCCCGCGCTCGAGCTGCGGGTGAGCGGCACGCGCGGCGTGTGGCTGCGTGACGCGGGGTCGGCCTGGATCGGGTGGCAGGAGATCGCCGCCGTCGAGCGCGACGAGGTCGCCTCGCGTCCCGCGGTGACGCTGCGCCTGACCTCCGGGGAGACCCGCACCCTCTCGCCGACGATCGCCGCCTCGCCGACGGAGCTCTTCGACCTGCTGGCCGCGGAGCACGCCCGCCGGGCGTGAGCTCGGGGCTCGTACGATCGGGGGCATGCGCGTCACCCAGCTGCGGCTCTACCCGGTCAAGTCCCTCGGCGGCTCGGACGTCGAGTCAGCACGGGTCGAGCCCTGGGGGATCGAGGGCGACCGTCGGTGGGGTCTGGTCGACCCGAGCGGCGAGAAGGTCACCGCCCGGGACGAGCACTCGCTGCTGCGACTGCGCGCCGAGCAGGTCGACGAGGAGACGATCCGCATCCACGACGGCGAGGAGTCGATCCTCGTCGATATCCCCCTGGGGCTGCCGCCCGTGCCGGTGAGCCATTCGCGTCAGGGCTTCGCGGTGCCCGCCGACCAAGATGTCAGCGAGTGGATCAGCGACCACATCGGTCGACCGCTGCGTCTGGTGTGGCAGGAGGACCCGTCGGTGCGCCGCGTCTCGGGCGCCCACGGCGGGCTCGAGGGCGACACGCTGTCGCTGGCCGATGCCGGGCCGCTCCTCATGACCACCGAGGTGTCGCTGGCCCGGCTCCAGGAGTGGATGGCCGAGCAGGACGACGCGCCACCGGAGCCGCTGAGCATGGTGCGCTTCCGACCCAATGTCGTCATCGACGGTGACGAGCCCTTCGCGGAGGACGGCTGGCCCACGGTGCGCATCGGTGACCTCGGCTTCCGGACCGCTGAGGTGTGCGATCGCTGTGTCATGACGACCATCGACCCCGTGACGCTCGCGACGGGCAAGGAACCCATCCGGACGCTGTCGCAGCACCGCCGGTGGGACGGCAAGACGTGGTTCGGTACCCGACTGGTCCCGATGGGCGAAGGGGAGATCCGCGTGGGTGACGAGGTCGCCCCCGGCTGAGCCGCGCCGTGAGCGTGAGTGCGGGGGCGAGGGGATCAGCCCGCGGTCGTGCGCGGCTGTGCGGTCGAGTCCGCGCCGAGCGCCCGGACGATCCCTCCGGCAGCGATGCCCAAGCCGGCAGGGACGGCGAGGAGCATGAGCGTGAGCCCGAACGCCATGACGCCGAAGAGGGTGATGCCCGAGGTCGGCGAGCTCCAGATCTTGGCTTCCACGCCGCCCAGGGCGTACCCGATCGTCACGGGGAGGGCGAAGAGCACCAGGCCGTAGGTGCACGAGACCACCGCCCAGCGGGCCAGGGCGACACGGAGCGACTGGCCCCACCAGGCATCGAGCGCAGCCCAGACGAAGGCTGCCCCGGACCCGAGCACGAGGCCGAGCACTCCCACGAGCGCCGGGACCCCGGCCCGGTCGATCACGGTGTACCCGAGCACGAACAGGACCGAAGCGTGGGCGAGGAAGTACCCGAGCCGGACCACGACCGGCACCACGTGCGGCATGGGACCACAGTACGGCGGTCGGGTCGAGTGCGCAGTCACGGTCGGGACGACCTCGGATCGGCCGGGCGGTGCAGGAGCGTCTACGTCCTCCGGTGGAAGGCGAGCGAGACGGTGCCGTTGCCCAGTCGTGTGACGACATGGCGCCACAGCGCGCTGTCGATCATGTGGTGATGGGTGCCGCACAGGGGTGCGGCATTGTCGAGGTCGGTGAGCCCGCCGGCCTCCCACGGCCGGAGGTGGTGGATCTCGGTCCACGCGAAGGGCCGGTCGCAGCCCTCGGCGGCGCACTCGTCGTAGCGAGTGGCCAGGGCCATCCGCTGGTTGTCGGTGAAGAGGCGGCGCTGCCGCCCCAGGTCGATCGGGATCGAGTCGCCGTCGAGAACCGTCGGCAGCAGGCCCGCGCCGCAGGCGAGTCGTCGCGCCGTGCCGGCGCTGATGACGTCGTGGACATCGGTCGAGCCGACTCGGGTGCCCGCGGGGACGAGCCCCTCGTCGAGCAGGCCGGCGAGCAGGTCGTCGACCCGGGTCGTGATGAGCATGGTCGCCGACACCTTGGAGTGGAGGTGGTCGGTGGGGATGCGCATCAGCAGGTCGGCGAAGGCCAGGCCTCGTCGGTGCTGCCAGTCGAGGCTGCGGTCGGTGGGGGAGAGCTGCTCCGCAGCTCTGTTAGACCCGCCAACGCCGCCCGACCCATCGGCACCGCCCGACTCGTCGGCATCGCCCGGCCCGTCGGTCGCTCGGCGGCGCGGTGCGGTCATGGCATCGATGACCTTCTTGAGCATCATCCCGGAGACCCAGGGCACGGTGAACTGCCCGGTCATCGTGCCGTCGCGGTTGTCCTTGACCCAGAAGGCGGCGCGCTCGCGGGCCGCCTCCTCCTCGCGGGCCACGAGGTCGTCCTCGTGCTGGTCGACGACGGCCTCGTCAGGCTCGTAGGTCTCGAGCACCCGACGCGCCGCACGTCGCAACTGACTCGGGGAGCGGTTGGCCGCCAGCCGCAGCAGCTCGGCCTCGCAGGACCGGCGCTGGTCGGTCGTGACCCCCTCGGGCAGGTCGTCGAGGCCGCGCAGGATGACCTTGGCGTGGGCGGCGCTGATCGTGCCCGCGTCGAGAGCGGCAGCCGTGAGGGTCAGGCGCGGCCCACGTCCGGCGCGGCTGCGATCCTTCGCTGCGTCTCCCGCGTCTCCCGCGTCTCCCGGGTCTCCCGGGTCGCCGGCTGCGCCCGGACCGCCCCCGGCGTCTCCCGAGCCACCCGCTGCGTCTCCTGCGTCGTCGGCAGCAGCGCGCTCGGCATCACCCATCGCCTCGGCCAGCATCGCGTCGCTGGCCGACGTGGTGCGGTCGCTGCCGGTCGCGCCGGCCAACCACGACCCCGTGTCGGTGTGCCCGGCCACACCGGTCGCACCGGTGCTCGCGGCCCGCGCGGTCAGCCTCAGCTTGAGCGCATCGACCCGGCGGGAGAGCCGCTCGACCTCACCGATGTGCCCGCGCAGGTCGGTCAGGTCATCGGGTCGCTCGACGAGCGCCTGCATCATCTGGCCCACCTGGTGCTGGGCCTGTCGCATCAGGGTGTCCAGCGACGGAGGGGGCATCTCGATGGGGCGACGAAGACGCATGAGGTCGATCGCGGACACGTGGTCCGCCAGTCGCGTCTCAAGCGTCGATGCTTGTCCCATGACCCCACTCTATCGAACATGTGTTCGAGAGTTCAACCCCCTTCGGCATCTCGTCCGGCGGCCATCCCACACCTGCCGTTCCCCTGATCCATGACCGTACGTGCCACCACCGACAATCCCCTCCACGACCCGAGCGCCGCGTGGGAGGGTGAGGCCGTGGCTGTCGACGACGAGACCGAGGACGCGACCCTCACCCGCCTCCAAGGCGAAGGGGGCCCGCCTCACCCCGTCGAACCGGTGCCCCTGCTCGCCTACGGCGACCTGCCGGACCAGGTGGTCGAGATCCACGAGCCGCCGACGGGCACCGCCCCCGACGGCACCGCCCCAGACGGCGCTTCACACGCCGCCTCCCGCACCCTCGTCGTCGTCCACGGCGGCTACTTCCGCCCCGGCGTCGACCGCACCCACGCCCGACCCATGGCGCGCGCGCTCGTGGCAGCCGGCTGGCGCGTGGCCCTGGCCGAGTACCGCCGCGTGCCGGGCGATCCCGAGGCGACGACCGCCGACCTGGCCGCCCTCGACGCGCTCCTGCGAGGCGACGGCCACGACGTCGCCGCCTGGATCGGCCACAGCGCCGGCGGCACCCTGGTGCTGTGGCGCGCGCTCACGCCCACGCTGCCCCCGGTCCCCGTCGTCGCCCTGGCCCCCGTCGCCGACCTCGACGCGGCCGTCGACGACCGCCTCGGCACCGACGCCGTGCGCGACTGGATCGGCGCCACGCCTGCGCAGGCTCCCGAGCTCTACGCCCGCCTCGACCCCCTTCGCCTGCGGGAGGCAATGCCTCCACAAAGCAACAATGACGCTGCGGCACAGGGCATCACGATCCTGCACGGGGACGCCGACGCGACCGTCCCCCTCCGCCAGTCGGCGGGGTGGGAGCGCAGCGTGCTCCCCGGAGCGGACCACTTCGACGTCGTCGACCCGCGCTCGCCGCACTGGCCGTCGGTGCTCGCCGCGATCACCCGGCGCGCAGCACCTCGTCGACCATGACGAGCGCCTCGGCCGTCTCGCCGTAGCTCGTGCTGAGCGGCGACAGGCCGAGCCGGATCCCGTCGGGTTCGCGGAAGTCCGGCACCACATCGCGGTCCCACAGCACGCGGTAGACCTCGCGGAAGCGCGGGTGGGCCAATGTCACGTGCCCGCCCCGCAGCTCGTCGTCGAGTGGGGAGGCCACCCGCACGCCGTGGTCGCCGAGCAGCCCGTCGACCGACTCGATGACGAAGCGCCCTAGCCGAGCGGCTTTGTCCCGCACCGCATCCAGCCCCACCGACTCGATGAGGTCGACGGTGTCCTCGATGCCGACCATGCCGAGCACCGGGGGAGTGCCGGAGATGAAGCCGCGCATGCCGGCGCCCGGCGCGTAGCCCGGTCCCATGGCAAAGGGCTCGGCGTGGCCCATCCACCCCTGGATCGGCTGCCGCAGCCGCTCCTGGTGGTGTGCCGCGACGTATCCGAAGGCGGGTGCCCCCGGCCCACCACCGAGGAACTTGTAGGTGCACCCCACGGCGAGGTCGACCGCGTGCGCATCGAGGTCGCTGGGGACGACGCCGACGGAGTGGCACAGGTCCCAGAGCACGAGGGCACCGGCCTCGTGGGCGAGCCGGGTGATCTCCGGCAGGTCGGCGATCCACGCGGACTTGTAGGCGACGTGGGAGAGCAGGACGACACCGGTGCGACCGGTCAGGGCGCCGGCGACGAGGTCGGGGGTGACCCCCTTCGCCGGGTCCGGCTCGAGCCACACGAGCTCGGCGCCGGTCTCGGCCGCGATGCCTTCTGCCACATAGCGATCGGTCGGGAAGTTCTCGGTGTCGAGGACGACCTCGGGACGCTGCGGCCCGGCCGCGGCCACGGCCGCGCGCAACAGCTTGTAGAGCATCACCGTCGTGGAGTCGCCGACGGCGGTCTGGCCGGGCGCCGCGCCGAGGCAGACCTCGCCGATGCGGTCGCCGAGCCGCAGCGGCAGGTCCATCCACTGCTCGTCCCACGACCGGATGAGCCGGGTGCCCCAGGCACCGGCGACGAGGTCGGCGATCCGTTCCGCGGTGGCGCGAAGGGGGCGCCCCAGCGAGTTGCCGTCGAGATAGGCGACGAGCCCTGGCGAAGGGAGGTAGAGGTCCCGCGTGTGGCGAAGGGGGTCCGCCGCGTCGAGCCGAGTCGCCGTGTCCCGCAGCGCCGCTGCCGCGCCGCTCATGCCCCGATCTCCGTCCGCACGGCGAAGAGCTCGGGGAAGAAGGTCAGGTCGAGCGCTCGCTGGAGGAACCCGACGCCGGAGGAGCCGCCGGTGCCCGTCTTCATGCCGATGGTGCGCTGCACCGTCTTGAGGTGGCGGAAGCGCCACAGCTGGAAGTTGTCCTCGAGGTCGACGAGCTCCTCGCAGGCTTCGTAGACGTCCCAGTGCTGCTCGGCGTCGCGGTAGATGTCGGTGAGCACCGCGGTGAGCTCGGGGTCCAGCTCGTGGGCCGTGGTGACGTCCCGCTCGAGGACCCGCTGGGGGATCGGGTAGCCGCGGCGGGAGAGGTGGCGGAGGAACTCGTCGTAGAGGCTCGGCGCCTCGAGCAGCTCGCTGAGCACGGCGTGCGCCTCGGGGTCGCTGGCATGGACCGGAAGCATGCCGGCGTGCTTGTTGCCGAGGGCGAACTCGACCGCGCGGTACTGCCAGGACTGGAAGCCCGACGCGTGCCCGAGGAAGGGCCGGAACTCCTGGTACTCCGTCGGCGTGAGGGTCGCGAGCACCGACCACTGGTCGGTGAGCGTGCGCTGGATGTGCTTGACCCGCGCGATCCGCTTGAGCGCCATGCGCATCTCGTCGGCGGCGAGCAGCGCCATGGCAGAACGCGTCTCGTGCAGCACGAGCTTGAGCCACAGCTCCGACGTCTGGTGCTGGACGATGAAGAGCATCTCGTCGTGGTGCTCGCTCATCGGCCGCTGGGCGTCGAGCAGGGTGTCGAGTGCCAGGTAGGAACCGTAGGACATCTCCTCCCGGAAGTCGCGGTGGACGCCGGCCTCGATGTCGCGCGTGTTACCAGTCACCGCTCCACGGTACGGTCCCGCAGGGCGGCTCCGGCGAGCAACCCGCCGCCGGCGATGACGACGGCGCAGGCGAGCATCGCGGTGCGAAATCCGGCGTCGAAGGCGGCCGGGTCCTCGACGACACGTCCGGTGAGCCCGGCCAGCGGTGGCACTGCCGCGACGCCGAGCAGACCCCCGGCGCGGGCGACGGCGTTGTTGATGCCGGACGCGAGACCGGCGTGCTCGTCGGGCGCGCTCGACAGGGCCGTGGCGGTGAGCGGCGCGACCATCAGGGTCAGGCCGAGACCGAAGACGACGACCCCCGGCAGCACGTCGAGCACGTAGTCGGTGGTCGGCCCGGTGCGCAGCAGCAGGACGATCCCGAGGGCCATGACGATCGGCCCGACGGACATCGGCAGGCGCGGCCCGATGCGCTCGCCGAGGGCGCCCGCGCGGCTCGAGCCGACCATCATGAGCAGGGTTGTGGGCAGCGCGGCGACGCCGGACGCGAGCGGTGACCAGCCGGCGACGACCTGCAGCTGCACGACGAGCAGCAGGAAGACCACGCCCATCCCGCCGTAGACGAGGAAGGTCACGACGGTGACGGTGGAGAAGGTGCGTGACCGGAAGATCCCGAGCGGCAGCATCGGCGCCGCCGTGCGGTGCTCGTGGGCGACGAAGGCGACCGCGGCGACGACCCCGACCACCGCGGCCACGACGGCGAAGGGGGGAAGTCCCCCTTCGCCTGCAGCGGTGAGGGCATAGGTCGTGCCGGCGAGCGCGACGACACCCAGCCCCGCGCCGATGATGTCGAGGGGGGCCTGCTGCGACCGGTCCGTCGGTGCGGGCCTCGGCAGGCGTGCCGCGATGGCCAGCGTGACCGCAGCGATCGGCAGATTGATGAGGAAGACCCAGCGCCACGACGCGACGTCGACGAGCCAGCCACCGACGAAGGGCCCGACCGCCATCGCGACGCCGCCCAGACCAGCCCACGCACCGATGGCTCGTGCCCGGTCCTCGCGGACGATCATCGACTGGAGGAGCGCGAGGCTCGCGGGCGTGAGCAGGGCGCCGCCGACGCCCTGCACGACCCGAGAGGCGACGAGAGTCCAGGCGGTGGGCGCGAGCCCGCATGCGAGCGAGGCAGCGGTGAACCATGCGACGCCCAGCACGAAGACCCGCTGGCGGCCGAGCCGGTCACCGAGCAAGCCGCCGAGGAGGATGAAGGCCGCCAGGGTGAGCGCATAGCCGGTCACGACCCACTGCAGGGTGGCGAAGGGGGAGTCGAAGGAGCGCCCGATCTGCGGCAGGGCGACGCCCACGATCGTCGCGTCGATACCCGCCATGCCGGACCCGAGGATCGTCATCACCAGCAGCAGGCGGCCCTGCGGGGAGGCCATGCGCACGCCGCCGGGGGACGTCACGCCAGGCCTTCGACCTCGGGCAGGCGGCGGGAGGTGACGACACCCAGGACGCCGAGACCCGCGAGGAAGAGCAGTGCCCAGATGACGCCGAAGCCGGCGATGGCCGAGCTGATCGCGCCGACGAGTAGCAGGACGACGCCCATCGCGGAATTGGAGACGGCGACATAGGTCGTGCGCTGGTCACCTTCGGCCATGTCGACGACATAGGTCTTGCGCCCGACGCGCACGCCGGTGTGCAGCATCGTCACGAGGAAGTAGGCGGCGACGAAGATCGCATAGGTCGCCAGGCTGTCGCCGTCGAGGTCGAGGAACGTGTCGAGCAGCACGAGGACGAGCAGCACGAGGGAGGCCAGAGCAGCGCCGGTCGTCATCAGGCGCTTGCTCGAGCGGTCGGCCATGCGTCCGAAGATTCGTCCGCCGAGGAGCGCGGCCAGACCCGAGGCGATGATGAAGCCACCAAGGCCGGTGAGCGCCGGCGCCCCCGCCTGCACCGCGAGGGTGACGATGAAGGGCGGGCTGAGCGAGGAGACGAGCAGGAAGCTGCGGACCGTGACGAAGGAGCGGAAGGTCGCGTCCTCGCGCAGCAGGGTGAGCGTCTGCGCGAACCAGTTGTCCTGCTCCTCTTCACCCTCGCCCCGGTCCCTGAGGAGGTCGCTCTGCGACCGTCCCGAAGGGGCATCCACCGGCTCGTGCACGCTCCACCACACGAGCGCCACGAGCACCCACAGCACCGACCCGATGCCGAGGATCGCGGCGAGCGTCTGCGCGTCGAGGCCTTCGCCGAGGGCGCGAACGGCGAGGCCGAGGGTGATGGCGACGAGACCGGAGGCGGTCGTGGCGAGGCCGTTGATCTGGCCGCGCTCTCCCTTCGGCACCGTCCTGGCCTGCACGTCCTTGGAGGCGATCGACGTGAGGCAGCGGCCGAGGGAGAACACCGCGAGCGCGACGATGATCGTCAGGCCCGCGGCGAGCCCGCTGCCGATCGCGGCGGTGACGGCCATGACGGCGACGGACAGGGCCTGGACGAGGGCGCCGACGAGCGTGACGAGCTTGCGCTGGCGGACCTTGATGACGAGGGGGGTGAGGAAGGCCTGGGGGAGCATCGATCCGGACTCGCGGATCGGCACGAGGGCGCCGGTGAGCGCCGCCGGCACACCGATGGCGTGGAAGAGCCATGGCAGGACCGTCGAGGCGTTGACCATCTGGTCGCCGGAGGACTGCAGGGCGTTGGCCCCGACCAGGCGAAGGGTGTTGCCCGGCACGTTGCGCTGCACGTCGTCGGGCAGCTCGGCCTCGGCCTCGAGGTCGCGCTTGATCAGACGCACGTGCAGGCGCTCGGTGGTGGTCACCGCGTCAATCTAGACGCCCCCGCCGTCACCTCGCCGGCAGGATTGTCCCCACGCACTCGCCGAGGTCGATGACCGACCCGTCGGCGCCGGGCGCGTGGCCGCGCAGCACGACGGTCTGACCGTCCTCGAGGAAGCGCTGCTCGCGTCCGTCGGCGAGCACGAGCGGCTCCTTGCCGCCCCACGACAGCTCCATGAAGGAGCCGCGCTGGTCGCGCTCGTCACCCGAGACGGTGCCGGACCCGAAGAAGTCACCGGGCCGGAGCGAGGCGCCGTTGACGCTCATGTGCGCGACCATCTGCGGCGCGGTCCAGTACATCGTGCGGTAGGGCGGGTGCGAGACGACCTCGCCGTCGAGCTCGACCTCCATCGTGATGTCGAGGGCCCAGTCCCGGCCCGTGTCGTCGAGGTACTCCGCGAGGGCGTGCTCACGCGCCGGCGGGGCGACTCGGGCGGCGGCCAGCGCGTCCCACGGCACGACCCACAGCGAGATCGACGAGGCGAAGGACTTGCCGAGGTAGGGGCCGAGCGGCACGTACTCGAAGCCCTGGATGTCGCGCGCCGACCAGTCGTTGAAGAGCACGACACCGAAGAGGTGCTCGGCCGCGGCCCGCGCGACGGACACCTCGCCGTCGGGTGCGGACCCGCCGACCACGAAGCCCATCTCGGCCTCGATGTCGAGTCGGCGCGACGGACCGAAGCTCGGGGTCCCGCCCTCCTCGGGCCGCAGCCCCTTGGGCCGCGGCACGTCGGTCCCCGACGGCACGACGGTGCCGGCGCGGCCGTGGTAGCCGACGGGCAGGTGCTTCCAGTTGGGCAGGAGCGGCGCCTGGTCGGGGCGAAACATGCGCCCGATGTTGCTCGCGTGCTGCTCCGACGCGTAGTAGTCGACGTAGTCGGCGACGGTGAAGGGCATGTGCATCGTCACCTCGGACACCGGCGTCGACACCGCCGCGACGATGCCGTCGAGCCCGTCGGTCGTGACGACCTCCTGCAGCCAGGCGCGCAGCGGCTGCCACACCGTGTGGCCGGCGGCGAGCAGCGTGTCGAGGTCGTCCGCCGACGCCGCGTCGCCCACCTCGAGCGCCAGCGCGGGGCCACCCGCGCCGGCCACGGCCGGCACGAGGTCACGCAGCGAGATCGCCACGTCACCGAGGCGCACGCCCAGCCGCGGCTCACCGCCGGCGGGGGAGAAGGAGCCGTAGGGCAGGTTGTCGGGGCCGAAGCCCTCGGTCGCAAGTCGTTGTGCCGCAGTCGTCATGGAGCGTCCTGTCGTCAGAGGGCGGGGAAGAGGTCGAGTCGGTGCAGGCTCTCGGCGGGCTCGCCGACGCTGCACGTGCCGAAGCTGGTGAAGGAGGCGCGCCAGGCGCCGTCGGAGGCGGCCACGGCCTCGCCGAGTCGCACCGGGTGGGTCTCGGCGAGCCAGCCGGCGACGACCCCGCGGTCTTCGCCGGCGCGCGCGGCCTGCGTGGCCAGCGCGATGTTGAGGAAGCCGTGGTGGGTGAAGCCCGTGTCGGCGTTGGTGTAGCGCACCGCCTCGTGCAGCCCCGCCGTGAGCTTGAAGGGCAGCCCGGCGGTCACCGCGGCGACGAGCACGTCGCCGAGCTCCTGCGGGGTGGGGAAGAGGTGCGCCTCGATCCCGCCCGTCCGGTACTTCAGCCGAAGGGGGGTCCCCGCCAGCAGGTCGAGGGCGCCCTGCGAGACCTGGGCTGCCGTCAGCTCCACGTAGACCGGCAGGTCGGTCACCGCTGCGGCCTCGGCGATCTGGGCCTCCCACACCGACCGGTCGTCGGGGGCCGTCTTGAGCTCCACGGCCACGACCTGCAGCTCGGGGGTCACCCCCTTCGCCACGTCGAGCGCCTCGTGGAGCCGGCCCGCCGGGGTGACCACGGAGACCTCGACCGGACCACCGGAGAGGTCGAGGCCGGCCGCGACCCGGCGTGCCTCCGGCAGGTCCGCCAGCGACAGCACGGCCGGACCCACAGCACCCTCGAGGAGCGTCGAGCGGCGCGCGACGTGATCGGTCACGGCCTGCGCGACGGGCGCCAGCCCGGGCGGGAAGGTCGCCGCGTCGTCGAAGAACTCGACGAACTGCTCGGGCACGGCGCTCATGCGTCGCCCACCCATCGCCCTCCGGTCCACGATCGCGCGTAGATGCCGTCGTCGACGGCCACGCCGCCCTCGCCGAGGTCGAGCGGGCGGAAGGTGTCGACCATGACGGCCGTCTCGTCGAAGTACTCCGCGCCGAGCGACGCCTCGACGGCGCCCGGCTGCGGGCCGTGCGCGTGCCCGCCGGGGTGCACCGAGATCGAGCCCTTGCCGATGCCCGAGCCCTTGCGCGCCTCGTAGTCGCCGTCGACGTAGAACATGACCTCGTCGCTGTCGACGTTGGAGTGGTAGTACGGCACGGGCACGGCGAGCTCGTGGTAGTCGACCTTGCGCGGCACGAAGTTGCAGATGACGAAGTTGTGGCCCTCGAAGACCTGGTGGACCGGCGGCGGCTGGTGCACCTTGCCCGTGATCGGCATGTAGTCGCGGATGTTGAAGACATAGGGGTAGAGGCACCCGTCCCAGCCCACGACGTCGAAGGGGTGCTCGGGCACCGTGTGGATCGTGCCGGTGATGCCGCTCGGGCCGCGCCCGCGGTGCTTGATGTGCACGTCGACGTCCTGCTCGTCGACGAGCAGCGGCTGCGTCGGGCCGCGCAGGTCGCGCTCGCAGTAGGGCGCGTGCTCGAGCAGCTGGCCGTAGCGCGAGAGATAGCGCTTCGGCGGGGCGATGTGGCTGCTCGCCTCGATGGCGTAGAGGCGCGCGGTCTCGCCCTCGCGCAGCACCCACCGGTGAATCGTCGCGCGGGGGATGATCGCGTAGTCGCCCTCGGCCACCTCGAGCGCGCCGAACTGCGTCTCGAGCAGCGCCGACCCGCGCTCGACGTAGACGCACTCGTCCCCGATGGCGTTCTTGTAGAGCGGCGAGGTGAGGCCGACGTGGGCGTAGGAGATGCGCACGTCGCCGTTGCCGAGGACGAGCCGGCGCCCGGTCACCGCATCGGTGGTCGCGGCCTGCTCGTCGGTGAAGAGGTCGTGCAGCTTGAGGTGCCGGGGGAGCAGCGGCTCGTTGGGCGTGAGCGTCTGGTCGGGCAGCTCCCACGGCCGCGCCCCGACGATGCTCGACGGGATGTGCCGGTGGTAGAGCAGCGAGCTGTCGGAGCTGAAGCCCTCCTCGCCCATGAGCTCCTCGGAGAGGATCCGGCCGTCGGCGTCCTTGAAGAGGGTGTGCCGCTTGCCCGGCACGGGTCCGACCTGGCGGTAGTGGGCCATGGGCTGTCCTTCACGTCGTTGTGCGGAGAGCGGATCAGAGTGTGCGCTCAGCGCACAGGCTAGCGGGTGTGGGTGCCGCGTGACCACCGCCGATCGGGGTCTCAGAGGTGGGTGACGGCCTCGCGAGCGTGCTGGACGAAGGGGAGCAGGGTTGCCACGTCGAGGTCGCCGGGACGGCCCAGGCGGATGACGCCGACGGCGCCTTCGACGTCGTCGGCGATGCTGCCGGTGCCAATGGCCAGGCCGAGTGCGCCGGGCTGGATCTGTCCGTCGGAGAGGGCGTGTCCGTCGGCGCGAGCGGTCTGCACGGCCTCGGGGTCGTCGGGTCGCGGCGGTCGCTGGGCCAGGATCGCGATGCCGTCGGCACCCGAGCTCAAGGGATGGCGGGTCCCGATCTGGTAGCTGATGCCGATGGCCCCGCGGACGCTCGGCTCGGCCACGGCGATGGCGACGGACTCGTCGCCGTCGGCGATGGAGACGAAGGCGGTGCACCCGCTCTGGTCGGCGAGCTCCTGCACGATCGGCTGGGCAGCGAGGCGGTACTGGCTCATGAACCGGCCGGCGTAGGCAAGGGCGCCGCTGCCGAGGCGGTAGCGGCCGTCGGCCCCCTTCGTCACGAGGTGACGCTGCTCGAGGGTCGCGAGGATGCGGTAGGAGCCGGCGCGGTGCACCCCGAGCTCGTCGGCGAGCGCGGCGGGTGAGATGCCGTCCGTGCGGCGGGCGACGACGTCCATCGCCTCGAGGCCGCGGTCGAGGGTCTGCAGGGTGCTCATGGCCTGCGGAGTCTACGCAGGGGCCGGGCGCCGGCGGCCGCCCCGCAGGAGCCGGCTCACTTCCGCGGCGGCGGGCCCGACGGCGTGCCCGAGCCGGGTGGCCGCCTCGACGTCGTCCTGGTGGCTGCCGCCGACGCAGACGGTCACCCCGTGGTGGTCGGCCAGGGTCGTGGCGAGCGTGCTGGCCGTGCGAGCGTCCGGGCGCCGCGGCACGCCGATGACCACGCACCGCGCGGTGTGGGCCGTCAGAGCCGCGGTCCAGGCGTCGGTCGGCAGGTCGGCGCCCAGGTAGACGACGTCGACGCCCAGCCGACGCAGGGCCACGGCGAAGGCGAAGACGCCCAGCTCGTGGTGCGCCCCGGCGGGCAGGCCGACGATCACGCGTGGTCCACCGGTCCGGCTGGCAGCTGCGTCGTAGGCGGCAGCCAGCCGCCGCAGCACGGTGTGCGCGACGAGGTGCTCGCCGGCGACCGTGACCCGGCCGTCGGCCCACGCCTCGCCGAGCTCGACGAGGGCGGGCATCAGCCAGTCGTCGACGACCGCCTCGAAGGAGCCGGTGGCGAATCGCTCGTCGAGAACTGCGGCGACCCCGGCCGGGTCCATCGCAGCGGCGGCGTCGAGCAGACGCCGGGTCGCCTCGTCGCCGGACGAAGGCGGTGTGCTGAGGTGCGACGGAGGAGCCTCGACGTGGGGGCCGTCCGCCCGCGAGGGGGCGGGCGGGCCGGGGGGCGCCGATGGTGCGGGGGAGGGTGACCCCGTGCCGCTGTGGCGTCGGCCCGCCTCTGCCGCAGCATTGCTCGCTGTCCAGCCGTCGGCGACGAGCTCGGCCATCGTGCGCAGCCGCGCCAGCGTCTCGTCGTCGTAGAGGCGGTATCCGGCGTCGGTGCGCTGCGGCTCGACCACGTCGTAGCGGCGCTCCCAGGCCCGCAGCGTGGCGGCGGGGACGCCGGTCAGCTCGGCGGCGCGCTTGATCGTGTACATCAGGGGGCCTCCGGCTCCGTCACAGTCGTGGCAGCACCCGCGCGAGCGCCTGCTCGGCGTCGTCACCCAGGCGCGTCAGCGGACGCCGGAGCAGCGGCGTGGCCAGCCGGGCGAGTCCCTTGAAGCGGAAGTCGGCCTCGTAGACGAGCGCGCTACCCCTCCCGCCGGCACCCGGGCGGATCGACATCCGGTCGTGCACGACGACGCTCGAGTTCTCCCCGCGCATGACGACGAGCCGGTCCGGCTGCAGGTCGACGGTGACGTAGGTCAGCTCTGTCTTGCGTCCGTTGAAGACCGACCGGTTGCGGTAGCGGCTGCCGACGCCACCGTCACCCTCGACGAGGGTCGTCTCGAGCGTGCCGGGGTCCCACTCCTCGCTCGTGGTGAAGTCGCTGAGGTAGGCGAAGACGGCGCTCGGGGGAGTGTCGGGGGCGGGGATCGTGCGGGTGATCTTCACGACGAAACCATCCTTGGACAAAGGTTTGACATGTGGACAGATCTCACCCTACCTTTTGGACAAAGGTTGAACAATCCTTGCGGCCCTTCGGCGACGAACCCGTGAGGTCCCCCCTTCGTCCCCCGTTGGAGCGCACGACGTGACCGAGCCCCGAGATCGAGCCTCTCGACCCACCGCAGCCATCATCGGCGGCGGGGTCTCCGGCCTGACCGCCGCCCACATCCTCGCCCGGTCCTACGACGTCACCCTCTTCGAGGCGGACGAGCGCCTCGGAGGACACGCCCACACGCACACTGTGGACACCGCCGCCGGTGAGGTCCGGGTCGACTCTGGCTTCATCGTCCACAACGAGCGCACCTACCCCCACCTTCTGCGGCTCTTCCGCGAGCTCGACATCGCGACTCGGCCGACCGAGATGAGCATGTCCATCACCTGCGACGGGTGCGGCCTGTCGTGGGCCGGGGGGCGTGGCGCCGCAGCGGTGCTCGCGCAGCCCCGGCGGGTGGCCGACCCCCGCTTCGTGCGGATGCTCTGGGAGATCCCGCGCTTCCACCGGGCCGCACGGGCGCTCCTGCACGGACCGGGGGAAGGGAGGTCCCCGGACGACCCGACGTGGGGCGAGTTCCTCGCCTCGGGCGGATTCTCGTCGTACTTCGTGGCGCACTTCGCGCTGCCGCTCGTCTCCTGCGTCTGGTCGTCCGGGGACGATGACTCGCTCGACTACCCCGCCCGGCACCTCTTCGCCTTCCTCGAGCACCACGGCATGCTCAGCGTCTCCGGCTCGCCCACGTGGCGGACCGTGGTCGGCGGATCGGCCACCTACGTCGACGCGCTCGCCGCGCGGCTGGGCGAGGTGCGCACCAGTGCTCCGGTCACCTCCGTGACGCGACACCCCGACGGCGTCGACGTGCGCACCGCCGCCGGGGTTACGTCCTTCGACCGGGCGGTCGTCGCGACCCACGCCGACCAGGCGCTCGCCCTGCTCGCCGACGCGACTCTGCAGGAGAGGGAGGACCTCGCCGCGATCCGCTACTCCCGCAACGCGACGGTGCTGCACCGCGATGCCAGCCTGCTCCCGACGGCGCCGCGGGCCCGTGCCTCGTGGAACTACCGCAGCGCCACGTGCGGTGGCGCCGACCGGCCCCGCGTCACCTACTGGATGAACCGCTTGCAGGGCTTCGACGAGACCGGTGACCAGTTGCTCGTCTCGCTCAACTCTGCCGATGACTTCGCCGAAGGGAGTGTCGTCGCCCGGATGGACTACGCGCACCCGGTCTTCACCCGCGAGGCGGTCGCTGCCGCCGCGCGCCTGCGCACGGCGGGCGGTGACCGGCTCGCCTTCGCGGGGGCGCACCTGGGCTGGGGATTCCACGAGGACGGGTGCCGCTCGGGCGTCGAGGCCGCGCAGCGTCTCGGGGTGTCGTGGTGACCACCGCGCCCACGCTCACCACGCTGCCGACCCTGCCGAGCCTCGTCGTCGGGACGGTCAGCCACCGACGCCGCACCCCGGTCGAGCACGCCTTCACCCACCGCCACTACCAGTGGCTCGTCGACCTCGCCGACCTGCCGCGGCACCGGTGGCCGCTGCGGCTGCTCACCCGCATCGAGGCGCGCGACCACCTCTCGGGTGGCGCGGCAGGAGGCGGGATCCGTGGCGACCTCGAGCGCTTCCTCGCTCGTCGGGGCGTCGACCTCGATCCCACCGACCGGGTCGTCATGCTCGCCCACGCGCGCGTCCTCGGGCACGTCTTCGACCCGCTCACCGTCTACTGGTGCCTCGCTCCCGATGGCCACCTACGGGCCACCGTGCTCGAGGTTCACAACACCTACGGCGAGCGGCACGCCTACCTGCTCGACGTCGACGCGAGCGGGCGAGCCGGGACGGCCAAGGAGTTCTACGTCTCGCCCTTCAACGACACCGAGGGCGACTACGCGGTGAGCCTGCGCCTGGACCCTGCGCGGGTCACCGTGACCGTCGGCCTGGACCGCGCCAGCACGCGGGTGATCACCGCGACGACGACCGGTGTGCCGACGCCAGCGACCGCCGGCGCGATCTGGCGCACCGCCGGCCGCCACCTGCTCATGACCTGGCGGGTCACCGCCCTGATCCGTCTCCACGGGATCCGGCTGTGGGCCAGGCGCCTGCCGGTCCAGCCCCGCAGCCCCCACCACCAGGAGGACCTGAGATGACTGCCCCCGCACTCGACCGACCGCTGTGCCTGCGCCGGCCCTCCCTGCGACCGTGGTGCGTGCGCGCACATCTGGCCCGCCCGATCCTCGCCACGGTGCTCGGCCGGGTCCCGGTCCGGGTCACCCTGCCCGACGGTCGCGCGCTCGGCGGCGCGGCCGACGACCCCGCCGCGCCGACCCTGCGGATGCTGCGCCCGACGGCGCTCTACGAGCGGATGGCGCACCACCCGAAGATCGGGATCGGCGAGGGCTACATGGCCGGCGACTGGGACGCCGCGCCGGGCACAGACCTCGCCGACGCGCTCGTGCCCTTCGCGGAGCGGATGACGACGATGATCCCCGCCGGGCTGAGCCGCCTGCGCCGGGTCGTCGACCGGAGCATCCCCGCCGCCACCCGCAACACGCTCTCCGGGTCGCGGTCCAACATCGAGGCGCACTACGACCTGAGCAACGAGCTCTTCGCCGCCTTCCTCGACGAGACGCTCAGCTACAGCTCGGCCCTCTTCGACGACCGCCGACCGGTGGCCGAGCAGACCCTCGCCGAAGCGCAGCGCGCCAAGATCGAGGCCGTGCTCGACGCCGCGGACGTGCGGGCCGGCGCCCGGGTCCTCGAGATCGGGACCGGCTGGGGGTCGCTGGCGATCGCCGCCGCCCGCCGGGGGGCGCACGTCACGACGATCACGCTGTCGGGCGAGCAGGCGGACCTGGCGCTACAGCGCATCGCCGCGGCCGACGCCTCCGACCCCGGGCTCGCCGACCGGGTCGAGGTGCGGCTGCAGGACTACCGCGAGGTGACCGGGCAGTTCGACGCGATCGTCAGCGTCGAGATGATCGAGGCGGTCGGCGAGGAGTACTGGCCGACCTACTTCCGGACGATCGACGACCTGCTCGCCCCCGGTGGGGTGGCCGCGATCCAGTCGATCCTCATGTCGCACGATCGCTACCTCGCGACCCGGCGGTCCTACGGCTGGATCCAGAAGCACATCTTCCCCGGCGGGCTCATCCCCTCGACCCGGGCGATCGAGGAGACGACCGAGCGGCACACCTCGCTGCGGGTGACGAGCGCGCACCACTTCGGCCAGGACTACGCGGTGACGCTGCGCCGGTGGCGCGAGCGCTTCCTGGAGCAGTGGCCGACGATCTCCGCGGCGGGCTTCGACGAGACCTTCCGGCGCACGTGGGAGTTCTACCTCGCCTACTGCGAGGCCGGCTTCGCCGCCGGCTACCTCGACGTGGCGCAGATCCGCCTCGAGCGCGAGGTGCTGTTGTGAGCAGCCTGGTGGGGCAGCGGGTCTGGCTCGTCGGGGCGTCGAGCGGCATCGGCGCGGCTCTCGCCGAGGAGCTGCACGAGCGCGGAGCGATCGTCGCCGTGAGCGCGCGCCGGGCGGATCGGCTCGACGAGCTGTCCCGGGGGCGCTTCGCGACCGTCCCGGTCGACGTGACCGACCACGCCGCGGTGCTCGAGGGGGCACGGCAGGTGGGCGAGACCATCGGGCCCATCGACACGGTCGTGTGGTGTGCCGGCTACTGGCACACCTTCGACGCGACCGACTGGCAGGCCGAGGAGTTCGCCCGGCACGTCGAGGTCAACCTTCTCGGTCTCGGGCACGTCGTCGACGCGACCGTGCCCGACATGGTCGCCCGACGCAGCGGTCACCTCGTGGGCGTCGCCTCGGTCGCCGGATACCGCGGCCTCTCCGGGGCCGAGGCCTATGCCGCGACGAAGTCGGCCCAGATCACCCTCCTGGAGTCCATGCGAGCGTCTTTGTCCGCGAAGGGAGTCCGCGTCACGACGGTCTGCCCCGGCTTCGTCCGGACGGAGATGACGGAGAGCAACTCCTTCCCCATGCCCTTCATCATCGACGCCGACGAGGCGGCGCGCGAGATCGCCGACGGCCTCGAGTCGGGCCGACCCGAGATCGTCTTCCCGTGGCCCATGGCGGTGACGATGAAACTCGCCCGCCTCCTGCCGGTGCGCGCATGGACGGCGCTGTCGTCACGACTGGCGGGCAGAGCATGACGAGCGTGCTGTGGTTTCGCCGGGACCTGCGCCTGGCCGACCACCCGGCGCTCCTCGCTGCCCATGACGAAGGGGAGGTCCTGCCCCTCGTCGTGCTCGAACCGGGTCAGGTGGACGACGAGCGCCCGCCGGCGCAGCGGTTGCGACGCTCGCTCGCCGCACTGCACCGGGCGACCGGGGGCGCCCTCGTCGTGCGCGTCGGCGACCCGGTGGACCTCGTGGCGCGGGCGGCGGAGGCGGTGGGCGCGGACCGGGTGCACGTCACCCGGGACACGACGCCGGAGGGCCGCGAGCGTGACGCGGCGGTCGCCGACGAGCTCACCGCTGCGGGTCGCGAGCTGGTGACGACCGGCAGTCCCTGTGCCGTCGGGCCGGGCCTGGTCCGCACGGGTGAGGGCACCCCCTACAAGGTGTTCACTCCCTTCGCCCGGGCCTGGCGCGACCACGGCTGGCCGGAGCCTGCGGGAAGGCCTGACGTCGAGTGGAGCCGTGTCGACGCCGAGCAGCTCGACGGCCTCGGCGACGACGGGCTCCCGGCGGTGCTGGCCGCCGCCGACGAGGAGGCGGTCGACGGACCAGCGGGGGAGGACGACGCCCGGGAGCGGTGGCGGGCCTTCCTCGACGACGACCTCGCCGACTACGACACCGCTCGTGACCGACCCGACCTCGACGCGACGAGCCGGATCTCGGTGCACCTCACCCACGGCGAGATCCACCCGCGCACGCTGCTCGCCGACCTCGCCGCGCACCCCGACGGCGACGGCGAGGGCGCGCAGCGCTTCGTCACCGAGCTCGCCTGGCGCGAGTTCTACGCCGACGTGCTCTGGCACCACCCCGGCTCGGCCTGGCAGGACCTGCGTGACGTGCTCGCCGGCCTGCCCTACGACGAGGGTCCGGAGACCGACCGGCTCGTCGCGGCCTGGCGCGAGGGGCGGACCGGGTACCCCTTCGTCGACGCGGGGATGCGCCAGCTCGCGGCGCAGGGCTGGATGCACAACCGGGTGCGGATGGTCGTCGCGAGCTTCCTCACCAAGGACCTGCACGTGTGGTGGCCGGTCGGGGCGCGGCACTTCCTCGACCACCTCGTCGACGGCGACCTCGCCTCCAACTCCCACGGCTGGCAGTGGGTTGCCGGCACCGGGACGGACGCGGCGCCGTACTTCCGTGTCTTCAACCCCGTGCGGCAGGGGGAGCGCTTCGACCCCGACGGCGCCTACGTGCGCCGCTGGGTGCCCGAGCTCGCGCACCTGCCGGGCGCGACGGCGCACACCCCGTGGGACCACGACGAGGGGTACGCGCACGGCTACCCGCAGCGGGTCGTTGACCACGCGGAGGAGCGACGCGAGGCGCTGGCGCGCTACGACGCAGCGAGGGACTCGTGATCAACCCGGCGCGTGAGCTGCGGGACTTCACCCGGGCCGCCCTGGTCACCCCGGTGCCGGTCGAACGGTCGGAGAGCCCGGCGCAGGTGCGGCGGCGCCGGGTCGTCGTCGCCGTGACCCTCGTCGTGGGCTCGGTCGTCCTGGGGCTGACCCTGCGGATCGAGCCGGGGGACGAGTCCTTCTACCTCGGCGCGCTCGCGCTCGCCGCCGTGTGGGTCGTCGGCGCGCTGGCGGCGGGCCGGCTGCACGTCGGGTGGGCGCACACCCGCGATGCCGGGCTAACCCGGCCGGTCGTCCAGCCGGTGGCGCTCGCGCTGCTCGCCGTGGCGATCTTCGTCGTGGGTGCCCTCGTCGTCGGTCGGGTCCCGTGGGTGGCGGCGCGCATCGACGACGTGCTCGACCACGCCCGCTACGGGTCGCTCGGCCCGATCTGGGTCGTCACCGTCGTCACCGGCGTCGGCGAGGAGCTCTTCTTCCGCGGGGCGCTGTACGCCGCCGTCGAGCGGTGGCACCCGATCGCGGTGACGACCGTCGTCTACGTCGCGGCGACCGCGGCCACGGGCAACTTCGCCCTCGCCCTCGCCGCCCTCGTCCTCGGGTTGATCACCGGCGCCCAGCGCCGGGTCACCGGTGGCGTCCTCGCGCCGACGATCACCCACGTCGTGTGGTCCAGCGCGATGCTCCTCCTCCTGCCCCCCGTCCTCGACCTCGTGAGGTGATCCACCCATGACCGAAGCTTCCACCCCCTTCGCCGCGCCGGAAGAGCCCGGCACCGCACTCGTCACCGGCGCCACCGGCTACATCGGCGGGCTGCTCGTGCCCCGACTGCTCGACGACGGCTGGAAGGTGCGGGTCCTCACGCGCTCGAGCGAGCGACTGCGCGGCCGCGACTGGGCCGACCGTGTCGAGGTCGTCGAGGGCGACGCGACGTCCGAGGCCGACCTGCGCCGGGCGCTGTCGGGGACCGACGTCGCCTACTACCTCGTGCACTCGATGGACGGCGGGGGGGATCTCGCGCGCCGCGACCGAGAGCTCGCTGAGGGCTTCGCCGCGGCCGCGGGCGAGGCTGGCGTGGAGCGCATCGTCTACCTCGGCGGCTTGCACCCCGAGGGTGCGGACCTGTCGGAGCACCTCGCCTCGCGCGTCGAGGTCGGGCAGATCCTGCTCGACGGTCCGGTGCCGACGGCCGTCCTCCAGGCAGCGGTCGTGCTCGGCAACGGGTCGGTCTCCTTCGACATGCTGCGCTACCTCACCGAGCGGCTACCCGTGATGGTCGCCCCGCAGTGGTTGCGCAACCGGATCCAGCCGATCGCGATCGACGACGCGCTGCACTACCTCGTCGGTGCGGCCTCCCTGCCCGCGGAGGTCGACCGAGCCTTCGACATCGGCGGTCCCGAGGTGCTGACCTACAAGCAGATGATCCAGCGCTTCGCGGCAGTGACCGGGCTGCGGCGACGGGTGGTGCTCACGCTGCCGGTGCTCACGCCGTGGCTCGCCAGCCACTGGGTCGGGCTCATCACGCCGGTCGACGCCGCCGTGGCCAAACCCCTCGTCGGCAGCCTCGTGCACGAGGTCGTGCGTCGCGAGCACGACCTCGACGAGCTCGTGGGTCTGCCGGCGCAGGGTCTCGTCGGCTTCGACGAGGCGGTCCGTCGGGCGATGCGCGGGGTGCGGCACTAGCTTGATGCGGACCCCGCCCGTGGCCAAGGGGAGTGCTCCCCCCTCGCCTCAGGCGCGGGCAAGGGCGCCGCTGGTAGACATCTGGCTGTGCCGCCCTCCGAGATCCGCCTGCTCCACCACTACGTCCGGTCTGCGATCAAGAAGGCGATCGCCTGGTGCGTGGCGCTGCTCGCGGTGGCGGTCGCCGGCCTCGGGCTGGTCGCCGTCGACAGCGAGACGCGTCAGCACGTCCTGTGGCAGAGCGAGGAGTACACCGCGACGATCACCCAGATCGAGGTCGACGGGCGGTGCCGCTCCGGCCGTCGGAGTTATGGCACGCGGAAGCACCTGACGCTCGAGTGGCAGCAGGACGGACGGAGCCGGGTCGACACCGTCACGGAGTGCGGCGGCCACGACCAGGTCGGCGACCAGATGCAGGTGTGGGTGGCCGACGACGACACCCACACCTCGTCGCCCGGGGTGTGGCAGTTCGGGCTCGTCGCCTTCCTCGCGGTGCTCGGGGCCGTCGGGCTCGGCGTCGTCTGGGGCGCGGTCAGGACGCACCTGCGGGTGAGTCGGATCCTCGCCGGGGCCCCGCCAGCGCTCGTGCACGACGTCACGGATGTGCCGTGGGGGCCGCAGGTCATGGCGACCCCGATCGGTTCGTGGGGTCGGGGCGTGAGGCCGGCACCGATGCCACCCGGCCGGGTCTTCGCCAGCGGGTCGTCCGGCTTCTATCCCCGTGGGCTCTCGTTGCACGTCACGCCGCAGGGGGCGCGGACCTGGGTCGTGGTCGGCGGGCGCAATGACCACAACGACTCCGGGTGGCGGGGGCGTCGGTGACCTCGGGCGAAGGGGGAGCCCCTCACCTCCAGGGGCGGGCCGCCAGCCCGTGGTCCTGCGCGTAGGCGGCGCGCGCCGGCGGGGACCAGCCCTCGAGCGCCTCGTCCGGGACCCGGTGGACCTCGATGCCGAGCGGGCGGCAGACGGACTCGGCGTCGCCCGCGTCCGGGCCGAACATCGGGACCGACAGGTCGCCGCCCGGGCACGTGGACAGAGCCGCGAGCACGTCGATCTCGGCGAAGAACTCGAAGTAGTCGCCCTGCTTGGCGGGGCAGGTCTTCATGAAGTACTCGTCGCGGTCGTTGAGCCCGGTGCACTGGAAGACGTTGAGCACGTCGTGGACGTCGAGCTCGGTGAGATGCCACGGCCGCACGGCCCGGGTGAGGTTGGAGTGGCAGTGGTAGTCGAAGGGGGCGTCGTTGAGCATCTGGTTGACGTAGGGGTCGCAGCGGGTGCCGAGCAGGTCGTGGACGCGGCCCCCGTCGTCGTCGACGCCGTAGTCGGCGAGGGAGTCGCCGGTGATCGTCACGAGCGGGCGGAGGAAGGGCAGGGTCGACCACAGCCGGTCGTGGAGCGAGACGTGGGCGGCCTGGAGCTGGCGGGTGCGGGCGGCCCAGAGGCGCTCGCGGGGGTCGTGCAGGTTCCAGAGGTTGAGGTCGGCGACCTGCGGGCCCTCGATGGTGACGATGCGGCAGACGTGCCCGGCGGGGACCTCCCAGGCCCGGCCGCTGCGGATCGGGATGGTGAAGGAGTCGACGAGCTCCCGGCCCTGAGTCATCGACCCGATGCGGTCGTAGAGCTCGTGGTCGACGTCGAGGGGACCGCCGGGGTCGGACTGGTAGGCAGCGTCGGTGAGAGCCATGAGGCCAGTCTCGCGCTTGGGTGAGGGCAGCGGGGAGGGGATGAAGGGGGGGAATCGGACGCTACGCCGTTGCTCCGGCTGGTGGGTCACGCGCTCCTGGTGACCGTGTTGGCATGGCTGAATCGGCCGGTACGCCCCTGACTCGTGCTGTGAATCATGCGGAGCGGAACGTGGCGTCGCTGCCCGGTCAGTAGGTGTAGGAGGTCAGGCGGGTGCGGGTGCCGAGGACCTCGAGGGTGTCGACGGGCTCGTCCTGGAGGTCGGCGACGGTGGCGATGTCCTGCCACTGGCCGCCGTTGACGCGGTACTGGCCGGTGAGGCGGGCGTCGACCTTGACGTCCTTGTCGCCGGTGTTCTTGTAGGTGTGGGTGACGTCCCCGTCGGGGTAGGTGCCGCCGGTGCTGGTCGTCCACCCTGAGGTGGTGCCGTCGCCGAAGTCGTAGCGGTAGTCCTGCGCGGCGACCCGGAAGTCGATGGTCCAGGACAGCAGCTTCACCGGCTTGCTCGTCTCGCCGGGCTGGAGTCCGGAGTCGTCGGGCCAGGTGGCGGCGTAGAAGGTCTTCAGGCCCTTGAGGGTCTTGTTGCCCTTGGGCTGGACCGAGACGCTGGGCTTGCTGAAGGGCAGCTCGCGGAAGGCGGTCTGGATCTGGGCCATGGTCGGCACTGGCGGGGGCTGGACCTGGACGGCGCCCTCCACACCAGGGATGCTGATGCTGGTCGGGGGACCACACGTCATGCCGTTGTAGGTCCAGGGCCCGTCATCGACCTTGACCCAGGTGATGGTGGGTGGCTGGTAGTTGCTGCCACCGGCGGCGCTGTCGCAGGCGGCTCGGGCTTGGGAGCACTGCTCGACCCCGAAGTTTGAGCATGGTTCGCTGTTGACCTGGACCTTGACGTCCTTGGGCGCGTTCTTGACCTTGGGTGCGCCTTTGCCGTCGTCTGATCCAGACGCCCCGCTCGGCCCGTTGGCGCCAGGCGGAGGCTTCTGGCCCTGGCCACCCGACATATCCGTGCCGCTGTTTCCAAGCGCGCTGAGGGTGTCGTCGTCTCCCGAAATCTCTGGAAGTTGCGTCTGGGTGGGAGTGGGAGTTGGAGTTGGGGTGACCGGCTCGGCTGTCGCGGCCGCCGTTGGTGAGGCTGCGAGGGCAAAAACCGCTGCTGTGAGTGCGCACGTCCGCCTAAAGCTGCTCATTTGGTTCGGACCACTTCATGGATCCGCCAGCCCTCGGCGCTCTGTTTCGTATTGGTCACGAGAGTGATTGAGGAGGGCTTAACTGCTGGGCCTCTCCTGCCATCCGAGGCAACTTTTCGGTACTCCGAGATGTTCAACAATACTTCGACACGGTATCCAGAGTCCGTGCGAGCCTTGGCAGATTGGACCTGGAGAGAATAGGGGTTCTTGTCTGCCGTGATCCCGTCCTTGGCGAACTGGTCCGCCGTTTTGGCGATCTCGTCGCAGAAGGCGCAGTCGCTCGAGTAGGCACGAACAGTTGTTGAGTCCGCAGTCTTCAGGGATTCGCCTACCTGGGTTAGGTACCACTCGTTGAAGGCAATCGCGCCTTCCTTCGTCTTGGCCTGGGCCTCCTCGGGCAGTTTGGCGACCTTCCCTTCGCCCGACGCGGACGAGGTCTCGGACCCCGACGAAGAGCTCGACTCCGACGACGAGGGGGAGTCGGTGCTGCGGTCGATCGGGGAGGCGGTGGTCGTCGACTCCTGCGGCTCGCTGTCGTCGCCGCAGGCCGCCAGGCCACCGGTCAGGACCGCCACGGCAGCAAGGATCGCTGCACCTCGCGTGGACTGCACGGGTTCTCCCCTTCGTCGCATGTGGGGCAGAGCCCGCCCCCGAACTGCATCCACGGTAGCGAGATCTCCGCTGATCGCATCTCGACGATCCACAGGCACCGGATCTGACCCGTCGTACGGAGCAGCGGCGTAGCGTCGGATCTGGGGTCTCGAGGCTCAGGCCTGGCGGCCTTCGCACCTCGACCAGCGTTGGCTTCGCACCTCAGGCCTGGCGGCCTTCGCACCTCGACCAGCGGTGGCTTCGCACCTCAGGCCTGGCGGCCTTCGCACCTCGACCAGCGTTGGCTTCGCACCTCGACCAGCGTGCGGCCGGCCGGGCGTTGAGAGGATGGCGCCATGACCACTCTCCACGAGCGCCTCGAGCTGGGGCACGGCGCTGCCTGGGCCAACCGCTTCGCCCTCGCCCCGCTCACCAACACCCAGAGCCACGCCGACGGCACCCTCTCCGACGACGAGTACCGATGGCTCGTGGCCCGTGCCGAAGGCGGCTTCGGCCTGACGATGACCTGCGCGACCTACGTGTCTCGGGCGGGGCAGGCGTGGGGCGGGCAACTCGGCATCAGCGACGACCGGCACCTCGCGGGCCTGACGCGTCTGGCCGACGGCATCCGCGCGGCCGGCAGCGTCTCGTCCGTCCAGCTGCACCACGGCGGCCGCCGCTCCGACCCGACCGTCACCGGTGTCGACAACGTCGCCCCGTGGGCCGACCCCGAGCGCGGGGTCCGCGCCCTGAGCACCGGCGAGGTGCAGCAGGCGGTCGAGGACTTCGTCGTCGGTGCCGAACGTGCGGAGCGCGCCGGCTTCGACGGCGTCGAGGTGCACGGTGCCCACGGCTACCTCATCTGCCAGTTCCTCGACGGCCGGCACAACCACCGCACCGACGGCTACGGCGGCTCCCTCGAGGACCGTGCTCGGATGCTCTTCGACGTCCTGCGTGGGATCCGGGAGCGGACCGACCCCGACTTCCAGGTGGGGATCCGCCTCACGCCGCAGGGCAACGGGATCGTCCTCGATGAAGGCGTCACCGTCGCCCAGTGGGTCCTCGACTCCGGCCTCGTCGACTACGTCGACATGTCGCTGTGGGACGCCTTCATGACCGTCGACGAGGAGGGCGACCTGCTCATCGACGCCTTCACCGGTCTCCATAGGGGCCACACCCGCCTGGGTGTCGCCGGCAAGATCCGCTCGGCTCAGCAGGCGCGGTGGTGCCTGGCGAAGGGAGCCGACTTCGTCGATCTCGGCCGCGCCGCGATCGTCCACCACGACTTCCCGCGGAGGGTGGAGGCGGACGGGGCCTTCGCCATGCAGGCGCTGCCCGTGACCCGGGAGCACCTGCACGCGGAGAGCGTGAGTGACCGCTTCGTCGACTACCTCGACGCGGGGTGGCCGGACTTCGTGGCGTAGGTCAGCTCCGCGGAGGCTTGACGCGGGTGTTGGTCATCAGGGTCTGCTCGACCCAGGCCATGACGAAGGGGAGGCCGGCGACCGAGATCATGGCCGCCCCTGTCATGAGGCCAGTCGTGAGGTTCATGCCCTCCACCGTGACACTGCGCAGCACACATTGCGCTGTCTGTCCGCGAGTCGCCGAGGTCGTCACCGGATCTTGACCTTCGGCCCGGGCGGTCCGCCGCCCGGGCCGAAGGTCATCGGCCTCAGTGGGCGACGGTGAACCGCTGCCGCGGGTGCTTGCCCTGCTCGATCTCGTCGACGTAGGCCAGCGCGAAGTCGGTCCCGGAGATCTCCGAGTTGCCCTCGGCGTCGGTCACGAGCTCGTCGCCACCGAGCCGGTAGCTACCGGTCGTCTCGCCGGGGGCGAAGGAGCCGAAGAGGGCCGCGGGGGAGACGTAGAACCAGCGCAGCTCCTGCGGCGCCTCGCGCAGGGCGTCGAGGACCTTGGCGTGGGAGAGGGCCTCGGGCTTCCAGTCCTCGTGGAAGTCGGGGGTGTCGAGGAGGCGGGGACCCCCCTTCGCCACGTGGAGCGAACCGGCGCCACCGACGAAGGACAGGCGCGCGCCGTGCTCGATCGCGGCCGAGGTGAGGCGGCCGACGTGGTCGACGAGCGGGGAGCCGCCGACGTCGGCACCGTGCGTGGCCACGACCAGGTCGTCGGCGTCTGCCGCGGCCTGCGCGAGGACGGCGTCGTCGGTGAGCGAGCCGGTGCGGTACTCGACGCCGTCGGCCTGCTCGGCCGGGGCGGTGCGGCTGTAGGAGATGACCTGATGGCCGCGGGAGACGGCTTCGCGGGCGATGTTGCCGCCGGCGTATCCGGTGCCGCCGAAGATGACGATGGTGCTCATGGTGTTCCTATCTGTTGGGATCCGGTGGTCGAGGTGCGACGAGCGCAGCGAGGAGCCTCGAGACCCGAAGGGGGTCAGGCCGGCAGTGCTGCGACGGGACCGTCGCTGTTGCGGCGCCACCCGAGCTCGGGGGCGACGTGCTGGGCGAAGGAGTCGAGGATGTGCAGGTTGTAGTCGACCCCGAGCTGGCTGGGGATGGTGAGCATGACCGTGTCGGCGGCCTCGATGGCCGGGTCGGCCTTGAGCTGCTCGACGAGGACGTCGGGCTCGGCGGCATAGGTCTTGCCGAAGGTCGAGCGGAAGCCGTCGATGACGCCGACCTGGTCGCTGCTGCCCTGGCCCTGCAGGCCGAAGAAGTGCCGGTCGAGGTCGCTGACGATGGGGAAGATGCTGCGCGAGACCGACACCCGCGGCGCCCAGTCGTGGCCGGCCTCGCGCCACGCGGCGCGGTAGAGCTCGATCTGCTCGCGCTGCAGCTCGCCGAAGGAGGCGCCGGTCGCCTCGGTGAGCAGGGTCGAGCTCATGAGGTTGACGCCCTGGCGGGCGGTCCACTCGGCCGTCTCGCGGCTGCCGGCGCCCCACCAGATGCGGCGGTCGAGGCCGGGGGAGTGCGGCTCGACCCGCAGCCGGCCGGCGGGACCCTGCGTCGGGTCGGCGTCGACGACCTGGTCCCCGCGGATCGCGGACATGAAGGTGTCGAAGTGCTCGCGGGCGATGTCGGCGCCGCGCGGATCGCGGGCACCGGTGTGGCCGAAGGCTTCCCACCCGCGCAGGGCCGGCTCCGGTGACCCCCGGCTCACGCCGAGCGCGACCCTCCCTTCGGAGATCAGGTCGAGGGCGGCGGCCTCCTCGGCCAGCTGAAGCGGGGTCTCGTAGCGCATGTCGATGACGCCGGTGCCGACCTCGATGTGGCGGGTGCGGGCGGCGATCGCCGACAGGACCGGCATGGGCGCGGCGGCCTGCCGGGCGAAGTGGTGGACGCGGAAGTAGGCGCCGTTGACGCCGATCTCGTCAGCCCCGACCCCGATCTCGACGGCGTCGCGCAGGGCCTGACCGGCGTCGGGGTCACCCGGCCCGCTGCCGTGGCCGTAGTGCCCGAAGCTCAAGAATCCGAAGGCGTGCATGACCGGTGTAACTGGTTGTCTCGGCAACTAATTCCCGACGCCACACGCTGATCGAGGTGCGCGGCCGTCCGCGGCCGAAGCCTCGAGATCCGGTTGCCGTGGTCAGTCGCTGTTCCGCCGTGTCCGCTCACTTCGGGTTCGGTGGCAGCCCGGTCAGGAGGTTAGGCGGGTGCGGGTGCCGAGGACCTCGAGGGTGTCGACGGGCTCGTTCTGGAGGTCGGCGACGGTGGCGATGTCCTGCCACTGGCCGCCGTTGACGCGGTACTGGCCGGTGAGGCGGGCGTCGACTTTGACGTTACGCGGCTCGAGCAGGGGGACTGACGATGGGGCGCCTGGCCCGATGAGCTGCGGCCACGGTGACTCCTGAGGCGAAGGGAGCGGACTGCAGCACCGTCGTCGTGCTGCAGTCAGCGCGACCGGCTGCTACCCCGGTGGCGGACGCCGACCAGCGCCGACCCAGCCGCGCGCACGACCAGGCGGGCCCGGCCCGATGTCGACGTGGGCGAGTCCACCGTCGCGGCCCTCTCGATGGCCGCAGGCAATGCGGTGCCCACCGCAGTCGCGTCGCGACAGGAGATCCCGGCGACGGGGCGTCGAGGAGAGCGCCTGAGTGTCGGTCCGCCTACCGTGCCACGCGCTGCGGGTCGCCCCTGAGGAAGAGGTCGGGCGTCAGCGGAAGTTCGCGCACCCGGATACCGGTGGCGTGATAGGTCGCGTTGGCCACCGCTGCCGAGGCACCCACGATGCCGATCTCGCCGACGCCGCGCGAGCCCATCGGGTTGATGTGCTCGTCGGTCTCGTCGAGCCACACCGCCTCGATGTCGGCGACGTCCGCGTGCGCGGCGACGTGATAGCCGGCGAGGTCGTGATTGACGACGTGAGCCCAGCGTTCGTCGAGCACGCTGTGCTCGTGCAGTGCCATCGACAGGCCCATGACCATCGCGCCGGTCAGCTGGGAGTGCGCGGTGCGCGGGTTGATGATCCGCCCGACGGAAAAGACGCCGAGCATGCGCGGCACCCGCACCTCGCCGGTCTCGGCGTGCACCCGCACCTCGGCGAACTGCGCCCCGAAGGAGTGCGGCGCGAAGCGCTCGGTGAGATCGCTCTCCGGCTGCTCGGCCTGCGTCGTCGCCCCCGCGGCGGGCGTGCGCCCGTGCTCCTCGCGGAAGGCGCGCGCCGCGGTGACGACGGTCGTGCCCCAGGAGGAGGTACCTGTCGAGCCACCCGCGAGGCTGCCCGTCGGCAGGTCGCTGTCGCCGATCCGCAGATCGACGTCTTCGACCGGGCACTCGAGCGCGTCGGCGGCGATCTGCGCGAGGGCGGTCCACGTCCCGGTGCCGATGTCCGTCGCCCCGATCTCCACGCGGTATCGATCGCCGTCGTACGTCACGCGGGCCACGTTGCCCGTCATCATCAGTGCCGGGTAGGTCGACGCGGCGACGCCGGTCCCGACGAACCAGTCGCCCTCCCGTCGTCCCGGTCGCGGGTCGCGGTCGGCCCAGCCGAACCGCCGCGCTCCCTCGCGCAGGCACCCAACGAGGTCGCGGTGGGTGAAGGGCAGGCCGGTGTCCGGGTCGATCGCGGTGTCGTTGCGCACGCGCAGCTCGATGGGGTCGAGCTCGCAGGCGATCGCCAGCTCATCCATCGCGACCTCGAGAGCGTGCATGCCCGGGCACTCACCGGGCGCGCGCATCCAGAAGGGGACCGGCACGTCGAGCGTCGCGAGCCGGTGGGTCGTGCGGCGGTGCGGCGCTGCGTACATCGTGCGCGTGGGTGCGGCCGTCTGCTCGGCGAACTCGTACAGTCGCGCTCTGCTCGACGACGTCGTGGGAGATCGCCGACAGCCGTCCCTGCCGGTCGCTGCCGAGGCGCACCCGGGAGATCGTCGGGGTCCGGTAGCCCGTGAGGGTGAACATCTGCTGGCGGGTCACGCAGAAGGAGACCGACAGGCCGGGCAGCCGCATGGCGGCCATCGCGGCGAGCACCTCGTGGGAGTGCGGCTTGCCCTTGGAGCCGAAGCCACCACCGACGAAGGGGGCGAGCACCCGCAGCTGCTCCGGCTCGAGCCCGAGCAGGGGGGCGAGGGCGGAGCGCGCGGTGTGGGCGCCCTGGATGGAGTCCCACAGCGTGAGGTGCTCCTCCTGCCACAGGGCCACCGTCGTGTGCGGCTCCATGGGGTTGTTGTGCTCCATCGGCGTCGTGTACGTCTGCTCGAGCCGTACCTCGGCCGCCTCGAAGGCAGCGTCCACGTCACCGCTCGCGGTGTCCGTCTCGTGGCCGGCGTTGACCTCGTCGGGTGCGTAGAGGTCGTCGCGCTCGGCCGACAGGGTGGCGTCGACGGGCTGCTCCTCGTAGGTGACCTTCACGAGGGAGGCGGCCTCGCGGGCCGTCTCGCTGGTGCGCGCCACGACAGCACCGATGAGCTGACCGCGGAAGGCGACCTCGTCACTCTGCAGGATGAGCATCTCGGTGTCGTCGGAGCTCGCGAGCCGGGGGGCGTCGAGGTGCGTCAGGGTGAGGATCACCCCGTCCAGCGCCTCAGCGGCGCTGGTGTCGATGCTGGCGATGCGGCCGCGGGCGATGGTGGCCTGCACCGGGTGGAGGTGCACCCGCTCGGCCTGCTCGTGGTCGGCGGCGTACGGCGCGGTGCCGGTGACCTTGGCGACGGCGTCGTGGCGGGCCCGGTCGGTGCCCATCGCGCGGGGCGTGATCATGTCGGTCATCGGACCTCCTCGGTGAGGTCGCGCAGGACCGAGACCATGGTCCGGCGCAGCATCGGGATCTTGAACCCGTTGTCGGGCAGCGGGGTCGCGTCGGTGAGCTCCGCCTCGGCCGCCTGGGCAAAGGCCGCCGCGTCCGGAGCCCGGCCGCGCAGCACGTCCTCAGCGGCGCGGGCCCGCCACGGCTTGTGGGCGATGCCGCCGCAGGCGATGCGCAGGTCGGCGATCCTCCCTTCGTCCACGTGGACGGCCGCGGCGACCGAGACGAGGGCGAAGGCGTAGGAGGCCCTGTCGCGCACCCTGCGGTACTCCGAGCGCCGGGCGAAGGGGGTGGCCGGCACGTCGACGCCGGTGATGAGCTCACCGGCGGCGAGGACCGTGTCCCGCTCGGGGTGCGCGCCGGGCAGGCGGTGAAAGTCGTCGAGAGGGATCTCGCGCGGCCCGTCCGGTCCTTCGACGCGAACGATGGCGTCGAGCGCGAGCATCGCGACGGCCATGTCGGAGGGGTGGACGGCGACGCAGGCGTTGGAGGCGCCGACGACGGCGTGGTCACGGGTGTAGCCACCGATCGCGGAGCAGCCGGTGCCCGGCTCACGCTTGTTGCACGGCGTCGTCACGTCCTGGAAGTACGGGCAGCGGGTGCGCTGGAGCAGGTTGCCGCCCGTGGTGGCGAGGTTGCGCAGCTGTCCCGAGGCCCCGGCGAGCAGGGCACGAGAGAGGACGGGGTATCGCTCACGGACGCGGGGGTCGGCCGCGAGGTCGCTGTTGCGCACCGTGGCGCCGATGCGCAGGCCACCGTCGGGGAGGTCCTCGATGCCGTCGAGCGGCAGCCGGCTGACGTCGACGAGCAGCTGCGGTGACTCCAGGCCCAGACGCATGTGGTCAACGAGGTTGGTCCCGCCGGCGAGATAGCGCGCCTGCGGGCCGGACGTCGCGAGGGCGATCGCGCCCGCGACGTCCTCGGAGCGGCGGTACTCGAAAGGCTTCATGACGAGACCTCGCGGATGGCCGAGCGGATGCCGCCATAGGCCCCGCAGCGGCAGAGGTTGCCGCTCATGCGCTCGCGGATCTCGTCGTCGTCCGCGGAGGCGGTGCTCGTGAGGTCCTCGGTGACATAGCTGGGGCTGCCCTGCTCGAGCTCTTCGAGCATCCCGACCGCGGAGCACACCTGGCCGGGTGTGCAGAAGCCGCTGGAAGGCGTCGTTGTCGACGAAGGCCTGCTGCACCGGATGGAGCCCGTCCCGGGCAAGGCCGGCGGCAGTGACCACCTCCGCGCCGTCCTGGGCGACGGCGAAGGTCAGGCAGGACGTCGCCCGGCGACCGTCGAGCAAGACGGTGCAGGCGCCGCACTGGCCGTGGTCGCAGCCCTTCTTGGGCGAGGTGACGCCGAGATGCTCACGCAGCGCGTCGAGCAGGCTCGTGCGGGTGTCGAGCGTGAGCGAGCGACGTTCGCCGTCGACCACGAGGGTGATGTCGGTCTCCATGGCAGTCCTTGGCGTTGGGGTCGGGTCGGTACCTCACCGTACGGCTGGAGGGCACTCCCTGCGACCTGGAACGGTAGGTCAAGGCGTTACAGCTGCGCCGACGACTCCGGGCTCCTCTCGTCGGGCGTGAGCGACCTGGTTGTCCGGGCCCAGCCTGCCGTTCCCTGCCGGCGAACGTCTCGCCCACCGCGGCGCCGGCCATGGTGGGCTCGGGAGGATCGGCGCGGTAGCGGCCGCGCCCGGAGGAGAGAGCGAGATCTCCCGTGTCTGATGGTGCGAACCAGTCGGCCGTCACCCGGATCGCCCGGCGGCGGGCGCTTCCCGGGCACGCCGAGCAGTACGAGGAGCTCGTCCGGGAGATGTTCGGCCTGATGCGCCGGCACCACGGCTTCCTCGGTGCGGACCTCATCCCGCCGGAGACCGAGGGCGGCCAGCACCAGGTCGTGGTGCACTTCGCGTCCGAGGACGACCTGGCTCGCTGGGATGGCTCCGCCGAGCGACGGGAGATCCTGGCTCGTATGCGCCCGCATGCGGAGGCAGAGCCCGAGCACCGTCGTCTCCGCGCGATCGACGAGTGGTTCCTCGGCCCGAACGTGCCGAGCGGGACACAGGTGCCGAAGTGGAAGACGGCCGTCGTCACGTGGCTCGGCATCTGGCCGCTCGCCTCGATCGTCCTGTGGCTCGTCGCCCCGATCTGGCAGGACCTCGGCCTGCCCTTCCTGCTCGCCACGGCGATCAACGTCGCCCTCATCGTGGGGGCGATGGTCTACCTCGTCTCGCCCGTGCTGACGAAGGCGCTGCGCGGGTTCCTCACGTCCTCGAGGTGACCGGAGCCCACGGTGGCGTGGCCGTCAGGCGGACATGTCGGTCGACGCTGTTGCTGCCTGATCGCTCGGCACGACATCCACCAGCCGATCGACCGCGGTCAGCACGGCCAGGACAGACGATGCCGAGGCGACGTGGACGGTGCAGCGCTCCACCACCCAGGGCAAGCCGGTGGCGGCCCGGTGACCAAGGCGGTCTTCGCGGGGAAGTAGGCGCCCGTCACCGCGGCGACAGGCAGGAGATCTCCAGACGGGACCCGCCCGCGAACTCACGAGCGGAGCTGTCCGCCAACAGCATCCGGGTGCCGTGCGTCTCTGGTGGCCCTGCGGTGACCACCTCGGCAAGGGGCACCCATGCGCCCCCTTCGGTCTGGCCGCAGACCAGCCAGGTCGTGCGCGGCGCGCTCCACACGAAGGGCTCCACCACCGTGACGACGACGTCACGCAGGGTGGCGTCGGCCGCGAGCTCGACCTGACGGTGCAGGTCGACCTGGTCGCCCGGGTGCGCGTCGACGCGCTGGACGTCGAAGAGGAGGGCGTCGGGGTCGCGGGGCTCGAGCAGGGGGCCGACGACGATCCAGCCGTCGGCGTCGGGCACCCGGCGTGCAGCTTCGTCCCGCGTGATGACGGCGGGCCGGTTGGCGGGCTGCATGTCCCACCACGCGCCGCACCGGCTGCAGTGGCGGATCTGCACCCAGTCGGCTTCCGCCACCTGCCGCACGCTGGGGTGGCGGGCGGCGTGGAGGCACACGGCGGTGCACACCTCGCAGGCGCCTGCGTAGCTCGACATCGCCGGACTCAGCTCGGACTCGTGATCGCGGGGAAGCCTGGGCCGCGCGCGGACGAGCCGACGATCATCGGGGCAGCCCGGTGTGCTCGTCGTAGAGGTCGTCCACATCGGTGACTGCGCGCTCGGGGCCGGGCGGGGTGTCGACGTACGCCCGCACGATGCTGTGGACTCGGGCGGTCCTCGCCGTGAGTTGTGGCTCGTCCGATCCGATGCCGTAGTCCGCGAGCAGTCGGATGAGCGCCTCCTCGACGGCCTCGGTCTGGCTCTTGCCCGTGGCCGCGGCAGCCTGACGCGCCAGACCGTGGGCGCGTTCGTTCTTGATGTTCGGGCCCATGGGCTGGCTCGTCGACTCGAGCTCGGTGTCGATCGTCATCACCTATCTGCTCGTGTCCGCCGTCTTCATCGTGCTGCGTCGTCGTGAGCCCGAGATGCACCGCCCGCTGCGGGTCGGTGGTCGCTCGGCAGCCGGCGGCATCGCCGTGGGCGTCGCCGCCGTCATCACCACCGCCTGCCTGCTCGCGCTCTACGTCCCCGGGATGCCCGCGATGCTCGACGTGCAGCCCTACGTGATCCTCGGCCTGTGGTGGCTGCTCGGCGTGGTCTTCCTCGTGCGGGTGCCCGGGGGAGTGGCGCCCGGCGCGGATGCGGAGGAGCGGCTGCTGGAGAGGCTGGCGGAGCGGCGTTCGTCCGCTTCCTGAGGCGAAGGGGGGTTGCTCGCGCCGTGGTCAGGCCCTGAGCGTGGCGACGTCGTAGGCGTCGATCTGCGGGTCGCTCGTCACCACGATCGCTTCTTCGCAGAGAGCCTGTGCGACGAGGAGCCTGTCGAAGGGGTCGCGGTGGTGCCAGCGCTCAGCAGTGGTTCGTTGCCTGGGTCGCTGATGAGTTCCGTGGCCCCGGGCGAGTGGAGTCGCGGTCGCCGAGGAGCAGGCGGACCACGACATTGGTGTCGAGCAGATATCGCGTCATGAGTAGTCGGCGAAGTCGGCCAGGGGCGCGTCGAAGTCGTCGGGCAAGGAGCCGGCGAGGTCGCCCCAGAGCATGCGCTGCTCGGTGACCAAGGGCGCAGGGCTGAGGATCGCGAACCGGTGGGCGCCCCGCCGGATGACGATCGTCTCGCCAGCCTCCACCCTCCGCAGCAGTCGCGAGAGGTGGGTCTTGGCCTCGTGCACCGTGACCTCCACACCGTCAACGCTAGGTTGGTGAAGTTGGTTGGTCAACGTGTCTCGACGCGCTCGCGAAGGGCATCGAGTGCCCTCTTCTCGATCTGGCGGATCCGCTCGCGGGTGACGCCGAAGCGCTTGCCGATCTCGTCGAGGGTCATCGGCGGCTGGCCGGTGAGCCCGTGCCGCAGCTGCAGCACGGTGACCGCGCGAGTGCCGAGGCCAGGCAGCTCGACCAGGCTCTCGAGCAGGTCGTGGACGTCGGCCTCGTCGTCGAGCCGGTCGATGCACTGCTCGATCGGGTCGAGGCCCGGGTCGTCGTCGACGACGTCGAGCTCTGCGCCGACCTGGTCGAGGCTCAGGCACGGCCGCAAATGGGCGCGGGCCCTCGCGACGTCGTCGCGGGTGACGTCGACACCGAGCCGACCGGGGTCGGCGAGGCACTCCTGCCAGGTGAGTCCCTCCCTTCGCCTTGGGGTGTCGATGCGGCGCGCGGACTCGAGGGCATGGACCGGGATGCGGACCACGCGGGCCTCGTCATCGATGGCGCGGCCGATGCTCTGCTTGATCCACCACGTGGCGTAGGTGGAGAACTTGTGGCCGAGCGTGTGGTCGAACTTGTCGACCGCGCGCATGAGGCCCATGAGCCCGGCCTGCTGGACGTCGTCGAACTGCATGCCGTGACCCACGCGCGGCAGCGCCTTGCGCGCGATGCTCGTGACGAGCCGGACGTTGGCGAGGATCATCTGCTCGCGGGCTTCGTCGGCGGTGCGCACGACGTGCTCGAGGCCGCGGCGCTCGGTGCGGCGCAGCTCGACACCGGAGTCGAGGCGCTGCTGCGCGAAGGCGCCGGCCTCGATGCGGCGGGCGAGGACGACCTCCTGCTCCGCGGTCAGCAGGGGAGTGCGGTGGGCGCGCCGTCCGAAGGCGGACTGGCCGACCGCTCCGGAGCTCGTCCACTCGTCGTCGCTGTGGTCGAGGACCCACGGGGTGGTGTCCTCGGTGGTCTGCGCTTCGCGGGCCGCGAGGCGCTCCGCGAGGTGTGCCTCGAGCGCGGAGATCTCCGCGTCGATGTCGATGTGCGCCTCACGCAGGTCGAGGCGCGAGGTCGCCTGCGGTCGAAGCCTCGAAACCGCCCCCACCCCCGCCGGCTGCACCGCCGGCCTCATCACCATGTCGGTCATGAGCACAGTCAATCGGTGACCACTGACAACGTTCGGGGACGCCGGAGGCGCATCAGCCGGACAGGGCGAACCCCGCCACCAGGAGTGCCACCACGACCCAGACGACCGAGGCCACGGCGGCAACCGTGCGCGCCGGACGCCTCCGCCGCGGTGGGACGAAGGGGAGGGCGCCCCCCCGTCGATGGACGTGGGCACCAGCAGGAGGGAGCCGAAGATGAGCGTGTACCCGTGCGGGTCGTTGCTCGTGGGGCCCAGTCGCGACTCGACCACGAGGAGGGCGAGCACCACGCTGCAGACCGCCGCCGCGGTGGTGATGAGGGCGGCGAGCACCCGCCCGGCGGTCGCCCACGGGTTGCGGTGGTGATGGTCCATGTCGTCCCTCCTTCGCTGGTCTCAGTCTGGCGGAGGCGGCGTGGAGGCGTCCGTCGTTGCCTTTCGTTGCCGGATGCCGTGCATCCAGATCAACACATCCAGGTGCTTCAGCGTGAGCGACGGATCGCCGATGTCGACGCCGTTGTTCTCGGCGACCTCACCGACCAGAGCGTGCACGCGGTCGGTTAGTTCCCGGTCATCCATGAGGGCGGCAAAGACTGGCCAGTCGTCCGGGTAACTTCCCTTCAAGCCCAAGACATCGACGACGACCGAGTCCCGGACCGGGAACAGTAGAGGTCGCTTGCGCGCGCAGATCTTCGAGGCGGTGACCCAGCCGTTGGACGAATCACTGGTGGATCTACGGAGGCAACTCTTAACGAAGTCGTAGAACTGCGACATGGCAGGTGCGAGCGCCTCGCCGGAGCGGATGTCGACATCGGTAGGTAGGGCTCCGAGCAGCCGACTGACCTTGGGCGCGAGTACTGCCGACGTGAAGCGCCGGACAGACAGAGGAGGGATAGACACCGAGAGGCTGGTGACGGCCAGAAGGTCCGTGGGGGTGATGCGGAAGGGATCGTTGTCACCAAGACCTGCGAAGGTCGCCCCCGCGTAGTCACCATCCACGGCGTAGTAGGCGGCGAGGTCCCCCTGAGCCTTGGATGAGCTGACAATTTCGAGGGCAATGATGCGCGCCCGACTGGATAGGTCATCGTCCGGTCGCCAAGTCGATGCACTCATGCCGCGACGATAACTTCCTAGCCCACGTCCGGCCCCGAAACTGGACTCATACCGAGGGCAAACTGGTGTGGGCGGAGTGAGCGACGCGGACTGTGCCGGTCGGCCCGTACCGGTGCTTGACGACGTGGACGGCCACAGCGGGAGGTTCATGGGGCTCGAGCACCAGCACGGTGTCGACGATGTCCGCGAGGGAGTCGTGCTCGCGCAGGTCGTCGAGTCCAGGCGCCGTGCCGGCCCCTGACCACCTCGGCAGGACCCCGCCGACGAGGACGAGCGCGTGATGGTCCTCGCGGGCCCGGGCGCACATCCGCGCGACCGACTCGCGGGTGGAGGCACCGAGTGTGGTGAGTCCGTCGACGATGACGAGGCGCAGGTCTTCCTCGAAGGTCATCGCGCCGACAGTGTCCAGGAGGATGCCGGCCGGAGGACTGCCGGCGAAGTTGGACACCGGCGCGGACTCGAGTCGTCTGCGACGCTCTCGCAACCGTCGGAGCTCGCCCTCGTCCAAGGTGCGACTGCGCAGGCGCTGGAGCGGGATGTGGGTCTCGGCGGAGATGAGTCGCATGACCACCTCTGACTCCGGGGCGTCAGGTGCGATGAGGAGTGTCGATATCCCTTGGTGCAGAGCCGCCGCTCGCGCCAGACCCAGGGCGAACGTCGACGAACCCTCGCCGGGTCGAGAAGCGATGACCGTGGTCTGCCCGGTGCGTAGGCCACCAGCGAGGAAGTCGTCGAGCTCAATCAGAAGCGTCGGGATGGTGCGATCGCGATCTACTGTGGCGTCGGGCTCGCCGAGTAGGTGGGCGATGACGTGACCGATTGCTTCGCCGGTGAGGTGCATGGGCGGTGACGCTAGACGGACCCCCTGACACCGACGGTGCGTCGGGCCCAGGAGTTCGTGGCTCGGCTCACTGGTGTGCCGTGAAATTTGCGCCAAGCTCGCAACGGCTGACGTGGGCACTGGGCGTCCTCCACTAGCCAGCCTGAGCACACAACCTGGCTCGGTTCCCTGAGCCAGTGGCTGCTACCCCGATGTGCAAGCGTCAGGCGCCACGGGCGGGGAGTACATGAAGCGATCCGTCCTTGTGTTGCTCGACCTCGATGACAACATCCGTAGGGCCGCTGCTCATGTGGATCCCCTCACCCAGCGACCGAAGGCGATATGAAGCTTCCAGGAGGTCGTCGACCTGTTTGCGGGTCATGAGGCGATCCAACAAGCGAGACGGCGGGCGAAGTTCGAGGGCCGACAGGCGCAGGAGCACGGTTCGAATGCGTTCCTCCAACTCGTCGATTCGTCGTTGATCGTCCTTGAGACTGCGCATGAAGTTCTCGAAGGGGTTGTCCTCAGCGCCCTGTCCTGCCTCAACGCCTTGGAGGATGACCACGCGTCGCTTCAACGCGATGGCCAGAGCCGCCAGTTCCAAGTGAGCACGGAACTCACCGGCCCCCGACGAGATGCCGGGGAAGGCCGATTCGAGCTCATCGACCTCGGGTCGAGCGTCGTCGAATGCCCGCAGCGCGTCTTCCCACTTCTGTGTGCGGCGGGCGGCCGCCTTGATCGCGGTGCTGATCGCGTAAGACGCCGAGTCGAGGCCGAGGGAAGCGCCGACTCGACCGCGATCGAGAAGCATGGCCGTTGCCTTCTCGATCGCATCTTGGCAGGCATCCAGCGAGTTCCGCTCACGATCCAACTCGGCGTCGTGGAGCTTCTCGAGGAGTTCAGTTATTTGCTCGATCGCCCTCTGGCGCTCCTGCTCGGCGTGCGCACTCATCCCCACTGCGACGGCCATGAGGACGAGCGGGGCTGCAATTGTGATCGCCGAGCCGACGGCTACCGTCCCGACCGCTGTCCCTGTTGCCGTTCCAGCTGTTGCACCGGCACCAGTGGCGCCTGCAACCGGAACGAACGTCGCCTTACTCACGGTCTTGCCAGTCGCGACATTGACCAAGTTGTCGTAGACGCCCGGCTTGGAGGCGGACTTGGGGGTCATGGACGTCACGAGGCCGGACCCCATTTGGCCCGCAACTTTGGCGGGAACCACCATCCGGTACAAGGTCTCGCCCGACTCGGCGAGTTTGGCTACTTCCGGCACCCCATCGGCTTGTGCCTTGACGAGCCCCGCGAGTTCACGTGCCAACGGGCTGGCCGCGTCCAAGGGCAGGCCGGTCGACCGCCGACCCCTGGGCAGTGGGTGGGCCTCGAGCGTGACGAGCGGGGTAGCCGAGAAAGTGGCCATAGCAGAACGCAATTCAGACAAGCGCTCCGGCGTGAGGCGGTCGCTCACTGGCATGGCCAATGCGTCAGACGCGTCTTGAGTCGTCAGGGTCCAAACGGGTGTCGCCGATCCGTCCGCCTTGCTGGTGTCTCTTTCCGTTGCCACGACGCTGACAATAACGGGCAGGCCTGACAATGTTCGGCCTAACCGCGGGTGTTGACCGGCTGATTGCCGGGCGAGGTCAATCGCCAGTACAGAGTCGCCGGACGCCCTCGGTGCGCGGTGGACCTCACCACATCGCCACCCCGCATCACGGGCGTGAGCTGAGGCTTCATCCGCCGCGCGAAGTTGTCCTTGTGCAGCTCCTCGCCGATGACCGCCTCGTGCACCTTGCGCAGCTGGTGCAGCGTGAAGGGCTCGGGCAGGAAGCCGTCGGGGTCCGGCGGCGGGCTGTCGTTGCGGAAGCGGAACTCGTAGCGCTCACGCAGTGATTCAACTGCGGCAGAGACGATTTCGTCGTGGTCCCACAGCATCGGGCCGCCGTCGGCGAGTGCTCCGTCCGACGAGACGGTGACCAGGTCGCCCGTCGCGCCCTCGAGCTCCGCCTCGGGCATGGACACGGAGTGGGCGACGGAGATCGCCCAGGTGCGGTCGTCGCGGTCAGGCGCGTCGAAGAGCCGCAGCAGTCGCGGGGGAGTGACTTCGCTGGGGCGCACGCCGACCTTGTGCTCGAAGACCTCCTGGACGGTGTCGACCACGGTCTGCCGCTCGCGGAGGAAGCGCCCCGGCAGCACCCGACCGTCAGGGTCGGTCCGCTCCTGCACGAGCACCCGCAGCACCGCGTCGTCGGTGCCCGCGTCGGTGACTGTGAGGACCGCCAGGTCCACGGTGACACCGGGGCGGGGGTAGCTGTCGAGGTTGCGGCGAGCCATGACGTGCACTTTAGCGCGGATGAGGTGTTATAGTTAGCGCGTTCAAGGGGTTAAATCGAACGGGAGGGGATGTGATGGCCATGACCGAGCAGGAGATGGCGGCGGGGGTCGAGGAGATCAACGCCGCGTGGAAGGCCTTCGAGCGCAGGCTGCTGACGCTCGTCGAGGCGATGGGCTACCCGCAGGACCGGCTGGTCCTCGAGGTGGGGGAGCGGGTGGAGGTGCCGGTGGTGGCCTTCCGCATGCAAGGCGGCGCGCTCTGCGCGACCGTCGGTGACGACGAGTACACCGAGAACCACGCGATCGGGCGGGAGCCGCTCGTCCACCGGGCGATCATGTTGCTGCGCAACATCGTCGGTGTGCCGCACCCGCAGCTGCTGACGCACCGGGCCCAGGGGCCCTGCGCGCAGCTCGCGCCGGTCCTCGGGCTGGCCTGGACGGGGGGGCCGCGCCCGGCCCCCGAGGTGTACGTCGAGACCGACCGGGAGGCGCTGGTCGACATCGTCGAGGAGGCGCTGAGCGACGACTACGAGGTCTTCCGCGACGAGGACGACGACCTCTTCGTCGAGCACCTCGGCCAGCGGGTCTGGGTGCAGGTGATGCGGGATGCGTCGGTCATTGTCATCAACACGCGCGTCGCCCACGGGGCGCGCTCGCGGCGCCAGGCGGCGGTCGAGGTCGGCATCATCAACCGCTCCAACCCGTGGGTGCGGTGGCAGGTCATCGGTCGTGACATCGTGCAGACCGCGATGGTCGAGACGATGCCCTTCGCCCCGAACCACCTGATGACGACCATGGCCGTCTTCCTCAACGCCATGAAGACCCGAGACGACCTGGCGCTGCGCGTCGGGGGAGAGGTGGCCTGATGCGGCTCACCAGTGCACAGACGGACCGCGCGTGCGGTGCCGTCCTCGGCTCTGCGACGGGCGATGCCCTCGGCGCCGGCTACGAATTCGGTTGCGCCGCAGTCGGACCCGACGGTCCGGCGATGATCGGCGGCGGCCTGGGTAACTTCGCGCCCGGCGAGTGGACCGACGACACGGCCATGACGTGGCCGGTCCTCGCCACCGCGGCGAAGGGGGCGGACCTCACCTCCCCGGAGGCGCTCGACGAGGTCGCCCAGGGCTTCCTCGACTGGTACGCCTCCGGCCCGCCCGACATCGGCACCCAGACCCGCAAGGTCCTGGGCGCCACGCTGGTTGAGGTGCGAGGAGCCAACCCCACGCTGGTTGAGGAGCGAGGAGTCAACCCCACGCTGGTTGAGGAGCGAGGAGTCAACCCCACGCTGGTTGAGGAGCGAGGAGCTCTGCGACGAGCCTCGAAACCAGGCGACCTGAGCACCCGCATGACCCAAGCCGCAGCCACCCTCCACGCCCGCACCGGCGGCAACGGCTCGCTGATGCGCACTTCACCGGTCGCGCTGGCGCACCTCGACGACCCGCAGCGGCTCACGGCCGCTGCGGAGGCGGTCTCTGCGCTGACGCACACGGACGAGCGGGCTGGGCAGGCGTGCGCGCTGTGGTCGCACGCCATCCGGCACGCGGTGCTCGAAGGCGAGCTCGATGTGCGGGTCGGGCTGCCGTACCTGTCGGAGGAGGCGCAGGCCTTCTGGACCGAGCGCATAGAGGAGGCCGAATCCCGGGAGCCGGCGACGTTCAGCCCCAACGGCTACGTCGTCACCGCACTCCAGGCTGCGTGGTCGGCGATCCACCACACGCCCGTGCCGGATGACGTGCCGTGCCTGCACCTGCAGCACTCGCTCGACACCGCCATCCGTATCGGCAATGACACCGATACGGTTGCGGCGATCGCCGGCGGCCTGCTCGGTGCGCGATGGGGCGCGTCTGCGGTCCCGGCCGAGTGGCGGCGCATCGTCCACGGCTATCCGGGCCGTACTTCGGAGGACCTCGTCGAGGCGGCCACGCTGGCTGCGCGCGGCGGTCGGCCCAATGCCTACGGCTGGCCCGGCGTCGAGCGCATCGCCTACCACCAGACGCACCGTCCGGTCCTTGTGCGGCACCCCTGCGACGAGGGCGTCTGGCTCGGCAACGTGCTGGCGCTCGACGAACTGCCGGAGGAGATCACCGCCGTGGTCAGCCTCTGCCTCACCGGCTCGGAGCAGGTGCCGGCGGGCGTGGCACAGGTGCCCTTCCGCCTCATCGACGAGCCGCAACCCGAGGCCAACCCCAACCTCGACTTCGTCCTCACCGACGCAGCCCGGACGGTGGCCTCCCTTCGGGCCGAAGGCCACCAGGTCCTCGTCCACTGCGTGGCCGCCCAGTCCCGAACCCCCACGGTGGGCATCGCGTACGCCATGATCGGCGGCGTGGACCTCGACACCGCGACGAAGGGGGTTGTGTCGGCACTGCCGGACGCTCACCCCAACCGTGGGTTCCGGGCCGCGCTGGCCCTTTCTTCGGCTGGGGGCATTGGCCGACGGTGAAGCGCGGTCGGGGCGCTTCCGCACTCGCGCCGTCGACGTAGGTCGGTACTCGGGGATCTGGGTGTCGCCCTCGGCCTTGGACAGAGGCCGAATCACGACTTTCGTCAGGTCCCGGACCCCCAGTCACCGTGGACGGAGAGGCGCTCTGCGTCTGGCCAGATGCGGATGACGACATCGGCTAGGTGCCCAGCGCGCTCCTTCATGTGCTGCTCGTCCCAGACCTCGCTAGAGGCCACGTCATGGTTGATGACCAGTGTCTTTTGCTTGGCAAACTCTGGCCTCTTAACGTCCCAGGCCTTGTTGGAGGCCTCTCGGTTGAAGGTGCCCGTCACCAGTGTGAGGTTGCCGATGCGGTTTAGGGCAAGGTCTCGCTCTTGACTGTGCTTGAGCCACACGGGGTCATCCTTGTCTTGGGCGAGCTGTGGGCCTTCGGGGGAGTAGAGGGGCCAGTGACTGACCCAACTCTGCGGCAGCACGTGCTCGATCTGGAGATTGTCGTACTCGATCACTGCGGCGGGTTCATGCGAATTCTCGGAGCGGAGCTGCTCGTCGATTGCGCCGAGCAGTAGGCGGATTCGCAGTTGCGACACGTTGCCGTAGAACTGCCGATGCTGGAACGCATCACGAACCTGTGCGTCGTCGGGCCACGCGAGCGCACCGGAGCCGAGGGCCTGGATGACCGCGTTCGCGATGTTGGAGCCCTCCGCTTGGGCCACCTTGCCGGACCGGAGCACCTTGGCCAGGTGCGCGCCGTAGCCGCGGGTCTGCCAGCCAACGTACGCGCGACGCAGCGCCCAGGACTCGACTGCGCGCACTGCGCGAACGTGATGCGGGAGGGGTAGCGTCTGGTCGTCCAGTGTCGCCAGCCATGTCAGGACTGGGATTGCCGTTGTGATGTCGAGAGAGCGGATGCGTCGATAGGCCACCGCAAGCCGCGCGTCGGCGATGGGCAGCTCTCCGTAGATTGTACGGTAGGCGACGGAGTAGCGGCTTAGCTCTTGCAGAACTTCCTGTGTGGAGGGCCCATCGTCGAGGTACCTCCGGGTTTCCCGGTAGAGGTGACTGACGTTGGCCTCTTCGCCAAGAGCTGCTGTGAGCCACACGGACAGCAGGACGTCCCGGTGCCCACGCGCAGCGTGACCACGTCCTACAGTTTGCTTCCACCAGGGGTCATCGAACTGCGCCCAGTGTTCGTCATAAAGAGCCTCAACGTCGTCCTCGTTCACCTCGGCGCGCAGGAAGAGGAGGTTCTTGACGAGGTCGATCGCCGAAAGCTTGGTCTGTCGCCCGTTGAGCACCTCAAAGATGACTTGGGCGTCATCTTGGTCATCAAGGTCGATGACGACGAGCATGAAGAGGCTGGAGAGGGTGTCCGCCAGACTGATGAGACGGTCGGCCCGCACTTCGCCGTGTTCATCCTTCGCGTACTCTCTCGCGGCTTCTGCGAAGAATGCACGCGCTTGCAGATAGGCGTGGTTGTCCGAGCCGGCCGGGTCGTCGGGCAGAGTCTCGGACATCACGAGCGGCCAGAACTCGCGATCCTTGCGGCGGGGCCACAGCTTGTAGACCTCTTCGTCTGCTTCGACGACGTCCATGGGGTTGCGCAGCATTCGACGCACTGCCTTGGCACGGTCGGAACCCTGCTCGACCAGGGCGTCCAACAGTCCGCGGATCAACAGTTGAAGGGTGGTCAACCGTTGTTGCCCATCGATCACGGACCGGAGCGCCACTCCGCCGGTCGCGAAGGGAAGACTCGCGCAGACAATTGCACCCAAGAAGTGCGGCGAGATGGACTTTTCCTTGGTCTTGAGGTGCACACCCTCCAGGCCGCTGTTGCGGACCTCCAGAAGCCGATCACTCGTGGAGGCCAAGTCTTCGAAGAGAAGCCTCCACTGCCCTTCAAGTGTCCACTCGTAGTCTCGCTGAAACGTAGGAATGATGTACCTGCGCTCGGGCTTCAGAATGTCCTGCAGCGGGTAGGTCTTCGCTTCCATGACGTGCCTTCTCTCTCGGGTGCTGCGTGCCGGTCGCTCTGCGGCCTCGGTTGGTTGCGTGCGGTCGCACCTAGGCGGACTGCTTCCTGAACTCGTTGTAAGTGCTGCTCAGGTGGCTGAGCAGCATCTTCTTGAACTCGGGGTTGCCGAAGAACTGGTTGAACAGCTCGCCGTTCTTCGCGTGCCGATCAAGCACGAGATCGTCGACCTTCTCCTCGAGCACCAGGTCGAACTGACTGCGGTCGTTGTGCTTGGCGACGGTCGCCAGTTCGACGTCGCCAAGCACCGTGTTCCACTGCTGGTCGATCCACTTGATATCGCTGCTGTCCAGAGAGATGCCGAACTTTTCGTTCATCGCCGCGACGAGCGCCGAAAGCCGGTCCATCAGCGGCTCGGAAGACGAGCCCTTGCCCTGACCAGGAAGGGCGACGCCCGGTTCCTCCGTGGCCTTGAGCGTGATGGCACCGCTTGAGTTTTGCCGGAGCGCCAGATGCGTGAGCTGCACAAGCTTGCTGATCTGCGGCATCGGATCCTGTGTTGATTTCGGAAGGTCTGCGAGAAACAGCTTCCCGAAGAGGAAGAGCAGCTCGAGCTCCGGATCGTGCCACTGGATCACCTGGGACATGAAGGAGTACATGCGGCAGAACTGGGCGACCTTGCTCCGGTAGCAGTCCTGCTCGACCTCATCGAGATTGAGGTAGCGACCAACGGCGGGGGCGACGTTTGTGTAGATCACGGGCTGCTGTGCTGGGTCACCGCTCAGGAGGGCGGTAACGGCGGCCATCATCTCTTCGTGGGCGAAGACAGGAGCTGACTTGATGTCGATCTCCATGGTATGCAGCACGTTTGGGTCGGTCGGCTGGGCGAGGGTCGTCTCGTAGAAGGGGGCGAACGATTCCTGGATCTCCTCCGCGCTGTTGGCAAAGTCGAGGACGAAGGTGTCGTCCTTGCCAGGCGTCGTTCGGTTCAGGCGGGACAAGGTCTGGACCGCCTTGACCCCTCCAAGCTTCTTGTCGACGTACATCGTGTGGAGCAGCGCTTCGCTGAAGCCGGTCTGGTACTTCTCCGCGACGACCAGGACCTGGTAGTTGTCGTGGAATTCCTTGGGCAACTGACTCTCCGGGAACCCGTTGATACCGGCCTCCGTGTAGGTGACGTCGTTGTCCTCGTCCGTGACGGTTCCGCTGAATGCCACGAGCGTCCGAAGGGGGTGGGGGCCATTGTCGTAGCCCTGTGCGGCGATGTAGGCGTCGATGGCCTGCTTCGTCTTGATCGCGTGGAGCCGTGACCGCGTCACGACCATGGCCTTGGCTTGGCCGTTGATCTTGTGGGCGGTCTTGTCCCGGAAGTGCTCGACGATGATCTTGGCTTTGGCCTCCATCATGTGGGGGTGCAACGAGGCAAACTGGGCCATCTCCACCTTGGCCTTCGCAGCATCGACCTCGGGGTCCTTGTCAGGCCGTGATGTCGACAGCTTGTAGAACACGTCGTAGGTCGTGTAGTTGGTCAGGACATCGTGGATGAACCCCTCGTCGATCGCTTGGCGCATCGAGTAGGTGTGGAAGGGTACCTTGACGCCTTCGGAGTTGAGTTGTCCGAAGATCTCCAGGGTCTTCGGCTTCGGAGTCGCGGTGAAGGCGAAGTAGGACAGGTTGGACTGCTTGCCGTGCGACTGTGCGGACGTGAGCAGGATGCCTTGCTCGTCCGCCTCGGCCTCAGCCGCAGCTTCCGCGGCCTCAGCCTCGGCGAGTGCGTCCTGACTGCTACCCAAAACCTGCTTGAGCTTCGACATGGAGTCACCGGAGGTCGACGAGTGTGCCTCGTCGACGATGACCGCGAAGTGCTTGCCTGCCACGCCTTGCGCCCCGCCCTTGGCTGCCTCTTCGGCGGCCAGGTCTGCGACGACTGGGAACTTCTGGAGAGTCGTGATGATGACGCGGGCGGCACTGCCCTGCAGGGCGTCCTTCAGCTGACTGGACTTCTGGTCGATCCGCACGATCGTGCCGGGCGTGTGGTCGAGGCCGGCGACCGTGTCCTGGAGCTGCTTGTCGAGCACCTTGCGGTCGGTGATGACGACGACCTTGTCGAAGATCGGCTTGTCGTCTTCGCCGTGCAGTCGTGAGAGGGAGTGTGCGGTCCACGCGATGGTGTTGGACTTGCCCGAGCCGGCAGAGTGTTGGATCAGTCGGTCGACGCCCACTCCGTCTGCGCGGGTCGCGGTGAGCAGGGAACGCACGGCGTGCCACTGGTGGAAGCGGGGGAACAGGACTCGGCCACCCTCGACATGGATGAAGGTCTCGAGCATCTGCAGCCATGCGTCTCGCTGCCAGACGTCCTCCCAGAGGTATGCCGTCTGGTAGCCCGGGCTCGGCGGGTTGCCGGCGGTGCCGGAGCGTCCGGGGCCCGCGCTGCCCTGGTTGAAGGGAAGGAACCGGGTGGCGTCGCCCGCGAGTCTCGTCGTCATGGTGACCTGATGGGGGTCGACGGCGAAGTGCACGAGCGTTCGCTGGGCGAAGATCTTGTCGTGCGGGTTGCGGTCGGCCCGGTACTGGGCCATCGCGTGCTCGACGCCTTGACCTGTGAACTGGTTCTTGAGCTCGGCGGTCGCCACGGGGATGCCGTTGACGACGAGGACGAGGTCCAGCGAGTCGTGCGTGTTGGACTCAGAGTGGTGAAGTTGCCGAACCACTGCGGTCCGGTTCGACTCATAGGCGTGCGTGAGCTCAGGGCTGAGGGAGTGCGCTGGATTGAAGGAGCAGAGGCGGACCTTCACGCCCGTGTCCTTGATCCACCCACGAAGGGCGGCGCTCGTGCCCTGGTGGTCGATGGCCTTGGCGGCGGCGGCCACGAACTTGTACTTGGCGTTGCTCTCCCCGCCGTGGTGCTTCACGAGCTTGTCCCAAGCCTGCGGCTGCGATGCCTGAACGTAGGCGATCAGCTCGTCGGGGAAAAGACCAAGGTCGCGGTCGTAGGTCTTTGGAGCCAGGGCCGACCACCCATGACTGGTTAGGTGGGCCTCGATGTTGGCCTCGAAGGTTGCTTCGGTCGTGTTGGCCATGAGTCACCCCGGGATGTTTGAGCCTGCAGTGGTTACGTCGAGCTCGCCGGTCACGGCAGCGCTGATAAGAGACGACTTGCATTCGGTCAGCAGATCAATTGACCGGTGAAGTGCAGAGATGGTGGATGCGATCCGATGCCGGTGCGCCGCCAGCCGACTCAGCAGATCCTCCTGCACTGCTGGATCTGGAAACGGAAAGCGCTGCTGGCGCAACTGCTCATTAGTCAAGTGCGCGATCGTCGTCTGGCCTGAGCCACTGGCGAAGACGTCTAGGTTTGCGGCCACGCGCAAGCATTCCAGCAGCCAACTGGGCAGGCTGCGACCGCGGGAACGGGCGCGGTGCAGGGCCTTCTGAAAGCCTAGCGGCGAGATGTCGCCGTTCCAGATCGCGCTGCGGCCGGGTTGGCCGCCCTCGCAGATCAGCAGATCACCGGGCTTCACGGTGTATCTGGGGTACTCGGTCAGCGGGATGTCCATTGTCTTCAGGTCATTGACCGAGATGGAGTCCCATTGGACGTTAGTGTTTCGCAGGTAGGGCAGAGCGTGAGCTCCGGTCTGCCGCTTATCGTCGAGCATCTTTCCCAGTTCGACGGAGAACTGACTACCGACGCTTAGCACCGGCCAAGAAGCAGGAATTGAACCCAGCCAAGGCAGTCCGCTCTCACGAAAGTCGGTTGAGGTGTTCGCCCCCCTGACGGCGTCGTAGGATCGCCGAGCAGCGGACTCAGACAACTGGCTCAGTTGTTCGCGGCGTGCGGTGATGATCCGGTCGACTCGGGAGACGCGGTCGTCGAGGAAGTCGGCGATCCGCCGCTGCTCGTGATTCGCCACCAGTGGAATTGGGGCCGACCGCAGGTCACTGAGCCCGATGCCATACCGCGAGATTCCTGCCGCGTGGTTCCCGAAGTGCTCCAAAACGGGTCGACTGCGAAGCGACCAATTAAGGAACCGGGGGTGCGTTTCGGCGTGGGGACGAGCGATCGCCAAGTGATATCCGCAGACGAAGTCATCGGCCTCTTCGTCAACAAACGCCGAGATGCCGATGTCTCGCGGATCCTCCGAGTCCTTCGTGAAGACAGAGTCGCCGACTTTGAGCCTGTTTCGCGAGATCTCCTCGGGCGTCGCGGTTGCTTTCATGAGGTCGGGGCCGGGCCGGACCCGGTCCTTCTTGTAGGCGTCGGTGTAGTTGCACAGTTGGACTGGGAGTTCGCCCTCGACTGTGTGCTTGTCGACGCTGCTCGTCCAGACGTCTGCAACATGCCGGATGGGGATGGTCCTCACAGCCCAAGCCCCTTCATCCAGCCCTGGATCTCCCCTTCGAGCGCGCGGATCTCGGCGGCGATCTCCTCGACCGGCCGTGGTGGCGTGTAGACGTAGAACTGCCGGGTGAAGGGGATCTCCACACCCACCTTCGTCTTGGTGTGGTCGATCCAGGCATCTGGGACGTACGGGTGGATCTCCTCGGCGAGGTGTCGCTCCGCTTCTGCCTTGAGGACGTCGGGGCGGCTCGCTTCGTCGAGGTCGAAAAAGCCCTCGGGCAGCGGCACGTTCTCCTGGTCACGAAGTTCGGGGTCCGGCTCGGGGTGGCCCTTCTTGGTGATCACCGGCGCCTCAGGGTCGGCGATGGCGCAGGCCTTCGCGAACGCTTTCTTGTCCTTGGTGGACAGGTCCGCAACCTCCGCGAGCAGCGCCTTCTCCGTCTCGAAGTGACGCCCGACGAGGTGTGACAACGCGGTGAAGGTCTCGGCCAAGACGACCTCAGGAGTCACCTCCCACCTTCGCCTCAGGGGACGCTCAACGGTGATCCGGTGGAAGCCGAACTCCTCGCGGCGAAGGAGGCGAACCTTGTCGTGCTCGGCGAACTCGTCCAGCGCGCCTCCGTAGAGCTGCGCGAGCTGGTTGATGGCGTCGGGCGTGAGTTCCTTGCGCTTGTCGCCCAAGGACTTCTTCATCTTGGTCCCGAAGTCACGCCCGTCCACGAGGCGAACGATGCCCCGATCTTCATCCGCTTTGGCGTTGGTAAGGATCCACACGTAGGTCGAGATACCGGTGTTGTAGAACATCTGATCCGGCAGAGCGACGATGCCCTCGAGCCAGTCCTGCTCCAGGATCCACCGCCGGATCTCAGACTCGCCCGACCCAGCGGCGCCGGAGAAGAGCGGCGAGCCAGACAGGACGATGCCGACGCGGGAACCGTTGGTCTTCATCTTGGACAGCATGTGCTGGAGGAAGAGCAGCGACCCGTCGGAGACTCGGGGGAGCCCAGCGCCGAAGCGGCCGTGGAACCCCCTGTCCGCGTGCTCGTCCTGGATCGGCTGGGCGTAGGCCTTCCAGTCCACGCCATAGGGCGGGTTGGCAAGGATGAAGTCGAAGGTCTTGCCGGCGAAGTGGTCTTGGGTCAAGGAGTTGCCGGACGCCATCTGGTCGGGGTCGGAATCCTGCATGAGCAGGTCGGACTGCGCGATGGCCCAAGTCGACGGGTTGAGCTCCTGGCCGAAGACCTTGACCATGGCGCCCGTGTTGGTCTGGGTGATGCCGTGCGCGGCGCCCATGAGCATCCCGCCGGTGCCTGCAGCAGGGTCGTAGACCGTGCGGACGGGCTTCGGGTTGGACACGAGTTCAGCGTGGGCCTTGCCCTGCAGCAGAAGCTGGACCATGAGGTCGATGACCTCGCGCGGCGTGTAGTGCTCACCAGCCGTCTCGTTGCTCATCTCGGAGAACTTCCGCAGGAGCTCCTCGAAGATGTACCCCATCGCCTCGTTGCTCACGGCGTCAGGGCTGAGATCCATCCCTGCGAAGTCCGCCAGGACCGAGTACAGGATGTCTGCCTCGTCCATCCTCGTGATCTTGTCGTCGAAGTGGTAGGCCTCGATGACTCGCTCGGCGTCGGGGGAGAGCCTGCGGATGTACGTCGTCAACTGGTCCGCCAGCTGTTTGTCGTTGTGCAGCATCGACGAAAACGTCCACGGTGACAGGTTGTAGAAGCGGTGGCCAGCAGCCTTCTTGAGCAGGAGGTCGATACCGCCGTCCACGGTCTTGCCAAGCGTCTTGCCGTCCGGCGCGAGCACCCCGACCTCGACGGCCTTGGCAAGGACGTCATCTCGCGTCGAGTCGAGGACGCAGTCCATGCGCCGCAGGACCAGGAGCGGAAGCATCACTGAGCCGTACTCGTGCTGCTTGAAGGTGCCGCGCAACTTGTCGGCGACCTTCCAGACGAACGCAACTTTGTCGTTGAAGCCGACTGGCGCCATCTCTCCCTTTCGTTGGTGGTGTTGGCGTGAGCCTAAGGCGTCGCACCGACATCGACGCGACTCAACGACGAGAAAGAAATGAGGCCGTCGTTCTCACTCACTCAGTCAGCCGGCGGCCTTCCCTTCGCCGACGACTGTGGACCCGGTGTCGCCGATCGAGTCGGCAGTCAGGCTCCTGCGCGAGCGCACGCGGTAGACGGTGCGCTGTCGGAGCTCAGTCGCAAGGTCGACCAGCAGCAGGAAGAGATCCGGCGCCTCGAGGACGAGACCAGGGCTGCCGCCGAGCTAATCGAGGACGCTCAGCTCGAGGAGGCGGACCCGGGCGACCAGATCGAGCGGCTCGAGAGGCAGGGGGCGTGGCTGCGAGATCGCCTGCGCCAGAAGGGCGACCACGAGGCGGCCTTCGCGCAGCTCGAGACGATGGAGGGTGTCGAGGGGAGCGCGCGGCCGTCGAACGTCCTTGACATCGTCGCGGGTGAACTGCCTGGAGTGAACTGCCTGGAGTCGAGTTCACCGGAGACCTCGGGCTCGTTGCCGACGTGCAGGAGCTGGACACGCTGGGTACGGCGGCCCAGGCCGTCTGGGATGCCAGTTGCGCGCTGACTGACTACGTGCGGGTGAGGTCTGACGGAACCTTCGAAGGTTCGGCCGACCACTACCTGAAGCAGCTTCCCAAGGGCTGTCGCGGAGTGCCGACGCGGAAGCATGGCTTCGGCGAGCCCGAGGCGACGATGAACCAGCACGGCGCCGATCGGATCTTCCCGGTGCCCACGTCCGTGGACCCGTCGGGAACTGCCACGATGACGGCCCACTTCAAGCTGGCCGTGATGGGGCGTTTCACCCCGCGGCTCTACTAGCTTGACCGTGTGTCCCCGATGTCGAACGAGGAGTGGCCATGGCGCGATGGAAGAGGCCGGCAATTTGGGCGATGGAGTCGAAGTGGTCCCCCAGCGTCCGAGACGTGCGCAGTGTGACCCCCGTGCTCAATGCACTTCAGGCGGCGGGGGCTGCGCGATATGCCCATGTGGTGATCAACAGTCCCGAGGACTTCGACAAACAGCTGAAGAGGCTGGGGCAGAAGCAGCACGAAGACTTCACCATCGGCTACATCGCCATGCACGGGAGTCCCGGCAAGGTGTACACAGGGCGGAAGTCGATCGACCTCGTGTCCACCGGTCAGAAACTGCCGTCAGGAGCCTTGAAGAAGAAGGTGCTCCACTTCGGGTCGTGTTCCGTGCTGACGGACGAGGACCAGCAGCAGGAACTGCTGAAGGCGCTCGGCGCCAAGGCGATCACCGGTTTCACGAAGGATGTCGACTGGATGGAGTGCTTGGCCTTCGAGCTCCTGCTCTTCTCCGCGCTCAGCTACTACCAGCGGAGCAGCTACGCAGAGACGTACATCCGCAAGCACCACGGCGAGTTTGCGGAGCGGCTCGGCTTCGTGATGGTGCGCTGACAATCCAGGGCCTGATCTCCCCGTTGGGCCGTCAGCGTCACCCGTCAGACCCTGTCGAGCAGGGATCGCTGTCGGTGGTCCCACCTACGCTGTGGAGCAGGTCGACGGAGGGGAGCGGGGCATGTTCGATCAGCGGGTCGAGGCGGCGTGGAGGGACTTCCACGAGCGCCTGGTGGCGGTCATTGAGCGGTTTGGCGAGGGGGAAATCTTCCGGATCTCTCTCGACCGCACGAGTGCACACGAGGTGGGGGACGCTCCCTTCGTCGAGCTCAACGTCGTCCTGCCGCAGGTGCTCGTCGAAGTCGCCTCCAACATGACGTTGGCTCGTACCTGGCGCATGAGTCGCGCGCAGCAGGCCAGGGTCCGCCGGCTGGGGATGGTGTGCCCGACGCGGCAGGAGCCGACCTACGGCAAGTACTACGACATCTCGCGACCCGACGAGGCGGCCGCGGCCGTGATCACGGCACTGCGCGAAGGGTTCGGCGTCGTCGACCCCGCGCTGCTCACCAGCCCGAGCGCAGTCCTGACGCCACCGACGCGCGAGCCCTGGGAGACCAGCCCGCTGCTCGCCGACGGCGCCCGACCCACCAGTCGGGCGGAGGTCAATGCACTCGTCGCCATCGCCCTTGGCCCTCTCGTGGGGGAGGTGAACACGACCGACGACGGTGACGCCATCGTCCACTTCTACGACACGTCGATCTTGGTGCGGCCGTCGAGCCGAGCGCCGCGCATCCGCATGTGCTGCACGCTGCCGCACCACGAGCGTGACCTCGATGAGGCCACCCGGATCGCCCAGCGGCTCAACGAGTGCACGCATGCGCTGAAGTTCGTCGTGCTCGACGACGAGGACTTCCTCGTCATGGTCGACATGCTGGTCAGCCCCTTCGTGCCCGAGCACCTGCGCGAGCACCTGGAGCACCTCTTCAGCATCATCGATGGCTGGGAGGACGAGTTCCTGCCCCAGGCGCGTGACCGACAGGAGACGCCATGAGCGAAGTCCCAGCCAGCCGGTTGCGCTGCGACCGCTGCGGGTCCCACGCCACCCACCACCGCGTCATGGGGATGCCCACTGCCGAGACGGCGGAGCAGGTGGCGGCCACGCCGTGGGAACGCCTGAGTGGCTGCCTGATCGTCCCCGGGGTGTGGAGGGTCGAGTGCCTGACCTGCGGTCAGCGCGACGAGGTCGAAGGGAGTCCCGGCGACTTCACGCCGGTGCCGGCACCTGACCGCACCGTTGCTCGAGCCGTTACGCAGTACGCGGCCCGCTGCCGCGAGGAGCTTGACCAAGCAATCGCGCCGGTCGTCTCCCACGCCGGGCTCTGGCTGCTCCTGGCCACTGTCGCCGAGCACGTCACCGGTGACGATCGCGTGACTCTCGAGCAGACGCTCGGGATACCGGCCGACGAGGCGAGCGCAGTGGCACGGCGGCTGCTCGCGGAGCCGCACCCCACCCTCGCCGCGGCAGTGGGTGCGTGGGCTGCCGATGACGTCACGACCCCCGTCGATGTGGAGCGCCCCGTCCCTGACCAGATGGCGCTCGACGCATGGGCCTCGCAGCACACCCACGGACTGATCGATTCCTTCCCTCTGCAGGTCGACGAGCTGACCCGAGTCGTCCTCGCCACTGCGCTCGTCCTCGAGCCGCGCTGGACCGAGAGCCTCGTGACGGACGGCAGCCGAGTGCTCAAGCTCCACGGTGGTCTGCAGACGATCGTCGAGACCACCGCCGCCGGACCCGTCGTCGTCGCCAAGCCACAGTCCGAGGACGGCATCGACGTGGTGAGCGTCCGCGCTCACCCGAGGGTGCCCCCTTCGCAGGTGTGGCAGGCCGTCGACGAAGTCGTCGCCATGCTCGACGACGGGGCGCTCTGGCACGCCGAGATCGCTGACGGTCTGCCGGAGCGCGGTCACTCGTGGCGGGCCGCGACCGTTCGCCGGGATCTCCTGGCGAGCGAGTTGCAACGGCTGCCGACGGATGCGGAGGGTCAACCGCAACTCTGGACCAGTCGACTTCCCGTGTGGTCTGCCCAAGACTCCATAGACCTGGGCGCGGCGCCCGGTGTCGCACAGGTGGGTTCGGCGCTGACGCCCGAGGAGCCGGCCGCTGCGACCGACTGCCGACAGGTCGTGCGCGCCGAGTTCGACGCCGACGGGTTCAAGGCTGCTGCGGTGACGGCGATGGCCCGGGTCGGTTCTGCGCCGGAGTTCGTCAAGGCGCGGGTGCGGCGCGTCGACCTCGACCTGCGCGGGTCGCACGCCGTCGTCGCCGTTGCGCGCGGCGGTGCGTGGGAGGGCGTGCCGCTCGTCAGCGCGTGGGTCTCCGGGCCCAACTACATGGACTCCGACGGGGAAGCGCTCGAGCTGCTCGCCGAGACTGACCCCGACGAGGCGGCCGCCCTGTCGGCCTACAAGGAGGCGCAGATGCGGCAGCGCGGCGAGATCAGGTAGGGCCGTGGGGGCTGGGCAGGTCCATCGAGGCGAGCCGTGTCGGGTCCAGGACCGCCACCACCTCGGTGATCCGCCCACCGGAGACGGTGCACGCCATGAGGCCGAGCGGCTTGCCGGAGCGGGACCAGGTGAGGATGCCGGGCTCGCCGTTGACGAGCACCCGGCGGACGACACCGGTGGCGCGCAGGCCACGGTCGGCGGCGGCCACGATCTCGGTGCGGCCCAGGCGCACGACCCGACCGTGCGGGTGGTGGGTCTGCCACTGGATGTCCGGGTCGAGCAGCTCCAGGAGTCGCTCGAAGTCCCCTTCGCGTGCCGCCGCGACGAAGGCGTCGACGACCTCGCGCTGGCGGGCCCTCCCTTCGCCCGTCACAGGAGCGCCCTGCACCTTGCGCCGCGCGCGGCTGGCGAGCATCTTCGCGGCATCGGGGGAGCGCCCCACGATCGGGCCGATCTCCGCGAAGGGCACGGCAAACATGTCGTGCAGCACGAAGGCCAGGCGTTCGTCCGGACCGAGCGTGTCGAGCACGACGAGCAGGGCGAGCCCCACGGAGTCGGCGACGACCGCGGAGTCCTCGGGACCCCCTTCGTCCTCGGTCACGACGAGCTCCGGCAGCCGCTCGTCTAGGCTCGCCTGCGGGTGGTTCCGCCGTGAGCGCAGCACGTCCAGACAGATCCGGCCTACGACCGTCGTCAGCCACCCGGCGACGTTGTCCACCGTGCCGGCCGCCTGCCGACTGAGGCGCAGCCACGCCTCCTGCACTGCGTCCTCCGCCTCCGCGTTTGACCCGAGCATCCGCTGCGCGAGCGCCGTCAGGCGAGCTCGCTCTGCATCGAAGTCCCGCGCCAGCTGCGCCTCGTCGCTCATCCCGTTACCTCTCGCTTCCGGTCGCCGTCATGACAGATGACGAGCCCGCACGGGCTGACGTAACCGATCAAGGAGCCTGCAATGGACACCCTGCTGTGGACCATGGCCATCGTCCTGGCCACCGCCTTCACCATCGGCGGCCTCACCCAGATCCTCCTCCCGAAGGGGAGGTACCGCGAGCTGTCGGTGACGCAGCACTGGGTCGACGACTACACCGCGGGCCAGCTCAAGGCCATCGGCACGATCAAGACGGTGGGCGCGCTGGGCCTCGTCCTGCCCGCGGCGGTTGGGGTGGCCCCGGTGCTCGTGCCGCTGGCGGCGAGCGGGCTGGTGCTCTTCATGATCGGCGCGGGTACGACCAGGTTCCGTCGGCGCGAGTACACCTTACTCGTCGGCGACCTGTTCTTCCTCGTGACCTTCGCGTTCATCGCGTGGGGGAGGTTCGCGCTCGAGCCCTTCGGCGGGTGAGGGCGCGTTGCCTCGGCGGTGAAAGCGGTCGCACGCAAGGCTGTCCGGATACGGGCCGAGCTGCTGAGGAGGGCTCCGCGTGGCGAGAACAAGGACCCAGCATGCGAGCCCTTTGGCACACCTGCGACGTCTGGCCACTACTTAAATGGCTCTTCACCGATGAGTGTGGGGTCGTAGGTTGAGGCCGCCGCCGATGAGGAGCATGCGGAGGCGGTAGTTGTCGCGGTTGCGAAAGCCGCGGGCTACGCGGCGGTGGAGCTCAATGAGGCCGTTGATGGCTTCGGTGCCGCCGTTGTTGGCGCCGTTGGTGTCGAAGTAGCCGAGGAACTCGCGGCGCCAGGTGTTCAGGGTCTTGCCCAGGCGGGCGACCTCGGGGATCGGGCATGAGGCGAAGGTGTCGAGGATCTTCTCGGCGACCGCTCGCCCGGCAGCATGAGTGGCCTGGTGGTAGGCGGAGCGGACCTGCTGGGCGCACACCCAGGCGACCTCGACCTCGAGGTGGCGTTCGTCGGCAGCCCACGCCGCCTCGAGCCGGGCGCGTTGTCGCTCGGTGAGGTTCTCGGCGCCGGCGCGCAGGATGTTGCGGATCCGGTACAGCGGGTCGTTCTTGCGGCCTCGGTGGCCGTGGATCTGCTGCTGGACACGTCGGCGGACGTCGTCGACGACGGCGGTGGCGAGCTTGACGACGTGGAAGGCGTCCAGGACCGAGCGGGCGTCCTCGAGCTGGTCGTCGATCGCGTTCTTGTACCCGTGGAACGGGTCCAGCGTGGCCACCTCGACCCGGGCTCGGAAGGCCTGGCCGCGCTGGTCGAGCCAGTCCTTGTACACGGCGCCGGAGCGACCCGGGACGAGGTCGAGCAGCCGGGCCCTGGTGCGCCCGCCCGCATCACGGGTCAGGTCGACCATCCCGGTCAGCTCCTTCGGGCCGCGTCCGCCGTCCTCGATCGGCTTGGTCGAGACGTGATGCCACACATGTTCATCGACCCCGAGGATCGCGACCCCCTCGAAGCGCGACACGTCGTCGGCTGCGGCCTGCAGCAGCGGCCGGATCGACTCCCACACGGTCCGCCACCCTGTCCCGAGCTGGCGCCGTACCCCGTTGACGCTGGCGTGCTCGCGGCGGATCTGCTCGATCGCCCACCGGCACGCCCGGGCCGTCAACAACCCGCGAGGCGTCGCGACAGCGTCGTCCTGCTCCACGAACGAGCCGACCCCGCACGCGGGCTCCAGGCACAGCCAGCGGCGCTTGCGCCAGATGATCCGCACCGGCCGGCCAAACGCCGGCGCGTCGACCAGGCGCACCTCCACCCGTCCGTGGCCGCGGGCGATGACCCCGCAGGAGCGGCATCCCATCGGCTCCGGAGCCGACTCCACCGTCACGACCAACCGGTCGTCACCGTGCTGCTCGACAGCGATCACATGCAGCCCGGGTAGTCCGACGAGGACGTCGCAACGGTCGCAGTAGCCGCCGCGCACACGGCAGCACAACGTAGGCTCGGGCATCGTCGAGGTCCTTGCGATCAGGAGAGGTAAGAGTCCTCTGATCTTCGAGGGCCTCGACCCTTTCCACCCTTACCCCACGCCCCGGCGCGTCGCGCTCACCCCACACTCATCGGTGAAGAGCCACTTAAATGCTGAACTCTGGTGAGTCTGCGGATCGTTCGTGGAGAAGACGGATGCGAGTGTCGATGTCTGCAAGGGCGGAGGACGCTGCAAGTCGAGGGCTTGGCCAGCCCCACAATGCTGTGATGGCGGCAGTTGAGAAGGTTAACGAGCTCCCGGCTAGGAACCACTGCGACGGAAGTAGTTCGATACGGCCAACGACGTGCAGCGACAGAGAAATGATCCCAAGACCAGCGAAAAGCCCAATGATTAGAGAGAGGAACGCCACGCGCATGAACGCGCTTGCTAGTGGTCCCAGAGACCGAGCGCGCGCGGAGGCTCGCAACTGCATCGTCCCTTCGGCGAGCGCGAACCACGCCAAGGTAACGACCCATGTGCTTGCCGCGCTCATCGCGCCATTGAAGAGTGCCTCAGGGTCGCTGAGGCCCGCAAGGGCAGCAGACGCAGCTGTTAGCGCCGCGGGGATCAGCGACAGCACCAAGATCAGCAGTATGAACCTTTGAGAGGAAATGCCTCGTGTTGGAGAGCCGATGCTGCGAGCCAACTGAGTTCTGACGGTCCGTAGGTGCTTTAACTCCCGCTCAGCCAGTTCTTGGGTCAGCTCCTGGTCCAAGGGTCGCAGTATTGCGAGCAGCGTTGTGAACAGAAGCCATGTAGGGACGGCAAGGAAGCCGGAGTCGGCGTCGCCGGCGGCGGGCAGGGCCACCGCGAGGCATGCGCCAAGAAAAAGCGCGGACGAAGTCACCGTCCGAAGCACAAGACCTGCGATGGGCTCGAAATCTCCATCCTGGTTACGACTGACCCGAAACTGAACAGAGATGAAGAGGCCAAGGGCGACGGTCATCACTGGCTGTTGCGATGTTGTCACTACCTCGGTCGGTATCCCGAGTCCCCTGACTGCCAAACCGCTCACTAGCCCTGCGATGAGGGACGCGGCTAGCCAGGGGCCCCAAGTGCGAAAGAACGGCGACAGCGCGTGTTTGCCAGCGCCCGGTTCAGCAAAGTCCCAGTTGAGCGGACCCATCCACGTCGACACCCAGTTCTTCATGTCGTTCCCTTCTAGCGGTTGTTGAGCAACCTATGGACAGGCGCCGACAGCGCAGTCGGGGTCTGCCCCGAGTTCGGTTGACACCTGATCTCTGAGGTTTCGGCCTTAGGCGGAAGGATGTCCCCGTGGCAAAGCCCTACCCCAAAGAGTTCCGTGACGACGTCGTGGCCGTGGCCCGCAAGGGTCAGGCGCCCTTGTCGCAGATCGCGAAGGACTTCGGCATCTCCGAAGGCTCGCTGGCGAACTGGATGAAGCAGGCCGATATCGAGGACGGCAAGCGCACCGGCCTGACCGACGACGAGCGCAAGCAGCTGCGTGAGGCGAACAAGAGGATCCGGCTCCTCGAGCAGGAGAACGAGGTCCTGCGCAGGGCAGCTGCCTACCTGTCGCAGGCCAACCTGCCGGGAAAATAGTCTTCCCGCTCGTCCGTGAGATGGCCGCGGCCGGTGCCCTGATCAGGGTGCCGGTCGCGGTGGCGTGCAGGGTCCTGGGCTTGTCGACCCAGGGGTACTACAAGTGGCTCAAAGACCCGGTCTGTCAGCGGGACTGGGACGACGCGCACCTCATCGACGTTCTCTACGACCTTCATGAGGACGACGCCACCCTCGGCTACAGGTTCCTCACCGACGAGCTCGACCTCGAGCACGGCATCAGAGTCGGCGAGAACCGCGTGCACCGGCTCTGCCGCATCGCGGGCATCACCGCGTCACACCACAAGAAGCGCAGCAAGGCGGGCTCCACCGGGCCGGCGCCGCACGACGACCTCCTCGCAGTGGTCGACGAGCACGGCGTGGTCCGTCACGAGTTCGTGGCCGATGGGCCGAACAAGGTGTGGCTGTGGGACATCTCGGAGCACCCCACGCGGGAGGGGAAGCTCTACATCTGCGCGATCAAAGACGTCTGGTCGAACAGGATCGTGGGCTACTCCATCGACTCACGGATGAAGTCATCGCTCGCCCGGGCCGCGATGCGCAACGCCGTCGCGCTCCGATCGCCGACCGGGACGATCTGTCACTCGGACAGGGGCGGTCAAGGCGAATTCAACCGGTCGTCGCAACACCTTGATCGAGAGGTGAAGCGATGGGAACAACCCCACGGCAGAAGCGGGTCCGTGCGTATCGAGGACAGATCCCGTCACCGGGACGGCCCTCGGTCGCGTGGCGGCAGGACCGAGTCACGTTCTGGGCGGCTATCGCTCGCGGCGTGAAGACCGACGTCGCGGCCGAGGAGGCCGGCGTGTCCGAACCGGTCGGATACCGCTGGTTTCGCCACTCTGGCGGCGTGAACCCATGCCTGCCCGCCAATGTGTCGGGTCGCTACCTGTCCTTCGCTGAGCGCGAGGACATCGCGATCTGGCACGCCCAGAACATCAGCGCCCGCGAGATCGCTCGAAGGCTCGGACGTAATCCGTCGACGATCTCGCGCGAGCTGCGGCGGGGCGCATCGAGTCGGTCAGCGCAGGCCGAGTACCGCGCGACGGTTGCGCAGTGGCACGCCGAGCGACGAGCACGGCGACCGAAGGTCGCCAAGATGGTGATCAACGAGCGGCTGCGTGATTACGTCCAGGACCGGCTGGCCGGGGTCGTCCACACGCCCGACGGCGAGGTAGTGGGGCCGGACGGGCCGGAGTGGAAGGGCCGTAACAAGCCCCATCGCAAGGATCGTCGTTGGACGCAGGCGTGGAGCCCGGAGCAGATCGCGCGTCGGTTGCCGATCGACTTCCCGGATGATGAATCCATGCGCATCAGCCACGAGGCGATCTACCAAGCGCTCTACGTCGAGGGCCGCGGTGCGCTGAAGCGGGAGCTGGTCAGTTGCCTGCGCAGTGGACGTGCGCTGCGCGTTCCTCGAGCCCGAAACCGTCAGAAGGCTTGGGGGCACGTGACCGAGGAAGTGCTGATCAGCCAGCGCCCCGCAGAAGCGGAGGACCGCGCGGTTCCAGGCCACTGGGAGGGCGACTTGATCATCGGCCTGGAGCGTTCAGCGATCGGCACGCTGGTCGACCGGACCACGCGCTTCACGATGCTCGTCCACCTGCCGCGGGAGGAGGGGTACCGCCACAAGCAGACCGTGAAGAACGGGCCGGCGTTGGCCGGCTACGGCGCGATCACGATGAAGAACGCACTCGCCGCGACCATGACGACGTTGCCTGAGCAGATGCGGCGATCACTGACCTGGGACCGCGGCAAGGAACTGTCGGCGCACGCCGCATTCAAGGTCGAGACAGGCATCCCGGTGTTCTTCGCTGACCCGCACAGCCCGTGGCAGCGCGGAACCAACGAGAACACCAACGGGCTCCTTCGCCAGTACTTCCCGAAGGGCACCGACCTGTCGCGGTGGAGCAATGACGAGATTCAGGCCGTCGCCATGGCGCTCAACGGACGACCCCGCAAGAGCCTTGGCTGGAAGACTCCCGCCGAGGCCTTCGAGGAGCATCTACAGTCGATGCAAACAGCCGGTGGTGCGACGATCGATTGAATCTGGTCAATTCAGGGCCAAGAAGACCCAGCGGCTGCTCGCGAACAACGACCTGATCGGCTCGATGGGCCGCTCCTACGGCGCCGGCGACAACGCCAGCATGGAGAGCTTCTTCTCCCTGCTGCAGAAGAACGTCCTCGACACCCAGCGCTGGGACACCCGCGAAGACCTCCGCCTCGCGATCGTCACCTGGATCGAGACCAAGTACAACCGACGCCGGCGCCAACGCGCCCTCGGGAAGCTCACCCCTGTCGAGTTTGAGATGATCTACGCGACCGCAGAAGCGGCGTGATTACTGCAAACCCCGAGTGTCAACCAGATCGGGGGCAGACCCTCGCAAGCGTTGCTCGACCTTTGGGTTCCTGGCTCGGGTACTCGTGGCGGAACCTGCCCTCGTGACGGCATCGAAGTGGCGATCCTTCAAGCGGCGCCGTCCCCTTCGCTCAGGTGGCGGGCCATCGGCGAGGTGGACCTTGCTCGTCGGCGCGCCGTAGGCGAGTATCTGGGCGCTGGGTGTGTAGGGGCGCCTCTATGCGTCGATCACGTGCGGGCTCGTTAGCCAGCGATCGGGGGATGGCGCGCCGTTGACACACGGGCCACGATGGCTTCATGGAGGCCACAGTCACCTTGGGTCAGGAGTGCAGTCTCGTCATCCCCGCAGACGTCCGCGCCGCACTCGGGCTCGCGCCCGGTGACGAGGTGCACCTGCACGTCGAGGGCCGTCGTGTCGTCATCGAGCGTCAGGCGGACGCGGTGGCAGAGCTGCGGTCCTTCGCGTCGTCGCTGCCCCCTGGCCGCTCTCTGGTCGACGAGCTGTTGGCCGAGCGGCGCCGTGCCGCCGCAGATGGCGAGTGACCGTGCTGCCGATGTTCCCCCTCGGGGCGGTGCTGCTGCCCGGGCAGCCGCTGCCGCTGCGGGTCTTCGAGCCGCGCTACCTGACGATGCTGCGCGACGTCGCGGCCGGCGACGGGCGCTTTGGGGTGGTGCTCATCGAGCGGGGCTTCGAGGTCGGCGGGGGAGACCAGCGTTTCGCCGTCGGGTGCGTCGCGAGCATCGAGCAGGTGCGTCCGATGGGTGGCGGTCGGGTCGGGCTCATCGCTCGTGGTCAGGAGCGCATCGAGGTCGTCGAGTGGCTGCCCGACGACCCCTACCCGAGGGCCGAGGTGTGGCGCCTGCCGGACCTGACATGGGCCGACGACGACGCCCCGCGCCTGGCCGAGACCGAGCGCACCGTGCGACGCGCACTGACGGTCATGAGCGAGCACCGCTCGCCGGCGCTGCCCGCGGACATCGAGCTGGCCGACGACCCGGTCACCCGCAGCTGGCAGCTGGTTTGGATCGCCCAGCTCGGTGTCCTCGACCAGCTCGCGCTGCTGCGGTCGTCATCCCTCGGCGAGCTGCTCGAGACCACCGCTCGCCTCACGAGCGAAGCCCTCGAGCTGCTGCCGCTCCAGTCACCCGACGAGCCCGACTGACCATGGGGAGGGGTCCCCACTGGCCCTTCGAGACGGCTCGTTCCTCGCCTCCTCAGGGACCGGTGGGGAAGGGCGAGGCCGACTCAGTCAGCGTCGACGAAGAGCGGCCGCGACGCCTCGCCCGAGGCGAGCACCTCACCCATCGTGCGGTACTCGCCGCGCTCGAAGACTTTGTCGAGCTTCGCCTGGTCGACGAGGTGCGCCGAGTGCAGCTCGCCACCGGCGAACTGCAGCAGCGACCCGAGCGGCAGCGCCAGATAGGGGCCGAAGGTGCGGTCGCACGCCTGCAGCTCGCCCGCGTCGATGTTGCGCAGCGCGCGTTCCTCGTCGGTCTGCGCGGTGGTCATGACGATCGACCACCCGGACCGGCGGGTGCCATCGGTCAGGGCCTGCGCGCCGGGGTCGAGCTCGAAGCGCTCCATGACGAACGCGGCGGGCTGCCCCAGGACGATCGCGTCGAGGGCAGCCGATTGGATCGCGATCGTCTCGGTGGCACCGGCGCCGCGTCGACACCCGCCTTGCGAGCCGTCTGCACCTGCTCGACCTGCCCGACCAGGGCACCGGTGAGGTCATCGGTCGCCCGCTCCCGATAGGCCTCGGGAGAGGAGAAGTCCGGGGTCGTGACGAGGAGGACGCCCCCTTCGTCCGTGGCCTCGAGCGTGTAGGGCGCATACGACATCTGCAGGCGGGCGCCGGGCTCCAGCGGACCGGCCGCGCCGGCGGCGAAGGCCATGAGGACGCTGCCGGCCAGCGGCGCGAGCTGCGGGCGGGTCCGCGCGCGCAGGGTCACGCCGTCGACGGCCTCTTCGATCGTCTCGGTGGTGGATGCCGCCGGGCTCCGCTCGCCGATGGGTGCGCCGGCACCGCGACCGTCCGCGTCGAGCAGCTGCCGGTCAGCATCGGTGACGGTGCGGTCTGTGGCCCGCGTGGCCCAGGCCCCGAGGAAGCGGCCGTCGGCGACCCGCGCCACCGTCCCCGTCGGCAGCGCGAGTAGCGGCACGAGGTAGGCGGCCGACTGCACGAGCAGCCCGGCGAGGACCTCGAACTCCTTGTTGCGCAGGAAGGACTTCTCGGCCGTGCGCACCAGCCAGCCGGAGTCGTCCTCCGACGTCGACGGGCGCCGCACGAGGACGAGCTCGTCGGTCCGGCTCCTTTCGACGACCGTCAGTGCCGCCTTGGTGAAGGTCACGCCCATCGCCATGTCTACCGGCGCACCATCGACGTCCGCGCGGCTGAGCACGTCCGCCTGGGCGGCCTCGATCCATAGCGCGAGCGTCAGGTCGTCGGTTGTCCGGGTTCGAAGGAATCTGATCACTCGAGCCACGCCGGCCCTGAAGATTGATCCCCATAGTCTGACGACATGGACAACCCTGTGAACGGCGAGGTCGCTGCGGCATTGAGCACCTTCGTTAAGGGCGGCGTAGGACCGTCGCACTCCTCATTGACCTCGGCCTTCTATGCGGCCGGGCTCGGGGACGTCGCCCCATACAGCTCTGGCTCCATCGACAGCCCCAACAAGGTGGACCGCATCACCAGGGCCTGCCGTTCCGTATGGCGGGAGCCGGCAGGAGGCCGCCGCTTGGTCGAGGAACTCTTGAGTTCCTTCCGTGTCCACGGTGTATTTCAGGACTCATCGCTCGAGATGGAGCGGTCTGCCCTGCGAAACGCGCTCCAACAGGTGGGATGGACACTCACGCGGGAGGGGCGGCTCGAACCCATCGGGGACATCATTCTTGAGGTAGGTAGCCGGGAAGCCCTCAACGAGCAACTGAATCGGCTGCGCCGCAACACGGAGGATCCAGGGCTCCTGCTCGGCACCGCCAAAGAACTCCTGGAATCAATCGGGAAGTTCGTCCTCGAAGAAGGCGGGCGTCTTCCTGACCGAACCATGGACTTCCCCGAGGTGATGTCGCTCAGCATGGAGCAACTCGGCGTGATGCCCCGGAACGTGGACGCGACGACGGAGGGCGGGAAGCAGATCCGGAAGGTCTATCAAGCCGTCCGAACCGTGGTCGAGGCCATCAACGAGTTGAGGAACGCGCATGGCACTGGGCATGGGCGAACGCTTCCGAGCGGCGTCACCGTGGAGGCCGCTCGCTTCATGATCCGTCAGGCAACGATGGTCGCCGAGCTGATGCTGTCCGCACATGACCGACAGATGGGCCGTCCGTAAAGGTCCCGGCAGCAAGAGCCCGCGCGGCGGTGGTTCCGTGGACTTTGCTCACCTCCAGGACGAGTTCACGAGGCTGCCGCCCATCGAGACCGAGGACCTTCACCTACCGGCAGCGACGACGAGCCGACCCCCAGCGAGTACGGACGAATGGCTCCGATCGGCCTTCCCCGGTCCTTCACAGATCCTTGAATCATCCTGCCCGATCCCGACCGCCGAAGGGATTGCTGATGAACCCGGGGTGACGTCGCTCATTCTCGGATCCTTGACTTGGAGTTTGGTCCAGGTTGCAGGGTGGGGTCATGACGACGTTTGAGAACACGATGCGGTTGTCCGGCGTCGACGTAGCGATCCCGCCATTGGCCCTGGGGACGATGTACTGGGGCACCGATGTCGCGGTCCCAGTTGCCCATGACCTGCTCGACATGGCCCTCGAGCGAGGGGCCACCTTCGTGGACACTGCCAACAACTACGCGTTCTGGCGCGAGGGCGCGACCGGTGATGAGTCAGAGCAGTGCTTGGGCGCGTGGGTCGCCGCCCGAGGATCAGCGGCACGTGAGCGAGTCACGCTGGCGACCAAGGTCGGGGCCCGGCCCGCCCGGCCGGGCGGGGACCTGTCCGACGCCATGGGCTTGCGACCGGCGTCGGTGGCCGAGCAGGTCCGGGCGAGCCTCGCTCGCCTGCGGACCGACCACGTCGATTTGGTCTACGCGCACATCGACGACGACACGGTGCCGATGCCCGAGATCCTCGGTGGCCTGCAGCAGTTGGTGACCGACGGGCTGACCCGAGCTATAGCGGCGAGCAACCTGACGGCGCCGCGCCTTGCGGAAGCAACTGGAGCAGCTGGCGACGGCCCGCGGTACGCGGCCCTGCAGAACCGCTTCACCTACCTGACCCCGGCGCCGACAGCCGATCTGTCCCCGCACGTCCTGCTGGACGAGGAGACGGTTGTGGTGGCCCGTGACGCGGGGGTGTCGCTGCTGGGCTACTCGCCGCTGCTCAGCGGCGCCTACACCCGCACCGACCGAGAGCTGCCCGAAGGATTCCGCCACTCAGGGACACAGTCGGCGTTGTCTGCCCTCCACGACGCCGCCGACGCGCACGGGCTGGACGCTGGACAGATGGTGCTGGCGTGGATGACTCAGCGCACCGATCCAGTCATCCCCGTCGTGGGCGTCTCGAGTCGAGAGCAGTTGATCAGCGCCGCCCAGGCCGTGTCGACCCACATCGAGCCAAGAGTGCTCGATGCCCTGGACCACACGCGAAACGGAACGCACCGATGACCACCCGCTCGATCGGTGACGTCGCACAGCACCTCGGTCTGGTTCCCGACACGTTGCGCTACTACGAGCGACGCGGCGTCGTGCCCAACCCCGGCCGCGACGCGGGCGGCCGGCGCGCCTACACCGAGGCCGACGTGCACCTGCTGGAAGTGCTCCTGCACCTACGCGCTACCGGGATGCCCCTGGCCGACATCGCGAGCTTCACCCACTACGTCAGTCAGGACCCCGCCGGCGTCGCCGAACGGCTCAACCTACTCCTGACCCACCGCGACCATGTCCTGGCCGAGCAAGACCGCGTCACCCGCGCGCTGGCGGTCATCGACCAGAAGATCAAGGACTACCGCTCGCGCCTTTAGGGCCAAGCCACCTGCACGAGGGGTGGCCTCCGTTGAGTTGGACGAAAGTATAAGGGCGTATAAGGCCGCTATACACCTGTTCATAAACTCTTAGAAGTTGGTTGTCGGTCAGGTCCATCCAGCCCACAGGTTACGCCACAACTAGCTCGCCCTGGCTCGGAGGATCGGACCACGAACCAGTGCTTCGCGGCAGGCATGGTGCTGGCGACTCGGATCAATATCCTCGTTCAGAGTGATCAGAATCTTCGTTCACGAGCGCTTTTTGATCATCACGATCATTCTCCTCGTTCAAACAGGGCCGAATGATCAGAATCGGTAGTTCCCGGACATCGGTCGTGGCGTCGACGAAGTCTTCCGCCGCGTAGTCCGGCGCCGTGATCGCGAACTGCGTCTCCCGGTCCTGCCGCAGCTGCCAGAAGCCGAAGCCCACCATCGTCCGCAGCCCGTCCTCCGTGTTGCCCGCCTCGTGGTGGCGGCGGTAGCGGTCGACGACCGGCCGGGCGAAGGGAGCCACCTCACCCGCGCAGCGCAGCGTCGCCACGGTGCCACCACCGAGGTCGACGGCAGGCTGCGGCTCGGGCTGGGTCGACGGGAGTGGGAGCGGGAAGGTCGCCATGGCTCCATCCTTGTCCTCCCGCCGGCCAGCGGACAGGGGGAGCGCTCCCCCCTGTTGGCTGAGGTACGACCGAGGAGCCTCGAAGCCGTCCGGCGCCCGAGCGTTGTCGGTGCCCGCACCTAGTGTTGGCCTCGTCGCTGGAGGACGAAGGGGGAGTGACGTTGGGTGGGATGACGGACGGCCTGCGGAGCGGTCTGGGCACGGGCGAGCTGGCCGCGCTGGCGCAGCGGGTTCTGGACGAGTGGCGTCGCGGGCCAGCCACTCGGGCCGAGCAGATGGAGGTCTGCGACTGCTGTGGCGACTGGGTCGGCTTCCAGCGGCCGGAGGAGCGGGAGATGGCCGACCAGTGGCGCGAGGCCATGGCCGAGCGAGCGCGGCTGCAGGCCTTGCGCGTCGGTGGCGACGGCCCCGGGTGGCCGGGTGGCGAGATCCTTCCCGACGACGCGGCGACCGGGTGGCCCGGGTCCCGCACGCCGGATTGGTACTGGGTCACGCTGCTCTAGGGCAATGACGGAGGGGCGAGGGTGGCTGAGGGCATGCGCCCCGTAGAGATCGTTTCGTTCTCCCGGGCGATTGACCGTTCAGGCTTTTCTTGTGGCAAGCCTGATCTCGATGCGTGGCTCAAGCAGCATGCCGGCCATCAAGAGAGATCGAACAACACCCGGACGTTCCTTGCCGTCGATCCTCAGTCCGATGGAGTGCTGGGCTACTACGCCACGACGACCTATCGACTAGAGCTGGGCGAGGTTGCGCGTCTCCACGGTTCCCCGAGGAGGCGATACCCCATCCCAGCAGTGCTCCTTGCACGTCTTGCGGTGGACGAGCGGAGCGCCGGTCGAGGTGTTGGTCGCCAATTGCTCGTGCATGCCCTTCGGGGCTTCGTCACCGCGAGTGCGCAGGTTGGCTTCGAGATGGTGGTAGTTCACGCGTTCGACGTCGATGCGGTGACCTTCTACACCACGCACGGCTTCACACCCTTCGCCGACAACCCCATGCATCTATTCCTGACTACCAAAGAACTGCGTGCGACGTTCGATGGTCTGTAAGTCACTTGCCGTGTACATACAGAGTGCGTACGCTGAAGTGCTCAGGAGGCAGCCGATGACAACCAAGACAGAGCGCATCAACGTGCGCTGCAGCGAGGACTCGCTCAAGCTCCTGCGCGATGCCGCCGAACTCCAGGGGCAAGACCTGACGTCCTTCATCATGGGCGCGTCGCTGGAGCGCGCTCGCGCGGTGATGGCGGAGGAGCGAGTGCTACGGCTCTCGCCGGCTGAGCTGCTGCAGGTCGAGTCGGCACTCGAGTCGGAGGCTGGGGTCAATCCGCAGCTGGCGGCACTCGTGCGGGCAGTCCACGGAGTCCAGCACGTCTCGACGTAGGACGGCTCGTCCCGCATCGAGGGTGCGACAGTCGCTGAGCGCCTCAGGCAGACGCCTTCGGCCCCAGCTCGCCCGACCGCGCGAAGGGCAGCCAACGTGGGTGATGGTCGCGGGGCGGGTATCGAGGCTCCGCGCTGCGCTCGTCGCACCGCCCACGCGAACGTGGGACCCAGACCAGCGAGGTGGGCGAGCATCGTGTCGGCGCGCGACTGGATGAGCTCGTCCTCGACGAGCTGCTCTAGGCAGCGTGAACTGAGTCGTTGTGCGCGGGTGTAACTTCGCACGTAGGAGGTCCAGCCATGGAGTCGACTGGAAGCGACGCCCGAGCAGCTCCTCGCCGGACTCGTCGCAGCGGGAGCGACATCTCCGCCGAGAGACGAGTCGAGCGAGTCCGAGAGATCGTTGACGCGATGCGGGACGCCTCGACAGATGCCGACCGCGAGGCCATGAGAGCCGATCTCGAGGCGATGTACGACGAGCACGGGCTGCCGCACTGAGGAGAGGGGCGGCGGTTCCGCCCGGTTGCTACGCCGTTGCCCCGCAGTACGGAGCAACGGCGTAGCGTCAGCGGACCGGCTGGAGGTCCGCGGCGCTGCTGCGGCGCACCTGCCGCAGTCGCGCCAGCGCGGTGGTCGCCGCCAGCGCCGCGAGCGCGTACATCGGCGCCGACGCGCCGAGGTTGTCTTCGTAGGTGTTGAGGACGAAGGGGAGGGCGAAGCCCGAGTAGGAGACGACGTAGAAGAGGCCGGTCGCCACGCCGCGGCTGGCGAGCGGTGCGAGACGCTCGACATCGCGCAGCCCCTGCCCGAGGCACAGGCCGTAGGCGCAGCCGAGGACCACCGAGCAGACGGCGAAGGTCGCCAGCCCGACCTGCGCGCCCGCCACCCCCGCGATGACGTAGCCGGTCGTCGCCAGTCCCGCCCCGACGACGCCGAGGCCGCGCCACCCGCCGACACGACGCATCCCCACCTGCGCGAGGACACCGGTGCCGAGCGACAGGACCGCGGCCACGGCTGGCAGCAGGGGTCCGGAGTACTGCTCGTCGATCCGCTCGGTGAGCACGATCATCGAGACGGTGACGCAGGCGAAGACCCACAGCGCCATCGGCAGCGACGCCGCCAGCGCCGGCCCCAGTCGTCGCTCGTCCGTCACGGGCGCCGCGGGACTGTCGTCGCCGTCGGCAGCGCGCCGCGCCGCGACCCGCGAGGGACCAGGGTCGGGCACCCGCAGGCAGAGCAGCGCGAAGACCGCCGTGAGCACCACGGGCACCGCGAAGGCAAGGTGGGCGCCGGTACGGCCCGACACCGCCCACGCGATGAGGGCCGTGGCCACGGGACCGACGGCGAAGCCGCTCGTCAGCACGACCCCGGCGCGGGCTGCTCCCTTCGTCTCGTCCTGATCGGCCGCCCACGCTGTGCCCGCGCTGGCGACCATGCCGACACCGAGCCCGACGACGAGGCGGCCGACGGTGACGCCGGGCAGCGTCGACCAGGTGAGCATGACGAGGTTGCCGAGGCCCGCGAGGGTCAGGCCGGTGACCACGACCGGGCGTCGGCCGTGCCGGTCGGACAGCCCCCCGCCGAGCAGCAGGCTCGGCAGCAGACCCAGGGCATACAGACCGAAGGCGGCGTCCAGCCCCGGCTTGGAGATGTGCGCGACCTCGGCGAGGACGGGCAGCATCGCCGCGAAGTGGTTGGTCGCCCACCCCGCCGACAGCAGTGCCACGAGCGTGATCCACGTGGTCGTGCCGGGCGCGGGCGTCGCGGCAGGTGCGCGCTCCGCGAGACGGTCCTGGCTCATGCCCCTCCTTCGACGGCGACCGGGGCCCGAGCCTAGAGGGCTGCGAGACGTCGCTGCGCCATGCCCTCAGGTGAGCGAGAGGACGAGCGCCAGCGAGGTGCCTGCGGCGATGAGCGTCGAGATCGTCGCGAGGGTGAGCACCTGCACCGGCAGCGGCCACAGGTCACGGGCGCGGATGCCCATGCCGAGGCCGTACATGCCGGCCGCGAGCAGCAGCGTCGTCAGCACGTCGGTGACCGACAGGACCCCCTGCGGCAGCAGGCCGCTCGTGCGGACCGCGACGGCGCCGACAAAGGCGACGATGAACCACGGGACCAGGGGAGCGGTCGCTCCCTTCGCGCCTGGGGTGGTGCGGGCGAGCACGACCGACAGCGGTGCGAGCAGGGCGACCCGGCCGAGCTTGACCGTCATGGCCAGCGCCACGGCCGAGGTGCCGATGAGCGAGCCCGCCGCGGCCACCTGCGCGACCTCGTGGATGCTCGCGCCGGCCCAGATCGCGGCCTGCCCATCGCTCAGGCCGATGACCCCCGCGAGCCAGGGCACCGCGACCATCATCGCCGAGCCATAGATCGTGACCATGGCTACGGCCAGGGCGACGTGCTGCTGCCTGGCCCGGACGGTGTCCTCTACGGCGGCGATGGCCGCGGCGCCGCAGATGGAGAAGCCGGTGGCGATGAGCATGACCAGTCCGTCCTCGAGGCCGAGTCGCCGACCGACGTACTGCGTTCCGGTGAAGGTCGCGAGCACCGTGGCCGCGATGACGACGAGCCCGCTCGGCCCGATCGAGACGATGTCGGCGAAGGGGAGGCGCAGCCCGAGCGCGGCCACGCCCAGCCGGAGGAGGAACCGAGTGGCGCCGTGACCGGCGATCGCCGGGTGGCTGCCCAGACGGCTGTTGACCACGACCACCCCGATGATCAGGGCGATGAGCAGGGGGCCGAGCAGCGGGACCACCGTGCCCAAGGCCAGCGCCAGGGCGGCGGCCGCCAGCGGCGCGACGAGGGTCGCTGCCGACCCTCGCTGCCTGAGGAGCGTGCGTCCGCCTCGCTCCCTGAGGAGCTTGCGCAGCAAGCGTCTCGAAGGGGGCCGTGCGGTCATCGTCTGCATGACCACCACGGTGCCGGTCGTCGAGGCCGCCCAGTAGACCCCGGTCACGCCCCAGGTCATAGTCTTGGACTATGGCTGAGTTGCCCGATCTCGACATCGAGACGCTGCGGCTCGTCGTCGCGGTGGACGACGCCGGCAGCCTGAGCGCGGCGGCACGCGACCGGGGTCTGAGCCAGCCGTCAGCGAGTGCCCGGGTGCGGGCCTTCGAGGCGCGCTGGCAGCTGACGCTGCTCGATCGCACCCCGCGGGGCTCGCGGCTGACCACCGACGGGCAGGCCGTCGTCGCCTGGGCGCGGCAGGTGCTGCGCGAGGCCGACACGATGCGCTCGGGCCTGGCCTCGCTGCGCGGGGCCAGGCGGGGCGAGGTGAGCGTCGCCGCGAGCCTGACGATCGCCGAGCACATCCTGCCGCGCTGGCTCGGCGAGCTCCGTGAGCGCCTCGAGGTCCACCCGCAGCTGCACGTCGTCAACAGCGACCGGGTCGCCGACATGGTCCGCAGCCGGCTCGTCGACATCGGCTTCGTCGAGACGACGATGACGGCCCCTGGCCTCGAGCACCGCATCGTCGGCACCGACCGGCTCGTCGTCGTGGTGCCACCCGGTCACGCGTGGGCGCGCCGGCGCTCCCCGCTGACCGCACCGGCGCTCGGCGCGGCCGACTGGGTGCTGCGCGAGGAGGGCAGCGGGACGCGCAGCACCTTCGAGCGGGCGCTCGGGCAGCGGCCGACGGTGGCGCTGCAGGCGGGCTCGACCGCCGCGCTGCTCGGTGCGGTCCGCGCCGGCCTGGGGCCGGCGGTCGTGTCGGAGCGAGCGGTCGCTGCCGAGGTGGACACCGGGGGACTGGTCGTCGTACCGACAACCCTCGACCTCGAGCGTCCGCTGACGGCGGTGTGGCGCAAGGGTGCTCGCCTCAGCCCGGCGACCTCGGCGCTGCTGGAGGTGGCGTCGGCGGTGTGACCGCAGCGTCGCCCCCTTCGTCAGGCCACGTCAGCCGCGTCGAGCCCGCTCGCCGAATGCGTCCAGGGCGCTGGTCACCTCAGGTGCGACCCACGCGACGTAGCGCTGCCTGCCGCTCGCGCGTCTGACGATGCCGTGGTCGCGCAACCGGGCGATCACGGCATCGGCTGCCGGCTGCGAGAGGCCGATCTCGGTCTGGATCGTCGCCGAGGTGATGACGGGCTGCCGCAGCAGCAGGGTGAGCACCCGCCAGATCGCGGCCGTGCGCCGCGCGGTGATCCGGTCGGTCCACGTCTCGTGGATCTCGACGAGGTCGTGCGCCAGCCGACGGCCGTTGCCGATCGCGGCGAAGGCGGCGTCGGCGAACCGGGTGACGATCGGGGAGGCGTCGCCCGCGCGGTAGGCCGTGAGGGCGTCGACATAGCTGCGGGTGTCGCCGAGGAGGCCGGCGGAGACCGGGACGGTGGCACGGGTCGTCGCGCCGGCGCGCTGGAGCATGGCGTGCACGAGGGCCCGCCCCACGCGACCGTTGCCGTCGACGAAGGGATGGATCGTCTCGAACTGCGCATGCGCGATCGCGCACTGGACGAGGAGGGGCACGTCGGTGCGCTCGATGAAGGCGCACAGGTCGTCGATCGCTGCGGGGACCCGGTCGTGGTGCGGGGCGACGAAGCTCGCACCATGGGGGGAGACCGACGAGCCGCCGACCCAGACCTGCTGGTCGCGGAAGGTGCCCGGGTCGGCAGACGGCGTCCCGTGCATGAGGGCCGCGTGCACGGCGAGGATCGACGCCGGCGAGATCTCCTCGGCGAGCTCGACGGCTCGGCGCATGGCCTCGACATTGGCCGCGACGAGCTGGGCATTGCTGCCAGGGCGGGCCAGGTCCAGCTCCGCCATGGCCAGCGCCCGTGCCCCGGCGGTGACGTCCTCGATCTGCGAGGAGGAGGCCGATTCGGTGCGCAGCAGGACCGAGGCGAGGGGGGCCAGCTCGGTACCCGGCAGCAGGGTCGACAGCTCGGCGTCGAAGCGAGAGATCTCGGCCCGCGCGTCATCGGCTGCCGCAGCAGCCTCCGCCGTGATCGTGGGAGCGAGCGTCGCGATACGTCGGGGGATCGCGGCCTGGTACGTCGACGTGATCCGGGCGCGCTGGCTGCGGGAGAGGGCCTGCCGCGGGTCGCGATCCCACGGCAGGGTCTCCCAGGTGATCGAGGTGTCGCCTGCGCGAGCCATGTGACGATCTTACATAGGGGAAAGCATTTTCACTTATGTTATGCGGATGGGCGGCTCGTCAGATCCCCGCTGTCGCGGGCCCATCGGAGTACCGTGCCCCCAGGGGATCGAAGGGGGACGCGATGTCGCGTTGGCAGTGGCTCACCGTGGTGGTCGTGACGGCCGTCGTGCTGGGTGGGGTCGGGGGTTATGTGCTCGTCGCACCACGGGGGCAGGTGCCCGTGCCGACGGCGCAGGCGACGCCGGAGGAGGTCGCCCAGGCGTGGATCGACGCTTCCAATGCCCGCGACCTCGACACGATGCGGGCGATCGTCTCCGAGGAGCGGGCCGAGCACTTCGTGCCCTCCTACGTCGACCTGCTGAGCCAGCGGGACCTCATCGTCGCCGAGGACAGCATCGGGAGCGCCCGTGCCTACAACCGGATCGGCACCCGCCTCGGCGACTGGCGGCAGGTGCAGTACGTGCCGGTGCAGTTCCGGGTGCTCCAGTCCGACGGGTCCTTCGCCGCGACGAGCCGCACGAGCTGGGGCTACGTGTTCGCCCGCAACGGCGACGACGAGCGATGGCGCCTCGTCGACCAGGGCGTCGGCTGAGTCACCGCACCTTTCGCCGACGCCGGTCCGCGTGGCAGACTCCACCTAGACAACAAATTGACCATTGGAGTCGTCGACCATGCCTCACTCGTACCCCCACCTGCTCGAGCCCATCACCGTCGGGCGGACCACCCTGCGCAACCGGAGCCTCATGGGCTCGATGCACGTCGGCCTCGAGGAGCAGCCCGACGGCTTCGAGCGGATGGCCGCCTTCTACGCCGAGCGGGCGAAGGGGGGAGCCGGCCTCATCGTCACCGGCGGCATCGCCCCCAACGACGAGGGCGCCCCGCTGCCCGGGGGCAAGACGCTGACGAGCGAGGCCGACGTCGCCGACCACCGGCTGATCACCGACGCGGTCCACGCCGAGGGCGGCAGGATCGCGATGCAGATCCTGCACACGGGCCGCTACGCCTACCACCCGCAGATGGTCGCGCCCTCGCCGATCCAGGCGCCGATCAGCCGCTTCGTCCCGCGGGAGATGACCGAGGCCGACATCCAGCGCACCATCGACGACTACGCCAGGTGTGCGCGACTGGCCCAGCAGGCCGGCTACGACGGCGTCGAGATCATGGGCTCCGAGGGCTACCTCATCAACCAGTTCATCGTCACGCGCACCAACCAGCGCACCGACGACTGGGGCGGGTCCTACGAGGGCCGCATGCGCTTCCCGATCGAGGTCATCCGCCGGGTGCGCGCCGCCGTCGGCGACGACTTCGTCCTCGTCTACCGCCTGTCGATGCTCGACCTCGTGCCCGACGGCTCGACCCACGACGAGGTCGTCGAGCTCGCCCGCGAGGTCGAGGCCGCCGGTGCCGACATCATCAACACCGGCATCGGGTGGCACGAGGCCCGCGTCCCCACGATCGCCACCCAGGTCCCGCGCGCCGCCTGGGCCGGCGTGACGAAGCGCCTCATGGGCGCCGTCACCGTCCCGCTCGTCGCGACGAACCGGATCAACACCCCCGAGGTCGCCGAGCAGCTCCTCGCCGACGGCTACGCCGACATGATCTCCATGGCCCGGCCCTTCCTCGCCGACCCCGAGCTGGTCAACAAGGCCGCTGCCGGTGCCCCCGAGACGATCAACACGTGCATCGGCTGCAACCAGGCGTGCCTCGACCACACCTTCGCCGGCAAGATCACCTCCTGCCTCGTCAACCCCCGCGCCTGCCACGAGACCGAGCTGGTCATCGGCCCGACCCGGCTGGCGAAGCGGATTGCCGTCGTCGGTGCCGGCCCGGCCGGCCTGGCCTTTGCGACGACCGCCGCCGAGCGCGGCCACCACGTCACGCTCTTCGACGCCGCGGACGACATCGGCGGTCAGCTCGACGTCGCGCGGCGCGTCCCCGGCAAGGAGGAGTTCGACGAGACCCTGCGCTACTTCCGGCACAAGCTCACCGACACCGGCGTGGACGTCAAGCTCGGCGCCCGTGTCGAGGCCGACGACCTCGAGGGCTATGACGAGGTCGCCATCGCCACCGGCGTCACCCCGCGCGTGCCCGAGCTGCCGGGCGTCGACCACGACAAGGTCGTCGGCTACCTCGACGTGCTGCGCGGCGGCGCCGAGGTGGGGGAGCGCGTCGCGATCCTCGGTGCCGGCGGCATCGGCTTCGATGTCGCCGCCTTCGTCACCGACCCCGGCGACGACGCGAGCCTCGACATCGCGGCCTTCCAGCAGACCTGGGGCATCGACGAGGCCGAGACCACGCCGGGTGGGCTGACCTCCCCTTCGCACCGGTCGGCAGCACGCGAGGTGACCCTCCTGCAGCGCAAGACCTCCAAGGTCGGTGCCGGCCTGGGCATGACGACGGGCTGGATCCACCGCAGCGAGCTCAAGGCCCGCGGGGTGACCATGGTCCCGGGCGTCACCTACGAGCGCATCGACGACGACGGTCTGCACGTGACCGTCGACGGCGCGCCGCAGGTGCTCGACGTCGACACGATCGTCCTGTGCACCGGGCAGGAGCCCAACCGCACCCTCCACGACGAGCTCCAGGCGAAGGGGGTCACCGTGCACCTCATCGGTGGTGCCGACGTCGCTGCCGAGCTCGACGCCAAGCGGGCGATCGACCAGGGCACCCGCGTCGCCGCCGCGGTCTGATCGCATGACCACGCCACCGCGGCGCTACGTCGCCATCGGCGACAGCCTGTCCGAGGGCATCGGCGACGAGCCGTGGCCCGACGGCAGCCCGCGCGGCTGGACCGACCGGCTCGCCGAGCTGCTCGCCGCCCACCACGGCGAGGTCGACTACGCCAACCTCGCCGTGCGTGGGCTGCGCGCCCACGAGGTGCTCGCGACGCAGGTCGAGGCGGCGCTGGCGATGGAGCCCGACGTCGTCACGCTCACCGCGGGCATGAACGACCTGCTGCGCCCACGCTTCGACCCCGACGTGCTGCGGGCGACGCTCGCCGAGATCGTCGCCCCCTTCACGGCGAAGGGGGCGCGTCTCGTCGTCGTGCCGATCCCCGACATCCGGTCGGTCTCGCCGGCCGGGTGGCTGCTCGCGCGGCGGCGGGTCCGGCTCAACGAGATCTACGCGTGGCTGTCGACCGAGCACGGGATGGAGCCGCCGGCGATGACGACCGGGACGATCTTCGAGGACCGGCGGGCCTGGGCCGACGACCGGCTGCACCTGTCGTCGCTCGGGCACGAGCGTCTGGCGATGGCCGCGGCGGACGCTCTCGGGGTGCCGGACGTCGGCGCGTGGGCGGCTGTGCCACAAGGGGATCCGCCGCGGACCTCCCTTCGCTCCGAGGTGGCGTGGGCTCGCCGCCATCTCGGCCCCTGGGTCGGGCGCCGGCTCACCGGACGCTCGTCGGGTGACGGGGTCGTGGCCAAGCGGCCAGACCTCACCGGCTGGCGGCCGCCTGCTTGATCGCCTCGAAGCGCTCGGCCATCCGGGCGGCGAGCGCCTGAGATGCCTTGAGCGGGCGGGTCATGACCATGAACTCGACGACCTTGCCCTCGTCGTCGAGGGTGAGGAAGTCGCAGCCGGTGATCTCGAGCCCGTCGACCGTGGCCTCGAAGACGTAGGCCTCTTCCGACCCGTCACGCAGCTGGCGCACGTAGCGGAAGTCCTCGAAGACCTCCACGACCTCGCGCAGGATCGCGCTCGTGATCGCCTTGCCGGGGTAGGGGGTGTGGGCGACCGGGCTGCGGAAGACGACGTCCTCCGCGAGCAGCTCGTCCACCGCGTCGAGGTCCTTGGCTTCCACTGCGTCTCGGAACATGCCGCCAACCTACTCAACAAAGTGAATAAGGGGAACCCCTTGGTCCCTGAGAGGGAGGCCGCCGGCGGCCGACCGTCTCGAAGGGACGCCTACCATCGCCCCATGGCCCTCCAGGACGCGATCCTCACCGCTCTCGCCCATGACGAGTCGTCGGGCTACGACCTGGCCAAGGCCTTCGACGTGTCGGTGGCCAACTACTGGACCGCGAGCCCGCAGCAGCTCTACCGCGAGCTGGACAAGATGGAGGAGGCGGGACTCGTCGCCGCCCGTCACGTGGCCCAGTCCAAGCGCCCCGACAAGCGGGTCTTCCGGCTCACCCCGGCCGGGCGCAAGGCGCTGCGGGCGCACACCCTGCGCTCGCCCAAGCCGTTGGCGGTGCGCGACGAGATGCTCGTCCAGGTCGCCGCACTCGAGTCCGGTGACCCCGAGGCGATCCGTGAGCACGTCGTCGAGCGGATGGAGGCCTTCGAGGCCAAGCTCGCGATCTACCACCTCGTCCAGGAGCGCACCCTCGCCGGCCGCAGCGAGGAGGAGTTCCTCGCCTCGGGCGAGCCGGTGGGGCAGTACCTCACACTCCTGCGCGGGATCAGCTTCGAGGAAGAAAACCTGCGCTGGGGCCGTCGGGTGATCGCCGTCCTCGACGCCCGCTCCGACGCCTGATCCCGCCCCCCTTCGCACTGCCCTACGGCAATGCGCACCCCCTCTGCATTGCCCTACGGCAATGCGCTCTCGTTCCTGCATTGCCGTAGGGCAATGCAGAGTTCTGGCCCGTGCTGTGGAGCTGCGGCGTAGCGCGACGAAGGGGGCCGCCCTCCGATGGTCGAGGGTCACGTTGGTCGAGGTGCGAGGCCGCCCGCGGCCGAGCCTCGAGACCCGCCCGAGCCTCGAGACCCGCCCGAGCCTCGAGACCCGCCCGAGCCTCGAGACCCCCCCGAGCCTCGAGACGCACCTCGACCACCGGGGTGGCCTCAGCCCTGCGAGCGCTCCTGCACGGCCTCGGCGGCCCGCTGCGCGGCCTGGCCGACGGCGCTGGCGCTCTGCGTCACCTGCCGCGCACCGCGCCGCGGGGCCGAGTCGCCACCGGACTGCAGCTGCGGCAGCAGCTGGGCCATGAGCAGCGTCGACAACGCCGAGCTGTCGCCGGCGCCGGCGTCGGTGTGGACGATGACCGGCCGCGGGGCGTCCTCGGCGAGGGTCGCGCCGACGTCGAGGCGACGGCGGGCCAGCTCGTAGCCGAGCACCGCGCGGTTGTCGCGGTAGGCCGTGGCCAGCTGCTCCTGCGCCTTGGCCTCACCCTGTGCCGCAACGAGGTTGGTGCGGGCGCGGGTCTCGATCTCGTAGCGGATCTTCTGCGCCTCGGTCTCGCGCTCCTCGAGCATCTGGGCGACGTCCTTGCGGGCCTTGTTGAGCGAGGCCTGGACCTCGACGACCTTGGCGTCGCGCACCTTCTTCGACCGCTCGATCTCGAGCAGCAGGGTGTCGATGCGGCGCTTGCGGGTCAGCTCCCACTCCTTCTCGTAGGCCACGAGCTCCTTGGCGACCCGCTCACGCGTCGCGAGGTGCTCGCGGTACTGGTCGGGCAGCTGCACGTCGGGGATGTTGCAGCCCATGATCTGCACGCCGTAGCGGGTCAGCTGGCGGTTGAGCAGTTCCTGCATGTCCTTGACGTCGCTGCCGCGCAGGTCGTAGGCCTGCTCGGTGCGCACCTGCCGGCTGCGCTGCCGGATCGCGTCCTGGACCGAGTTGCTCAGCACGAGGTCGAAGTTGCCCGCACCGATCGTCTGGACGAAGCGGATCGCGTCGACGATGCGGAAGCGCAGGAAGAACTCGATCGACTTCAGCGGCACGTTTTCGTGCGTCGGCGAGCTGAGCACCGGTGCGGTGTAAGGGATCTCGGTCGTCACGTCGACGACGTAGGCGACCCGCGCCCAGGGGTGCCACAGGTAGTGGCGACCCGGGGAGAGGCCGGGGCCGGTGATGGCCCCGAACTTCGTCAGCACGCCGACGGTGCCCTCCTCGATCTCGACGATCGAGCTGCGCCACCACCACAGGGCCGACAGCAGGAAGGAGATGATCGCGACGAAGATCGCGAGGCCGCCCAGCGCGCCGTGGTCGGTCGCGGCGAGGAAGACGCCGCTGAAGAGCGCCCACACGCCGAACCAGATGAGCGAGGTCCAGCGCATGCCCCGCTTGTCCTTGGGGATGACGACCGGCACGAGCGAGCCGGAGTCGCCACCGCGCAGGTAGCGCGCGACGTCACCCCACCCGGAGACGACCTCCTTGATCGAGCTCATGCCCTGACCGCGGACCGCGCGGACCGCCTGCTCCATCGTCTGGTCACTCACTGCGCTCACCCTCCGTCGACATGTCGGTCACCTGGACGCGCGGGGCCGGGGCCACGCGGGGGGCCGGCGGCGCCGGCGGGGCTGCGGGCCCGGGAGGAGCCGTGCCCGGCGGCGGGGGCGGCGGGTCCTCCCCTTCGTCCTGCAGGTCGGTCCGGGGGTTGGTGTCCTCCGGGAGCGAAGGGGGCGGGGTCGCCCCCTCCTCGACCGCACCGAGGGTCTCGGCCACGGCCTCGTCGCTCACCGACTGGCGAATCTCGTCGAGGCGCTGCTCGCCCTCGGCGTCGAGCTCGGACTGCGAGATCGGCAGGATCTCGACGTCGGTCTCCTCGGGGGCCTGCAGCAGGTCCGTGATCTCGGACTCGCGCTCGGCAACCCGGCTGGCGATGTCGGCCTGGCGGGCGCGGATGGCCTCCATGTCCTCGGGGGTGAAGAGCTGCGCGGCCTGACCGCCGACGAGCTGGCGGGCGATCTGCAGGTAGTCGACGCCCTCGGACTCCTCGCCGACGCGCACGATCTGCGGCAGCGAGCCGGAGACGCCCTCCATCTTGTCGAGCATGTCCTGCTGGTAGCGGTAGTCGAGGATCTCCGGCGCGAGAGCCGCGCTCAGCGCGCGGATGTCGAGGGCCTGGGCCTCGAGGAGCGCGGCATTGGCGTTGGCCTCGGACTCCGACTCGACGAAGCGCTGGCGGGCCACGGCGTTGGCGCGGTTGGTCTCGCGCTCGAGCGCGGTGTCCATCTGCGCCTGGTAGCGCGCGATGTCGGCCTGGATCGCCGAGAGGTTTTCGTTGAGCGAGGCGAGGTCCTTGTTGAGGTCACCCTCGTTCTGCTCCTTCTTCAGCCCCAGCTCGTAGTCGTAGGTGTAGGCCTCCTTGGCCACCCGGATCATCTCCGGCGCCGCGAGGTCCATCCGGTACTCCTGCGCCGAGGGCTCGGCGTGGGTGATGTTGGCCGTCGTCAGCTCGACCGCCGGGGCGAACTGCGCGTTGAGCTGCTCGAGCAGACGCGCGGTGCTCTCACCGACGAGGTCGTAGATGCCCGAGGCCTCCTGCTCGTAGATCAGCGAGCGGGTCGTCTCGGAGATGGCGTTGTTGAGCTTGTCCTGGAAGCCCTGCACGGCACCGAGGACGAAGACGAACTCGCGGGCGCTGACGATCCGGAACTGGAGGAAGAGGTCGACCGAGGCCTGCACGCCGGACTTCGTCGGGGCCGAGCGGATCGGCGCGTTGAAGGGGTACTCCCGGGTGGTGTTGACGATGTAGGACACGCGCTTCCACGGGTTCCACAGCGTCACCCGCCCCGGGCCCACCTCGGCCTCGACCTTGCCGAAGCGCGAGATCAGCGCGGTGCAGCCCTCGGGCACCATGACCATGCCCTGGCGCCACCACAGGAAGGCGGCGGCCAGCAGCACGAGCAGCCAGTAGTGCGGCCCGAAGACGGCGAAGCTCATCCCGAAGGGGATGAGCACGATGAGCCCGACGACGCCGAGCGCCGCGAGCGCGAGCACGGGCAGCATGGCCGTGAGGCGACCACCCTTGGGCATGACCATCGGGGTGATGACGTGCACCGGGCCGGTCTGGCTCATCTCGTAGCGGCTGCGGCTGAGTGCCTCGGCCGCGTTGTCGAGGGAGACGTGCTCGGCGTTGATCCGGGTGCCGGCGGACCCCCCTTCGCCCCGGGCCGCGGGGAAGTCCCGCGCGTTGAGGTCGAAGCCGGCGCCCTGCGCCCGCTCCATGACCTGGTCGACGGCCCCGCCCATGCCGGCCGCGTCCGCGACCTGCCGGGCAGCGTTCATGAACTGCTGCGCCCCTGTGCTCAACCCAATCCCCTTCGTGGTGCTGGTCTGCCGCGATCCTTTCACGCGGAGGCCAGCCCGGGGGAGGGGGAGCTCTCCCCACCTTCGCCCACGTTGGTCGAGGTGCGAGGAGCTCTGCGACGAGCCTCGAGACCTGGTGGGTGGCCTCGAAGGGCTACAGCTGCGTGTTGAGGTACCGCTGGACCTGGGCCACCGTCCGCGAGCGGTGGTCGAGGTGTGAGGAGCGCTAGCGACGAGCCTCGAGACCCCGTCGCCGCACCGCCAGCGGCAGCGTCAGCAGCGCGAAGACCCCGGTCGCGGCGAGCGCGGTGGAGAAGTCCGCGGCGACCGCGATCGCACCGACGACCACCGAGCCGATGGCCGAGCCGAGGTCGAAGCCGACGTTCCAGATCGAGCTGGCCAGCCCGAGGTGCCGGCGGGTGACCGAGGCGAAGGAGATGAGGAGGGTGAGGTTCTGCAGCGCTCCGTAGGCGCTGCCGAGGAGCAGCGCGCCGAGCAGCAGGACCGGGACGGACTGGTCGTGGACGGCCCAGGCGATCGCGCCGACCCCGAGCACCGTGATGATGACGAAGGGGGCGACGAATCGCTCAGCACCGTGCCGGTCGGCGACGCCACCGATCCACCATCGGAAGATCGCCGCCATGAGCTCCATGAGGGCCAGCGCCGGGATGACGACCGCGGGGTCGCGCACCATCTGCGGGCCGAAGGTGAGGACCGCGCCGCCGGCGATGGTCACGCCGAGCAGCAGGACCATCGGTCGGAGCAGGGTGATCGCGGCGCGGGCGGTGCTCGGCCCGCCCGCGTCAGCGTCGTGGTCACCGGAGGAGGGGAAGTCGTCGAGGACGCGCCCGAGGGCGAAGGCTGCGGGGATCCCGAGCAGGGGAGCGGCGCCGATGGTGAAGACCGGCACGAAGTCGATCGTCTCCGCCACCCACGAGCCGAGGGGCAGCAGCACGACCTGGGGCCCGGCGATCGCCAGGCCGTAGGCACCGACGGCCTTGCCTCGGGTCTTGGGGTCGGACAGCTCTGCGACCGCCGCGCTGCCCGCGACGGTGAGGATGCCGAAGCCCACGCCGCGCACGGCGGACAGGGCGAGGACGGCGGGCAGGGCATCGCTCGCGATGAGACCGAGCGACGGGGCGCCGAGCAGGGCGAGGCCGGCGGCGAGCGCTGGCCCCCAGCCGAAGCGGCGCAGCAGTCCGGGGACGGTGAACTGGGTGAGCACGGTGACGAGCAGCAGCACGCCGTTGACCAGACCGGCGCCGCCTTCGTCGGCACCGCCGTGCACCGCCCACAGGGGCGCCACGGGCATGAGGACGGCGAACCCGCTGAACCCCAGGAAGGTCGCCAGGAGGAGGGAGGGCATCCCTCGCGCGGTCCACACACTGCTCACTGGCAGCAGTCTCTCACCCTCACGTTGGTCGAGGTCCGAGGAGCTCTGCGACGAGCCTCGAGACCGCGGCCGTCTCCTCTCGGTCCCTCAGGAGGCCACCCGCGGACATCTCGAAGGGGCCGGATCCACTCAGCTCTCGAGCATGCTCCCCGTCTCGAGGAAGCGCTCGTGCCAGCTCAGCGCCTCGCCGAGCAGGTGCGGGGTGTGCACGGCGTCGGGCCGGGCGGCCTGCGCGCGGGCGAGGTAGTCGTGCAGCGCGGGGCGGAAGGCGGGGTCGGCGCAGTGGTCGATGATCCGCGGCGCCCGCTTGCGCGGGGAGAGGCCGCGCAGGTCGGCCAGCCCGTGCTCGCTGACGATGATCTGCACGTCGTGCTCGGTGTGGTCGACGTGGCTGGCCATCGGGACGAAGGCGGAGACCTTGCCCCCCTTCGCCGTGGAGGGGGTGAGGAAGAAGTTGAGGAAGGCATTGCGGGTGAAGTCGCCGCTGCCGCCGATGCCGTTCATGATCTGGCTGCCGGCGATGTGCGTGGAGTTGACGTTGCCGTAGATGTCGGCCTCGATCATGCCGTTCATCGCGATGACGCCGAGGCGCCGGACGAGCTCGGGGTGGTTGGAGATCTCCTCGCTGCGCAGCAGGATCCGTCCCTTGTAGCTGCTGATGTTGGAGAGGAAGCGCTCGACGCCCACGTCGGAGAGCCCGAAGGAGGTCGCCGACGCGGCCCGCACGGTCCCGCTGTCGAGGAGGTCGAGCAGTCCGTCCTGGAGCACCTCGGTAAAGGCGACGAGGTTGGTGAACTCGCTGTCGTCCAGGCCCGCGAGCACGGCATTGGCGACATTGCCGACGCCGGACTGCAGCGGCAGGAGCGAAGGGGGGATCCGCCCGGCCCGCACCTCGTGCCGGAGGAAGTCGACGACGTGACCCGCGATCGCTTGCGAGGTCTCGTCGGGCGGGCTGAAGGGGGAGTTGCGGTCGGGCCGGTCGGTCTCGACGACGGCGACGACCTTGGCCGGGTCGACCCGCAGGTAGGGGTCGCCGATCCGCTGCATCGGGTCGGTCAGCTGGATCGGGCGACGGTGCGGCGGCAGCTGGGTGCCGTAGTAGACGTCGTGGAAGCCCTCGAACTCGCGCGGCTGCCAGTGGTTGACCTCGAGGATCACCCGGTCGGCCTGGTCGAGCCAGGTCTTGTTGTTGCCGACCGAGCTGCTCGGCACGAGCAGGCCGTTGGGCAGCACCGCGGTGACCTCGACAACGGCGACGTCGAGGTTGCCGTAGAAGCCGAACCACATGTGCTGGGCGGAGTGGCTCAGGTGCGCGTCGACGTAGTCGACCTCGCCGGAGTTGATGAGCCGGCGCATCGTCGGGTCGGAGTTGTACGGCAGGCGGGAGGAGACCCCCTTCGCCTCGGCGAGGACGCCGTCGGCGTCTGGTGCGGTGGACGCGCCGGTCCACAGCCCGATGCGGAAGTCTTCGCCCCGTGCGTGGGCCGCGATCATCCGGTCGTGCAGCGCCGTCGGCAGCGCCTTGGGGTAGCCGGCGCCGGTGAAGCCGCTCATCCCGACGTTGTCGCCGGGGTGGATCAGCTGCGCCGCCTCCTCGGCGGTGGTGACGCGGGTGGCGAGGACCGGGCAGGTGATGCGGCTCATGCGTGCATCGTGTCAGTTGCCCCTCACGACCCGGACAGAGCCGGTCTCGCACGGCTCCACCCTGAAGGTTGTGTGCTGAACCGGTAGCCGTGGGAGCCGGCAGCACTGATGGGGGCCCGCCGGCTCCCAGGGCTACCGTTTGGACACAGGGCAAGCATGACGAAGGCCCCAGATCCCCGGAATACCGGGGATCTGGGGCCTGTCGCTTGCCCAGTCGGCTCAGATGCCGAAGTACATCTCGAACTCGTGCGGGTGCGGGCGCACCTGCAGGGGGAGCACCTCGTTCTCGTACTTCCACTGGATCCAGGTGTCGATGAGGTCCTGGGTGAAGACGTCGCCCTCGAGGAGGAACTCGTGGTCGGCCTCGAGGGCCTTGAGCACCTCGGGGAGCGAGGTCGGGACCTGCTCGATGGCCTCGTGCTCCTCCGGGGGCAGCTCGTAGAGGTCCTTGTCGACCGGCTCCGGGGGCTCGATGCGGTTCTTGATGCCGTCGAGGCCGGCCATCAGCTGGGCGGCGAAGCACAGGTAGGGGTTGCTCGACGGGTCCGGGATGCGGAACTCGACGCGCTTGGCCTTGGGGGAGTTGCCCGCGATCGGGATGCGGATGCAGGCCGAGCGGTTGCGGGCCGAGTAGACGAGGTTGATCGGGGCCTCGAAGCCCGGGACCAGGCGGTGGTAGCTGTTGGCCGTCGGGTTGGTGAAGGCGAGCAGCGCGGGGGCGTGCTTGAGCAGACCACCGATGTACCAGCGGGCGATGTCGGACAGGCCGCCGTAGCCCTGCTCGTCGTAGAAGAGCGGCTCGCCGTCCTTCCACAGGGACTGGTGGGTGTGCATGCCCGAGCCGTTGTCGCCGAAGATCGGCTTCGGCATGAAGGTGGCCGTGCGGCCCTCCTGCCAGGCCGTGTTCTTGACGACGTACTTGAACTTCATGATGTCGTCGCCGGACTGGAGCAGGGTGTTGAACTTGTAGTTGATCTCCTGCTGACCCGCGGAGCCGACCTCGTGGTGGGCGCGCTCGACCTCGAGGCCGACGGTCTTCATGTTCAGGCAGATCTTGTCGCGCAGGTCGGCGAAGTGGTCCACCGGCGGCACGGGGAAGTAGCCGCCCTTCATGGCCGTCTTGTAGCCCTGGTTGCCGCCCTCCTCCTTGCGACCGGAGTTCCACTTGGCCTCGATCGAGTCGACGAAGTAGTAGGAGCCCTGCGGCTGGGTGTCGAAGCGCACGTCGTCGAAGACGTAGAACTCGGCCTCGGCGCCGAAGTAGGCGGTGTCGGCGATGCCGGTCGACTTGAGGTAGGCCTCGGCCTTGGCCGCGACGTTTCGCGGGTCGCGGCTGTACTGCTCACCGGTGAAGGGGTCGACGATCGAGAAGTTGACGATGAGCGTCTTCTCCTCGCGGAAGGGGTCCAGGTAGGCGGTCTTGATGTCCGGGACGAGCTTCATGTCGGACTCGTGGATGGCCTGGAAGCCGCGGATCGAGGAGCCGTCGAACATCTGGCCCTCGGTGAAGAAGTCCTCGTCGATGGACTCGGCCGGCACGTTGAAGTGCTGCATGATGCCCGGCAGGTCGCAGAAGCGGATGTCGACGAACTTGACGTCCTCGGCCTTGATGAACTCAAGAACCTCGTCAGGGGAGCTGAACAAACCATCCTCCTGGGGTGGGGGCGGCGGGCCGCTCTGACCTGCCGCGTCAACTGTTGGTGACGACTGTAGGCAGGGCCGGTTTCCCGACCATGACCCGAATGTTTCACCGGTGTTACGTGAGACTGGCGTCCCACGGGTTGAGACCAACCCTAGCGGTCGCGGGCCCCACGGTTCAGGAACGTCCACGACCGCCGCATAGGCTGCCCCGGTGAGCAGCAGCACCGGCCGTCCCGCCCCCACCCCGGACGAAGGGGGTGACCATGCCCCGCTGGGGCGCCGCCTCGTCGCGATCGTGGTCGACTGGGTCGCCTGCCTGCTCATCACCCACGGCCTCATCGGCCGGGTCGTCGAGCTGTCGCCGGAGGCCTTCTCCTTCGCCCCGCTCGCCCTGCTCTTCCTGCTCAACCTCGCCGGTGTCACCCTGGGAGGTGCGACCTTCGGTCACCGGCTCCTCGGGCTGCGCGTGGTGCCGATGGCCGGGGAGTGGGTCACCCCCCTTCGTGCCGCCGTGCGGGCCGCCCTGCTGTGCCTGGCGATCCCGGCGATGATCGTCATCTCCGACGACGGCCGTGGCCTGCACGACCGCGCCGCCGGCACGCGGATCGTGCGCGCCTCCCGCTGAACCGCGACGGATGAGGGCTTCCTCATCTCCACTTCACGTTCACCTCACGACGGGCACCCACTGTTGTCCGCGTGACCACGACACCCCGGCGCCGCATCGCCTTCTACTCCCACGACACCCAGGGACTGGGACACATCCGGCGCAACCTCGCCCTCGCCGCCGCCATGGTGGCGGCCGAACCGCGCACGGACGTCCTCGTCCTCACCGGTGCCCCACAGGCGACGTCGCTGCCGCTGCCGCCCAACACCGAGGTCGTCACCGTCCCGACCGTGGCCAAGGACGGCGAAGGGGGTTACGCCGCAGGGACCTTCGCCATGGACCTGTCCGCGGTGCTCGCCCTGCGCTCCGACCTCATCACCTCGGCGCTCGTGGCCTTCGCCCCCGACGTCGTCGTCGTCGACAAGGTGGCCCGCGGCCTCGACGGGGAGCTCGAGCAGGCGCTCGAGGCGCTGCACGACGTGCGCGGCCACACGACGGGGGAGCGACCGCGCATCGTCCTCGGCCTGCGTGACGTCCTCGACGACCCGCTGACCGCGATCCGTGAATGGCGCGAGGCGCGCACGACCCAGGCGATCCGCGACCACTACGCCGAGGTCTGGGTCTACGGCGACCGGTCGGTCGTCGACGTCGTCGCCGACTACGACCTGCCGCGCGCCGTCGCCGCCAAGGTCCGCTACACCGGCTATCTCGCCGAGGGCCGCGGGGAGGGGCTGCTCGCCCCGCGCGACGAGCCGAAGCGGCGTCCGGTCCCCAGGCCCTACGTGCTGTGCATGGTCGGCGGCGGGCAGGACGGCTACGACACCGCGCTCGCCTTCGCCCGGGCCGGCTACCCCGACGGGCACACCGGTGTCATCGTCACCGGCCCCTACATGCAGCCCTCGCTGCGCCGCCGGCTCACTGCGATCGCCGCCGAGCGGGACGACCTGCTCGTGCGTGACTTCGTCACCAACACCCTCGACCTCATCGGCGGCGCCGAGGCCGTCGTGTCCATGGGCGGCTACAACACCGTCTGCGAGGTCCTCGCCGAGGACGTGCCTGCCCTCGTCGTGCCGCGTGTCCGCCCCCGCCAGGAGCAGCTCGTGCGCGCCGAGCGACTGCAGGACCTCGGCCTCGTCGACACCGTGCACCCCGACGACGTCACCCCCGAGCAGCTCGGCGCCTGGCTGACCGCCGCGGTGACCTCGAGCTCCACCCGCGACCACGACGCGGTCGCCCTCGACGGGCTGCGTCGCGTCCCCGACCTCGTCGCCGGGCTCCAGCCCGCCACGGCACCCCACCTCGACGACCTGCAGGAGATGGCCAGCTGATGACCACGACACCCGCCCCCCGCGTCGGCTACGTGCTGAAGATGTACCCGCGCTTCTCCGAGACCTTCATCGTCCACGAGATCCTCCAGCAGGAGGCCGCGGGCACCCACGTCGAGGTCTTCTCCCTTCGCCTGCCGATCGACGGTCGCTTCCACGAGGCCCTCGCGCACGTGCAGGCGCCGGTCACCTACCTCTCCCGGGAGCACAAGGCGAGCCTCTTCTGGTCCGCGCTGCAGGAGGCCGCGCGTGACGTGCCGACGGTCGCCGACCACCTCGACGAGCTGCTCGCCGCGCCCGAGGACGTCGCCCTGGCCGCCGTCGAGCTCGCCGGTGCGGTGCGGCGCTCGCGCCTGGAGCACCTGCACGCCCACTTCGGCTCGATCGCCGCCGACGTCGCCCGTCTGGCCGCCCGGCTCACCGGCGTCACGTGGTCCTTCACCGCCCACGCCAAGGACATCTTCCACGACGAGGTCGACCACGCCTCGCTGGCGACGAAGTTGCGCGAGGCGCACACGACGGTGACCGTCAGCGAGTTCAACCGCACCCACCTGCGCTCCACCTTCGGTGCCGACGCGGACCGCGTGGTCCGGCTGTACAACAGCGTCGACCTGACGGCCTTCCCCTTCGCAGCGAAGGGGGAGACCCCCGGCCCCACCCGCATCGCCGCGGTGGGTCGCCTCGTCGAGAAGAAGGGCTTCGGCGACCTGCTCACCGCCGTGGCCAGGCTCGTCGCGGCGGGCCGCGACGTCCGCGTGGACCTCGTCGGTACGGGCCCGCTCGAGGCCACCCTGCGCCAGCAGGTCGGCGACCTCGGACTCGACGAGGTGGTGACGATGCACGGGGCGCTGCCGCAGTCGCGGGTGCGCGAGATCGTCGCTGCCGCAGACGTCTTCGCCGCGCCCTGCGTCATCGGCGAGGACGGCAACCGCGACGGCCTGCCGACCGTCCTCCTCGAAGCGCTCGCCCTGGGCACGCCGGCGGTCTCGACGCCCGTCACGGGCATCCCCGAGATCGTCCGACACGAGGAGACCGGGCTGCTCGTGCCCGAGGCCGACGCCGCGGCCCTCGCCGATGCCATCGCCGCGACCCTCGACGACCCCGACGCGGCCGCCGAGCGCGCCCGCGCCGCTCGCGCTCTGCTCGAGGCCGACTTCGACTTCCGCGACCACGCGCGTGAGCTGCAGGCGCTCTTCGCCGCCGCCATCGCCTCCCAGGGAGACCGCACGACCGAGGGAGACCGCATTGCCCTACGGCAATGCGGAAACGAGGGCGGGAGGGCCGTGGCATGAAGCGCGTCGCATACGTCTCCACCGACCCGGGCGTCCCCGTCTTCGGGAGCAAGGGCGCCTCGGTCCACGTCCAGGCGGTCGTGCGCGAGCTCCTCCGTCGCGGCACCGAGGTGCACCTGGTCACCGCACGCCTCGGTGGCGACCTGCCCCGGGGGCTGGGCGGTGTCGTCGTCCACGAGCTGCCCCGGATCACCGGCACCCCTGGCCGCGAGCGTGAGGAGTCCGCCCGACGGTCCGCACGCGCCGCTGCCGACGTCCTCGCCCGGGTGCACTCCGACACCCCACTCGACCTCGTCATGGAGCGCTACTCGCTGTGGTCCGACGCCGCGATGACCTGGGCCCGGGCCTGCGACGTCCCCGGTGTCCTCGAGGTCAACTCGCCGCTCGTCGACGAGCAGGCGCAGCACCGGGTGCTCGCCGACCGGGTCGGCGCCGAGGCCATCGCCCGGCGGGCCTTCGACGCGGCCGACTCCGTCGTCGCGGTGTCCGAGCCGGTCGCCCGCTGGGTGCTCGACCGCACCGACAACCGCAACGTCACCGTCGTGCCCAACGGCGTCGACACCCGCTACATCCGGCCGGGTCTCGAGGGTCGGCCGCAGGCGGCCTCCCACCTCGACCAGCGCGGGGAGCCGCGGGCGGCCTCCCACCTCGACCAGCGTGGGGAGCCGCAGGCGGCCTCCCACCTCGACCAGCAGACCCCCTTCGTCATCGGCTTCGTCGGCACGCTCAAGCCGTGGCACGGGGTCGAGGTGCTCGTCGAGTCCTTCGCGCGGCTCGCCCCCACCGACGACGGCACGCGGCTGCGGCTCGTCGGCGACGGCCCGCAGCGGGCGGCGATCGAGGCGCAGGCCGAGCGCCTGGGTGTCGCCGACCGGGTCGACCTCGTCGGCGCCGTCGCCCCCGAGCGGATGCCCGAGGAGCTCGCCCGGATGGACCTGGCCGTCGCGCCCTACCCGCAGCTGCCGGACTTCTACTTCTCCCCGCTCAAGCTCTACGAGTACCTCGCGGCCGGCCTGCCCGTCGTCGCCAGCGACATCGGCCCCGTCGGCGAGGTCCTCGACGGAGGCCACCTCGGGGTGCTCGTCACGCCCGGGGACGTGACCGAGCTCGCCGCCGCGCTCGCCGGGCTACGCAGCGACGCCGCGCTCCGCGCCGAGCTGGGCGACCTCGGACGTCGGGCGGCCGTCAGCCGGCACGACTGGAGCCTCGTCGTCTCCCGGATCCTCACCACGGTGCCGGTGCGACCCCCTTCGCTCGCCGACGACCTGCTCGGGCGGAGCGCATGACCGCTCCCGTCCTGCCCAAGCCGCGCAAGCCGCAGGGCATCCGCGAGGCGGTCCCCGGGCTGCGTCGGCTCGTCCCCCACGTGCGAGCCCACCTGCGGCGCCAGCGCACGCTCATCGCCGGCGGCGGCGTCGCGATGGCCCTCGAGGTCGTCATGCGGCTGCTCGAGCCGTGGCCGATGAAGTTCGTCATCGACGGCGTCATCGGCCACCTCGGTGCCGACCTGTCGCAGGACCAGCCCGACAACCTCCAGCAGGTCCTCGTGCTCGCCTGCCTCGGGCTGCTCGTCGTCGTGCTGCTGCGCGCCCTCGCCAGCTATGCGATGACGGTCTGCTTCGCGCTCGCCGGCAACCGGCTGCTCACCTCGGTGCGCGCCGACGCCTTCGCCCACCTGCAGCGGCTCTCCCTGGGGTTCCACGACCGGGCCCGCACCGGTGACCTCGTGCAGCGGATCACCAGCGACGTCGGCCGGCTCAAGGAGGTGGCCGTCACCGCGGCCCTGCCGCTCGTCGGCAATCTCGCGACCCTCGCCGCGATGCTCGTCGTCGTCCTCGTGCTCGACTGGCAGCTCGCGCTGTGCATGCTCGTCGTCTTCCCGGTCTTCCTGCTCACGGGCCGCACCGCGACCAGCCGCATCCACACCGTCTCGCGCAAGCAGCGCAAGGCGGAGGGTCACCTGGCGACGCTCGCGACCGAGACCCTCTCGTCGATGAAGGTCGTGCAGGCCTACACGCTCGAGCCCGAGATGCAGTCGCGCTTCGCCTCGGACAACGTCAAGACGCTCAAGGACGGGGTCAAGGCCAAGAAGTTGTCGGCCGGCCTCGAGCGCTCCACCGACGTGCTCGTCGGCGTGGCGACCGCGCTCGTGCTCTACGTCGGCGCCCAACGCGTCCTCGCGGGGGCGCTCACCCCCGGCGAGCTCGTCGTCTTCGTCACCTACCTCAAGGCGGCCTTCAAGCCGATGCGGGACCTCGCGAAGTACACCGGGCGCATCGCCCAGGCGGCCGCGTCCGCGGAGCGGGTCGTCGACCTGCTCGAGCAGGAGCCCCGCGTGCGCGACGCCTCCTGGGCCCGCTCCGGACGCCGGCTGCGCGGCCACGTCGAGCTCGAGGACGTCTGGCTGTCCTACGTGCCCGGTCACCCCGTGCTGCGCGGGGTCGACCTGCGGGTGGCCGCGGGGGAGCGGGTGGCGATCGTCGGTCCGTCGGGCGCCGGCAAGTCCTCGCTCGCCGGCCTGCTGTTGCGCATGCAGGACCCCGACTCGGGCACGGTGCGACTCGACGGCTGGGACCTGCGCGACCTCAAGGTCCACGACGTGCGCAGCCAGGTCGCGATGGTCCTGCAGGAGAGCCTGCTCTTCGCCACGAGCATCCGCGACAACATCGCCATGGGCGCCCCCGGCGGGGCGGTGTCGGTGACCGACGAGCAGGTCGTCGAGGCGGCGCGGGTCGCTGGTGCGCACGAGTTCATCATCGCGCTGCCGCAGGGCTACGACACCGTCGTCGCCGAGCGCGGCACGACCCTCTCGGGCGGTCAGCGACAGCGGATCGCCATCGCCCGGGCCGTCGTCAGGGACGCGCCCGTCGTCGTCCTCGACGAGGCGACGACCGGCCTCGACGGTGCCACCGAGGAGGAGGTCACCGCCGCCCTCGACCGGCTCACCGCAGGGCGCACGACGATCGTCATCACCCACGACCTCGACGCGGCCCGCGCCGCCGATCGGGTGCTGTGGATCGACGGCGGCCGGGTCGCCCCGACGAGGTCCTCGCGCGGCACGCCGACGAGCTGGAGGAGGTGGCGAGCGGTGCCCGCCCATGACGCCCACGCGCGGCTGGCTGCGCACGACCCGGCGGTGGGCTCCCTTCGCCTGCTGCTGGGGACCGACGAGCTGGCAGAGCGTCTCGGGACGCCGGTGACCCGGGGGTACCTGCGGTACAAGCCGGGGACGAGCGCGACCGCGCTGCTCGACGTCGACGGCCGGTCGGCCATCGGCTATGCGTGGGGCCCGGCGCGTGAGGAGAAGCGGCACAAGGCGATCCGCCGGGTCAGCGCCGAGGACGTGCTCCTCGACGATCCCGACGCCGGGCTGCTCGTCGTCGACGCGCGCACCGACCGCCACCTCAAGGCCCTGACCACCCGCGTCCGTGCCTGGCCGGGCGGTACCCACACGCTGTCCCACAAGCCGGCCCGTCGCTGGGTCGGGCGCAGCGGTCCCCACGTCCTGCGGGTCTACGCCAGGAGCGGGTACGCGCGGGCGCTTGCCGGCCACGCCGCCGTGCTCGCCGACGGTGGCGGCGGCTCGGGGTTTCGCCTGCCGCAGGTGCTCGAAAGCGACGACGCCGGTCTGATCGTGCTGCGGCACCTGCCCGGCAGCACTCTCGGCGCGCCGGTGGGCGAGCCGGCGCTGCGTCGCCTCGGTGCCTGCCTCGGCGCCTTCCACACGAAGGGGGTGGACCGCGCGGCTCCGTGCGTCGAGCCGCCGGTGGGCACCCATCGTGCGCTGCGTGCGCTGGAGCCCGTCCTGCCGGGTGCCGCCGACGCCGCTGCCGACATCGAGTCGACCGCGCGCGGCTCCCTTCGCCCGGGGCCGGTGGGACTCGTCCACGGAGACCTCTCGCTCGACCAGGTGGTGGCCGACGGTCACGACCTCGGGCTCATCGACCTCGACCGGGCCGGCCGGGGCAACCCGCTCGACGACATCGCGAGCCTGCTCGCCGTGCTCGTCCTCGACCGCCTGTCGGACGGACTCTGCGCGCAGGCGGCACCGGGTGTGGTGACCGAGGCCGCCTCACCCCTTGTCGCCGGACACTCGGCGACGGGGCCGACCGGCCTCGGCGACGACCTCGGGCCGCGGATCGCCCTGCAGCTGCTGGCTCGAGCGCTGGAGCCCTTCCGCGCCGGTCACCCGATGTGGCCGGAGCTGACCGCGCAGGTGCTGGGGGCCGCGGAGGAGCTGGGGAGGTGGCGGTGGTGAGCACGGACTTCGACGAGGTCGTCGCTGGCTGCGCCGACCTCGGGCTGGAGCTCGAGCGGGCCCACCCGCGGCCCGACCGGCTGCACCTCGATCTGCGTGAGGCAGGTCGACGGGTGATCGGTCAGTGGCTGCCCGACGGCGCTGCGGCCGCGCGCACGGCTGGAGCGACGCAGGCGGTGGCGCCCGGCCTGGTCGAGAGGCGGGGCGAGCACCTCGTCCTGCAGCACGGGGGCGCGGACGCTCGTCTGGTCTCGCTCGCCCGGCTCGTCGCCGGCGGCGCCGAGCTCGTCGTGCACCGGCCGGAGCGGCGGGCCGTGGTGCGGGGGGAGTCGGCCGCGGGTCCGTTGTGGACCAAGGCGGTGCGTCCGCGGCGGTCCGGTGATCTCGTGCGGCGCATGCAGGTGGCCGCCGACGTGCCGGGACTGCGTGCCCCGGTCGTCACCGGCTGGGACGAGGGGTGCGGCACGATCACGCTGAGCCACCTGCCGGGACGCACCCTGCACGACCTGCTGCACGGGCCGGTGGTCGACGGGCCGGCCGCCGACGTGGCCGAGCCGGTCGGCGAGGCGGTGGGCGTGGCGGTCGGTGAGTCCGTGCGCCGGCTGCACGACGCCGGCGAGGTCGACGGGGTCGCCGGGCACGACCTCGGCGCGGAGGTCGACGCCACCCGTGGTCTGCTCGATCTCGCCCGTCGCTATCGCGCCCTGCCGGCAGGTCGACTCGAGGTCCTCCACCAGGACGCGGCCCGCGCTGCCGCCGTCGTCGTCGGGGCGGGACGGGTCGGCCGCCGCAGCCTGCTGCACCGCGACCTGCACGACAAGCAGCTGCTCGTCGGCGTCGGCACCGACGGGGGGCTCGAGGTCGGGATGCTCGACGTCGACACCCTCGGGCTCGGGGACCCGGCGCTCGACCTGGGCAACCTGCTGGCCCACCTCGACCTGCGGGTCGAGCAGGGCTGGACCGACCAGGGGAGTGCCCGTGACGTCGAGGCGGGCGTGCTCGCCGGCTATCGACCCGACGAGCGCACCACGCAGGCGGCGGCCGGCTATCGCGCACTCACCCGAGCACGGCTGCGGGCGCTCTACGCCTTCCGGCCGGCGGACCTGCCGACCGGCTGGTGACCCGCCGGTGACCCGTCGAGGGGATCAGCCGCCGAAGTAGGTCTGCGCCACCCGCGACAGGTCGAGCAGGTCGCTCGTGCCGGCGAGCTCGCGCGCCGAGTGCATCGACAGGATCGGGATGCCGACGTCGACCGTGCGGATGCCCAGTCGGGTCGCGGTGATGGGGCCGATGGTCGACCCGCACGGGACGGTGTTGTTGGAGACGAAGTCCTGGCTCGTCACACCGGCGTCGGCGCACCAGCCGCGCCACGCCGCGGAGCCGACGCCGTCGCTCGCGTAGCGCTGGTTGGCGTTGAGCTTGAGGATCGGCCCGGAGCCGAGGACCGGACGCACCTGCGGGTCGTGCTTCTCGGGGTAGTTGGGGTGCACCGAGTGGCCCACGTCGCTGGAGACGCACCACGAGGAGGCCAGCGCCTGCATCCGCTCACCGCGGTCGGCACCCAGGGCGAGACCGATGCGCTCGAGGACCTCCTCGAGGAAGGGACCGCCCGCACCGGAGCGGGTCGCGGAGCCGACCTCCTCGTGGTCGAAGACCGCGAGCATCGGGATGTGGTCGGCCGTGAGGTCGTCGCCGATCCGGGCCATCGCGACCGTGCCGGCGTGGACGCTCGCCAGGTCGTCGAGTCGACCCGCGGCGAAGAAGACGTCGTCCTTGCCGAAGACGGCGCCGCGGGCGCTGTCGGCCGTCACGAGGTCGTAGCCGCGGACCCGCGAGGCGTCGACACCGGCGGTGGCGGACAGCTCGGCGAGCAGGTCGGCGGACTCCGTGGCACCCACGCCCCACACCGGCTGGGTCTGCGTCTGCTTGTCGAGCGCAAAGCGCTCGTTGGCCTGGCGGTCGAGGTGGATCGCCAGCTGTGGCAGCCGCAGCAGCGGGCCGGAGTCGGCGAGCACGACGGTGCCGTCGTCGAGGACGAGCCGGCCGGCCAGGCGCAGCTCACGGTCAAGCCACGAATTGAGCAGGGGGCCGCCGTAGACCTCGACGCCCGCCTGCAGCCACCCGAGGCGCCCGGTCGTGGGCTGCGGCTTGAGCTTGAAGCCGGGGGAGTCGCTGTGGGCGCCGAAGATGCGCACCGGTGTCGTCTCCGTCGCTGAGGTCGGCACGACCCAGGCGATGACCGCCCCCTCGCGCACGACGAGGTAGCGCCCGGGGGCCTGCGGCCACGCATCCGTCTCGAGGAGAGCGGTGAAGCCGGCGTCCTCGAGGCGTCGGGCCACCTCGGCGGCCGCGTGGTAGCTCGACGGGGAGGCGTCGACGAAGGCGGCGAGGTCCTCGGCGTGGGCGGTGGCGGCAGCGGTCACGAGCGGTCTCCCGAGGGTCGACGGTGGTGGCGCCGCGGGCCGGCGCCGCGGGTGGGTCAGCGGCCGCGCAGGGCGCTGCGGTTCATCCGGGCACGGCTCGGGTCGACGCCGGCCGGGACGCCCTGACGGATGCCGGGGAGGGACTTCAGCCGCTTGTTGACGACCGACATCTCCTCCTTGGACAGCGCCGGGCGCAGTTTGGTCAGCGTCATGCGGATCTTGCGCGGGGGCAGCTCGCCCTCACCGGTGCCGACGATGAAGGTGTGCACGGGGACACCGGGGGCGACCCGCGAGACCTTCTTGGTCTCCTTGACGAAGAGCTTGTCGACCCGGTGCTTGGGCCCCTCGCCGAGCAGGACGATGCCCGGGCGACCGAGGGCGCGGAAGACCACGGCGGCGGTGTTGATCTCGCTGGGCTTTGTCGCGTCGGCGGCGACCGGCTCCTGGTCGTAGTACCAGCCGCGACGCAGCGCCGACAGGCCGCCGATGGAGGCGCCACGCTGGCCCTCCATCTGGGCGAAGGCCGCGCGCTCACCGCGACGGGAGAGCACGATCATCGCCGCGAGCAGCGCGAAGGGGATCGCCACGATCAGGGCGAGGATGACGTGGCCGACGAGCAGGCCGATGAGCGTGCCGACGCCGAGCACGACGACGAAGGCGAGGAGCATCCACAGGGTGACCTGGGGGTCGATCGCCTTGATCGTCCTGTAGACCGAGGCGATCCGCTTGAAGGGGTTCTCGCGCTTCGGCTTGGCGGGCTGGTCGCTCTTCTTGGCCATGAGGAGAGAGTCTAGTTGCTCTCGCTGGGTGCCCCGGTCAGCCCTCGGTGCCGGTGGCCGGCTGGTCGAGGATCGCCTGGGCGCGCGACGTGGCGACGAGCGTGGCCGCCTCCTGGCGGGCCGGCTCGTCGATGGCCTCGGAGAGGTGCGAGAGGTGCTCGGGGATCGGCCGACCCCACTTGCGCATCGCGGTCGCGTAGAGCCGTCCGGCACGGTAGCTCGAGCGCACGAGCGGCCCGGCCATGACGCCCTTGAAGCCGATCCCCTCGGCGAGCTCGCTCCAGTGGACGAACTCCTCGGGCTTGACCCACCGGTCGATCGGGTGGTGCAGCTTGGAGGGGCGCAGGTACTGGGTGATCGTGAGGATGTCGCAGCCCGCCTCGTGCAGGTCGCGGATCGCCTCCTCGATCTCGTGGTCCTCCTCGCCCATCCCGAGGATGAGGTTGGACTTGGTGACCAGCTCGGCCTCGCGGGCCATGGACAGCACCTTGAGCGACTTCTCGTAGGTGAAGGCGGGCCGGATCTTGCGGAAGATGCGCGGCACGGTCTCGAGGTTGTGGGCGAAGACCTCGGGGCGGGCGTCGAAGACCTGGCCGACGAGCTCCGGCTTGGCGCCGAAGTCGGGCGGGAGGATCTCCACGCCGGTGTGGGGGTTGAGGGCGTGGATCTGTCGGATCGTCTCGGCGTAGAGCGCGGCGGCACCGTCGGGCTGGTCGTCGCGGGCGACGCCCGTGACGGTGGAGTAGCGCAGGCCCATCTCCTGGACGGACTCGGCGACGCGGCGCGGCTCGTCCATGTCGAGGCTCGTCGGGCGGCCGGTCGCGATGTCGCAGAAGTCGCAGCGGCGGGTGCACACGTCACCGCCGATGAGGAAGGTCGCCTCGCGGTCCTCCCAGCATTCGAAGATGTTGGGGCAGCCGGCCTCCTGGCAGACCGTGTGCAGGCCGGCGCCACTGACGCGGCCACGCATCTGGTTGTACTCGGGGCCCATTTTGGCGGTGGTCCGGATCCACTCCGGCTTGCGCTCGATCGGGGTCTCGGCGTTGCGCGCCTCGACGCGCAGCAGACGACGTCCTTCGGGTGCGACGGTCACGCAGCTCTCCTGGCAATCTCGGTGACCCCGGTGGTGTCCGGAGTCACTCCAGACTACGCCTCCACCCGCTGTGCCGATGCAGCCCCCGTGGTCAGGGGCAGGTCCTCGGTCATCACCTCGAGCAGGTGGGCTCTGGCCGAAGGGAGGATGTCGGCCACCGTGATCTCGCGACCGGTTTCGAGGGCCAGTGTGGAGACGTCGGCATCGGGGATGCCGCAGGGGACGATCGTCTGCGTCCACGACAGGTCGCAGTCGACGTTGAGGCTGAAGCCGTGCATGGCGACGTCGCGCGAGACGCGGATGCCGATCTGGCCGAGCTTGCGGTCGCGGGCACCGTCGATGCCGGGCACCCAGATGCCCGAGCGCCCCGGTACCCGGGTCGCGGTGACGCCGACGTCGGCGGCGACCCGGATCATCATCTCCTCGAGACGGCGCACGTGGGCGATGACGTCACGTCGGCCCGGCAGGTGGGCGATCGGGTAGCCGACGAGCTGGCCTGGGCCGTGCCAGGTGATCTTGCCGCCGCGGTCGACGTCGATGACGGGCGTGCCGTCCATCGGTCGCTCGCGGGGCTCGGTGCGCTTGCCGGCGGTGTAGACGGCCGTGTGCTCGAGCAGCAGGGTCGTGTCCTCGAGCTCGCCGGCGACGACGGCCGCATGGACCCGCTTCTGGTGCTCCCACGCGGTCAGGTAGTCGACGGTGTCTGGCGCGAAGCCGAGCTCCTCGAAACGCATGGCCGCCAGCCTACGCCGCGGCACCCTGTGGATATCTCGGCGGCCGGACCGGCGATCTGGGACAGGCTGGGGCGCATGGACGAGATCCCGCCCCAGGTCCCCGGCTACCGCCTGACCCGCCTGCTCGGGACCGGCTCGACGTCGACGGTTTGGCGGGCCCGGCGCGAGGTCGACGACGAGCTGGTGGCGGTCAAGCTGCTGCGGGGTGGGGCCGACGACGACGCGCTGCGTGAGTGGACGCTGCTCCAGCACGCGGCTGACGAGCACGTCGTCACCCTCCACGAGGTCCTCGACGTCGACACTGACGACGGTCCAGCGACCGCGCTCGTCCTCGAGCTGCTCTCGGGCGGCAGCCTCGGTCAGGTCGTGGCCCAGCGCGGGCACCTGACGCCGGGGGAGACGGTCACCGTCATCGCCCCGATCGCGCGCGCCCTCGCGGGCCTGCACGATCTCGGTGTCGTCCACGGTGACCTCAGCCCGGGCAATGTCCTGCTCGACAGCACCGGTCGTCCCGTCCTCGCGGACCTGGGCTTCTCCCGCCTCACCGGGGAAGCCCCCGGCGACGTGCACGGCACCGACGGCTACGTCGCCCCAGAGGTCCTCGACGGCGAGGAGCCCACCCGGGCGAGTGACGTCCACGCGCTCGGGGCGCTCGCCTGGCTCTGCCTCGTCGGGGCTCCTCCCGGGCACGTCGCCGACCGGCTCGACCTGCGCTCGCACCTGGCCGGCGACGCCGAGCTGGTCGAGGCCGTCGAGTCCTGCCTTGCCGGTGACCCGGCGGCCCGACCGGAGGCCGACGAGGTGGCGGTCGCGGTCTTCGACGCGGCCGTCGCCCAACCCCTGCGCATGACCTCTCCCGGCGACGTCGCCTCGGGTCTGACACGGCGCATCCGCGAGGCCGCCGCCCAGGACGCGGTCGAGACACCGCGGTGGCAGCTCGAGCTGGCCTCCGCCGGCGAGCCCGAGCCCCGCCGCCGGTGGTGGCAGCGACGACCGCCCGTCGACAGCGATGTCGAGGTCCCGCCGGCGTCCTCGCGTCGGGGTCGTCACGCGGCGCCACGTCGCCGTGACGAGCCAGTGGACCTCACCGTCGACCACGAGGCCTCGCAGACCCGGGCGATCGCCCGATCGGCGGCCGAGACGCCGGGTGGTCGCCGGGTCGCCGCTGCCGTCGTGGTCGCGCTGACGCTGGCCCTCGCGGTCGTCGTCCCGTGGCGCCAGCTGGCTGCCGCCGATGACGAAGGGGGTGCCGCCCCGTCGACCGCCGCCGTCACCTCTCCCTCGGGCCAGCAGGTGCTCACCGACCGCGGCGCACCGCGCGAGGCACCGGTGCGTCTGGCCCAGGAGCTGACCTCGATGCGCCAGTCCGTCGTCACCGACCTCGACCCCGTGGTGCTCCGAGCGCTCGACGAGCCGGGGTCGCCGGCCGCCGTGCGCGACCACGAGCTCATCGAGAGCCTCGAGTCGAGCGGGCACCGCTACCGCGGCGTCGAGATGACCGTGCGCACGGCCAGCCTGCAGCGCACGAGCGGCTCGACCGCGGTGCTGAGCACCGTCGTCGACGAGAGCGCCTACGAGGTCGTGGCCCGCGACGGGTCGCGGCAGCAGCGCCCGGCCCGGCGGGGTCAGCAGGCTGACCTCGTCCTGGCCTGGGACGGTCAGCGGTGGCGGGTGCGCGACGTGCGGGCACCCGACGGGCCGTGAGCGGTGCGACCCGGGTCAGGCGATGAGGTCGTCGAGAGCGTCCTCGACGACCCGGTGCCGATGCTCGAAGCCGAGCTCCTGCAACCGCTGCGGCAGCACACGGGCTGAGGCCAGCGCCTCGTCGGCGAACTGGCCGAGCGCCACCCGCATCGCGGCCCGGGGGGCCGGCACGATCGCGGGCCGGTGCAGCCGCCGCCCGATCTCACGCGCCAGGTGGCGCTGGCGGACGGGGTGGGGCGCGGCGAGGTTGACCGGGCCGACGATCGAGGCGTCCTCGACGAGGCGCGTGTAGGCACCCACGACGTCGTCGAGCGAGATCCACGGCGTCCACTGACGGCCCGAGCCCAGTGGCCCGCCGAGCCCCAGCCGGCCGACGCGCAGCATGGGCACGAACGCCCCGCCATGTGTCGCCAGGACGATGCCGGTGCGCGCGTGGGCCACGGGGACCCCGGCTGCGCGGGCCGGGGCGGCCGCCGCCTCCCAGTCGCGCACGACACCGGCGAGGTAGGAGCGGCCGGGGGCAGAGGCCTCGGTCAGCACCTCGTCGCCCCGGTCGCCGTAGAAGCCGACGGCCGACGCGGTCACGAGCCGGGTCGGTCCGGCGCCGGCGGCCACGACGCGGGCGACGAGGTCCGTCCCGTGCACCCGTGAGGTGCGGATGAGCATCTTGTAGGTCGGGGTCCAGCGTCGGTCGCCGACACCGGCGCCCGCGAGGTGCACGACGGTGTCGACGTCGGCGAGGACCGCCGGGTCCAGCTGCCGACGCGACGGGTCCCACGGACGTTCGTGGTCCCCCTTCGGCAGGCGTCGCACGAGGTGGACCACCTCGTGGCCGTCAGCCTCCAGAGACGACGACAGCGCGCCGCCGATCAGCCCGGATGCTCCGGTGATGGCGACGCGCTGTTGTCGTGAGGTCATCTCAGGCCTCGAAGCGGCCTTCCTCCAGACGGGCCTTGACGGTCCCGAGGAAGCGGGCCGCGTCGGCGCCGTCGACGACCCGGTGGTCGTAGGTGAGGGCCAGGTACATCATCGACCGGATCGCCAGCGTCTCCCCACCGTCGTCGGTCGTGATGACGACCGGGCGACGCACGATGGCGCCGGTGCCGAGCATCGCGACCTGCGGCTGGTTGAGGATCGGGGTGTCGAAGAGCGCACCCCGGCTGCCGGTGTTGGTGATGGTGAAGGTCCCGCCCGACAGGTCGTCCGGCGTGATCTTGTTGTTGCGTGTGCGGTCGGCGACGTCGGCGATCGCCCGGGCGAGACCGGCGACGTTGAGGTCACCGGCGTTCTTGACGACCGGCGTGAGCAGGCCGCGCTCGGTGTCGACCGCGATCGAGAGGTTCTCCTGACCGTGGTAGACGATCTCATCGCCCTCGACGCTGGCGTTGATGCCCGGGTGCGCCTTCAGGGCCTCGGCCGTGGCCTGGGCGATGAAGGGCAGGAAGGAGAGCTTGGTGCCCTCCCGCTGGGCGAAGTCGGCCTTCGCGGCGTCGCGCACGCGAGCCACCTTGGTCATGTCGACCTCGACGACCGTCGTCAGCTGGGCGGAGACCTGCAGCGACTCGACCATCCGCTCGGCGATGACCTTGCGCAGGCGGGTCATCTTCTCGCGGGTGCCGCGCTTGGACTGCGGGACGTTGGACTCCAGACCGGCCGGGACGCCCGCGGGAGCCGCAGCAGCGGGAGCCGCAGCCGGAGCGGCAGCGGCCGGAGCAGCAGCCTCCTGCGGCTGGTTCTTCGCCTTGGCGGCGTCGAGCACGTCCTGCTTGCGGATGCGGCCGCCGATGCCGGTGCCCTCGACCTGCGAGAGGTCGATGCCGTTGTCGGCGGCGAGCTTGCGCACCAGCGGGGTCACGTAGGCGGCGGCGTCACCACCGGAGGCGGCGGGCGCCTCCTGCTTCGGGGCCTCCTTGGGCGCCTCCTGCTTCGGCTCCTCCTTGGGGGCCTCGGCCTTGGGCTCCTCCTTGGGCGCCTCCTGCTTCGGCTCCTCCTTGGGGGCCTCGGCCTTCGACTCCTCGGCCTTGGGCTCCTCGGCCTTCGGCTCCTCCTTCGGCTCCTCGGCAGCCGGGGCGGAACCGCCACCGGAGCCACCGACGATCGCCAAGTCGGCGCCGACCTCGACGGTCTCGTCCTCCTGGACGAGGATCTTGGTCAGGGTGCCGGCGACGGGGGAGGGGATCTCGGTGTCGACCTTGTCGGTCGAGACCTCGAGCAGCGGCTCGTCGACCTCGACCGTGTCACCCTCAGCCTTGAGCCAGCGCGAGACGGTGCCCTCGGTGACGGACTCGCCGAGGGCCGGCATGGCCACCGTGGTGCCCTCGCCGTCGCCCGAGGACGAGGCCTCGGCGGCCGGTGCCTCCTGCTCGGCGGGCTCCTCGGTGGCGGGCTCCTCGGCAGGGGCCTCTTCGGTGGCGGACTCCTCGGCAGGAGACTCCTCGGCGGCCGGCTCCTGTGCGGAGTCGTCGCCCGAGTCGGAGGAGGCCGGGGCGTCACCGTCACCGATGACGGCGAGGTCGGCACCGACCTCGACGGTCTCGTCCTCCTCGACGAGGATCTCCTGGATCGTGCCCGCGACGGGCGACGGGATCTCGGTGTCGACCTTGTCGGTCGAGACCTCGAGCAGCGGCTCGTCGACCTCAACCGTGTCGCCCACGTTCTTGAGCCATCGCGTCACGGTGCCCTCGGTCACGGACTCACCCAGTGCCGGCATGGCAACCCGCTCAGACATGCGCCTCTGCTCCTTCTATCGAGATGGGATTCGTCACAGACTCTCACGAGTCGGTGTGCTGTTGTCCACGGGGCCCGCGTCGCGAGGCAGAGATCTCCGCCTCGCGACGACGCAGCTCGTCCTCGTGGCGGCGCCACGACGACTGGTAGGAGACATAGCCGTCGACCCACGGCTTCTGGCCGCCGGCCCAGTGGATGATCTTGGGGTCCACGACGTCTTCCTGGGAGGGGCGGGCATTCCACCCGGGGGCCAGGCTCAGCCGGTCGGCGCCGACGTAGACGTTGAGGATGTGCTGGTCGTGCATGCCGAAGTTGTTGGCATACGGCAGGAAGCGCTCGCAGAAGTTGTCCGCGCGCATCCGGGCGAGGTCGAGCACCATGATCCCGGCGTTGAAGCCGACGAAGTCGAAGCGGTGCCGACGGGTCTCGCGGCGGATGAGCTCCGACCCCATGCCCGGAGCCAGCTCCTTGAGCGAGGCGGGGTTGAAGATGTTGGTGTAGCCGCTCTGCATCGAGCTGGCCTCGGAGTCGCGGGCGGCGATCGCCGTGCCCTGCAGGTCCGTCTCGTAGAGCTCGGCGATGTCGGCCACGGGCAGTGCGTCGATGTCGTGGTAGACGACCCGGTCAACGTCGGTCAGCAGCTCGGGCAGCACCAGGCGGTCCATGGTCGAGACGGTGATGTGCGGGATCATCGCGTGGATGTCGCCGTAGGTCACCTCGTCGCACGGCCACCACGTGAAGGACACCGTCGGGAAGAGCGCGGCCGCCCGGTCGAAGTCGGCCTGCTCGTGCTCACGGACCAGGACGTTGAGGTGGATCGGCCGGCTCGCGTGCTCGACGAGCCCGTCGACGACGACGAGGAACTGGTCCTTGAGGTTGCCGTCGAGGGCCAGGACGATCTCCATCTCGTCACCGGCCGGTGCGTCCTGGGTGCGCGGCACGTCGACACGGCCGGCGCGGATCGTGGCGACTGCCTCGTCGATGTCCACGAGCGAAGGGAGCTCCACCTCCTGCTCGTGGCGAGCTCGGGCGGCGGCGACGCGCTCGGCAGTCACCTCGGTCCACGCCTCCCGGACGGTGGCCTCGTCCTCGCCGCGCAGGATCGCGGCCATGACGGGCTCGAGCAGGTCGGCGATGCCCTTGCCCATCTCGAAGACCTCGTCGTCGGTGAGCGGCGCCAGACCGGCGAAGCGGATGTCGGAGGGGTTGCGCGGCGAGAAGTCGACGGCGCACCCGAGGCTGCGGGCCGGCAGGTAGGCGTGCAGTCGCCCGGTGACGACCTTGCCGTAGGCACTCGCGTAGTCGTCGAGGCTCGACAGCGCCGTGCGCAGGTTGTCGACCATGCCGGCAGCGCGCACGTCGGGGCGCTCGTTGCGCACGCGCAGGGCCCCCTTGGGAGCGGGCAGGTCGATCCACACGGTCGGGGCATCGGCCGGCCGCGCGGGCGTCTCGTCGGGGCGCACGTAGCGCACCGTCGTCGTCAGGCACCCGGAGAAGAAGGCCGGGATGCCCTGGCCGAGCAGCAGGTCGACGGTCGAGTGGTCGCGGCAGCCGATCGGTGCGTGGGCCTTGAGGTGCTCGATGGTCTCGTCGGTGAGCAGTGCCCGCTTGTTGAGGTGGAAGGAGACGTAGATCGGCCGCAGGTGCTCCGGGAAGGGGAAGTCGTGGCGCACGCCGCCGAGCTTGTGGGCGTACCAGCCGAAGGCGATCATCCAGGTGCCCTCGGGCACCTGTGAGTAGCTCGAGGCGTCGCGGTCGACCTGGTGCACGCTCACCTGCGCCTCCGGCGAGTCGACCCGCAGGTCCGCCGGGACCCGCGCCTGCAGGTCCCGGGCGAAGCGCCCGAGGTCGCTGTCGTCGAAGCGCGCCCCGGTGTGCCGCACGAGGTGCGACATCGACGCGATGGTCTGGACGTAGTCCCCGATGTTGCTCGAGGTGTTGCGCGGGTCGGGCTGGTCGTAGCCGATGACGCCGATCGAGACATTGCCCTCGGCGGCGGGCGAAGGGGAGGCCGGTCCGGCAGCGATGCGGGGCGCCCAGCGCGCCATCCAGGTGCGGTCGATCTCGAGCACCGTCGCTTCGTCCTCGGAGAGCTCGCCGCCGGCGAGGTCCTCGGCGGCGGCCGTGTCGAAGCGCTCGGCCAGACGGGTGCACAGGTCACCCAGCCCCAGGCCCATGGCGCGCCGGGTGAGGGTGAGCCACGTGTGCGCGCTCAGCGGCCCGGTGTGCGCCAGGGCGCGCTCCACGGCCGAGCGGGCGAGTGTGGCGTCGTGCTGACCCGCGAGGAGGACGTACTCGCTCGGCGCGTGCTCGAGCCACACCTCGTCGGGCAGCGTCGACAGCCGCTCCCAGGCGAACTTCGGCAGACCCATCTGGTGCGCGATGAGACCGGTCGCGAGCGCGCCCGCCTGCCGGGTGGGCTCGTTGTCGTAGAGCCACTGGGCGATCTGCCGGGCGACGGTCACCTGGGGCGAGCCCTGGGCGCCGCGCACGAGGTCGGTCACCGCGGCCTCGAACCCGCGCCCGGTCGCCAGCGTCGTGGCGAACCTGGCGCGCGTATTGAGCCACTTCAGCTCGCGCTCCTGCTCCCTGCGGACCTCGGCCTCGGGTGCCTTGCCGGGCGCCGGACCAAGCTCGCTCGGCAGGCGGTGGCCGCCCGCGGCGGCGAGGAGCCCGCGGTGGGCGTAGCCGAGGCCGCTGGCACGCTCGCTCGCGGCGTCACGACGCTGCTCGGCCCGGCGCACCTCGGCCTTGAGCGAGGAGACCTGCTCGCGCGCCTCGTCGCGCTGCTCACGGGCCCGATCACGCTCCTGACGGGCACGCTCCAGTCGCTCCTTGGTCTCGTCGAGGCGGCCACGGACCTCGTCGACCCCGCCGACCTTGGCTGCGGTCTGCTTGGTGAGGCGCTTGGCGGCGCGGGGCAGTGAACGAGGGTCGGGGCTCATGTCTCTCCGGGGTCGCTGAAGGGTGTGCGGACCAGACTAGGACGGCGGGCGTCGGGATGCGTCCGACGCGCCGCCGCCCTCGCGGGATCAGGCGTGCGCGTGCAGCGGCCGCCCGGCGGCGAGCATGGCCGCCTCGCCGAAGGCCTCGCCCTGGCTCGGGTGGGCGTGGACCAGGGGGGCGATGTCCTCGGGGTGGGCCTCCCACCCGACGGCCAGCTGGGCCTCGCTGATCAGCTCGCTCACACCGAGCCCGACCATGTGCACGCCGAGCACCGGACCGTCCTTGGCCCGCACGAGGGTCACGGACCCGGTCGTGCCCCGGATGATGCTGCGGCCGTTGCCGCCCAAGGGACAGGTGACGGTCTCGACGTCGTGACCGGCCCCCTTCGCCGCGTCCGTCCCCAGCCCGACGGAGGCGATCTCGGGGTCGCAGTAGGTCACCTTGGGGATCGTCACGTCGTCGACCGGCGCCGGGTCGAGCCCGGCGAGGTCCTCGGCGACGAAGATGCCGTGGGCGAAGCCGCGGTGGGCCAGTTGCAGGCCGGGCACGAGGTCGCCGACGGCACGCACGCCCTCGACGCTGGTCCGCAGCCGTTCGTCCGTCGGCACGAAGCCACGGTCGACGGTCACCCCCGCCTCCTCGAGGCCGAGGCCCTCGCTGCGCGGGCCCCGCCCCACGGCGACGAGGACGAGGTCGACCTCGAGCGCGTCGCCACCCTCGAGGTGGACCACGGCGCGCTCGTCGTCGGCCTCGACGGAGGCGACCCGGGTGGACGTCTTCGCCGTGATGCCCCGCTTCTTGAACTCACGCGTCAGGTGCTTGGAGATCGACGGCTCCTCGGCAGCGACGATCCGGTCGAGCGCCTCGACGACCGTCACCTCCGCGCCGAAGCTGCGCAGCATCGACGCGAACTCGACGCCGATGACGCCACCGCCGAGGACCGCGACGCGCTGCGGGATCGTCTCGAGGTTCATCGCCTGGTCGCTCGTCATCACGCGGGGGCCGAGCTCGACGCCCGGGAGGGTGCGAGCGTACGAACCGGTCGCCAGCACCACGGTCTTCGCGCTGACCGTCCGGACGCCCTCGGCGGTCTGGACCGAGATCGTGGAGGCGTCGACGAGTCGGCCACGACCGGCGACGACCTCGATGCCGGCCTGCCCGATGAGACCCGTCAGGCCCTTGTACAGCTGACCGACGACCTTGTCCTTGCGGGCGTGCAGGGCCGCGGTGTCGATGCCCTCGAAGCTCGTGAGAACCCCGTGCGCCGCCCCGGCGCGGGCGCCGTCGGCCAGCTCGGCCGCGTGCAGCAGCGCCTTGGTCGGGATGCACCCGCGGTGCAGGCAGGTCCCGCCGATCTTGTCCTCCTCGACGAGCGCAACCTTCATCCCGAGCTGGGCGGCGCGCAGGGCGCAGGCATAGCCGCCGCTGCCGGCTCCGAGGATCACGAGGTCGAAGGGGGTCGAGGTCGCGGGGTCTGCCACGAGATGCTCCTTTGCACGGGGGTGTGTCCGGGGTCACGGACCGGCCCCAGCGTAAGGGGTCCGCATGGCCACGTCGGCAGCCGCGGGGCCTGGGCCCGCAGACACGGGGGCTGGGGGTGGCCCTAAGGAAAAGTCCCGACTCCTGCCGCACGCATCTCACGAGGCGTAGCAGGGTCGGGACTTTCCCATGAGTCGGGCCGACCCCCACCCCCGTATCTGCTCGGCGTGGTCCGCCCCGGGCCCGAGGTGAGGGCTCCGAGGAGCGGGCACAGGGTGGGGGTCGGCCCGACTCATGAAGAAGTCCGGCTGCCCGCATGACGTGACGTGTCATGCTCAGCGGCCGGACTTCTTCTTAGGGCCACCCCCAGCCCTGTGCCCGCGGAGGTGCCCTTCGAGACGGTCGCGGGGCGACCTCCTCAGGGACCGGGTGTCAGGCGAGGTTGGCGAGGTGCTCCAGGAGGGTGCCGACGGCGACGCCGGTGGCCCCCTTGGGCAGGTGGCCGGTGGCGCCGCCCTCGTTGAAGGAGGGGCCGGCGATGTCGAGGTGGGCCCAGGGGATCAGCTCGCCGTCGGCGTCCTTGGCGAACTCCTGCAGGAACAGGCCCGCGGTGAGGGCGCCGCCCATGCGGTCGCCCTTGTGGGCGATGTCGGCGGTGGGGGAGTCGAGGCCGGCGCGCAGGGCCGTCGGGAGCGGGAGCGGCCAGCTCGGCTCGTCGGCGCGGTCGGCGGCCTCGGTGATCGCCGTGCGCAGCTCCTCGTCGTTGCCCATGACGCCGAAGATGTGCGGGCCGAGGGCGACGACGCAGGCTCCGGTGAGGGTGGCGACGTCGAGGATCTGGTCGGGGCCGGACTCGGCGGCCAGGGACATGCCGTCGGCGAGGACCATGCGGCCCTCGGCGTCGGTGTCGAGGATCTCGACGGTCATGCCGTTGCGCATGGTGACGACGTCACCGGGGCGCTGTGCGTTGCCGCCGGGCATGTTCTCGGCGAGGCAGAGGTAGCCGGTGACCGCGACGTCGAGCTCGAGCTCGGCGGCGGCGACGACGGTCGCGGCCACGGCGGCGGCGCCGGCCATGTCGGACTTCATCGTCGCCATGCTGGCGGAGGGCTTGATGCACACGCCGCCGGTGTCGAAGGTGATGCCCTTGCCGACGAGCGCGACGTGCGGCTTCTTGCCGCGCGGGCTGTAGGAGAGGGTGACGATGCGCGGCGGGCGGCTGCTGCCCTGGCCGACGCCGACGATGCCGCCGAAGCCGCCCTCGACGAGCGCCTTGTCGTCGAGCACCTCGACCTTGAGCTTGCCGGAGGAGGCCTTGGCCACCTGCTGCACCTGCTCGGTGAAGGACTGCGGGTAGAGCAGGTTGGGCGCGGTGTTGACGAGGTCGCGGGCCCAAGCGACGTTGCGCGCGATGGTCGCGGCCGTCTCGAGGACCTCCTTGGGGGCGGCCTTGCGGTCGAGCGAGGAGAAGACGGTGACCTCCCGCTCCTCCTGCTCGCCCGCAGCGGACTTGTGCGCGGTGAAGGTGTAGTCACCGGCCAGCGCGCCCTCGCCGATGGCGGCCAGGTCGGCGTCGTCGTCGTGGGGGAGGGCGATGGCGACGGAGCCCTTGCCCGCGGCGCGGACGGCGGAGCCGGCGGCACGACGAAGGGAGTCGGTCCCCCCTTCGCCCTGCTCCTCGCCCAGCCCGACGAGCACGACCTTGGTGGCCTTGAGGCCGGGGACCGCGGGGATGGTGGTGGTGGCGCCGACCGTGGTGCTCACCTCGAGAGCCGGCAGGACCGCCTCCAGGTGCGCTGCGGCGGACTTCGGCAGGTCCGCGCTCGCGACGGCGGTCGGCTGCGAGCCGGTGACACCCAGGACGAGGGTGCGGCCGGACCAGGCGGCGAGGGAACGGGAACCGAGGATCAGCGAGGGCACGTGAAGGGCACCTTTCGGGCGGGAGGACGGTGGATGTACCACGGGCAGGCTATCCCGGATGCCGAGACGGTAGCGTCTGGGTCATGACCGCCAGTGACGCCCTGCGCACCTCGCCGATCCACGAGCGCCACGTCGCGCTCAACGCCAAGATGGCCGACTTCGGGGGCTGGGAGATGCCCATCGAGTACCCCGGCGGCGGGGTCGTCGCCGAGCACACGGCCGTGCGCGAGCGGGTCGGCATCTTCGACGTCAGCCACCTGGGCAAGGCCCGGGTCTCCGGCACCGGCGCGGCCGAGCTGGTCAACTCCACGCTGACCAACGACCTCGGCCGGATCGGCCCGGGCAAGGCGCAGTACACGTTGTGCTGCAACGAGTCCGGTGGTGTCGTCGACGACCTCATCGCCTACCTGCGCAGCGACGACGACGTCTTCCTCATCCCCAACGCCGCCAACACCGCGACCGTCGTCGCGATGCTCCAGGAGGCCGCGCCCGAAGGCGTCGAGGTCACCGACCTGCACGAGGACTACGTCGTGCTCGCCGTCCAGGGGCCCCAGAGCGACGAGGTGCTCACGTCGATGGGGCTGCCCGTCGACCACGACTACATGTCCTACGACGACGCCCAGTGGCAGGGGCACGACATCACCGTCTGCCGCACCGGCTACACCGGAGAGCGCGGCTACGAGCTCGTCGCCCCGGCCGCCGCCGGCCTGGAGCTGTGGGACGCGCTCGTCGAGGCCATGGCTCCCTTCGACGGGCTGCCCTGCGGCCTCGGTGCCCGCGACACCCTGCGCACCGAGATGGGCTACCCGCTCCACGGCAACGACCTGTCGCCCGAGATCACGCCGGTCATGGCGCGCTCGGCGTGGGCCGTCGGGTGGGACAAGGAGTCCTTCTGGGGCAAGGACGCGCTCGTCGCCCAGCGCGTGGCCAAGTCCTCGCGCCTGCTGCGCGGCCTGCTCGTCACCGGCCGCGGGATCCCGCGCAGCCACTGCGCGGTGCTCGTCGACGGCGCCGAGGTCGGTGAGGTCACCTCCGGCACCTTCAGTCCGACGCTCAAGCAGGGCATCGCGCTCGCGCTGCTCGAGCGGTCGGTCGCCGAGGGCGACGAGGTCGTCATCGACGTGCGCGGCCGCGAGGTCGCTGCCACGGTGACCAAGCCCCCCTTCGTCGAGGTGCAGGTCAAGGCATGAGCGAGGAGTTCACCGAGACCTACCGCTGGCGCCTCGAGGACGAGGCGGGGCAGCCGCTGGCGTCCGAGCACTCGGTGCCCTTCCCGACGCAGGCCGACGCCGAGGCGTGGTTCACCGAGTCCTGGCAGGACCTCGCCGACGCCGGCGTGGCCCAGGTCAGCCTGCTGCGCGAGGCCGAGGTCGTCTACGGCCCGATGCCGCTGTCGGCCGGCTGAGCGAGGGCCTCAGAGGCTCGCGCCGCGCTCGACCTGCGGCTTGGGCATGCGCGTGCGGCGCATCTGGAAGGCCCGCATGCTCTGGTACATGCCCAGGCCGCGCAGCGGGGTGTCGGCGCCGAAGCGCTCGAGGATCTTGACCTTGGTGCGGCGCCACAGCAGCCACACGTCGACGACGGCGATGAGGATGAGGACGTAGACGCCGAGGAAGACGTAGGTCGCCCAGGTCCCGGCGAAGAGGCTGAGCACGAGCACCGCGAGCATGAGCGGCAGGAGCAACTCGCCGAGGTTGAAGCGCACATCGACGCTGTCGCGGACGAAGCGCCGCACGGGACCCTTGTCGCGCGCGGGCAGGTGCCGGTCGTCGCCGGTGACCATGGCCTCGCGCATCTTCATCGAGGCCTCACGACGGGCCTCGCGGTCGGCGCTCTTGGCCGCCTTGCGGTCGTTGGTGACGAGGGGACGCTTGCGTGCCGCCTCCTGGTCACGCCGCTTGGGCGTGGGCCGGTTCTTGGCGCCCTCGCGGTGGGGGCGCTCCTGCACCGGGGAGGCGGGCTTCTCGTCCTTCTTGCGTCCGAACACGAGGAGAACTCTAGGTGCACCGCGCCGGTCGGTCGGAGCCGGTCGTCCGCGATAGCGTCTGCCGCGTGACCGACACCACCCTTACCGCAGACCAGATCGAGACCCTGCGCGCCCGCGTGCGCGAGCTGATGCCGCAGGTGCGCGCCGACCTCGAGGACCTCACCCGGATCCCGAGCGTCAGCCTCGACTCCTTCGACCAGGCCCACGTCCAGGCCTCCGCCGAGCGCACCGCCGAGCTGTTGCGCGCGGAGGGCCTCGACGTCGAGATCGTGAGCGAAGGGGGACGCCCCGCCGTCATCGGGCACGTCGACGGCCCCGAGGGCGCGCCGACCGTGCTGCTCTACGCGCACCACGACGTGCAGCCGCCCGGTGACCTCGACGACTGGGACTCCGACCCCTTCGAGCCGGTCGAGCGCGATGGTCGCCTCTACGGCCGCGGCGCCGCCGACGACAAGGCAGGCGTCATGGCGCACGTCGCCGCGCTGCGCGCCCACTCGGGCAACCTGCCGGTCGGTGTGACGATCTTCGTCGAGGGCGAGGAGGAGATCGCCAGCGAGTCGCTGCCGCGGCTGCTCGAGCGTCATGGCGACCGCCTGACCTCTGATGCGATCGTCCTCGCGGACTCGCTCAACTGGGCCATCGGCACGCCCGCGCTCACGACGACCCTGCGCGGCTCCCTTCGCGCCGTCGTCACCGTGCGCACCCTCGACCACGGCGTGCACTCCGGCATGTTCGGCGGCGCCTGCCCCGACGCGATCACCACGCTGTGCCGGCTCATGGCGACCCTGCACGACGACCAGGGTGACGTCGCGATCGAGGGGCTCGTCCACGAGGACGCGACCGAGATCGACTACGACGAGGCGCGGCTGCGCGAGGAGTCGGGGCTGCTCGACGCCACCGAGCTCATCGGCACCGGCTCGATCCCCTCGCGGCTGTGGACCAAGCCGGCCGCCGTGGTCATCGGCATCGACGCGCCCGCCGTCGACGAGGCGGGCAATGTCCTCGCCGCGAGCGCCCGCGCCAAGATCAACCTGCGGCTCAACCCGACCCAGGACCCGGCCGAGGCGTGGGAGGCGCTGCAGCGCCACCTGCAGGAGCACGCCCCGTGGGGTGCGACCGTCGAGGTCGAGCTCGACGAGCAGGGCTGGGGCTTCGCGGCCGATGCGCAGGGCCCGGTCTACGACCAGGCGCGGGCGGCCTTCGCCGACGCGTGGGGCAACGACCCGGTCGACGTCGGGATCGGTGGGTCCATCCCCTTCGTCCAGGCATTTGCGGAGAAGTTCCCCGACGCCGCGATCCTCGTGACCGGCGTCGAGGACCCCGACACCCGCGCCCACGGGGCCAACGAGTCGCTGCACCTGGGCGAGTTCGAAAAGGTGTGCACCGCGGAGGCGCTGCTGCTGGCCCGCCTCGGCGCGATGCGCGGCTGACGAGGAGCTGACGTGCCCCAGAGCGCCGAGGAGATCTTCGAGCTGGCGAGGACGCGCACCGACGCGCCCTCGCTGGACTTCGTCGAGTGGCCCGCCTTCCCCTGGGTGGCCGATGGTGGTCGCGTGGTCGCCAAGGACCTGCTCCCACCGGCCGTGGCCGACCGCGTCCGCGACGGCGAAGGGGGTGGCGACTGCTGGCGCTGCGACCACCCCGACGAGGGGGTGGTCTGGAGCAACGAGCGCTGGGTGCTCTCGGCCGATCGCGAGGGGCGCGGCGGTCTGCTGGCGTTGTGGTTGCAGACCCGCGAGCACATGGACTTCGGCGACATGGACGAGGACCTCGCGGGGGAGTGGGGGCGGCTCGTGCACCGCCTGCACAACGCGATGCTCGCCCTGCCCAACGCCGGTCGCGTCCACCTCGGCAAGTGGGGCGACGGGAGTGCCCACCTGCACACCCTCGCGATGGTCCGGCCGGCGCGACTGCCCCAGGTCATCGGCTCCTTCGCCGTCGAGTGGGACGACATCCTGCCCAAGGTCCCCGAAGACGTCTGGCAGCGGGAGGTCGACGAGGTCGTCGCGGTGATGGCCAACGCGGAGGCCTGGGGGTGAGTCGCCGGATCGTCCGACGGAGTGCCCCTACGGTCCGGGCGCAGCCTGTCGGAGCACCGCGATCGCCACGCGTGCATCTGGCGTGAGGCTGACGCCCGAGAAGGGATCGTCCAAGCGCCGAAGAGCCGGGTGCAGATGATGCACGTCGCGTGGTGTCAGGGGGTCGAGGTCAAGATCGCGAGACCGCAGCAGATGCAACAGCACGGCGAGGTCGTGGAGGTGTCGCGCTGGTCGCGGGTCGTCGTTGGCGAGTGCCGCGGCCTTGGCGACCAAGCAACCCACCAGTCTCGGTCGAGGAACGGCGCCCTCGACGGTGCCCACGCGAAGCGTCACAGTGGTCGTGCGGTCCAGGGCCTGCTGGACCCCGTGGGACGCGAGGATGGGACGTCCAGCGACATCCAGCCGCTCGGCTCCTGTCGCGGCGGGGACGAGTACGTCGACAGTGGCTTCGCCCCTGGTCCACCGAACTTGTGGCCCGTCGGGGGACGTGGTGCGGGGAGAAAAACCCATGTCGGCGAGGGCACCGGTCACTCTTCGAGCCACACCCGGATCGGCACGCACATCCAACCCGGCGTCGCCGTCGTCGGTGGGCCTCGCCGTGATGCCGCCTCGCTCCCACACGTGGAGGTGGATCATCTGTCCTCCGATCACCGTCCAGCCGCCGGGAACTCGCCGCGCCAGCTCCAGCAGGGCGTGCCACGACTGCTCATGCGCGCGCAGGAGGGTGGGCGCGACGACGAGGGCGGTCATGAGTCGCTGCCAGCCGCACCGCGGAGCATCCGGAGTGCTTGTTCGTCCTCTCGCGGCGAGGCCCAGTCGGCCAGGGCGAGGAGCACTCGGGCGGGGGTCACGGGTGCCTCATCGACATGGAGGACGACGTTGGCCGGCTGACCGGTCGGTGGTGGCACCAGCCGGTGGCGTGCCACGACGTCGTCGACCTCGGTGGGGGCGACGTGGCCCTCGAACTCACCTGCGGGTGCCATCCCCGACAACGGGTGACTGATGCCCGTCACGGCCACTCCCGGATCATCGGCAACTGCTTCCGGGGATCCGAGGTGGACCAGAGCCAGACGCCGACCCCCAGGTGGGATCCAAGCGCGCAGGAGCGCCATGGCTTCAGGATCGTCGACGAGTTGGCGGGCGCGGGCCCGCGCCCGTGAGCGATCGCGATCGGTGGCAGCGTCGAGAAACGGAGAGGGAGCTCCGAGGAGCTCGTCGAGAGCGCCAAGGAGGGTCGCGGCCGACCGTGGGGACAGGGGCCTGCGGCGACGAGACTGGTGGACCTTCATCGACGCCACGGCCGACGCGGGGACGAGGAGCGCGTGTCCCATCCTCCGGGCGGGCAGGGCGCCGGACTCGATGAGCTGCCGGACGCGACGGTCGGACAGGCCGAGGTGCCGCGCCGCCATGGCCACCGGGACGTAGTCATCCAACTCCATGCCACAAGTATTCCGGCTAGGGAAGGGTTATGGCAAGGATGCGTTCGTCCCCGCTGGTGGGACCAAGCAGTTCGTCCCCGCTCCTCCGCCCGTACCTCGCCACATCTCCACGGGTCTTCAGCGGGTGGAGACTGGCCCCATGCCGACGCTCACCGCAGTGCAGGGAGACATCACGACCCAGCAGGTCGACGCGATCGTCAACGCCGCCAACACCGCCATGCGCGGGGGCGGGGGAGTCGACGGTGCGATCCATCGTGCGGGAGGCCCGGCGATCCTCGAGGACTGCATCTCCCGCTTCCCCGACGGCCTGGCGACGGGTGACGCCGGGTGGACGACCGCGGGGAACCTCCCTTCGCGCTGGGTCATCCACACGGTCGGGCCCAACCACGCAGCGGGACAACGCGACCGGTCCCTCCTCACCTCCTGCTACCGGCGCAGCCTCGAGGTTGCCGACGAGCTGGGCGCGCGCTCGGTGGCCTTCCCGCTCATCAGCGCCGGTGTCTACGGCTGGCCCAAGGACGACGCGATCGCGGCTGCCGTCGCGACGATCAGGGCCGCGCGGACCACGGTCGAGGAGGTGCGGGTCGTCGCCTTCGACGAGGCCACCTTCGATCAGGTGGCAGCGCGCTTGGCCTGAGGTGCCCTGACGACGACCGAGCCGACCTTGCGACCGGTGTCGACGTGGGTGTGGGCCGCGCACAGCTCGTCGAAGCCGTAGGTGCGATCGACGACCGGCCGGTACGCGCTGCTAGCGAGGAGTCGCTCGAGGTCGGCGGCCACCTCTGTCGTCGCGGGGATAGGGGAAGCGCACGTGCCGCCGACCCAGCCGCCGCGTGACGGGGGAGGCGGCCGCGAGGTGCAGGACCGGGACGCCCTCGCCGAGGGCCTCGACCACCCCGGAGTACTCGGATCCGAGCACCGTCACCCGCGGTCGCGGCCACCCGCAGACGAGCCGGTTGATCCACGGCCGGCCGGAGCGGTAGGCGGTGTCCGTCCGGTTGACCGTCGTCGCGTGGACCCGGACGAGCAGCTCGCCCGGGCCGGGGGTGGGGTCGGGGATCGTCTTGTGGCGGAGGACGTCGGGTCCGCCGTACCGTGAACGGGTCGCTGCTCGCACGGAACCACCATGGCGAGCGACGGGGGAGGTGCGCCATGGGGGGAGGCCCCCGGTGTCACCACTGGAAATAAGTTCAACTTTCAACTAAAGTGGTGGCATGACACAGGGCAGCTACGTCGAGAAGGAATTCACCCGCGACACGACCTACATCGAGGACCGGATCACCTCGGACGGGTCGAGCGGCTGGCCGGTGGAGCCGGGGCGCTACCGCCTCGTCGTCTCCCGGGCCTGCCCGTGGGCCAACCGGGCGATCATCGTCCGCCGCCTCCTCGGCCTCGAGGACGTCATCTCGATGGGGATCACCGGCCCGACGCACGACGCCGACAGCTGGACCTTCGACCTCGACCCCGGCCACCTCGACCCGGTCCTGCAGATCCCGCGGATCAAGGACGCCTACCTCGCGCGCTTCCCCGACTACCCGAAGGGGATCACCGTCCCCGCGATGGTCGACGTGCCGAGCGGCCAGGTCGTGACCAACAACTTCCCGCAGATCACCGAGGACTTGTCGACCCAGTGGCGCGAGCACCACCGCGAGGGGGCTCCCGACCTGTGGCCCGAGCACCTGCGCGAGGAGATGGCGGTCGTCAACAAGCGGGTCTACACCGAGGTCAACAACGGCGTGTACCGCTGCGGCTTCTCCGGCGACCAGGCCGCCTACGAAGCCGCCTACGACCGGCTGTGGACCGCGATGGACTGGCTCGAGGAGCGGCTGTCGACCCGCCGCTACCTCATGGGCGAGCACATCACCGAGGCCGACGTGCGCCTCTTCACGACCCTGGCGCGCTTCGACCCCGTCTACCACGGCCACTTCAAGGCCAATCGCTCCAAGCTGTCGGAGATGCCGGTCCTGTGGGCCTATGCCCGCGACCTCTTCACGACGCCCGGCTTCGGTGACACGACCGACTTCGTGCACATCAAGAGCCACTACTACGAGGTCCACCGGGACATCAACCCGACGGGTATCGTGCCCGCGGGCCCGGACCTGGCCAACTGGCTGGAGCCGCACGGTCGCGAGGAGCTGGGCGGATCCCCCTTCGCCCCGGGGGCCACGCCCCCCGGCCCGCCGAGCGAAGGGGAGCGGGTTCCCGTCGCGCACAACCCCCTGCTCGACGAGACCGGGATGGTCCGCTCCGTCTGACCGCGTGCCGGCGCGGGCGAAGGGGAGGTCAGCCGCCCAGGCGCTCGCGTACCGTCGCGGCCCCGTCCCCGCCGATCCGGTCGAGGTAGGCCGGCCGGCCGCTCATGACCATGGCGAGCGCCTCGGAGGTGCCGGTGGCCGTGGGGCCGGGGTCGCCCCCTTCGTCCGTGGGGTCGTGGACCCAGTCGGTGTCGGTGGCCTCCCACCGCAGGCCGTCGAGGAGCCCCGGCGTCGGGACGAAGGACTCGTGGCCGCGCGGGGAGACGATGATCTCCAGAGCCGCCTGCCAGTGCTCCAGGGGGACGGTGGCGTCCAGCCCCTGCGGCTCGGCGAGGTCACGCAGGTGGATGCACGAGTCGGTGAAGGGGCCGGCCCAGCCGATGTACCAGGGCTTCGACCCGGTGCGGGCGGGGTGCCGCAGCTCGGCCGCGATCTGCGCGAGCGGACGGTCACCGAGCCGGGCCGCGTGCACGTCGCAGGCGCGGGCCATCGACCGGTGCCGGGCGGCCGTCAGCAGGAAACGCCACGACGGCACGTGCACCGGCTGCAGCATGTGGCCGGCGAGGGTGCGCACGTCCCAGTCAGTGCACAGCGTGGCGTCGCGAGCGTGGCCCTCACCTAGGGAGTCGAGGACATCGGCGAAGAGCCGCCGGTTGTCGGCGGTCCGGGCGAGCAGCTGGGTGTCGTCCACCGGCCCAGCCTGTCAGGGGCACTCGACAAGAGAAACCCTCCCTTCGCAAGGGTTTGGAACTCCTGCGAGGAGAGGGTTTCTCGGGTGACCCGGAAATCGTGGGGCCGATGTGACGCCGGAGCCGCCTCAGTCCTTCGACGTCTCGCCCGGCAGCGCGAGCATCTGGTCGAGCGCGACCTTGGCCCAGTGGGCGACGTCGGGGTCGACGGTGATCGGGTTGACGACGCGGCCCTCGACGAGCGACTCGAGCGCCCAGACGAGGTGGGGCAGGTCGATGCGGTTCATCGTCGAGCAGTAGCAGACGTTCTTCTCGAGGAAGCTGATCTGCTGGTCGGGGAACATCTGGCCCAGGCGCTGGACGAGGTTGAGCTCGGTGCCGACGACCCACTTCGTGCCGGCCGGCGCCTGCGAGACCACCTTGATGATCCGCTCGGTCGAGCCGACCTCGTCGGCCAGCTCGACGACCTCGTGACGGCACTCGGGGTGGACGATGACCTTGACGTCCGGGATCTCGCGCCGGGCCGTCTCGACGGCGTCGACCGTGAAGCGCCCGTGCACCGAGCAGTGCCCGCGCCACAGGATCATCCGCGCGTCGCGGATCTGCTCGGGCGTCAGGCCGCCCATCGGCAGGTGGGGGTTCCACACGACGCAGTCGTCGAGGTCGCGGCCGAGGTCGCGCGCCCAGGTGTTGCGGCCGAGGTGCTGGTCGGGCAGGAAGAGCACCTTGCCGGTGCCGTCGACCCCGCCCGTCTGGTCGAAGGCCCAGGTCAGGGCGGTCTGCGCGTTGGAGGAGGTGCAGATGGTCCCGCCGTGGCGCCCGGTGAAGCTCTTGATCGCCGCCGAGGAGTTCATGTAGGTCACCGGGATCGTCGACTCGGCGACGCCGGCCTCGACGAGCTCGTCCCAGCACTCCTGCACCTGGTGCAGTGCGGCCATGTCGGCCATCGAGCACCCGGCGGCGAGGTCCGGCAGCACGACGGTCTGCTCGTCGCTGGTGAGGATGTCGGCCGACTCGGCCATGAAGTGCACGCCGCAGAAGACGATGTAGGGCGCGTCGGGCCGCGCTGCCGCCTCCTTGGCCAGCTTGAAGGAGTCGCCGGTCGTGTCGGCGAACTCGATGACCTCGTCACGCTGGTAGTGGTGCCCGAGGACGAAGACCCGGTCGCCCAGTGCCTCCTTGGCCGCGCGGGCGCGCGCCACGAGGTCGGGGTCGGAGGGCGCGGGCAGGTCGCCCGGGCACTCGACGCCCCGCTCGGAGTGCGGGTCGGTGCCCTGCCCGAGGACGAGCAGGGAGAGGGGCTTCGGCGAGGACTGCGTCGGGGCGCTCACGGCAGGCATGATCCCACAGCGGCGCCGAGCGCCTCGGTAGAGTCCACGCGTGCACGTGCTCATCGCGCCCGACTGCTTCACCGGCACCCTCACCGCCACGCAGGCGGCCGAGGCGATGGCCACCGGCTGGCGCCGGCGTGCCCCCGACGACCTGCTGACCCTCGTGCCCCTCTCCGACGGTGGCCCCGGCTTCCTCGACGTCATCGCCACCAGCCGCCCCGGTGACTCGACGATCGTCACGGTGAGCGGCCCCCGCGGCGGCTCCGTGCCGGCGGTCCTGCACATCACCACCGACGAAGGGGGGACCCGCACGGCCTGGGTGGAGTCGGCCCAGGCGATCGGCCTGCACCTGCTCGACGCGACCGAGCGTGACCCTCGGGTCACCACGACGCACGGGCTGGGCGAGCTGCTCGACGCCGCCCTGGCCCAGGACGTGCAGCGCATCGTCGTCGGCCTCGGCGGGTCGGGCACCAACGACGCGGGCGCGGGCATGCTCGCGGCGCTCGGCGCCGGGCCGCGCGAGGCGCTGGGTGGCGGGGGAGCGGGTCTCATCGCCGTCCGTGAGCCGGACCTCGCCGGGCTGGCCGCCGCGCGCGAGCGCTTCGCCGGGGTCGAGCTCGTCGCCGCGACCGATGTCGCCTCCCCGCTGCTCGGCCTGCAGGGCGCGAGCGCAGTCTTCTCCGAGCAGAAGGGCGCCACGCCCGAGGAGGCGCAGGTCCTCGAGGGCGCGCTGGGGCACTTCGCCGACGTCGTCCGGCGGGTGCTGCCCCCGGGCACCGACCTGCTCACCGGACGCGAGCGCCGTCTCGACCGAGAGCCCGGCGCCGGCGCCGCCGGCGGGGTCGGTTACGCCCTGCTGCTCCTCGGCGGTCGCCGGGTGAGCGGGGTCGAGACCGTGCTGTCGGCCGTCGGTCTCGAGCGGCTCGTCGCCGCCGCCGACCTCGTCATCACCGGCGAGGGGTGCCTCGACTGGCAGAGCCTGCAGGGCAAGGTCGTCGCCGGGGTCGCCGAGCTCGCCTCGGCCCACGCCACCCCCGCGGTCGCGCTCGCCGGCCAGGTCCTCATCGGGCGGCGCGAGGCCATGGCCATGGGCCTGGCGGGTAGCTACGCCGTGGCGGACAAGCACGCCGACCTCGCCCCGGTCATGGCCGACCCGGTGGGCACCCTCGCCGACCGGGCCGAGCGGGTGGCCGCCACGTGGTCACCGCGACGGTGACCCCCCTTCGCCCCTGACGTATGGTGGACGTGCGGGAACAACCAGCCCACCAGCCGTGTTGACCCCGTCGTGGCGGACCCCGTCACCCATCGAGACCCCGAGCCGTGAGGACATCGCATGAGCGTCCAGGACACCCAGGCCACCACCCCCGAGACCACCGACGCCGCCGAGAGCCACGGCGTCATCCTCACCGACGTCGCCGCCGGCAAGGTCAAGTCGCTGCTCGAGCAGGAGGGTCGCGACGACCTGCGCCTGCGCATCGGCGTCCAGCCGGGTGGTTGCTCCGGTCTGATCTACCAGCTCTACTTCGACGAGCGCGCCCTCGACGGTGACCTCGTGCGCGACTTCGGCGGTGTCGAGGTCGTCGTCGACCGGATGAGCGCCCCCTACCTCGGTGGCGCGACCATCGACTTCGCCGACACGATCGAAAAGCAGGGCTTCACGATCGACAACCCCAACGCCGGCTCCTCCTGCGCCTGCGGCGACAGCTTCAGCTGACCGACGCTCTCGCGACGCACAGGGCCTTCCCGCCGGACCGGCGGGGAGGCCCTTCGTCGTAGGGTGGCCGGGTGCCCATCGCCATCGCCGGATCCATCGCCACCGACCACCTGATGACCTTCTCGGGTCGCTTCGCCGACTCGCTGGTCGTCGACCAGCTCGACAAGATCTCGGTCAGCTTCCTCGCGCACAAGCTCGAGATCCGCCGCGGCGGGGTCGCCGCCAACATCTGCTTCGGCATGGCCAACCTCGGCCAGCGGCCGGTGCTCGTCGGCGCCGTCGGTGAGGACTTCGCCGACTACCGCAGCTGGCTCGAGCGCCACGGTGTCGACTGCGACTCGGTCCACGTCTCCGAGACCCAGCACACCGCGCGCTTCGTCTGCACGACCGACGACGACATGGCGCAGATCGCGACCTTCTACGCCGGGGCGATGTCCGAGGCCCGCGAGATCGAGCTGGCGCCCATCGCCGCCCGGGTCGGCGCGCTCGACCTCGTCCTCGTGGGCGCCGACGACCCCGAGGCGATGCGCCGCCACACCGCCGAGTGCCGTACCCGCGGCATCCCCTTCGTCGCCGACCCCAGCCAGCAGCTGGCCTTCGGCGACGGCGAGCTGATCCGCGACCTCATCGACGGCGCCGAGTACCTCATCACCAACGAGTACGAGTCGCACCTCACCGAGCGCAAGACCGGGTGGAGCGACGAGGAGATCACCTCCCGCGTCGGCTACCGCGTGACGACCCTGGGCAAGGACGGCGTGCGCATCACCGGGCGCGGCCTCGACGAGCCGATCGTCGTCGCGGCCGCGCGCGAGGTGACCAAGGCCGACCCGACGGGCGTCGGCGACGCCTTCCGCGCCGGCTTCCTCACCGGGGTCTCCGAGGGTCTGCCCCTGCGGGAGTCGGCCGAGCTCGGCTCGATGCTCGCGACCTATGTCATCGAGACCGTCGGCACCCAGGAGTACGAGATCGGCACCGGCCGCTTCCTCGAGCGCCTGGCCGAGGCCTACGGGCAGGAGAGCGCCGACCTCATCGCCGGGCACATCACCTGCCCGCGCCCCTGACGCGACCCGTCGCGCCGATGAGCCCCGCCCCTTTCCCGCCGATCGAGCCGCCGGGCTCCTCGGCCCTGTGGGAGGGGTACCTGCGCGCCGGGCTGCAGGCTGCCGAGACCGCCCCCGGTGACGTGGGTGAGGTCGTCGGCGTCGGCGGTCGGCTCGACCCGGCGTCCCTCCTCGCCGCCTACCGTCACGGGATCTTCCCCATGGGTCTGGGCGAAGGGGGGACCCCGCCGATGGGGTGGTGGTGCCCCCGGTGGCGCGGCGTGCTCGAGCCCGGCACCGTCCACGTGAGCCGGTCGCTGCGCCGCTCGCTGCGCCGGTTCACCGTGACCGTCGACGAGGACTTCGCCGGTGTGCTCGCCGCCTGCGCCGACCCGGACCGGGACGGCTTCTGGATCACCGACGCGATCCGCAGCGCCTACACCGAGCTGCACGCCCTCGGGTGGGCGCACAGCGTCGAGGTGCGCGACGACGACGGGGCGCTCGTCGGTGGCCTCTACGGCGTGGCGATCGGCGGACTCTTCGCGGGGGAGTCGATGTTCCACCACGTCACCGATGCCTCCAAGGCGGCGCTCGTCGGGCTCGACCGGCTCGTCGGCGCCGACGGGGACCCCCGCCGGATCATCGACGTCCAGTGGCGCACGCCCCACCTCGGCACGCTCGGGGTCGTCGAGGTCCACCGCCGCGAGTACCTCACGCGGCTCGAGCACGCCCTGCAGGCGCCGGCGCTCGACCTCGCGGCGATGGTCCGGGGCAGCATCTGAGTCACAGGTCGGTGATGCCGAGTCGCGCGCGGCAGTCGGCCACGACCTCGGGCAGGGCGGCGCAGAGCCGCTCGACGGCCGCCTCGCGGGCGGGGGAGACCGCAGCGAGCGGGAGGGTGATGCGCACATTGCCCTGGGTCAGGGCACCCATCGCCGCGAGGACGTGGCTCGGCTCGAGCGTGTCGGCCGTGCACGCGGAGCCGGAGGCCACCGACAGGTCGCGCCGGGCCAGCTCGTCGACGATCGTCTCGCCGGCGACGTAGAGGACGCTGAAGGTGCACACGTGCGGCAGCCGGTCGTCGGGGTCGCCGACGACGTCGACCTGGGGGATCGCCCCGGCCACCTCCCGGATGCGGGCGACGAGGTGACGCGCCGACGCCTCCTCGGCCGGCCGGGCGGCAGCGGTCTGCTGCCAGGCCTCGGCGGCCGCGAGGGCCGTGGGGACGTGGACCGGGTCGAGCGCGAGGCCGCCCTCGTGGGGGCTCGGGGGGTGGTGCGGGGCCACCCGGGTGCCGGTGCGCACGACGAGCACGCCGAGGCGTGGGCCGCCCCACGAGGTCGCGTCGCCGACGAGCACGTCGAAGTCGCTCGGCACGTCGTCGCGGCCCAGACTCGCCCGGGCGTCGACGAGCAGCGGAACACCGTGCTCGAGGGTCACAGCGCGGGCCGCGGCCAGCGGTTGCCGGGTGCCGACCTCCTGGTTTGCGGACTGGAGGACGGCGAAGGGGGTGTCCTGGGTGACCGCCGCGCTCCAGTCGTCGAGGTCGACCGAGCCGGTCGGTCCGACAGGGACCTCGGTGGGCGGTGGCTCGCCGGCGCGCAGCCAGCGCAGGAGTGCGGAGTGCTCCACGGCGGAGGTGACCGGGGGAGCGGTGAACCGTCTGCGACCGCGTGCCAGTGCCGCCAGCGCCGCGCGCGCCGCCTGGTCGCCGCTCGCGTGGAGCGTGACCTCGTCAGGACGCACCCCGAGACCCTCGGCGAGGACCGCGCGCGCCCGGTCGAGCAGGGCACGGCTACGACGGCCTGCGGAGTGGCGGGACGTGCTGTCCGCCCACGCGAGGTCATGTGCCGCGAGGAGGGTTTGGAGGGCCTCGGGGAGGAGCGGTCCGGGGACCCCGTCGAGCAGCCCGCCGACCCCCGTCGGGGGAGTCGGGTCAGCGGGGTCCTGCTGGACCGAATCTCCCTCTCGCGCCACGCGATGAGACTAGTGCCCCCCTTCGACTATCGGGCTGGTGTCCTGCGGTAACGTGATCCACGTCTTCTGAAAACTTCGGACCAGTAGTAGGTGCCCCTTGCCTGTGTCTTCGAGCCCCTCCCGGCGTACACGCCGCGGAATCGGTGCCATCGGACTCGTCATTGCCGTCGTGGCCCTGTCCGCGTGCAGCGCGGTCGGTGTCAACACCGACCCCAAGAACGGTTACCTCCCTGAGGGGATCACCGAGGAGGCCGCGCTCGTCGAGAACCTCTGGATCTGGGCCTGGGTCGCGGCACTCGCCGTCGGCGTCCTCGTCTGGGGCCTGATCCTGTGGTGCATGGCCGCCTACCGTCGCCGCAAGGACGACGACGGCTCGCTGCCGGTCCAGCTGCAGTACAACGTCCCGCTGGAGATCCTCTACACCGTGGTCCCCATGCTGATGGTGGGTGCGCTCTTCTACTACACCCAGGACGCCACGACCAAGCTGCAGGACGTCTCCCAGGAGCCCGACACCACGATCAACATCGCGGCCAAGCAGTGGAGCTGGGACTTCAACTACGTCGACGACGACGTCCACGAGGCCGGCCAGATGGCCGAGCTCGACGGCAAGGAGGGCGCTGAAGAAAAGCTGCCGACCCTCTACCTGCCGGTCGGTGAGCGCGTCGAGTTCGTCCTGACCTCCCGCGACGTCATCCACTCCTTCTGGGTGCCCGCCTTCCTCGAGAAGATGGACGTCAACCCGGGCATGGTCAACCGCTTCCAGGTCACCCCCAACCAGACCGGGACCTTCCAGGGCAAGTGCGCCGAGCTGTGCGGCGCCTACCACTCGCAGATGCTCTTCAACGTCAAGGTCGTCGAGCGCGACGAGTACGACGCCCACATGCAGGAGCTCGAGGACAAGGGCCAGACCGGTCTGCTCGACAACGGCCTCAACCGCGAGGAGATCCTCGAGCGCGACCGCGACCTGCTGCCCGAGGACGACGCCGCCCGCACCTCCGAGGAGAACTGATGTCAACCGCATCCGGCGCACTCGCCAGGAACACCTCGGAGACCGAGCTCTCCGAGCGCACCATCGCCCGCCGTGAAAAGGCCGGATCCCAGTTCTTCCGGCACATCACGACGACCGACCACAAGGTCATCGGCAACCTCTACATGATCACGAGCTTCATCTGGTTCCTCCTCGGAGGCCTCATGGCGCTCGTCATCCGGCTCGAGCTGTGGGCCCCCGGCCTGCAGGTGGTGGACAACCCCGAGCAGTTCAACGAGATGTTCACCATGCACGGCACGATCATGCTGCTGCTGTTCGCGACGCCCGCCTTCGCCGGCTTCGCCAACGCGCTCATGCCGCTGCAGATCGGTGCCCCTGACGTCGCCTTCCCGCGACTGAACATGTTCGCCTACTGGCTCTACCTCTTCGGCGGCCTCATCGCCGGTGCGGGCCTGTTCACCCCCGGTGGCGCGGCCTCCTTCGGCTGGACCGCCTACACCCCGCTGTCCGACCCGACCTACAGCCCCGGCGTCGGTGGCGACCTGTGGGTCTGGGGTCTGGCCCTCAGCGGCTTCGGCACGATCCTCGGTGGCGTCAACTTCATCACCACGATCATCTGCATGCGCGCGCCCGGCATGACGATGTTCCGGATGCCGATCTTCACCTGGACCGTCCTGATCACCTCGATCCTGATCCTCATGGCCTTCCCGGTCCTCGCGGCGGCCCTCATCGGCCTCGGCGTCGACCGTGCCTGGGGCGGTCAGATCTTCGCTGCGGAGAGCGGTGGAGCACTGCTCTGGCAGCACCTCTTCTGGTTCTTCGGCCACCCCGAGGTCTACGTCCTGGCGCTGCCCTTCTTCGGCGTCGCCTCCGAGATCCTGCCGGTCTTCTCCCGCAAGCCGATCTTCGGCTACAAGACGCTCGTCTTCGCGACGATCGCCATCGCGGCGCTGTCCGTCTCGGTCTGGGCCCACCACATGTACGGCACTGGTCAGATCTTCCTGCCCTTCTTCGCGATCATGACGATGGCGATCTCGGTGCCGACCGGTGTGAAGTTCTTCAACTGGATCGGCACGATGTGGGGCGGCAAGCTCGTCTTCGACACGCCGATGATCTGGACGATCGGCTTCCTCGTGACCTTCCTCTTCGGTGGTCTGACCGGTGTGATCATGGCCAGCCCGGCGCTGGACTTCCAGATCACCGACACCTACTTCATCGTGGCGCACTTCCACTACGTGCTCTTCGGCACGATCGTCTTCTCCTTCTTCGCCGGCATGTACTTCTGGTGGCCCAAGTTCACCGGCAAGATGCTCGACGAGGGCCTGGGCAAGATCCACTTCTGGCTGCTGTTCATCGGCTTCCACATGACCTTCCTCATCCAGCACTGGCTGGGCGTCCAGGGCATGCCTCGCCGCTACGCCGACTACATGCCCGAGGACCGCTTCCAGCTGGCCAACCAGATCTCCACGGTCGGCTCGCTGATCCTCGCGGTGAGCTTCCTGCCCTTCTTCTACAACGTCTGGAAGACGCAGACGACGGGCAAGCTCGTCGAGGTCGACGACCCGTGGGGATACGGCAACAGCCTCGAGTGGGCGACCTCCTGCCCGCCGCCGCGGCACAACTTCACGTCGATCCCGCCGATCCGCTCGGAGCGGCCGACCTTCGACATGAACCACCCCGAGTACGCCCCGGCCGCGATCCGCTCGCGCGTCCAGCAGAGTGCGGCGGCCGTGACGTCGGCGACCTCCACGACCTCCACGACCTCCACGACCGACGGTGAGGGCACCCGATGAAGTCCGAGATCCAGCTCTTCGCCGTCGTCGGCGCCTTCTTCGCCGTCGTGGCCGTCGGCTACGGCATCGTCACCGACTGGGTCGAGCCGGTCGGCTGGGTGACGCTCTTCCTCTCCGCGGGCCTGGGCTTCATGATCGCCTTCTTCCTGTGGAACACCGCCCGCAAGCTGCCCTTCCGTCCCGATGACGACGAGGACGGCGAGATCGAGCAGGCCGAGGGCCCCTACGGGACCTTCGCGCCCTACTCGTGGTGGCCGCTGTGGCTCTCCCTCGCCGGCTCCCTGGTCTTCCTCGGTGTCGCGGTCGGCCTGTGGGTCTCGGCCTTCGGTGCGCTCGTCGGCGTCTGGGCCCTGTGCGGCTGGGTCTTCGAGTACTACAAGGGTGAGCACGCCCACTGACGGGGCGTACACTCGGCCGAAGGGGCCACGGACATCGGTCCGGGGCCCCTTCAGCACGTCCGGGGTCGGGTGACCGGCACCGGGCCGATACCCGCGTCATGCACTGGGGGTGCACCGTCTCGTGAGTCGAATCATCCGACCGCTGCGCATCTGCGCACTCACTCTCATCGCCCTTCTCGCCCTCGCCGCCTGCGCCGGGGGAGACGCGGCCACGCCGTCGGCGAGTGATGGTCGGAGCAGCTCGTCGAGCTCGACGACCCGTGACCTGCCCCCCGCCGAGGTCAAGGTCAACCCCGGCCAAGGCGCCAAGGGCGTCATGCCCGACGACGAGATCAGCGTGCAGGTCATGCGCGGCACGCTCGACGAGGTGCGGGTGAGCGCACCGGGCGAGGCGAGTGTCGAAGGCGAGGTCCAGGGGCAGACCTGGACGTCGAGCTCGCGGATGAAGCCCGGCACGACCTACACGGTGGCGGTGACCGCCGAGGGCCCCGAGGGTGGCACCTCCACGCAGAAGTCGACCTTCACCACGCACGAGCCGGAGGTCACGGCGACCTACGGCATCGTCTATGACGGTCAGACGGTCGGTGTGGCCATGCCGGTGAGCATCCAGTTCGACTCCGAGGTCACCGAGGCCTCCTACCGCAAGGCCATCGAGGAGGCGGTGTCGGTGAAGACGACCCCGCAGGTCGAGGGCTCGTGGGGGTGGCTCGACAACCGACAGCTGATGTGGCGCCCCAAGGACTTCTGGGCCCCCGGAACCAAGGTCACCGTCGACGCGCCGCTCACCGGATTCCAGACGGGCAAGGACAAGTGGGTTGCCGAGGACCACTCCGGCACGATGACCATCGGTCGTGAGCAGATGGCCAAGGTCGACATCGCCAACCACCGGATGACGGTCAGCCGGGGCGGCCAGCAGGTCAAGTCCTTCCCGGTGAGCAGCGGCAAGCCGGGCAAGGACACCGAGACGCGCTCGGGGATGAAGGTCGTCATCAACAAGCAGCGCGAGATGACGATGGACTCCTCGACCATCGGGATCGACAAGGGCGAGCCGGGCTACTACAAGGTCGACACCGCCTTCAACGTCCGGGTGACCTGGACCGGCGAGTTCGTCCACTCCGCCCCGTGGTCGGTCGGCTCCCAGGGCAGCTCCAACGTCTCCCACGGGTGCGTCAACATGGCCCCGGGCAATGCCGAGTGGTTCTACGACAACTCGCTGCCCGGTGACCCCGTCGACTTCACCGGCTCGAGTCGTGAGTTCCTGCCCACCGAGGGCATCGGGGTGTGGCAGTACTCCTACGCCCAGTGGCAGGAGCAGAGCGCCACGGCCTGACCTCGCGGCAGGTGAGCGAGGCTCAACCCCAGCCGAGCTCGTGCAGGCGCTGCTCGTCGATGCCGACGTGGTGGCCGGCCTCGTGGACGATGGTGACGGCGATCTCCTCGCGCAGGTCGTCGAGGTCATCGCACATCCTGGTCAGGGGCCCGCGGAAGAGCACGATGCGGTCCGGCAGGGAGCCGGCCCAGCCACCGTCGCGCTCGGTGAGCGGGGTGCCGAGGTAGATGCCGAGCAGCTCGGCGTTGTCCTCGTCGGACAGCCCCGGGTCGGCGTGCTCCGGGCCCGGCTCGTCCTCGACGAAGAAGGCCACGTTGTCGAGCAGGTCCAGCAGCTGGGGCGGGACCTCGTCGAGCGCGTCGCGCACGGCCAGCTCGAAGTCGTGCTCGCTGATCTCGACCATGGTCAGGTCACCTCCGGTGTGGGTGGGATGACGGGCTGGGCACGCACCGGGCGACTGTGCCGGCGGTGCACGTGGAAGAGCACGATCCCCAGGCAGAGCAGGCCCAGGCTCGTCAGCGCCAGGCTCAGCAGCGAGGACGCGGCGACGGGGACGACGAGCCCGGTGAGCGTGGCATTGAGCATCAGCATGAGGAAGGTCGAGACCGAGGCGGCCGTGCCCCGGGCGTGCGGCACGGCGTCGAGCAGGGCGAGCTGGTAGACCGGCATCGAGATGCCGGTGCCGAAGGCGATGGCCGTCGCGCCGACGACGGCCCAGGGGAGTGCGGCGGTGGCGGGGACGGCGGCGAGGGCCACGCCGGCCACGGCACCGGTCAGGGCCACGGTCTGACCGCCGACGATGAGCCGGTCCCCGCTGACCCGCTCCGCGAGCCGCCCGTTGGTGAAGGAGCCGAGCACCATGCCGACGACCATCGGCACGAAGAAGACCCAGAAGTCCTGCGGTCCCTGGCCGAGCAGCGTGACGACGAAGATCGGCGCGGCACCGATGTAGAGGAACTGCCCGGCGAAGGAGAAGGCCGAGGCAGCGGACAGGACCTGGAAGTGCCGCATGCGCGCCACGTCGACGACACCCGAGACGATCGACCGCACGTCGAGCGGAGTGCGTCGCTCACGCGGGTGGCTCTCGGGGAGCAGCACGAGCACCGACAGCGCGATCACCGTGCCGAAGAGGCTGAGGAACCAGAAGACGAGGGGCCAGGGCCCGAGGAGGAGCAGCCAGCCCCCGACGATCGGCGCCAGGGCCGGACCGATGCCGAAGATCATCGCGATGGTGCTCATCAGCCGTTGGGCCCGTGCCCCCTCGAAGAGATCGCGCACGACGGTGCGCGAGACGATCGTGCCGGCTCCGGCGGACATGCCCTGCAGGACCCGGAAGCCCAGCAGGACCGGCAGGGACGGCGCCAGGGCACACCCGATCGACGCGAGGGCGTAGACGGCGGCACCGGTGACCATGACGGGCTTGCGTCCGACGGCGTCGCTCAGCGGTCCGTGGAAGAGGCTCATCACGGCGAAGGCGCCGAGGTAGGCGCTGACGACGAGCTGCATCGACGCCTCGGAGACGTCGAGGTCGGCGCCCATCTCCTGGAAGGCGGGGAAGGGGGTGTCGATGGAGAAGGGACCGAACATGCCCAGGAGCGCCAGCAGGACGGTCGTCACGGCGAGCGGGGCGGGGCGCGGGTGTCGGGCACCGGCGGCGGGTCGGGTGAGCATCTCCGGGCCATCCTCGCACCGGGGGGATCCTCCCTTCGTCCCGGGTCACGGTGCGGGAACGACGAAGGGCCCCGGAGGGATGATCCTCCGGGGCCCTTCGTCGTCGCTGACCGAGGTCAGTGCGTGGAGACCTTGTCTCCCGACTCGATGGCCTCGTGGCCGTGGTCGTGGTGCGCGGCCTCGAGCTCGGCGGGCGTGACCGGCTGGACCGCACCGCCGAAGTAGAAGTCGTGCAGCTTGGCGCGCAGCTTGCGCTTGCGGGCACCCTTCTTGTCGACGCCGTTGGCGTCGGTGGCCGACTCCAGCTCGAGCGGGACCGGCGCCTCGTGCTGGACGAGGGTCCACCGGGTGTACTCGTCGAGGGGCTCGTGCACCTCGTGGAAGTCACCGCCGGCACCGCGCTGGATGCGCCCGGTCTCGCGTCCGTGGAGGACGAGGTCACGGTCGTGCCGCTGCAGGCTCAGGCAGATCCGGCGGGTCGCCCAGAAGGCGATGACCGGCCCCACGAAGGTGAGCACACGCAGGATCTGGGTGATGTCGTTGATCGACATCCCGAACTTGATCGCGATGATGTCGTTGCTCGCGGCGAACATCAGCACGCCGTAGAGCGTCAGCGCGGCCATGCCGAAGGCGGTGCGGGTCGGGGCATTGCGCGGGCGGTCGAGCAGGTGGTGCTCGCGCTTGTCACCGGTGATCCACGCCTCGATGAAGGGGTAGGCGATCATGCCGCCGTAGAAGGCGGGGATGACCAGCAGGGCACCGACGATGACCGGCCAGGCCCACGTGAAGCCGAAGGTCTCGAACTCCATGCCGCCCGGCAGCAGACGCAGCGCGCCGTCGGGGAAGCCCATGTACCAGTCCGGCTGGGCGCCGGCCGTGGTGGCGTTGGGCTCGTAGGGGCCGTGGACCCACACGGCGTTGATCTGGACCAGCGCCGAGATCAGGGCGATGCCACCGAAGACGATGAAGAAGAAGCCACCGGCCTTGGCCGCGTAGACCGGCATGACCGGGAAACCGACGACGTTGTCGTTGGTCTTGCCGGGGCCGGGGTACTGCGTGTGCTTCTGCAGCGCGACCAGGACGATGTGCACCGTGAAGAGTGCGATGAGCAGCGCCGGCAGCAGCAGGATGTGCACGGAGTACAGGCGCGGGATGATGTCGTCACCGGGGAAGGTGCCACCGAAGAGGGCGTAGCTCAGGTAGCTGCCGATGACCGGCGCCGCGACCATGAAGCCCTGGGCGGCGCGAAGTCCGGTGCCCGAGAGCAGGTCGTCGGGGAGGGAGTAGCCGGCGAAGCCCTCGACGAGCGCGAGGAGGGACAGGACGCAGCCGATGACCCAGTTGAGCTCACGGGGCTTGCGGAAGGCGCCGGTGAAGAACACGCGCAGCATGTGCACCGACAGGGCGACGATGAACAGCAGCGCCGACCAGTGGTGGATCTGGCGGATCAGCAGGCCGCCCTTGACGTCGAAGGAGATGTCGAGGGTCGACGCGTAGGCGCGGGACATGCCGACACCCTTGAGCGGCGCGTAGCTGCCCTCGTAGGTGGTGTGCGCCATCGACGGGTCGAACCAGAAGGTCAGGAAGACCCCGGTCAGCATGCACACGATCATCGAGTACATGGCGATCTCGCCGAGCATGAAGGACCAGTGGTCGGGGAAGACCTTCTTCATGAGGTAGCCGATGCCCTTGGCGGCACCGGTGCGGTCGTCGATCCAGCCGGCGACGCCGCCGACCTTCTTCACCCCGGGAGAGTAGGAGGGCCCTGCCGGTGCGTCACCGGTGCGCAGGCCGTCTGCGGGACGGGCATTGGCGGTCACGATCAACCACGCTCCCAGAAGCTCGGGCCGACCGGCTCTTGGAAGGGCTGGTCAGCGATGAGGTAACCCTCGCTGTCGACGGTGATCTTCAGCTGCGGCAGGGGGCGCCCGGCGGGACCGAAGATCACCTCGCAGTCGTTGGTCACGTCGAAGGTGGACTGGTGACAGGGGCAGAGCAGGTGGTGCGTCGTCTGCTCGTAGAGGCCGACCGGGCAGCCGACGTGGGTGCACACCTTGGAGTAGGCGACGATGCCCTGGTAGCCCCACTCGCGGGCCTTGCGGCCCTTGTCGGTGTCCTGGAAGTCCTCGGGGTTCAGGCGCATGAGCAGGACGGAGGCCTTGCTCATCTCGTCGAGGAAGTCGGGACGCTCGAGCAGGCCCTCGGGCTGGATGTGGAAGACCGATCCGATGGTGACGTCGCCCGGCTTGATCGGGGTGTCCTCGGGGTCCCTGTGCAGGCGCCGCTTCTTCGGCGTGTAGGTGCCGTCCTCGCCCTTCTCGCCGTTCCAGAAGGTGACCGAGAGGTCGTTCTTGGGCAGCGGGCCGAGCGAGCCGACGAGCTGGACGACGAGGGGGAGCGCGAAGAGGCCCATGGCCCCGGCGAAGGTCGCCTTGAGCAGCGGACGACGCGTCAGCTGCGAGGACTCGGCGCCGTCGAGCATCGTGTCGACGAAGGCCTGACGGTCGGCCTCCGCGGAGCGCATCGGGTGACGCATCTCGACGACCTCGGTGTCGGGCATGAGCGTCTTGGCCCAGTGGACCGCGCCGAGGCCGATGCCGAGGAGGGAGAAGGCCAGTCCGAGGCCGAGGAGCAGGTTGGCCAGGCTCATCTCGTTGGTGAAGGGCACCCACACGGTGTCGTCGACGTCGACGATGAAGTACGAGACGACGAAGAGCAGCGTGCCGAGGATCGACAGCGTGAAGAGCGCAGCCACCTGACGCTCGGCCCGCTTGGCCGCCTTGTCGTCACGGTCGGCGTTGCGCAGCACGTGGGGCGGCAGCCCGGGGTTGCTGAACCGCTCCGGGATACCACCGGAGCCCTGCACGTGGCCCTGGTCGAGGCGCGCCGGCTCGGAGCCGGAGGGCTCCTGCGGCGTTGCCCCTGTCGGGGTGTGCTCACTCATCTGTTGTCGGTCCTGTCTGTGTGGCGAGTTGTCAGGTCTGTCAGGCGGACTTCTGGCCGAGCCAGACGGCGAAGCCCACGAGGAGCCCCAAGCCGATGGTCCAGGCGAAGAGGCCCTCGGGCACCGGGCCGAGGCTGCCGAGCGGGTTGCCGCCGGGGTTGCCGGCCTCCTGCTGCGCCTCGATGTAGGCGATGACGTCGCGCTTGCCCTCGGGGGAGATGTTGGTGTCGTTGAAGACCGGCATGCTCTGCGGGCCGGTCACCATGGCCTCGTAGATGTGCTTGCCGGAGACGTCGCTGACCTTGGGGGCGTCCTTGCCGCGGGTGAGGGCGCCACCGGCGCCGGCGCTGTTGTGGCACATGGCGCAGTTGACGCGGAAGATCTGGCCACCCTTGCCCGGGTCGCCCTTCGAGCCGTCGGTGTACTCCGCGTCGGGCACGGACGGGCCGGCGCCGAGGGTGGAGACGTAGGCGGCGATGTCCGAAATCTCCTCGTCGGTGAACTTCACCTTGATGTTGGAGGGGGCCTGCACGCCGGGGGCGGCCATCGGCATGCGGCCGGTGCCCATCTGGAAGTCGACCGACGCCGCACCGACACCGGCGAGGCTCGGGCCGGCGTCCTTGATGCCCAGGCCGTTGGCGCCGTGGCAGGTCGCGCAGTTGGCCACGAAGAGCTTCTTGCCGTTGGCGACGCTGTCGGAGCTGGTGACCGTGGCCTCGGTCTGCTGGGGGGCGACGGCGGCATAGGCCGTGCCGGTGACGAAGAGGCCGAGCATGATCAGCAGGGCGATCGCCGCGGGGTGACGGCGAGAGAGGGTGGGCATGGAGGGTCCGCTCCTCTGGGAACGACGGGTACGGGGCAGGGGGAGGCGCACGTCGATCACGCGCCGAGGAGGTAGATGGCGGCGAAGAGGGCGATCCACACGACGTCGACGAAGTGCCAGTAGTAGGACGTGACGACCGCACCGGTCTGCTGCGCGTGGCTGTAGGTGCGCGTCGTGTAGGTCCGCCCGATGATCAGCAGGAAGGCGATGAGGCCACCGGTGACGTGGATGCCGTGCAGGCCCGTCGTCAGGTAGAAGATCGAGGACCAGGAGTCGGTCGAGATCGTCACGCCCTCGGAGACGAGGGTGGCGTACTCGAGGACCTGACCGGAGACGAAGACCGCACCGAAGATGTAGGTGAGGACGTACCACTCACGCATGCCCCAGCCGGCGATGTTGAGCAGCGACCCGGTCCGCGACTTCTGCCCGTGCTCCGCCTTGAGGACACCGAGCTGGCACCACACCGACGAGATCACGAGGATCAGGGTGTTGGCGGCCGCGAAGGGCACGTTGAGCAGCTCGATGTTGTGCTCCCACAGGTCCGGACGCAGCGACCGGACCGTGAAGAAGATCGCGAAGAGCGCGGCGAAGAACATCAGCTCGCTGGACAGCCAGACGATGGTGCCGACGGACACCATGTTGGGGCGGCTGACCGGACCCATCGCAGGGTCGGCGGCGGTGTGCCCGGACACGTTTGAAGGCAGGGAGGTTGCAGTGGCCACGGGCCCATTATGTCCTCAACTGCGAGCGCATGTGCGCCACCCCCCTCCGCGAGTCTCGTGGGGTGGGTCACCGCTACGCTCTGGGGCATGACCGGTACCTCGTCAGCGACCCCCTCCGCCCCGGCAGCCTCGGCCGGAGAGGGCCCCTCCGTCTCCGTGCGGGTGCTCCTGCACAGCGACAACATCACCACCCGTGACGCCGTGCGCGCCGCGGTGGGCCGCCGGCCGGCCCGTGACGTCGAGGTGAGCGCGTGGCGCGAGTGCGCCACACCGGCTGCCGTCATCGAGGCCGTCGAGGCCGGTGAGGTCGACGTGCTCGTGCTCGACGGCGAGGCGGCCAAGCTCGGCGGGCTGGGCCTGTGCCGTCAGCTCAAGTCCGAGATCCACGACTGCCCCCCGGTCCTCGTCGTCACCGGGCGGCCCCAGGACGGGTGGCTCGCCACCTGGTCGATGGCCGACGCTGCCGTCTCCCACCCCATCGACGCGATCGCCCTCGCCGACGCGGTGGCCGATCTCGCCCGGGGTGTGGCCGCCCGATGAGCGCGGCGGACACCCCCACCTGGTCGGGCGTCCTCACCCAGCTGCTGTCGGGGCGTGACCTCGGGTCCGACGAGACCTCGTGGGCTATGCGCGAGATGATGTCGGGCGACGCCGCCCCGGCGCAGATCGCCGGCTTCCTCGTGGCCCTGCGGGCGAAGGGGGAGACCGTCACCGAGCTGCGGGCGCTGGCCGACGTCATGTTGGAGCACGCGCTGCCGATCGAGGTCTCGGGCCCGACCCTCGACATCGTCGGCACCGGCGGCGACATGGCCGGCACGGTCAACATCTCGACGATGTCGTCGATCTGCATCGCCGCGACGGGGGTGCGGGTCGTCAAGCACGGCAACCGCGCCGCGTCGTCCAAGTCCGGTTCCGCCGACGTGCTCGAGTCCCTCGGGGTCAACCTGACGTTGAGCCCCCAAGACGTCGGCCGGGTGGCCGACGAGGCCGGCATCACCTTCTGCTTCGCCCAGACCTTCCACCCGTCCTTCCGCCACACCGCCGTCCCGCGTCGTGACCTGGGCATCGGCACCGCCCTCAACGTCCTCGGCCCGATGACCAACCCGTCCCGGCCGACCTACTCCGTCGTGGGCGTGGCCGACGCCCGGATCGCACCGCTCATGGCCGGGGTTTTCGCCGAGCGCGGCACCCGGGCGCTGGTCTTCCGCGGCGACGACGGGCTCGACGAGCTGACGGTCGCCGACGGCTCCCACGTCTGGTGGGTCGCCGGCGGCGAGGTCCGCGAGGTGCACGTGACACCCGAGGAGCTGGGCCTGACCCGCAGCCCGCTGGAGTCCCTGCGCGGTGGCGACGCCGACGTCAACGCCGAGGTGGCGCGGCGGCTCCTCGCCGGGGAGCGGGGGCCGGTCCGTGACGCCGTCGTGCTCAACGCCGGGGCCGCGGTCGGCCTGGCCCAGCAGGGCGACGAGCAGCCCGGCGACCCGGTGGCTGCGATCCGGGCGGGCATGGACACGGTCGAGGCCGTCCTCGACTCGGGTCGGGCCGCCGAACAGCTGCAGCGCTGGGTGAGCGCCACGCGCACGGAGGGCCAGGGCGCCTGACACCCCTGCCGGATCGCTCGAGGTCCCGACTGCTCGCAGGCTGACTGCTGCGGTCCCTGACTACTCGAGGCCGATGCTGAAGGCGGCGTCGAGGTCGTGTCGGCTGTAGGCGCGGAAGGCGATGTGTGTCGAGGTGTCGACGATGCCGGGGACCTTGTTGAGGCGGCCGGCGATGACGTCGTCGAGCTCCTCGTGCTCGTGCACGCGGACCATCGCGATGAGGTCGGCGTCGCCCGCCACGGAGTAGACCTCGCTCACGCCGTCGAGGTCGGCGACGGTCTCGGCCACCTCGGGGATGCGGGCGGTGTCGGCGTGGATGAGGACGATGGCGGTGATCACGAGGCCCACCCTAGAGCAGGGGCCAGCTCGCGATGGGCCGCGGCGGCACCCCCGACCGGGCAGGTCCACTCGCCGTCGATGTCGACCAGCCGGGTGCCCTCGGCCTCGAGCCAGCGCAGGACGAGCTCGGTCTCCTCGGGCAGTGCGCTGGTGCCCGGGCCGGTCGGCGGGGCAACGACCTCGGCGCTGGCCCGCAGCGCGGCGACGTAGGGCATCGGGTCGGCGCCGACGGGGGAGTGGGAGCTGCCGGCGAGGCGGCCGTGGCGCACGCACACGAGGTCCCACCCGCCGCGGGCGGTCCGCCGCGCGGCCACCAGCTCGGCGGTCGAGGCGAGCGGGGCGGCCCGCTGGCTGCGGGAGGCCGCGCGCACGAGGTCGGCCAGGCGATCGCGCAGGGCCCCGGCCTCCTCGAAGCGCTCCTGGGAGGAGAGCGCAGCCATCCGCTCGCGCAGCGCGGCGACCGCGGCTCGGGAGTCGCCGACGAGCACGGCGGCGGCCTCGGCGACGGTCACCGCGTAGTCCTCGACGGGCACCTCGCCGGTGCACGGCGCCGAGCACCGGCCCATGTCGGCGAGAGCGCAGGCCGAGGTCGGACGTCGTGGGGAGAGCCGGGTCAGGCACTGGCGCAGGGGGACGGCGTCGTGGAGCGCGGCCATGGCCTCTTCGGCCGAGCCGCGGGTGCCGAAGGGACCGGCATGGGCGAGGTCGTCGGGGCCGACCGAGCGCACGATCGACAGCCGGGGGAAGGTCTCGTCGGTGAGCTTGAGCCACCAGGCCCGCTCGGGGTGGCGCGAGCGGCGGTTGTAGCGCGGCTTGTGGGCGGCGATGAGGCGCAGCTCGCGCACCTGGGCCTCGAGCGTCGTCGCGCACACGATGGGGGTGATCTCGGTGGCCAGGCGCACCATCTCGCCCATGCGCCGACGCTGCTCGGAGGCGGTGAAGTAGCTGCGGGCCCGCGCGCGGATGTCGACGGAGGTGCCGACGTAGAGCGGCTCGCCGCGCTCGTCCTTGAAGACGTAGACGCCGGGTGCCGACGGGAGCCCGTCGGCGAGGTGGCGCTTGCGGCGCAGCTCGTCGCTGACCCGGGAGGTGTAGGAGCTCAGCTCCTCGAGCGTGTGCACCCCGACCGAGCCGAGGCGCCCGATGAGGCCGTGCAGCACGTCGACGGTCGCGCGGGCGTCGTGCAGGGCACGGTGGTCGGGTGTCGTGCTCGCGCCGAAGTGACGGGCGAGGGTGCCCAGCTTGTGGTTGGCCACCTCGTCGCGGGAGACGACCTGCCGCGCCAGCCGCACGGTGTCGAGGACGGTGTGGCCGGGCCAGCGCAGGTCGTGGGCGGCGCAGGCCGCCTTGAGGAAGCCGATGTCGAAGCCGGCGTTGTGCGCGACGAGCACCGCACCGCGGGCGAACTCGAGGAAGCTCGCGACCGCCTCACCGGCCCGGGGTGCGTCGGCGACCATCGCGTCGGTGATGCCGGTGAGCGACTGGATGAAGGCCGGGATGGGCTCGCCGGGGTTGACGAAGGTCTGCAGCTCGCCGAGCTCCTCGCCGCCGCGCACCTTGACCGCACCGATCTCGGTGATGCCGCAGTCGCGGGCCGACCCGCCCGTCGTCTCGAGGTCGACGACGACGAAGGTGACCTCGGCCAGCGGTGTGCCGAGATCACCGAGCCTGTCCTGGACGACCTCCATGCCGACGACCGTAGGTGCCGCCCCCGACAACGTCCGTGAGGCGCGGCGTGGGAGGGTGCCCGCATGCGTGCGATGGATGACCTGGCGGACGTGGTCGACTTCTACCGGCACTTCGCCCAGCAGGAGGCGAAGGGGGAGTCGCGCACCTTCGAGCTGTGGGCCGCCGGCGTCGCCGACGACCCTGAGGTCCTCGCCCTGCTCGAGCAGCTGCCGAGCGCCAAGCGCCAGCCCAATCTCGTCTTCGGGGCCGCCCGGTGGCACCGTGCGGTGACGCCGTCCGGCTACGCCGACCCGGGCGCCCTGCGCGAGACCCTCCTGACGCGGTGGCCGCAGGTGCGCGAGACGATCCTCGCCCGGTCCACCCAGACCAACGAGGTCGCTCGGTGCGCGACGCTGCTGCCGGTGCTCGGAGGCCTCGAGGGCCCGCTGGCCCTCCTCGAGGTCGGTGCCAGCGCCGGCCTGTGCCTGCACCCGGACCGCTGGTCCTACCGCTACCTCGACGACGCCGGGGCGCAGGTCGCCCGGGTCGACCCGTCGTCGGGTCCCTCACCGGTCGTCCTCGACTGCACCGTGCGTGGACCGGCGGCGATCCCCCCTTCGCTCCCGGAGGTCGTCTGGCGCGGCGGCATCGACCTCAACCCGCTCGACCTGTCCGTGCCGGACACGGCACGCTGGCTCGAGACGCTCGTGTGGCCGGAGCACGAGGACCGCCGGGCCCGGCTGGCCGCGGCCTGCCGGGTGGTCGCCGACGCGCCCGTCGACATCACCCGCGGCGACCTGCTCGCCGACCTCGACGCGGTCGTCGACCGGGCGCGGTCCCAGGCACCCGACGCGACCCTCGTCCTCTTCCACTCGGCGGTCATCGCCTACCTCGACGACGCGGGCCGGAGGCAGTGGCAGCAGCTGGCCCACGACGTCGTCGCCCGCGTCCGCGCCGCGGGCGGCCGTGCCCACTGGGTCTCCAACGAGGGCGCCTCCGTGCTGCCCGACGTCACCGCGACCGCCACCTGCGCGGGGGAGGGCAGCGACTTCTGCCTCGGCCTCGACGGCTCGGCCGTCGGCTGGACCCACGGTCACGGCCGCCGCCTCACCGTCTGCTGACGCGGAGACACGCGAGCGGACGAAGGGAGGCGGGTTGGTCGCGGACGAAGGGTGGGGCGACACTGCCGAAGTCCCTTCGTCCTCCTGCGGCCGCCTGTTGTCGTGCCGGACTTCGGCTTGACGTCGCCGCCCCACCCTTCGCCCGCTCCCGCGTCGGTCCCACTCACCACCCGCGTCGGGAGGGCTGTCGGGGGTCGCTCCTAGCGTGGTCGGTGTCGGGAGGGACCCGGCGACGACGAGGAGGTGACGGACATGACCCGTCGACCACTGCCGCTGACGATCGACTGCGGCACCTGCCCGGTCCGGGACGTCGGCTGCGCCGACTGCATGGTGACGGCGCTGGGGAGCCCGGCCACCCTCGCTGACCCGGACCCACAGCTGCTGCCGCTCGACCGGCGCGAGCGCGAGGTGGTCTCGCGGCTCATCGCCGCGGGCCTGGTGAGCGCCGAGACGGCAAACGAGGCCCGTGCGGTGCACGAGCCTCGTTCGGACTACGACGACCTGCGCCGGCACGCGGGCTGACCCGCGCACCGGTCAGCCGGGCGGTCAGCTGCCGTAGAGCGCCTCCACCTCGTCCTCGAAGTCGCGCATGATGATGTTGCGCTTGAGCTTCATCGACGGGGTGAGGGTGCCGTTGTCCTCGGTGAAGTCCTCGGACAGCACCGAGAACTTGCGGATCGACTCGGCCTTGGAGACGGCCTTGTTGGCCTCGTCGACGGCGCCCTGGATCTCGGCCAGGACGGTCTCGTTGGTGCGGGCCTGCTCGACGGTCAGCGCGCCGAGGCCGTTGTTGGCGGCCCAGCCCGGCAGCATCTCCTCGTCGATCGTCACGAGCGCGGCGATGAAGGGCTTGCCGTCGCCGACGACGAGGCACTGGCTGATGAGCGGGTGCGCGCGCAGGCGGTCCTCGAGGACACCAGGGGCGACGTTCTTGCCGCCCGCGGTCACGAGGATCTCCTTCTTGCGGCCGGTGATCTTCAGGTAGCCGTCGGAGTCGAGCTCGCCGAGGTCACCGGTGCTGAACCACCCGTCCTGAAGCGCCTCGAGGGTGGCCTTCTCGTTGTCGTGGTAGCCGTGCAGGACGTTGACGCCCTTGATGAGGACCTCGCCGTCGTCGGCGATGCGCAGCGAGACGCCGGGCAGCGGCGGGCCGACGGTGCCGATCTTGACCTTGCCCGGGATGTTGACCGTCGCGGGGGCGGTCGTCTCGGTGAGGCCGTAGCCCTCGAGGATCGTCACGCCGATGCCGCGGAAGAAGTGCCCCAGACGGGTGCCGAGCGGGGCGCCGCCGGAGACGGCGTACTCGACCTTGTCGCCCATCTTGGCCCGTAGCGTGCTGTAGACCAGCTTGTCGAAGACCGCGTGCTGCACCTTGATCTTCAGCGGGACCGAGCCGGTGTCCTGGGCCTCGGACCAGGCGATGGCGACATCGGAGGCGCGGGCGAAGATCTTGCCCTTGCCTCCGGCAACGGCGGTCTCGTTGGCCTTGTTGTAGATCTTCTCGAAGACGCGCGGCACGGCGAGGATGAAGGTGGGCCGGAAGGCCTGGAAGTCGTCGAGGATGTTGGCGATGTCGGCGCTGTGGCCCATCCGGCGGCCGGCGGTGACCGCGAGGACCTCGATGAAGCGGGCGAAGACGTGCGCGAGGGGGAGGAAGAGCAGCGTCGACGCGTCGTCCTTGTTGAGCACGTCGCCGAGCTTGGCGATGGTGTTCTCGGTGAGGCCGAGGAAGTTGTCGTGGGTCAGCTCGCAGCCCTTGGGGCGACCGGTCGTGCCCGAGGTGTAGATGATCGTCGCGATGGTCGCGCGGTCCTGCCCGGCGATGCGCTCCTCGAGCTGCTCGTCGGTGACGTCCGCGCCGGCGGCGACGATCGTGTCGAGGTCGCCGTTGTCGATGATGAAGACCTGGTCGAGACCGGTGAGGTTGGCGCGGGCCTCGTCGGCGACCGCGGCGTGCTTGGTCGTCTCGACGACGAGGAAGCGGGTGCCGGAGTCCTTGACGATCCACTCGACCTGCTCGGCGGAGCTCGTCTCGTAGATCGGCACCGGCACACCGCCGGCGACCCAGGTCGCGAAGTCGAGGACGGTCCACTCGTAGCGGGTGCGGGCCATGATCGAGAGGCGGTCGCCGGGCTCGAGGCCCTGGGCGATGAGGCCCTTGGCGAGGGCGCGCACCTCGAGGTTGAACTGCGCGGCGGTCACGTCACGCCACGCGCCCGACTCCTTGACGCTGAAGGCGACCCGCTGCGGGTCCTTGTCCGCGTTGCGGCCCGGCAGGTCTGCCAGGGAGTCGGTGGGGTTGCCCTCGATGAGGCGGGGCATCGTGCTGTCGTTCACGGGGATCTCCTTCGTTCGCCGTCCGGCTGCACCTGCGGGGAGGCTGGCTCGCGTGGAGCCTACCCGCGCGACGGGGTGCGTCAGGAGGTCGTGCCCGTGATGGTGGCCATACTGTTCTCCTCGCCCCCGTCCACGACCGAGCCACCGGAAGGACTCTCCGTGCTCCTGCGTCGTCAGGTACCCCTCGTCGACATCGTCGACGAGACCTACGTCCGCGCCGCGCCGCACGTGGTGCGGGCCGAGCTCGATGCCCCCGGGGTGCTCGACGGGCTGTGGCCGGGGCTGCACCGGGAGGTCGTGCAGGACCGCGGGGCGAAGGGGGTGCGCTGGCGCGTGCAGGGCGACGTCGTCGGGCGGATGGAGATCTGGCTGGAGGCCGGGCACGGCGGCACGATCGTCCACCACTTCGTCCACGGTGAGCACGGTCGCGGCGCCGCGCGGTGGTCTCGGGAGCACCGGCGCCGGTGGAAGAGCGGGCTCAACCACATCAAGGACCGGCTCGAGGGTCGCACGCGATAGTCTCGCCCGCATGGCCGACAGCACCCGCTCCAGCACCGTCGTCGACGCCTCGCCCGGCGAGGTCCTCGACATCATCGCCGACCTCGAGGCCTACCCGGAGTGGGCCAAGGAGATCCGACAGGTCGAGATCCTCACCGAGGACGGCGACGGCTGGCCCGACACCGCCTCCTTCAGCCTCGACGCCGGCCCGATCCAGGACACCTACACCCTCGACTACACGTGGGACGTCGCCGAGGACGGTCAGGGTGTCGCCTCGTGGACCCTCGTCGAGGCGACGATGCTCAAGGCGATGGACGGCTCCTACACGCTGAGCGCCACGGCCGACGGCGGTACCGAGGTCGTCTACGAGCTGACCGTCGACCTCAAGGTGCCGATGCTCGGCATGCTCAAGCGCAAGGCCGAGAAGGTCATCGTCGACACCGCGCTGCGTGACCTCAAGAAGCGCGCCGAGGCCTGAGAGGACCGTGCGCGCCCACCTCGTCGTCGGTGGCGGTGACCACGGACCCGACGTCGCCTCCCGGGTGCTCGCCGCACTGACCCCGCACCACGCGGTCGTGCGGCCCGCGCCCCAGCACGGCGCGCCCGACCCGGTCGTCGTGGCGGTCGAGGACCTCCTCGACCGGCTGCTCACGGCACTGGACCTCCCTTCGCCCGTCGTCGCCGACCTCATCGCGCGGATCCTGCCGGCCGAGCTGCCGGCGCTGCTGCGGCTGGCTCGCCAGCTCGAGCAGGCCGCGGCCGACGACCATGAGATCGTCGTCGAGGTCGACGTCGAGGTCGCCCGACTGCTCGACGCACCCCAGCGGGTGGCTCGAGCGATGAGCGCCTTCGTCCCCGTCATCGCGCGCTGGGAGGTGCTCGTGGCACCCGACGGCATCGGCACGCTCCCGCAGCCCGACGCCCCCGTGCTCGCGGCGCTGCGCGAGGGAGCCGCCCTGCTCGACGCTCTCGACACGGCGCTCGCCGACCCGGCGCAGACCGCCCTGCACCTCGCCGCACCCGCCGGCCCCGTCGGCGCGGCCCGGCGAGCCGACGCCGAGGTCTTCCTCGCGCTCATGGGGCGTCGCCTCACCGCGGTCCACCCACCCGGGGGTGCGGGCGTCGAGCACCTGCCCGACCCGGCCCCCGACCACGGGCTGCGCGTCGAGCGGCTCGACGACGGCAGCGGCGCCTGGCACCTGGTGATCGACCTGCCGGGCGTGCGGGCGGCCGACCTCGACCTCGTCCGGCACGACGACGAGCTCGTCCTCGGGTGCGCCGGGCGCAGCCGACGGGTGCTGCTGCCCTCGGTCCTGCGGCGCTGCGAGATCGCGCGTGCGGGCGTCGCCGGCGGGGTCCTCACCGTGACGATGACCCCCGACGAGGCGGTGTGGCCCCGTGGCTGACCAGGAGCAGACACCGGACGCCGAGGACGTCGTCGTGCAGCTGCTGCGGGTGCTCTCCGAGGTCGACCTCGAGGGCCTCGGCGAGGACCTGCGCCGGCTCGACGACGCGACGACCCGGCGCGCCATGACCGGTGCCAGCCTGCTCGCCGAGGCGCTCACCCGGGCGGCCTTCGGCTCGGCGGCCGTGAGCGGAGCGCTCGGGGTCGAGCTCGACGAGGCGCCCCCGCACGTCCCCCTGCGCTCCCGCGGGGAGCGGGTCGAGGTCCACGACGACGAGGCCGGTGCGGCCGACGAAGGAGTGAGCGGGGCATGAGCACGACGGCCATCGGCATCGACATCGGCGGGACCAAGATCGCCGGGGCGCTCGTCGACGAGCGCGGGCGGATCACCCAGCGGCAGCAGGTCGCCACCCCCGCGGACGACACCGCGGCGATCATCGAGGCGACCGCCGGGCTCGTGCGGTCCCTCGAGCAGGAGGCCCCCGACGAGGTCGTCGGGGTCGGCATGGCCTGTGCCGCCTTCGTCGACTCCCGGCGCGGACACGTGTGGTTCGCCCCCAACCTGCCCTGGCGCGACCTCGACCTGGCTGAGGAGGTCGGCGCGCTCGTCGAGCGTGACGTCGTCGTCGACAACGACGCCAACGCCGCCGCCTGGGGCGAGTACCGCCACGGCGCCGGCCGCGACTGCGACGACATGGTGCTCGTCACCGTCGGCACCGGGGTCGGCGGCGGCTGCATCGTCGACGACCGGCTCCTGCAGGGGGCCTTCGGCATCGGTGGCGAGATCGGCCACGTCGCCCTCGACCCCAGCGGCCCGCGGTGCGGCTGCGGCAACTCCGGCTGCCTCGAGGTCTTCGCCTCCGGCACCGCCCTGGTGCGCTCCGCGCGCGAGTTGGTGACCTCCCCTTCGCCCATCGGGGCCGCGCTGCGCGAGCGGTGCGGCGGCGACCCCGAGGCCCTCACCGGTCAGGACGTCACCGAGCTGGCGCAGCAGGGCGACGGGGCGAGCATCGAGCTGCTCGAGGACCTCGGTGCCCGGCTCGGGCAGGGCCTGGCCTCGATCTGCGCGGTCCTCGACCCACGTCTGGTCGTCGTCGGCGGCGGCGTCGCTGACGCGGGGGACCTGCTCATCGATCCGGCGCGCGCGTCCTTCGCGCGACACCTCATCGGACGGGGCCACCGCCCCGCGCCGCAGATCGTCCCGGCGACCCTCGGCAACGACGCCGGCATCGTCGGGGCCGCGACCCTGGCCCGGGAGGCCCACGCATGACCACGAGCATCGGCATCGACATCGGCGGCACCAAGGTGTCCGGCGGTGTCCTCGACGCGGACGGGCGCATCCTCGTGCGCACCCGACGCGACACCCCCGACCGGTCCAACGCGCCGCGCGTCGTCGAGGACACCATCGTCGAGGTCATCGAGGAGCTGCGCCGCCTCGCCGACGAGGCCGAGGTCGAGGCGCCGAGCACCGTGGGGGTCGGCGCCGCCGGTTTCGTCGCCGCCGACCGCTCGACGGTCGTTTTCGCGCCCCACCTCTCGTGGCGCAACGAGCCCCTGCGCGAGGCCCTCGGCACGCGGCTGGACCTGCCGATCTCCATCGACAACGACGCCAACGCCGCCCTGTGGGCCGAGCACCGCTTCGGGGCCGCCCGCGGGGCGACGCACGCCGTGATGATCACCCTCGGCACCGGCATCGGCGGCGCCATCATCGTCGGGGGCCACCTGGTGCGCGGTCGCTACGGCATCGCCGGCGAGTTCGGCCACATGCAGGTCGTGCCGGGTGGACAGCGCTGCGAGTGCGGCAACCGTGGCTGCTGGGAGCAGTACTCCTCGGGCAATGCCCTGGTGCGCGAGGCCCGTGGCCTGGCGATGGCCAACTCCCCGATGGCCACCGACCTGCTCGCCCACGTCGGGGGCGACCCGGCCTCACTCACCGGACCGATGATCACCGAGGCGGCAAAGGCCGGCGACGCCACGGCGGTGGAGCTGCTCGCCGAGATCGGGCACTGGCTCGGGGTCGGCATCGCCAACCTCGCGGCGGCGCTGGACCCGGAGATCTTCGTCATCGGTGGTGGCGTGAGTGCCGCCGGCGACCTGCTGCTCGACCCGGCCCGCGACACCTTCGCGCGCCAGCTGACCGGTCGCGGCTACCGCCCGGCGGCGAGCATCGTCGCGGCGCGGTTCGGTCCGGACGCGGGGCTCATCGGGGCGGCGTCACTGGGGGCCGAGGAGCAGGTGTGACCCTGCGCGTCGCCTCCTACAACGTGCGTGCGCTGCAGGACGACGTCGCGGCGCTCGCCCGCACGGTCCGGGCCATCGACCCCGACGTGCTGTGCCTGCAGGAGGTGCCGTGGATCGGGCCGGTCGACCACCGGATCGCGGACTTCGCCCGCCGCTGCGGGCTCGTGTGGTCCGGGCGCGACCAGCGCGCCGGGCAGACGAGCGTGCTGACCCACCTGCGCACCAATGTCGTCTCCGTGACTCACCACCGACTGCCGTACCGGACCCGGCGCGACCGGCGCGGCTTCGCGGTGACGCGGGTGGCTCCCTTCGGCCGCACGGCGGTGTCCGTCGCCAGCGTCCACCTCGGGCTCGACGGCGACGAGCGCCTCGAGCACGCCCGCGAGATCATGGCGCACCTCGCCGCCCAGCCCGGTCCGGCGCTGCTCGCCGGTGACCTCAACGAGCAGGACGACGGGGCCGCCTGGCAGCTCTTCGGCGGGGCGATGCGGCCGGTGAGCCCGCTCGAGCCGACCTTCCCCTCCAGGCGGCCCGAGCACGTGCTCGACGTCGTCTTCGCCACGCCCGACGTGCGGGTGCTGCCGCACCGCGACGTGCCGTGGGTGGCGGAGGACCTCACGGCCGGCACCGACCACCGACCGGTGTGGGTTGATGTCGAGACCACGGAGCTGACCGGGCCGCGGGTCACGGTCACCGGCTGACGGACGAGCCGGCGAGCCGGGAGCGCAGCGGGTGCGTCAGACCCGGGCGCCGTTGGTCGGGTCGTCGTCGCGGTTGCTCGGCTGGCGCAGGACCAGGCAGGCGAAGCCGCCCACGACGAGCGCGATCGCGACGGCGGTGAGCCATCCTCCGGAGTCGGGGCGGGTGGCGACCAGCCAGACGAGGAGGAGGGGCCCCAGGACGAGGCCGAGCAGCGCCCCCCAGAAGAGGCGGTCGGTGCGCGGCGGCAACGGGGCCGGGGGAGACGGGGTGAAGCCCTCACCGTCGTCGGCCTGACCCGGGTCGTCGTCGGAGGACAGCAGGGCGTCGGCGACGGAGTGGGTCGGGTCGACCCGCCACGGGACGGCCGGCTCGTCGGCGGCAGGGGAGCGGGGCTCGTCGGTGTCGGGCCGGGGGTCGCGGGGACGCAGTGCGCCGCGGACGTCGCCGGTGCTCTGCCGGCGCGCGGTCGGGGTGGGGTCGACCGGGGGCCCCGGGTGCTCGTGGTCGGGCAGGTCCTCGGTCGGCAGCTCGTCGTCCCAGCGGGCGACGATCGAGGCGAAGGCCGCGTCGACGTCCTCCTCGTCGGGGTGCTGACGCTCGACCATCTCGTGCTCCGTCGCCGTGTCTCGGGGTGCTCGCTCGTGGACAGTCTCGCACGCGCCATCCACCCGCTCGTTACCGTAGAGTTCGCAGCGATCTGGAGGTGATGCGGCAGTGCTGTACTGGATGCTCAAGAGGGTCTTCATCGGGCCCGTGCTCAGGGTGCTCTTCCGGCCGTGGGTCGAGGGGATCGAGCACATTCCCAAGGAGGGGCCGGCGATCCTGGCCAGCAACCACCTGTCCTTCTCGGACTCGATCTTCCTGCCGCTGGTCGTCGACCGCCGAGTCACCTTCCTCGCCAAGAGCGACTACTTCACCGGCCCCGGCATCAAGGGCTGGCTCACCGCGGCCTTCTTCCGCGGCGTCGGGCAGCTGCCGATCGACCGCAGCGGCGGCAAGGCGAGCGAGGCGGCACTCAACGCCGGCCTGCGCGTGCTCGACACCGGCGACCTGCTCGGTCTCTACCCCGAGGGCACCCGCTCGCCCGACTCGCGCCTCTACCGCGGCCGCACCGGCGTCGCCCGCATGGCCCTGACGGCCGGCGTCCCGGTGATCCCCGTGGCGATGATCGACACCGACAAGGCGCAGCCGACCGGCCAGATCATCCCCAACATCCGACGCATCGGCGTCAAGATCGGTGCACCGCTCGACTTCTCCCGCTACGAGGGCATGGAGGGCGATCGCTTCGTCCTGCGCTCCGTCACCGACGAGATCATGTACGAGCTGATGCAGCTGTCCGACCAGGAGTACGTCGACATGTACGCGACGTCGATGAAGGAAAAGCTGCTCACCAAGGCTCGTCGTCGCGCACGCGAGCTGCAGGAGGCCGCCCGGCCCGGGCGGGCCGTGCCCGAGCTCGAGGACGCGCTCGAGCGCGCCGACGGCAACGACCCCTGGTCCGCCGACGGCAAGGACGGTCTGTAGGCCGTGGTCATCGACCCCGGGTCGAGCGCGCTGCGGCGGCACTACAACCCGTCGCCGCTCATCGACAGCGCCGGGGGCCGGGGACTGGCGCTCTACCGCTTCGTCGCGCTCGTCTACGCCGGCATCCTCGTGGGCGTCCACCGCGAGCACGTCATCCTGTGGTGGCCGATCGTCGTCTTCTTCGTCGTCGCGCTCGCGTGGTCGGTCGCCGCGCCGCTGCTGCCGCGACCGACGTGGGTGGCCATCGCCGTCGAGCTGGCCATCGCCTGCATCGGCATCTTCCTGACCAGCGAGGTCTACGACCCCGTCGAGGTGAGCGCCGGCATCTCCACGGTCCCGGGGGTGTGGAGCGCGGCCTCGGTGATGGCCGGCGCTCTGCTCAGCGGGATCCGCGGCGGCGTCCTGGCGGCCACCGTCATCGCCACGGCCAACCTCATCCAGGCTGAGCATCCCGGCCAGCTGACCTGGCACAACATCTTCCTGCTCTACATCCTCGGGATCCTCGTCGGCCTGGCCGTGCAGCTGGCCCGCGAGAGCCAGAAGCGTCTCGAGCAGGCTCTCGCGGCCAGTGAGCGGCTGGCCGAGCGGGAGCGCATCGGGCGCGAGGTCCACGACGGCGTGCTGCAGGCGCTGGCGATGATCAACCGTCGCGGTCGTCAGCTCGGGGGCGAAGGGGAGGCCCTGGCCGACCTTGCCGCGGACCAGGAACGTTCGCTGCGCACGCTCATCACCCGCGTCGAGCCGGCGGCGGCCATCGACGCCTCGTCGCCCTCCACGTCCGCGGACTCCGGCTCGCAGGTGCGTGACCTCGCTGCGGGGCTGGCCTCCCTTCGCTCGGCGCGGGTCGACGTCGTGCTGCCCGCCGGGCCGGTCACCGTGCCGGCCGCGACCGCCCGTGAGGTCGAGGCCGCCGTCGCCGCGGCACTCGACAACGTCGAGCGGCACGCAGGCGCGGGAGCCAAGGCCTGGGTGCTGCTCGACGCCGACGAGACCGGTCTCGAGGTCGTCGTCCGCGACAACGGCGTGGGGATGGCCCCCGACCGACTCGTCGAGGCGGCCGAGCAGGGGCGGCTCGGGGCGAGCAGCTCGATCCGCGGCCGCATGCTCGACCTCGGCGGCGACGCGAGTTGGCGCTCGCCGGGCACCGGCGGCACGACCGTCACGCTCACCGTGCCGACGGGCGACATGGCAGGCTCGGCCCCATGAGCGAGCCCACCGCCCCCCTGAAGGTCCTCGTCGCCGACGACCACCCGCTGTGGCGGGACGCCCTCGTGCGCGACCTCGAGGACGCCGGCTTCGAGGTCGTCGGCACCGCGGCCGACGGCCCGTCGACCGTCCGGCGCACCCGGGCGACCACCCCCGACGTGCTCGTGCTCGACCTCAACCTGCCGCAACTGCGCGGCGACGAGGTGTGCACGGCGATCAACGACCTGACGACCAAGGTGCTCATCCTCTCCGCGAGCGGCGAGGAGCACGACGTCCTCGCCGCGGTCAAGGCCGGCGCCAGCGGCTACCTCGTCAAGTCCGCCTCGCCGCAGGAGATCCGCGACGCCGTGACGGCCACCGGGGAGGGAGAGGCCGTCTTCACCCCGGGGCTCGCCGGCCTGGTGCTCGGCGAGTTCCGCGAGATGAGCAGCCGGGCCCGCACCGCACCTGCCGTGGCCGAGGAGGAGTCGGCCTCGCCGGTGCCCGAGCTCACCGAGCGCGAGACCGAGATCCTGCGCTACGTCGCCATGGGCATGACGGCCAAGGAGATCGCCGCCGACCTCGTCATCTCCCACCGCACCGTGCAAAACCACGTGCAGAACATCCTCGGCAAGCTCCACCTGCACAACCGCGTCGAGCTGACCCGCTTCGCCATCAGCCGCGGCCTCGACCAGCCGGAGTGACCTCCCTTCGTCCTGTGGCTGGACGGGTGCCGGGGCGAAGGGGGTCGCGGCCTATCCTTGACGGGTGACCACTGCAGTCCCCGCGCCCATGACCGCCGCAACCATCGACAGCGACCTGCCGGCCGCCCAGCAGCCGAGCTGGCCCGACCGCGCCGCCCTCGACGAGACCGTGGCGAGCCTGGCGACCTATCCGCCGCTCGTCTTCGCCGGCGAGTGCGACGACCTGCGCGACCGGATGGCCGCGGCGTCGGTCGGCGAGGCCTTCGTCCTGCAGGGCGGTGACTGCGCCGAGACCTTCGTCCACGCCACCGCCGACAACATCCGCGACCGGATCAAGACCGTGCTCCAGATGGCCGCCGTCCTCACCTACGGCGCCGGCATGCCGGTCGTCAAGATGGGCCGCATGGCGGGGCAGTTCGCCAAGCCGCGGAGCAAGGACACCGAGACCCGTGACGGCGTGACCCTGCCCGCCTACCGCGGCGACATGGTCAACGACTTCGCCTTCACCCCCGAGTCGCGCGAGCCCGACCCGCAGCGCCTGCTGCGCGGCTACCACACGAGCGCCGCGACGCTGAACCTCGTGCGCGCCTTCACCCAGGGCGGCTTCGCCGACCTGCGGCGCGTCCACGACTGGAACGTCGGCTTCGTCTCCAACGCCGCCAACCGGCGCTACGAGGGCCTGGCCCGCGAGATCGACAAGGCGATGCGCTTCATGGCCGCCTGCGGTGTCGACTTCGAGGCCATGCGGGCCACCGAGTTCTGGTCCGCCCACGAGGCGCTGCTGCTCGACTACGAGCGGCCGATGACGCGCGTCGACTCGCGCACCGGCAACCTCTACGACACCTCGGGGCACTTCCTGTGGATCGGCGAGCGCACCCGGCAGATCGACCACGCGCACCTCGACTTCGTCAGCCGGATCCGCAACCCCATCGGCATGAAGGTCTCCGACAAGGCCGACCCCGACGAGCTGCTGCGGATCATCGACCTGCTCGACCCGCAGCGTGAGCCCGGCCGCCTGACCTTCATCACCCGCATGGGGGCCGGCCGGATCCGCGAGGCCATGCCGGCCATCGTCGAAAAGGTCCGTGACTCCGGGGCGATGGTCACCTGGATCTGCGACCCGATGCACGGCAACACCTTCGAGTCCGCGTCCGGCTTCAAGACGCGCGACTTCGAGGACGTCGTCGACGAGGTCCGTGGCTTCTTCGAGGTGCACCGCTCTCTGGGCACCGTCCCGGGTGGCCTGCACGTCGAGCTCACCGGCAACGACGTCACCGAGTGCCTCGGCGGCGCCGAGCGCATCCTCGACGAGGACCTCAACAAGCGCTACGAGAGCGTCTGCGACCCGCGCCTGAACCACCAGCAGAGTCTGGAGCTGGCCTTCCTCACCGCGGAGATGCTCAGCGAGGGCTGAGTCCCTCTCGCCCGTCCTGCCGAAGACCGGGGTGCCCGCCGAAGGGTGGGGTCGACGCTGGGGAAAAGTCCGGACCGCGTGGTCTGCCCCTCATGGGGGCCCAGGCAGTCCGGACTTTTCCTTGATTCGCGTCGACCCCACCCTTCGTCGCGCTCGCTGCGGCACTCCCTTCGTGGTGCTGATGGTTGTGTGTTGAACCGGTAGCCCTGGGCACCGGCGACGCTCACGGGGCGCTGCCGGCACCCGGCGCTACCGGTTGACCACACAACCACCTGTCGAGTCAGCCGGGTCCCGTTGCCGGGCAAGGGGACTCGAGAGGTCCGGATGGCGAGACAGTTAACTCCTTCCTTTGCAGTAGGAGATGGAACCGCGTAGGTTCTTGTGCAGGTCACGAGATCCAGCGTCAAGCCCCGGCTTGCTGGGCGGCAACCCTCCACTCGCGGTGGGGTGCTCCGGGTGAGGACCTGGCTCCGGTCGTCGTGGCCGGAGCAAGCGCGAGGCACTCACCGGCCTCATGACAGGACGGACACCCATGAGCACCACCGTCACGACCGCACCGCGGTCGCTGCGTCCGGCGCTGCGGCGCCACGTCGACCTGCTGCGGGTCAACAGCGCCCTCTGTCGCTGACCTGAATCCGCATTGCCCTACGGCAATGCGAAGCCCGGCCGACCTGAACCTGCATTGCCCTACGGCAATGCAGACCCCCGGCGACCCAGCACTCCCACCACCGGCGACGAGCCTCCCTTCGTCGACCGTCGATCCGCCAACCACCCCGCACGGGGGAGCGGGGCCTCTACCTCGGTGGCTTCGTCTCCCGATTCGTCGGGCTGTCGAAGACCGAGAGCCGGGACATTCTGCGCCTGCTCCAGAGCTATGTCACCCGCCCGGAAAATGTCGTCCGGGTCGTCTGGGAGCCCGACCAGCTCGTCATCTTCGACCACCAGATCACCCAGCACTACGCGCCGGACAACTACGACGGGCTGCCCCGCCGTCTCGAGCGGGTCACCGTCGCCGTGAGGTGCCCGTCGGCATCGACGGCGAGCGCAGCCGCTCGATCACGGGGGACGCCTCGCACTACGCGCCGGCGGTCTGACTCCCTTCGTCGGGCGACCACCTGAGTGCGTCAGACGACGAGGATCGTGACCGTCGAGCCCTTGGGGGCGGTGCCGCCGCTCGGGCGTGAGGCGCGCACCTCGTCGAGCGGCCCACCGAGGAAGGTCTGGACTGCGACCTTGAAGCCCGCGGCCTCCAGCTTGGTCGTCGCCGCAGAGCGGCTCAGCCCCTCGACCGACGGGACGGCCACCATCTCCGGGCCCTTGGAGACGGTGATCGTCACGGTCTCGCCGGGCAGGAGCGTGCCGCTGCTCGGGGACTGGCTGATGACCGAGCCCTTGGGCACGCTCGTCGAGTAGGCGTCGTCGGCGCGGGTGACCTCGAGCCCGGCCTCCTCGATCGCGCCGGTCGCCGCCTCGGCGCCCTGACCGGTCACCGTCGGCACGGCCACCGGCTCGGGTCCCTTGGAGACGACGAGGGCGACCTTGGCGTCGCGCTTGACCTCGGTGCCGGGGGCGGGCGTCGTCGAGACGATGCGGCCCTTGGCGACGTCGTCGTCCCAGGCCTGCGTCGTCGCACCGACCGTCAGGGTGCGTCGCTCGAGCGTGGTCCTGGCCTGGGCGGCGGTGCGGCCGGTGAGGTCAGGGACCTCGTAGCGCTCGGGCCCCTTGGACACGACGACGGTGACGTCGGACCCCTTCGACAGCTCGGTGCCGGTCGGCGGGTTGGACGTGATGACCTCGCCCTTGGGCACCTGCTCGTCGAAGGCCGAGGACTCGACGTAGCCCAGGTCGCCGTCCTGCGTGAGGCTGGCTTCCGCGTCGGCGCGGGAGAGGCCGGTGACGTCGGGCACGACAACCGTGCTGCCCGGGCCCTCCTGGGTCCACCACCAGCCACCGCCGGCGGCGAGCGCCACGACGAGCAGGAGTGCGACGAGCGCGCGGCGCCACCCCCGCCGGGACGAAGGGGGCTCCGCTGCAGCTGTCGAGGCGCCACCCGCTGCGCCGGTGCCACCCGCGGCACTCGCGGCACTCGCGGCACCGGTGTCGATCGCGCGCGTGCGCTCGGGGCGTGGGTGGGCGACGGTGGCCGCTGCGCCACCCGCCGACCGCCACTGCGGGGAGGCAGTGGCCGCGGCTCCTGCGGCGACGACGTGCGGCCGACGGTCGAGCTCCTGGGGTGTCAGGCCGGCGCGCACCCGCTGCAGCTCGGCGAGGTAGGCACCCGCGTCACGCGGGCGCTCGTCGGGGTCGCGCGCGGTGGCCAGGGCGACGAGGTCGTCGAGCTCGCCCGGCAGGTCCTCGACCCGCTCGGAGGGGCGCGGCACCGAGCCGTGGACGTGCTGGAAGGCGACGTGGATCGGCGACTCGCCGTCGATCGCCCGCTGCCCGGTGAGCAGCTCGAAGAGGATCAGCCCGGCGGCGTAGACGTCGCTGCGGGCGTCGGCGATGCCGCGCTCGACCTGCTCGGGGGAGAGGTAGGCGACCGTGCCGAAGAGCACCCCGTCCTCGGCGGTGGTCGTCTGCGAGGTGACGGCCCGGGCCAGGCCGAAGTCGGCGACCTTGATCGCGCCCCGCTCGGGGATGAGGATGTTTTCGGGCTTGACGTCGCGGTGGATGTAGCCGGCCTCGTGGGCGGCCGCCAGACCGGTGAGCACCGGCTCGAGGACGTCGAGCGCGGCGCGGACGGTGAGCGCGCCCTCGGTGTCGACCACCGCACGCGCGGTGCGTCCCTCGACGTACTCCATCGCGAGGAAGACCTGGCCGCCGTCCTCGCCCTGGTCGAAGACGGGCACGACGTTGGGGTGGCTCAGCCGCGCGGCGGAGCGGGCCTCGCGGCGGAAGCGGGAGACGAAGGTCTCGTCGGCCGCGAGGTCTGGGCGCATGACCTTGAGCGCGACCTCCCGGTCGAGCCGGGTGTCGGTGGCGAGCAGCACCGTGGCCATCCCGCCGTCGGCGAGGTGGCGCAGCACGCGGTAGCGACCGTCGACGAGATCGCCGACGAGCGGGTGCGTGGATGCGGTGGTCACGCCCAAAGTCTAGGTTCGCCCCCTGCGTCAGCCCGTCACATCCGGCTTCGGAGTGCCTTGACGTTGGCGACGTACTGCTGGGTGTCGCCGTACATGCCGTTGCTCTCCACCGAGGCGAGGCCCTGGTAGTAGCCGGCGATGGCCTCGGAGGTCGTGTCGGCCTGCTGGGTGAGGACCTTGAGGAGCAGGACGCCGGCGGTGATGTTGTCGTCGGTGTCGAGCAGGTCGAGGTCGCGCCCGGCCATCTGCGAGGCCCACTCGCCGGAGCTCGGGATGACCTGCATCGCGCCGACGGCGTTGGCGACGGAGACCCGACGCTGGTCCCAGCCGGACTCCTGGTAGGAGATCGCCAGGGCCAGGGAGGGGTCGACGCCGTGCTGGCGGGAGATCCGGGTGATCTTGTCCTTGGTCGCGTCGCGGCTGGGCACCGAGCGGGCGGCCAGGGTCGAGCGGTTGCGGTCGGCGGCGTCGACGATGTGGTCGGCGTAGGTGCGACCGGCGAAGGTGTTGTTCTTCTTCGCCGGTCGCGATGCCTTCTTCGCCGGGCTCGAGGAGCCGGTGACCTTGAGCGTGCTGCCCGGGTGGATGAGGTCGCGGGTGCTCAGGTCGTTGAGCTTGGCCAGGCGGGTGACGCTCATGTCGTGGCGGGCGGCGATGCCGGAGAGCGTCTCGCCGGAGCGCACGGTGTACGACCCCGTCGCGGCGGGTCGGCTCGTGGCCCGCTTGGCGGGCTTGGCGGCGGTGCCGGTGACGCGCAGCTGCTGGCCGGGGTGGATGAAGCCCCGGTCCAGGTTGTTGAGGCTGCGCAGCCGGTCGACGCTCATGCCGTGGCGGGCGGCGATGCCGGAGAGGGTGTCACCGCTGCGGACGGTGTAGCCGCGGGTCGCCCCGGAGCGGGCGGGCTTGGCCGAGGACGAAGGGGAGGACCCGCCCGATGCGCGGCCGGGCACCGTGAGCTTCTGGCCGGGGTGGATGAAGTCGCTCGAGGACAGGCCGTTGCGGGAGAGCAGGGCGGCGGGGGAGACGCGGTAGCGCGCGGCGATGTCGTAGACCGTCTCGCCGGAGCGCACGGTGTGGTGGCGCGACCCGGCGGAGGAGGTGACGTGCGTGGTGGTCTCGGCGGTCAGGTCGATCGCCGGGGACACGGGAGTGGCCGGGACGGTGACGATGAGCGGAAGGACCAAGGGGGACTCCGATGTACGGGGCGCAGGGGACGCCCGGTGGCATGGGGTGCGTGTGACTGGTGTGACGTATGTTGATTCGGCACCGACGGTACCGAAGATCTCCTCAGGAGGCCGGATGAACGGCGACGCGCCCCCTTCGCGCGGGATCTCGGGGAGCGGCTGACACACTGTCGGGCGTGGACGAGACCCCTGCGCAGATCGACTGGCTGACCCTCCCCGACGTGGCCGAGAGGCTCGACGTGCGTCTGAGCGACGTGCGCCGGATGCTCGACGAGCGCCAGCTCGTCGCGGTGCGCCGCGGGGAGCGCAAGGTGCTGTCGGTGCCGGTGGACTTCCTCGGCGAGGACGGGCCGCTGCCCGAGCTCGCGGGGACCTTCACCGTGCTGTCGGACAATGCCTTCGACGACGAGGAGATCGTCGAGTGGATGTTTGCCCACGACGAGACCCTGCCCGGCGGGCCGACGCCGATCGCGGCGATCCGTGCCGGCTTCAAGACCGAGGTGCGCCGCCGGGCGATGGAGGAGGCGTAGGCCTCAGGTGCTGCGGGCCGTCGTCGCGTCGATGAGCTCGGTGAGCACCTCACGGGCCTCGCCGCCGACGCCGACCGCCGCGGCGAGGGCCTCGCGGGCGACCTGTGCCCCCGCGGCGATGTCCTGCTCGACACCCTCGAGCGCGCCGGTGGCCACGAGCAGCTCACGGAAGGCCTCGACCTCGTCGGTGCCCAGGTCGGGAGCGCCGAGCCACTGGTCGATGCGGGTTGTCGTCACGTCGTCGGCGCCGGCGAGGGCCCGGGCGATGAGCACGGTGCGCTTGCCCTCGCGCAGGTCGTCGCCCGCGGGCTTGCCGGTGACCTCGGGGTCGCCGAAGACGCCGAGCACGTCGTCGCGCAGCTGGAAGGCCTCGCCGAGCGCCAGGCCGTAGCGGGAGAGCGCGTCGAGGTCGGCGGCGGAGGCGCCGCCGGCGGTCGCGCCGATGAGCAGCGGGTGCTCGATGGAGTACTTCGCGCTCTTGTAGCGGATCACCTTGCGGGCCCACTCGATGCGCTCGTCGTCGGCGAGGTCGTGCCACGGTCGCATCGAGGTGACGATGTCGAGGAACTGGCCGCCCATGAGCTGGCCGCGCATCCGCTCGAAGACCGGTCGGGCCGCGGTGAGCGACTCGGGTGGCAGGCCGGAGTCGGCGAAGAGGTCGTCGCACCAGCCGAGGCAGAGGTTGCCGGCGAGGATCGCGCCGGCGGTGCCGAAGCGCTCGGGGTCGCCGTGCCAGGCGCGCTCGGAGTGCGCGCGGGCGAGGGCCCGGTGCATCGCCGGGGCCCCGCGGCGGGTCTCGCTGTCGTCCATGACGTCGTCGTGGACCAGAGCGGCGGCCTGGAAGAGCTCCATCGCCGCCGCCAGCGCGATCGCGCCCTCGTGGTCGTCGCGGCCGGCGGCCCGCCAGCCCCAGTAGGCGAAGCCGGCCCGCAGCCGCTTGCCGCCCTGCAGCAGGGCCCGGACGGGGTCGGTGAGGTCGACGACGTCGGGCCCGATCTCGGCGAGTTCGTCGGCCCAGCGGTCGAGCTCGACGTCGATGCGGGTCTGGACCCGCGAGCGCAGGTCGGCCCGGTCCAACGGGTGCGGCACGTGGGCTCCAGTGACGAAGGGGGCGGTGGTGTCGGTGCTCCGTGGTCGGATCACCGGGTCGTGACCAGCCTACGTCGACCGGGTTGACGGGGTGTCGGCCCCCCGGCGTACTGTGTTCGAACAGGTGTTCGAGCGAAGGGAGTGGTCATGGTCAGGCTCGTCGAGGAGGCCATCGAGGTGCGGGTGGGCGACCCGCGACCGGTCGGTGGTGCGGTCCCCGAGCAGTTCCTCTGGAGGGGGCGGCTCTACCGGGTGACGGAGGTCGTCGACCACTGGCAGGAGCGGCACGCGTGGTGGCGCTCGAGCGAGGGCGCGCTGGCGCAGGTGCCGCTCGCCCGCGAGGTGTGGCGGGTGAGCGCGCAGCGCGGCCGGGCCGGTGCGCCGGGGGTCTACGACCTCGGTGTCGACGGCGAGGTCGCGTCGGGCGGGTCCGCCGGGTGGCAGCTCCTGCGGACCCAGGACTGAGGCGGTCGTCGTGGTGGCCGTCCCCGTCCTGCATCCCGAGCGGCTCGACGCCGCGCTCGACCTGCTCACCGCCGCCGGCGAGAGTCTGTCCGGCGCGCACATGGCTCGCTCGGTCGCCGCCCGCAGCGCCGGCACCCGGGTCGCGGTGCTGCGTGCTGCCGCGGCGGTCCTCACCGTCCGTGACCTGGCCGGCCCGCGGGGTCACGGCCCGGTCGACGTGTGGCGCCTGCTGCCGCGGGTCGCGCCCGAGCTGACCGAGTGGGCGGACTTCTTCGCGACCGTCCTGCCCGAAGGGGGCTCCCGCCCCGGCCACGGGGCGTCCGGGCCGATGTCGGTCCGGGAGGTCGACGACCTGCTCCGCCAGGGGGAGGACTTCGTGCGGATCGTCTCCGGCGTGCTCGGCCTGCCCCCGGTCCGGGTCACCGCCGACCTCGTCGCCATCCCCCCTTCGCACGACCTCGAGGACATGCGGCGAAGGGGGGAGGCCGGGTGAGCTTCGCCCACCTGCACGTGGCGTCGGGATTCTCCCTTCGGCACGGCACGACGACACCGGAGGACCTCGTGGCCCGGGCCGCGGAGCTCGGGCAGCCGGCGCTCGCCCTCACCGACCGCGACGGGCTCTACGGGGCGGTGCGCTTCGTCCGGGCCGCGACCGCCGCGGGCATCGCCCCGGTGCTCGGGGTCGATCTCGCCGTCGACGGTGGCGGGCGCGCCCCGGACCGGCGGCGGACCCCGGTGCGCGGGGGAGCCGAGGTCGACCCGAGGCACCCGCGCGTCACCGTCCTCGCCCGCGGGGCGGGTGCCGGGGTGCCGCACGGGGTCGGCTGGGCACGGCTGTGCCGGCTCGTCAGCGAGGTGCACCTCACGGGTGAGCGCGGCGAGGCCGTCGCGACCGCGGCGATGCTCGCCCGGCACGCGGCGGCGCCGGGGCCCGACGAGCCGGCCCCGCTGCTGCTCCTGCTCGGCCCGACCTCCGACGTCGGTGCCGCGCTGCTCGCCCGCCGGCCCGACGTCGCCCGTGAGCGGCTGCGGGCCTGGCAGCGGCTGCTGCCGCCGGGGGCCGTGGCCATCGAGGTCGTCGACCACGGCGGCCCGCCGGGCACGCCCGCGTCGACCGGCCACGCCGCCCACCTGCTCGGGCTCGCCGATGCCTGCGACGTGCCGGCCGTGCTCACCGCCGCCGTGCGGCACCTGCACCCGCATGACGCGGCGACCGCCGACGTCCTCGACGCGACCCGCCGCCTCGTCGTCCTCGACACCCGCCACCTCGACCGGGTGACGACCGCCGGGCACCTCGCCGACGACGCGACGATGGCCGCGCGCGCCGAGCGGGTCGCGGCGGTTCTCGGCGGGGGTGCCGGGGGCTTTGCCTGCGCCAGCCCCCGGCAACGGGCCGCGGCGCTGCTCGACGAGACGGCGCGCACGGCGATGGGGTGCGCGCTCGACGACCGCAAGGACCTCGGCATCGGCCGGGTCCACCTGCCCGAGGCGCACGTGCTCGGGCTGCGCCCCGACGAGGACCCGCAGGCGGTGCTCGCGCAGCGCTGCCGGGCGGCGATCGGCGCGCGCTACCCCGACGCGCCGCCGTCGGTGCTGCGGCAGGTCGAGGAGCGGCTGGCCGACGAGCTCGACGTCGTCGAGGCCCTGGGCTACCCGACCTACTTCCTCACCGTCGCCGAGGTCGTCGACATCATCACCGGCGCGGGGGTGCGGGTCGCCGCCCGTGGTTCCGGGGCCGGCAGCCTGGTCAACCACCTGCTCGGCATCAGTGCGATCGACCCGATCCGGCACGACCTGCTCATGGAGCGCTTCTGCTCGCCGTTGCGGGCCGAGCTGCCCGACATCGACATCGACGTCGAGTCGGCCCGCCGCACCGAGATGTACGAGCTGGTCCTGCAGCGCTTCGGCCGCGACCGGGTGACGTGCGTGTCGATGATGGACACCTACAAGGCGCGGCACGCGATCCGCGACGTCGGCGCCGCGCTCGGGGTGCCACCGGCCGAGGTCGACGAGATCGCCAAGGCCTTCCCGCACATCCGGGCCCGCGACGTGCGCTCGGCGATGGCCGAGCTGCCCGAGCTGCGCACCCGCAGCCTCGACGGGGGGCGGCTCACGACGCTCTTCGACCTCGTCGAGCGGCTCGACGGGCTGCCGAGACACATCGCCCTGCACCCGTGCGGGGTGGTGCTCTCCGACGGCGGGCTGCTCGACCGCACCCCGGTCGAGTCGAGCTGGCTGGGCTTCCCGATGAGCCAGTTCGACAAGGACGACGTCGAGGCGCTCGGGCTGCTCAAGCTCGACGTCCTCGGCATCCGTATGCAGTCGGCGATGGCGCATGCCGTCGGTGAGGTCGAGCGGGTCACGGGGGAGCGGGTCGACCTCGACGGCCGGTCCGACGTGCCGCTCGACGACCCGGCGACCTTCGCGATGATCCGCACGACCCGCACGCTCGGGTGCTTCCAGATCGAGAGCCCGGGGCAGCGCGAGCTCATCGGCAAGCTCGCGCCGACCGTCTTCGACGACCTGATCATCGACATCTCGCTCTTCCGCCCCGGCCCGGTGAAGTCCGACATGATCCGACCCTTCCTCGAGGCCCGGCACGGGTGGAGCCGGCCGCAGTTCCTCCACGACCGGCTCGTGCCCGCGCTCGCCAAGACCGAGGGGGTCGTCGTCTTCCACGAGCAGATGCTGCGGATCATCGCCGAGACGACCGGGGCGACCCTCGCCCAGGCCGACGAGGTGCGGCGCACGATGGGCAGTCCCGACGGGCAGGCACGCATCGAGGCGTGGTGGCGCCCGGCGGCGGCCGCGCGCGGGTACCCGCCGGAGGACGTCGACCGCATCTGGGCGGTGCTCGCGGCCTTCGCGTCCTTCGGCTTCTGCAAGGCGCACGCGGCGGCCTTCGCCATGCCGACCTACCAGTCGGCCTGGCTCAAGGCGCACCACCCGGCGGCCTTCCTCGCCGGCGTGCTCACCCACGACCCGGGCATGTACCCCAAGCGGCTGCTCCTCGAGGAGGCCCGCTCGCTCGGCGTGACGATCCTCGGCGTCGACGTCAACGCGAGCACGGGGGAGTACCGCGTCGAGCGCGCCCCCGTCCCCGGCCCCCGACCGGACGACCCCGACCTGCCCGACGGGTCGACGTGGGCGATCCGGCTCTCGCTGGCCGACGTCAAGGGCATGAGCGAAGGGGAGATCGCCCGCGTCGTCGCCGGGGCCCCCTTCGACTCGCTCACCGACTTCTGGCAGCGGGCCCGGGTGAGCCGGCCGGTCGTCGAGCGGCTCGTCCTCGTCGGGGCCTTCGACTCCGTCCACGGCACCGGCGCCGACCGCGGTGGGCCGGGGCTCGGCCACCGGGGGCGGCTGACCCGACGCGACCTGCTGCTCCACGTCGCCGAGCTCGACCGCTGGTCCCGGGCGGCGACCGGGCGCTCGCGGGGGCGGGGTGCTGGTGGCCGGGGCACCCGGACCCGGGCGGTCGAGGCGCCGGCCTGGGCCGCGGGGCGACCCGGGGCGCAGCAGGTGCGTACGAGCACGACGCCGACCCCGGTCGCGAGCCAGCTGACCCTCGACCTCGGCGACTCCCCGGTGCTCGGCGAGGGCGTCGGCCTGCCCGAGATGAGCGTGCCCGACCAGGTGGGTGCCGAGCTGGAGATCCTCGGGCTTGACGCCTCGCGGCACGTCATGGACTTCTACGCGCCGATGCTCGAGGCGCTCGGGGTGACCCGCAGCGCCGACCTGCTCTCGGTGCGCAGTGGTGCCCAGATCCTCGCCGCGGGGGTCAAGGTCGCGACCCAGACCCCACCGATCCGCTCCGGGCGCCGGGTCGTCTTCCTCACCGTCGACGACGCGACCGGGCCGGTCGACGCGACCTTCTTCGAGGACGTCCAGGGGCCCTACGCGGCGACGATCTTCCACTCCTGGCTGCTCCTCGTGCGCGGCACGATCCGCCGGGCCGGGCCGCGGGGGGTCTCGGTGCTCGCCTCCGGCGCGTGGGAGCTGTCGACGCTGTGGGAGGCCTGGCAGCGCGGCGGCATCACCGCCGTGCACGCCGCGCTCGACGAGGCCGACGACCTCGCCCGAGCCCGCGACGCCGCGCACCAGCAGCCCGAGGGGCACCGGGTGCTCGTCCACGCCTCGGGCTTCCGGCAGTCGCCGTGGGCCGACACCCGTCCCGCCGGCACCGGCGTCGAGCCCCCGCGCAAGCTGTGGCACTCCTCGCCCGGCAGCTCCGGGCACTGAGGGTGCAGACCGGCCGGGTCAGCCCCCTTCGCCCCGATTGAAATACAGATCGCGTGTCGGGACTCGCGATCTGTATTTCAATGACGAGATGACCTCGCTGCCCACCGCCATGACCCGGCTCGTCTGCCCGCCGGTGCTGCTGCGCCCCTTCGAGGACGGCGACGTCGATCTCGTCCGTTCGGTCGCCGACGACCCGCTCATCCCGCTCATCCCGCTCATCACGACAGTCACGACGAGTGGTACGCGAGAGGATGCGCTGGCCTACATCGGCCGGCAGCACGACCGGCTGCCCGAGGGGCAGGGATACTCCTTCGCGATCGCTGATGCCGCCGACGGCCACGCCGTGGGCCAGATCGGGCTGTGGACCCGTGACATCGACGCCGGCCGGACCACGACCGGCTACTGGGTGGCGCCGCCGTTTCGTCGCCGCGGCTATCTCACCGCGGCCCTCGCCGGGCTCACAGAATGGGCCCTGGGTCACGATGAGGTCCACCGAATCGAGCTGCACGTCGAGCCATGGAATGACGGTTCGTGGCGCGCGGCCGCGGCGTGCGGGTACCAACGCGAAGGGGGGCTGCGCTCCTGGCAGTGGATCGGCGACGTGCGCAAGGACCTCGACGTCTGGAGCATCATCCGGTCGTCGCCAGCATCCTGACGTTCGCTCTCTTCGCGCTGCCCAAGGGTGGATGTACCCGGGTGAACCCACCCCACCCGGACACATCCACCCGAGGGGTGTCACTCGTCCCCATTAGGGTTGGGGCCATGAGCGACGAGCGAGCATGGCGCCGTGGAGGCAGCGGGGTCGAGGGCAATGTCCGTACGGCAGCCGTGTGGTCCCAGGTCCGTGCCCTGAGCGAGTCGCGCCAGCGTGAGCTCTCGCGGCCCCTGCGCGTCCTCGACCTCGGCGGCGGCACCGGCGGCCTGGCCGTCGCGCTCGCCGAGCAGGGGCACACCGTCACCGTCGTCGACCCGAGCCCCGACGCCCTCGCCTCGCTGAGCCGCCGGGTCGCCGAGTCCGACGCCGCCTCCCGCATCAGCGCCGTCCAGGGCGATGCCGACACCCTCGCCGGCACGGTCGAGCCCGGCAGCATCGACCTGCTGTGCTGCCACGGCACCCTCGAGTACGTCGAGGACCCCACCGCCACGCTGGCACGCATCGCCGAGGTCCTCGCCCCCGGGGGCCACCTCTCCCTCGTGACCGCCCAGCGCGTCGCCGCCGTCCTCGCGCGCGCCATCGCCGGGCGCTTCGACCAGGCCAAGGCCGCCCTCACCAGCGCCGACGGCCGCTGGGGCGACGACGACCCGATCCCGCGCCGCTTCGACCGCGACGAGCTCGCCGAGATGCTCACCCGCGCCGGCTTCAGCACCCTCGAGGCCCGGGGCGTGCGGCTCTTCAGCGACCTCGTCCCGAGCGCCTTCGTCGACTCCGACGCCGAGCGGGCGGCCCTGCTCGAGCTCGAGGAGATCGCTGCCGCCGACGAGGGCCGCACCGGGCTGTCCGGGCTGGGCGCGGCGGTCCACCTCGTCGCCCGCCGCGACTGAGGCCGCGATGAGCCGGCGTCAGTACCGGCCCCCACCGCGGGTCGGCCACGGCCCCCCGGACGACACCGGGTGCACGATCCTGCACGTCGACATGGACGCCTTCTTCGCGTCCGCCTCCCTGATCGCCCACCCCGAGCTCGTCGGCACCCCGGTGATCATCGGTGGGGGCAACCGCGGGGTCGTCCTCTCGGCGACCTACGAGGCGCGCGCCTTCGGGGTCACCTCGGCGATGCCGATGGGCCGCGCCCGGAGGCTGTGCCCGCAGGCGACCGTCCTGCCGCCCGAGCACGAGCTCTACTCGCGCATCTCCTCGGCGGTCATGGCGACCTTCGCCGACATCACCCCCTTCGTCGAGCCGTTGAGCAGCGACGAGGCCTTCCTCGACGTCGCCGGTGCCGTGCGCCTCATGGGCTCGCCCGCGACGATCGCCCAGCGCATCCGCGACACCGTCGCCGACGAGCAGGGCATCACCTGCTCGGTGGGTGTCGCGAGCACGAAGTTCGTCGCGAAGCTCGCCTCCGGCCTGGCCAAGCCCGACGGGCTGCTCGTCATCCCGGCCGACGAGGTCGTCACCTTCGTCCAGCAGCTGCCCGTCGGAGCCCTCTGGGGTGTCGGGGACAAGACCGAGGAGGCGCTCTCCCGCCTCGGCCTGCGCACCGTTGCCGACATCGCGCACACCCCGCGACAGACCCTGGTCCGAGCCCTCGGCGAGGCCACCGGCAGCCACCTGCACGACCTCGCCTGGGGCCGCGACCCGCGGTCCGTCGAGCCGGTCCGCCGCGAGCGCTCCATCGGCAACGAACGCACCTTCGACCACGACGTCGACGACCCCGACGTCGTCCACCGCACCCTGCTGGCCCTGAGCGACAAGGTCGCCTCGCGGCTGCGGTCCGCCGATCTCGTCGGACGCACGGTGAGCATCAAGGTGCGCTTCGCCGACTTCACGACGATCTCGCGGTCACGCTCCCTTCGCGATGCCACCGACGTCTCCCGCGACATCGCGGCGCTGGCCCGTGAGCTCTACGACGCCCTCGGCCTGCAGCGCGCCCGCGTCCGTCTGGTCGGGGTGCGCGTCGAGCAGCTCTCCGAGGCCTCGTCGACGCCGGTCCAGGTGGCGCTCGACGAGCCGGAGCACGGGTGGCGCGACGCCGATCGGGCGGTCGACCGGGCGAGCGCCCGCTTCGGTGCGGGCAGTGTCCGCCCGGCGAGCCTGATCTCCGATCGAGGTCGACGGGAGCGCCCACCTACCGCAGGGCGCTGAGGCGACCTATCATGAGGAGACCACGGCGGCGAGCCCGCCGTGTGCACCCCGCGGGCAGAGAGCCCGCCCGACAACAGGCTTGGTCAGGAGGTCACCGTGGCGCTGTCGGAGCGCGAGCGGCAGATGCTCGAGGAGATGGAAGAGGCCATCCGGGCCGAGGACCCTCGCTTCGCCTCGCAGATGAACGGCGTGCGTGGCCCCGGGGGAGACCGCCGCCGCATGGCCCTGGGCATCGTCGGTGCCCTCGCGGGCCTCGGGCTGGTCCTGCTCGGCATCAACACGAGCATCTGGGTCGGCGTCGCCGGCTTCGCCCTCATCGTCGCCTCGGTGGCCCTTGCCCTGACCCCGGGTCGTTCCGGTGACGGTGCGGGTCTGGGGGTCGTCGGCTCCGACGGGTCCGTCCGCAGCGCCCGCACCCCGCGGTCGAAGGGAGCATCCCGCCCGGGCAAGGGGCGCTCGCCCAGGAGCAAGCACCAGGGCAGCTTCATGCAGCGCATGGAGGCGCGCTGGGAGGAGCGGCGCCAGCAGGGTCAGGGCTGGTAGGTCCCGCCGAAGGCCACCTCGAGCAGCGACGGGTCAGTGGACGAGGATCCCGCCGACCCACACGACGGCGATGAGCGCGGCGGCCGACAGCTCGATCCCCATGCTGTGCAGCACCCCGCGCAGGGCCGACTTCGTCGCCTGCCAGGCGCGGTCGAGGTCGCGGAAGCGCACGTACTCCGCCGCGAAGATCCCCACGACGAAGCCGATGGGCAGGCCGATGCCGGGGATGACGAAGAGCCCGATGATCGCGCCGACGACGCCGAGGGCCAGGGTCATGCCGCCGACGCCCTCGCGCTTCATCCGGCGTCCCGGGATGAGGAACTGCAGCAGCAGGGTCACGGCGTAGATCACCGCGACGATGCCGAAGGTCACCCAGGCCGTCGTGCCGCCCGTGAAGCCGGCCCACACGAGGACGGCGGCGACGCAGAGCAGGAGACCCGGCAGGACCGGGATGACGATGCCGAGGACACCGACGACGAAGATGACGATGCCGACCGCCAGGGCGATCGACGTCGGGTCGTGGGTGGCCTCGGCAGCGAGGGTCAGCACGGCGGGAGCCCGCTCAGCGCTCCTCGACCGGGGCCGAGGCGGGGGTGCTCTCGTCGAGCCGGGCGGAGTCGTCGTCGATCTCGGCGAGGTCCTTCAGCGCGGGGATGTGCTCACGCCCGTGGTGGGCGCAGAAGAGCAGCTCGCCCCCGGCGTGGAGCCGAGCGCGCACGTAGGCCTTGGCTCCGCAACGGTCGCAGCGGTCGGCTGCGGTCAGGGGGCTGGCCAGAGTCGCGTTCACGTGGTGCCTCATTTCATGCGTCGTTCCGTGGACGTCCGAGTCAACAGTCAAACACGCCAAAGCCTTCCCGCGCTGCACCCTTTCCGCGTGCCGTGACCGAGCGCACACCGCTGCGGGGACACCGGCGCTGCCTCCCGGGGGTCGTCGGTGGGGCGGTCTACCCTGCGAGGAGCCCACCACCCGACGACGCAAGGACAGGCCCCCTTCGTGCCTCCGGCAGCCACCACCGCGAAGAAGACCGCGAGCAGCAAGTCCGCCCAGGACTACACCGCGCACCACCTGCAGGTGCTCGAGGGCCTCGAGGCCGTGCGCAAGCGGCCCGGCATGTACATCGGGTCCACCGACCAGCGCGGCCTCATGCACTGCATGTGGGAGATCATCGACAACGCCGTCGACGAGGCGCTGGGTGGCCACGGCGACCGGATCGAGATCGTGCTGCACGCCGACGGGTCGGTCGAGGTCCGCGACAACGGCCGCGGCATCCCGGTCGACATCGAGCCGCGCACGGGCCTGACGGGCGTCGAGGTCGTCTACACCAAGCTGCACGCCGGCGGGAAGTTCGGCGGTGGCTCCTACACCGCCTCGGGTGGTCTCCACGGTGTCGGCGCCTCCGTGGTCAACGCCCTCTCCTCGCGCCTGGACGTCGAGGTCGACCGCGGCGGCAAGACCTATGCCATGAGCTTCCGCCGCGGCGAGCCCGGCACCTTCTCCGACAACGCCGGGGCGAAGGGGGCGAAGTCGCCGGACCACGACTTCGTCCCGTACGACAAGGGCAGCGAGCTCGAGGTCGTCGGCAAGGCCAAGCGCGGTGTCACCGGCACCCGGGTGCGCTACTGGGCCGACCCGCAGATCTTCCTCAAGGGTGCGGCGATCGACCGCGAGGCGCTCGCGGCCCGGGCCCGTCAGACCTCCTTCCTCGTGCCCGGCCTGACCCTCGTCGTGCGCGACGAGCGGGGCGACGAGTCGCTCGAGGAGGTCTTCCACCACGACGGCGGCATCAGCGAGTTCGTCGACTTCCTCGCGCCGGACGCGGCGGTGACCGACGTCTGGCGGCTGGAGGGCACCGGCACCTTCACCGAGACGGTGCCGGTCCTCGACGACAAGGGCCACATGACCCCGACGGAGGTCGAGCGCGAGTGCGGTGTCGACATCGCGCTGCGCTGGGGGACCGGTTACGACGCCAAGCTCTCCTCCTTCGTCAACATCATCGCCACGCCCAAGGGCGGCACCCACGTGGCCGGCTTCGAGCAGGCCCTGCTCAAGGTCTTCCGCAAGCAGCTCGAGGTCAACGCCCGCAAGCTCAAGGTCGGCAACGACAAGGTCGACAAGGACGACGTCCTCGCCGGGATGACCGCCGTGGTCACCGTGCGCTTGGCCGAGCCCCAGTTCGAGGGCCAGACCAAGGAGGTGCTCGGCACCAACGCCGTGCGCCAGATCGTCTCCAAGGTCGTCGAGACCGAGCTGACCTCGCAGCTGACGTCGACCAAGCGCGGCGACAAGCAGATGGCGACCCAGCTCCTCGAAAAGGTCGTCGCCGAGATGAAGTCGCGCATCTCCGCGCGGCTGCACAAGGAGACCCAGCGCCGCAAGAACGCGCTGGAGACCTCGTCGTTGCCGCCGAAGCTGCGCGACTGCCGCAGCAGCGACGTCGAGGCCACCGAGCTCTTCATCGTCGAGGGTGACTCGGCCATGGGCACGGCCAAGGAGGCGCGCAACAGCGAGTTCCAGGCGCTGCTGCCCATCCGCGGCAAGATCCTCAACGTGCAAAAGGCCGCGGTCGGCGACATGCTCAAGAACGCCGAGTGCGCCTCGATCATCCAGGTCATCGGTGCTGGGTCCGGGCGCAGCTTCGACCTCGACGCGGCCCGCTACGGCAAGGTCATCATCATGACCGACGCCGACGTCGACGGCGCCCACATCCGCACCCTGCTGCTCACCCTCTTCTTCCGCTACATGCGCCCGCTCGTCGAGGCCGGCAAGGTCTTTGCCGCGGTTCCGCCGCTGCACCGCATCGAGGTGGTCAACCCCGGTTCGAAGAAGAACGAGCTGATCTACACCTACTCCGAGGCCGAGATGCGCAAACGGCTGTCGTCGCTCAACTCCCGGGGCAAGAACATCAAGCAGCCGATCCAGCGCTACAAGGGTCTGGGCGAGATGGACGCCGACCAGCTCGCCGAGACGACGATGGACCCGCGGCACCGCATGCTGCGACGAGTGACGACCGAGGACCTCGAGATCGCCGAGGAGGTCTTCGAGCTGCTCATGGGCAAGGACGTCGACCCGCGGCGCGACTTCATCGTCTCCTCGGCCGATCAGCTCGACCGGGAGCGGATCGACGCCTGAGGCCGGGCGGGCCGGCACGACGGGGCCCGTTTGGACACGATCTCGGCGCGTCGCCGCGTCGGTGGTTGCACGTGGACGTGCTCTGGGTCACGGTTAGGGGATCGGTGCGCCCCCCGCGCACCCCGACCCAGGGAGGACCCATGTCCGACGTCGCCACCTCGGACCACGAAGCCGGTGAGGAGAAGACCGAGCTCAAGAGGGTCATGGGCCCCAAGCTCCTGCTCCTCTTCATCGTGGGAGACATCCTCGGTACGGGTGTCTATGCGCTGACCGGCGACGTCGCCGCGGAGGTCGGCGGTGCCGCGTGGGCTCCCTTCCTCGCGGCCTTCATCGTCGCGACGATGACGGCCTTCTCCTACCTCGAGCTCGTGACGAAATACCCGAAGGCCGGTGGCGCCGCGACCTTCATCCACAAGGCCTTCGGGATCCACTTCCTGACCTTCATCGTCGCCTTCGCCGTCATGTGCTCCGGCATCACCTCGGCCTCGACCGCCTCCAACGCCTTCGCCGGCTTCCTGCGGGACGGCTTCGGTCAGGACTGGGAAAACGGGTCGACCCCGCTGCTGGTCATCGCCCTGGCCTTCATGACGATCATCGCGCTGATCAACCTGCGTGGCGTGGGGGAGTCGGTCAAGGCCAATGTCGTGCTCACCCTCGTCGAGCTCTCCGGCCTGCTGCTCATCATCTTCATCGGCCTCTACGCCGTGACCCAGGGTCGCGCGGACTTCTCGCGCACCGTGGTCTTCGAGAGCCCGAGTGACAAGAGCGTCTTCATCTCCATCTCCATGGCGACCGCGCTGGCCTTCTTCGCCATGGTGGGCTTCGAGGACTCGGTCAACATGGCCGAGGAGACCCACGAGCCGTCGAAGATCTTCCCCAAGGTCATGCTCACCGGTCTGGGCATCACCGGAGTCATCTACGTCCTCGTCTCGATCACCGCGGTCGCGCTCGTGCCCGTCGGCGAGCTGGTGAGCGGGGAGCAGTCGGCACTGACCCAGGTCGTCGCCGCTGGTGCGCCCGACCTGCCCTTCGACAAGATCTTCCCCTTCATCGGGATGTTCGCCGTCGCCAACTCCGCGCTGATCAACATGCTCATGGCCTCGCGACTCGTCTACGGCATGGCGCGACAAGAGGTGCTGCCCCCCGGTCTGGGCGTCGTCCACAAGACCCGCCAGACGCCGTGGGTGGCCATCCTCTTCACCACGCTCATCGCCTACGGCCTGATCAGCTACGTGGTGCTGCGCAGCGACAGCCCCGTCGTCGCGCTCCTGGGTGGCACGACCTCGCTCCTCCTGCTGGCCGTCTTCACCGTCGTCAACATCGCGGTCCTCGTGCTGCGTCGTGACGACGTCGGTCGCGACCACTTCAAGACCCCGACCTTCCTGCCGATCATCGCCGCGCTCACCTGCGCCTTCCTCGTCGGGCCCTGGGCCCGCAGCGAGGAGCAGCAGCAGCAGTACGAGATCGCCGGCATCCTGCTCGGTCTCGGTATCCTGCTGTGGGTGGTCACGTGGTTCATCAACCGCGCGGTCTACGCCAAGAAGACCTACATGCGCGACCCCGAACACATCGACCACGACTGAGCTCCACGAGGAGAAGGGGGCGGCACCGGTGATCCGGTGCCGCCCCCTTCGCTCTGCGTGGACGCCGTGACGGTGCATTGCCCTACGGCAATGCAGGGTCGATCCCGCATTGCCGTAGGGCAATGCAGAGTCTTGATGTCGAGAGGTTGCATTGCCGTAGGGCAATGCGGGACAGGGGGCTCAGAGGGAGCCGATGCCACCGATCACGGCGGAGGCGGGGGTGCCGGAGCCGTCGCGGCGGGCGTCGGCGTCGGGCAGGGTGATCGCCACGCCGTTGGGTTGCGCGGCACGGGCGCCGGCGCGGCCCACCCAGGCGGTGATCAGCACGTCCTCGCCCTTGAGGAAGCGGTGGGCGCGCACACCGGCGGTGGCGCGACCCTTGCCGGGGTACTCGTCGAAGGAGGTGACCTTCCACGAGCCGGCGTCGGTGCCCGGCAGCGCGTCGGAGGAGCCCGACACCGTGACGACGATGTTGTCGTGGTTGAGGTCGACGGCGCCGAAGAAGACGACCTGGGCGTCGTCGGTGAGCCGGATGCCGGCGACGCCGCCCCCGGAGCGGCCCTGCGGGCGGACGTCGGCGGCGGAGAAGTGCAGCAGGCTGGCCTGGCTGGTGACGAAGACGAGCTCCTCCTCGCCGGTCTTGAGCTCGACGGCGCCGACGACGCGGTCGCCGTCCTTGAGCGAGATGGCCTCCCAGGAGTGGCCCTTGGGGTAGTCGGTCGTCACCCGCTTGACCACGCCCCGGGCGGTGCCCAGGGCCAGGCCGGGCGAGTCGCTCGACAGGCTCATCAGCGTCAGCGGGGTCTCGTCACCCGGCAGGTCGACGTAGGCCGCGAGCGGCGCGCCGCCGGAGAGGGTGGGGGCGCCGTTGGACGGGGGCAGGGTGGGCAGCTCGAGGGCCCCGAGCCGGACCATCCGCCCGGCCGAGGTGACCACGGCCACCTCGCCACGGGCCGTGGTGCGCACCGCCGCGACGATCGCGTCGTGCTTGGACCGCCCGCCCTCGGTGGACAGGGGCTCGGCGTCGCTGGTGCGGGCGAGCAGACCGGTGCTCGACAGCAGCACCCAGCACGGGTCGTCGGCGACCTCGAGCGGCGTGGAGGCCGCGGCCGGCTGCCCGGCCGACTCGAGCAGGACCGTGCGGCGGGGGTCGCCGTGCTTCTTGGCGACGTCGGCGAGCTCGCCGGAGATCAGCCGGGTCATCACCTTGTCGTCGCCGAGGATCTCCTCGAGCGCGGCGATCTGCTCGAGCAGCTCGCTCTGCTCACGCTCGAGCTCGAGCTTGGAGAACTTCGTCAGGCGGCGCAGCTGCAGGTCGAGGATGAAGGTCGCCTGGACCTCGGAGAGGTCGAAGACCTCCTGCAGGCGGGTGCGCGCGATCGACGCGTCGTCGCTGCTGCGGATGACCTGGATGACCTCGTCGATGTCGAGGATCGCGATGAGCAGGCCCTCGACGAGGTGCAGCCGCTCGCGGCGCTTGGCCAGGCGGTACTCGCTGCGGCGCCGCACGACGTCCCGACGGAAGTCGACGTAGACGGTGAGCAGCTCCTTCAGCCCCATGGTCCGGGGCTGCCCGTCGACGAGCGCGACGTTGTTGATGGAGAAGGAGTCCTCCATCGGGGTCAGCTTGTACAGCTGCTCAAGGACCGCCTCGGGGTTGAAGCCGTTTTTGATCTCGATGACCAGCTGCAGCCCGGACTCGCGGTCGGTGAGGTCCTTGACGTCGGCGATGCCCTGCAGCTTCTTCGCCTGGACGGCGTCCTTGATCTTCTCGATGACCTTTTCGGGGCCGACGAGGTAGGGCAGCTCGGTGACGATGATGCCCTGGCGGCGCGGCGAGACCTTGTCGATGCGCGTCGTCGCGCGGGTACGGAAGCTGCCGCGCCCGGTGAGGTAGGCGTCGCGGATCCCGTCGAGGCCGATGATCCGCCCGCCACCGGGCAGGTCCGGGCCGGGGACGAACTTCATCAGGTCGTCGAGGCTGGCGTCGGGGTGGGTCAGCAGGTGCCGGGCCGCGCCGATGACCTCGACGAGGTTGTGCGGCGGCATGTTGGTCGCCATGCCGACGGCGATGCCGGTGGTGCCGTTGACGAGGAGGTTGGGGTAGGCCGCGGGCAGCACCTCGGGCTGCAGCAGCTGGTCGTCGTAGTTGGGGACGAAGGGGACGGTGTCCTCGTCGAGCCCGGTCACCATGAGCAGCGCCGCGGGGGCCATCCGGGCCTCGGTGTAGCGGCTGGCGGCCGGGCCGTCGTCGAGCGAGCCGAAGTTGCCGTGGCCGTCGACGAGGGGCAGGCGCATGGAGAAGGGCTGGGCCATGCGCACGAGGGCGTCGTAGATCGCCGAGTCGCCGTGCGGGTGGTACTTGCCCATGACCTCTCCGACGACGCGGGAGGACTTGACGTGACCGCGCTCGGGGCGCAGGCCCATCTCGCTCATCGAGTAGAGGATGCGGCGGTGCACCGGCTTGAGGCCGTCACGGGCGTCGGGCAGGGCGCGCGCGTGGATCACCGAGTAGCTGTACTCGAGGAAGGCATTGCGCATCTCGTCCGCGACGTCGATGTCGACGATCCGCTCCGGGACGTCGGCGGGGGGAGAGGCTGCGGGACGGCGGGCCATGCGGGCGGTGACTCCTCGTGGGCTGGTGCTGATGAGCCCACCCATCTTCCCCCTTCGCCGCTGTCGGGCCGGGACCGACACACGTGACCTGCCGCGGGGGCGGCACGGGGGCCCGTGGCAGGATTGGGGACATGACGGAGCTCCCACCGGGGTACCCGGTGCTGGCGGAGGCCGACGTCGTCCTGCGGGACGGCTCGGTCTGCAGACTGCGGCCGATCAAGCCGTCCGATGCCGACGGCATCCGGCACTTCCACTCGCGCCAGTCCGACGAGTCGATCTATCTGCGCTTCTTCGCGCCGATGCGCACCCTGAGCGACCGCGACATCAAGCGCTTCACCGAGGTCGACTACCACGACCGGATGGCGCTCGTCGCGACGATCGGCGACGACATCATCGGCATCGGGCGCTACGACCGGGTGGGCCCGCACACTGCCGAGGTCGCGTTCAACATCTCCGACGACTACCACGGCAAGGGCATCGGGTCGGTGCTGCTCGAGCACCTCGCGGCCATCGCCCACGCCGGCGACATCACCGAGTTCGAGGCGGAGGTGTTGCCGCACAACCGCAAGATGCTCTCCGTCTTCTCCGAGGCCGGCTACCAGGTGAGCCGCCGCCTCGAGGACGGGGTCGTCACCCTCCACTTCGCCATCGAGCCCACCGCCGAGTCGCTGTCGGTGCGCTTCGCCCGCGAGCACCGCGCCGAGTCGCAGAGCGTGCGGGCCATGCTCCATCCGACCTCGGTGGCGGTCATCGGCGCCAGCCGGCGTGAGCGGGCCATCGGCCACCAGGTGCTCAAGCAGGTCCTCGACGGCGGCTTCACCGGTCAGGTCCACGCCGTCAACCCGGACGCGGGGGAGATCCTCGGCCTGACGGCCGTGCGCACGGTCGGCGAGATCGACGGGGGAGTCGAGCTCGCCGTCATCGCGGTGCCCGCCGAGCGGGTGACCCAGGTCGTCCTCGAGTGCGCCGCGGCGGGGGTCAAGACCCTGCTCATCATCTCCTCGGGCTTCGCCGAGGTCGACGAGGCCGGGGCCGCGCGGCAGCAGGAGGTGCTCCGGCTCGCCCGGACCCACGGCATGCGGGTGCTCGGACCCAACTCCTTCGGCCTGATCAACAACGACCCCGCGGTGAGTCTCAACGCGACCCTGACCCCGGTCATCCCGCGCCCGGGCCACCTCGGCCTGTTTTCGCAGAGTGGCGCGCTCGCGATCGCCAACCTCGACTCGGCGGCGCGACGCAACCTCGGCATCTCGGTCTTCGCCTCCGCGGGCAACCGGGTCGACGTCTCCGGCAACGACCTCATGCAGTACTGGGTCGACGACGAGCGCACCCACGCGGTGGGGCTCTATCTCGAGTCGATGGGCAACCCGCGCAAGTTTTCCCGTGTCGCCCGCCACCTCGCCTCCAACAAGCCGGTCATCGTCGTCAAGCCGGCGTCGGCGACCTACGGCGCGCCCCCCGGGCACAAGGTCCGCAAGCCCAAGGTCCAGCCGCACGTCTTCGGCTCGATGCTGCAGCAGGCCGGGGTCATCCACTGCGAAAACGTCCACCAGATGTTTGACGTCGCGCAACTGCTCGTCCACCAGCCGCTGCCGGCGGGGCGCCGCGTGGCCATCGTCGGCAACTCCAGCCAGCTGGCCGCGCTGTGCGCCGACAACGCCACCGAGCGCGGCCTCGAGGTCGTGCACGGTCCGGTCGCCATCCCGACCGAGGCCTCGGCGCGCGAGTTCCAGAGAGCGGTCGACGCCGCCTTCGGTGACCCCGACGTCGACTCCGTCATCGTCTGCTTCATCCCGCCCGTCGGTGCCCTGGACCAGGAGGTCGTCGAGGCCCTGCGGCACGCCGCCTCCCGATCCGACAAGCCGTGCGTGGCGACGCTGCTCGGTCTGCGCGGCGTCGACGAAGGGGGTGACGCCGCCTTCCTCCACGAGACCGGTGAGGTCGCCGACGACACCCCGCGCCAGGCCGTGCCGCTCTACCCGATGCCCGAGGAGGCCATCCGGGCCCTGGCCCTGGCGACGGACTACGGGCAGTGGCGCGACAAGGACAAGGGCGAGACCGTCGTGCGCGACGGCATCGACCGGTGGGCTGCGCGGGCGCTGCTCGACCGGGTGCTCGAGGAGGACCCGGAGGGCCGGGCCCTGACGAGCGACGAGTCCCGTGAGCTGCTCGCCGCCTACGGCATCGACGTGTGGCCCCGGTTCGAGGCGGCTGACGCCGACGAGGCCGTCGCCATCGCGGAGGAGGTCGGCTACCCGGTCGTCGTCAAGTCACTCTCCCCGCTGGTGCGTGGGCAGGCCCTCCTCGAGGGCATCCGCGTCGACCTGCACGACGCGCACGCGGTGCGCTCGGCCTTCGAGGCTCTGGACCGGCGGCTGGCGCCGATGGACGCCAACTACTTCGTCGTGCAGCGGATGGCCCGGCCGGGGGTCTCGACGGTGCTCTCGACGCTGGAGGACCCCCTCTTCGGGCCGGTCGTCTCCTTCAGCATCGCGGGCGCGCCGACGACCCTGCTCGACGACATCGCCTACCGGATCCCGCCGCTCACCGACGTCGACGTGCGCGAGCTCGTCGAGGACCTCAAGCTCGCCCCACTGCTCATGGGGCACGACGGCGCGGCGCCGGTCGACCGGGCGGCGCTCGAGGACATCCTCGGGCGGCTGTCGATCATGTCCGACGACTTCCTCGAGCTGTCGTCCGTCGAGCTCAACCCCGTCGTCGCCCATCCCGAGGGCGCCACGGTGCTCGGCGCCGACGTCATGATCGCGCCGGTGACCCGTCGCCGGATCGACACCGGCGCGCGGAGCCTCACCTGACGCTGGGGCACAATGGCCCACATGCCCGCACCTGCTGATCTCACGGCGATCTCGCTCCCGGACGCCCTCATGGCCGACATCGAGCGCGCGGGCTACTACCCGGCCCTCGTCGCCGACGTCATCAAGGCCGCGGTCGGGTCCGAGGACGTGCACGGTCACCTCGTGCACCAGGAGACGACCTTCGACCAGGACGCCGTGCGGCGGCACATCACGGTCTTCGCCCGCACCGGCACCCGGCTCGTCGTCGCCCACGCCGACGACTTCCCGGACCACTTCTCCGGGGCCCACGAGATCGCCACGGCCACGACCGAGTGCATCCCGCTCGCCTCGGTGCGCGGCGTCATGCTGACCCACGTCGTCGGTGACCCCTCGAGCTATGTGCCCGGGTCCCTCGGCAGCGCGGTCACGCTCACCATCGGCTGGGGCGCGGTCAGCCGCGTCGACCTGCTGCCCGCGCAGTGCAACGACCCGGACTGCGAGGGCGGCGACCACGGCTACGACGGCACCATCACGAGCGACGACATCGCCCTGCGGATCAGCGCGGAGGCCGAAGGCCGTGAGGCGCTCGACCGCGCCATCGAGTTCGCCCGCGACCTGTCGGCGAGCATCGGGCACTGACCCGCCGCATGACCCTCCACGACCACCAGCACTCGTCGCTGTTGCCGGCCACGCCGCGACTGGACCGGCTGCTGCCCGCCGTCGCGACGAGCCTCGGGGTGCCCGGACTCGCCGGGCCGGGGGACCGCCCCCTTCGTCCCACCCGTCGGGCCGTCGTCGTCCTCGTCGACGGTCTCGGCGCGGCACTGCTCGCCCGTCGCGGTGGCCACGCCCCCTTCCTGCGCCGCCTGCTGCAGGACCCGCAGGCTGCGGTGACCCTCGACTGCGGCTTCCCGTCGACGACGGCCACCTCGATGGGCACCTTCGGCACCGGATCGCTCGCCGGGGCGCACGGGCTCGTCGGCTACGAGGCCTACGACCCCCAGAGCGACACCGTCTTCAACGAGCTGTCCTGGGAGGAGGGCCCCGAGCCGCGGCGCTGGCAACCGGCTCCCACGGTCTTCGAGGCCGCCCACGACGCCGGGGTCTCGGTGACCCGGGTCGGGCCGGGGTTCTTCGACGGCTCCGGTCTCACCGAGGCCGCCTTGCGAGGCGGCCGCTTCACCGCCGCCTCCAGCCTGGCGGCTCGGGTCGACGCGACGGTGAGCGCCCTTCGGGCACAGTCTCGCTCCCTCGTCTACCTCTACTGGGGTGACCTCGACAAGGTCGGTCACGTGCACGGCGTCGGGTCGCTGGAGTGGGGCGACGAGCTCGAGGCCGTCGACGCCGAGCTGGCCCGCCTCGCCGGGCTGATGCCGCCCGACACCACCCTGCACATCACGGCCGACCACGGCATGGTCGACGTCCCGCTGGACGCGCGACCCGACATGGCGCACGACGCCGAGCTCGACGCCGGCGTGCGGCACGTCGCGGGGGAGCCCCGCTGCCTGCAGCTGCACGTCGTGCCCGGGGCTCGCGAGGACGTCCTCGCGGTCTGGCGCGGACGCCTCGGCGACGACGCCGTCGTCCTCGACGCCGACGACGCCATCGCCCGCGGGTGGTTCGGTCCGGTCAGCGACCTCGTCCGGCCCCGCATCGGCGATGTCATCGCCGCGATGACCGGGCCGGTGGCGGTCGTCGACTCGCGTCGCCACCGTCCGGAGCTGCGGGCCCTACTCGGTGTGCACGGGTCGATCACCACCGACGAGGTTGCGATCCCGTGGCTCGTCCTCGACCCCCGGGAGCACTGACGTGGCCGAGCTGATCTTCTTCGCCGGCACGATGGACTGCGGCAAGTCCACCCTCGCGTTGCAGATGGACCACAACCACCGGGCCAGGGGCCGGGTCGGCATCATCTTCACCCGCCTCGACCGCTCGGGCGAGGCAGTGCTCTCCTCGCGCCTGGGTCTGTCGACGAGCGCGGTCGAAGTCGCCGAGGAGCTCGACTTCTGGGAGACGGTCGTCGCCTCGCTCACTGCCGGTGCGCGGGTCGACTACCTCATCTGCGACGAGGCGCAGTTCTACACGCGTGAGCAGGTCGACCAGCTCGCGCGGATCGTCGACGAGCTCGACATCGAGGTCTTCGCCTTCGGGATCACGAGCGACTTCCGCACCGAGCTCTTCCCGGGGAGCCAGCGGCTCATCGAGCTCGCCGACCGCACCCAGGTGCTGCAGGTGTCGGCGCTGTGCTGGTGCGGCCGTCGGGCGACGCACAATGCCCGCGTGGTCGACGGGGTCATGGTCGTCGAGGGCGAGCAGGTCGTCGTCGGGGACACCGCGGAGCCCGCCCGGGAGAGCCACGTGGAGTACGAGGTGCTCTGCCGCCGCCACCACATGCGGCGGATGAACTCGCGTGCGGCCCAGACCGCGGCCCAGTCGGCGGACGTCCTGCCCTTCGACCTTGACGCCTGCCCGGTCCCGCCGCCCGGGTGACGCCCGGGGCGGTCAGTCCCGGGTCGTCCCGAACATCACGTCGTCCCAGCTCGGCACGCCCTTGCGGCCCTTGCGGCCACGACCCTTGGCCGAGGACTCCTGGGGCTGCGGCGCCGCCTCGGTCTCTGCCTCAGCCTGCGGTGCCGTGCCCTCGGACGCGGCCAGGTCGTCCGACTCGGTGTCGGAGCCGGACTCGGTGTCGGTGGACTCCGAGTCGGCCGCGTCGCCCGCGGGGCCAGATACCTCGTCGGGCGTGACGTCCTCGGGCTCGACAGGCGTGTCGTCCTTGGACTCGGCCGGTGTCGAGGACGCCGGAGTGGGCCCGTCGGTGGCCGGAGCCGGCTGCGCCTCGGCCTGTGCCTGAGTCGGCTCGGAGCCGGCCGAGGACTGCCCGGGCGCCTGCTCGGGGGTGGGCTGGGTCTGCGTCGGCTCGGCCGGCTGCTCGTCACGCGGGTGGGTGCCGCGCGCCGGGGGCGGCAGCTCCTCGAGAGGCAGGGCGTCGTCGTGCGCCGGCGCGGCGGCGGCCTCGCTCGCGCGCTTGCGGCGACCGCCGCCACGGCGACGGCTCTTGGCGCCGGAGTGCTCGCGCATGGAGTTGATCAGGTCGTCGGTGTTGGCCCGGGTCGCCCGCTCGGCCTTGGTCTCCTCGACCTCGACGTCGAAGACCGCGGTCGGCCGGTGCACGGGGGTCGGGACCGGGCCCGCCTGCGGGGTGTCGGCCTCGGAGAGCCACTTGGCCTCGTCGTTCTTGGCCACGACGCTCATGCCGGCGAGGTCGAACCACCACGTGGCCGTGCGGTCGCGACCGCCCGCGGCGAAGACCGCGGAGACGGTCCACTGGCCCTCGGCGTCGCGGAAGGCGTCCCACTCGACCGAGGAGGGCTCGACACCGCGCCCGGTGAGGCGGGTCGCCGCGCGCTGGGCGAGGGTCTCGGGGGAGCCGGCCTGGTTGGTGCCGCGCAAGCGCACGGCCTGCGCCCGGGTCGCCACGTGCTCGCGCTCGGCGAGGACGGGTCCCTCGAAGCGGGCGATCTTGTCGAGGTCCCAGCCGGTGCGGGCGGCGACCTCGTCGGCGCTGGCGCCGGCTCGGATCATCGCCTGGACCTCGCGGGGTCGCACGTTGTTGTCGATGGCGATCTGCAGCTGGCCCAGGCGGGGTCGGTCCCGTCGTGCCGCGGCGCGTAGGGGCTCGTCGATGCGCAGGCGGTACTCCTCGCCGGCATCGTCGGTCACCACGAGGTGCTCGCCGTCGTCATGCACCCCGATGAGTCGCAGGTCGCGCATCAACAATCCCTCTCGTCCATCGTCCTGGCACGACTCTGCCACCTGCTCGGCCCGATCCGTGGACGCACACGCCGCGGGATACCTTGTGTCCATGCCCGACTCGGTGAACGACCACCCCCTTCGCCCGTACGACGCGGTCCTCGTGCAGTCCTTCGGCGGCCCCGAGGGGCCTGACGAGGTCCTGCCCTTCCTGCGCCGGGTGACGGCCGGCCGCGGCGTGCCCGACGAGCGACTGGTCGAGGTGGGCGCGCACTACGAGCGGGTCGGCGGCGTCAGCCCGCTGCCCGCGCTCAACCGGCGGCTCGTCGCCGACCTGACCGCCGAGCTCACGGCCCGTGAGTGCCCCCTGCCGGTGGCCCTGGGCAACCGCAACTCCACCCCCTTCGTCCCGGAGGCGCTCGACGAGCTGGAGGCGGGCGGGGCACGGCACGTGCTCGTGGTGCCGACGAGCGCCTGGCGCAGCTACTCCTCGTGCCGTCAGTACCGCGAGGGCCTGGCCGAGGCGGTCGAAGGGAGACCGGGTCTCGTCGTCGACAAGGTCCGGCCCTTCGGGGAGCACCCCGGCTTCGCCGCGACCCTGGCACGCGACACCCTTGCCGGTGTGCGGGCCGCCGTGGAGGCGGTCGGTGCCGATGCCGTCGCGCTGCTCTACGTCACCCACTCGATCCCCGACGCGATGGACGAGACCTCCGGGCCCGGCGACGGCGACGGGCGGGCCTACTCCGCGGACCAGGCCGAGCTCGCCGCGGCGATCACCGCCGAGGTCGACGCGGTCCTCGCCACCGACCTGCCAGCGGGGCTGACCTTCTGCTCCCGCTCGGGCTCGCCGCGCACACCCTGGCTGGAGCCGGACGTCAACGACCGGATCCGCGAGCTGGCCGACGAAGGAGTGCGCCACGTCGTCGTCGTGCCGATCGGCTTCGTCTCCGACCACATGGAGGTCGTCCACGACCTCGACGTCGAGGCCGCGGCAACGGCCGCGGAGGTCGGTCTGGGGATGACCCGTGTGCCGACCCCGGGGGCTGACGGCGACTTCGTCCGCGGACTCGTCGACCTCATGCTCGAGCGGGCTGCGCAGGCGCGCGGCGAGCAGCCGGTGCGCGCCACGTGGCGCGACCTCGACTCCCACCCTGCGGTCTGCCCGGCCGGCTGCTGCCCCAACCTGCGCGAGGCCCTGCCGGCGTCGTGCGGATCGGACTGACGTGACCGCCACACCCGCGCCGACCCTGCCTGCCGGCGTCGACCCGGCCGAGCTCGCCGAGATCGCCCTGACGGTCGCGGTCGAGGCGGGCGAGCTCATCACCGTCGAGCGCCCCCGTGACCTGGGTGTCGCCGAGACCAAGACCTCGCGCACCGATGTCGTCACCGTCATGGACCAGCGCAGCCAGGACCACCTGCTCGCCCGGCTCGGGCAGCTGCGGCCGGACGACGGCTTCGCGGGGGAGGAGCGCGGCGGACGCGCCGGTACCTCGGGCATCACGTGGGTCGTCGACCCGATCGACGGCACCGTCAACTACCTCTACGAGATCCCTGCCTATGCGGTGTCGGTGGCCGCGGTCGTCGGTGACCCGACGGTCGACGGCGGCTGGCGACCGGTGGCCGGTGCGGTCGTCAACCCGGTGACGGGGGAGCGCTATCGCGCCTGGCTCGGCGGCGGGTCGTGGCGCGGCGTCGGTGACGAGGAGCCGCGCCGCCTGCAGGTGGGCGAGACCCCGCTCGAGCTCGCGCTGTGCGGCACCGGCTTCGGCTACGACGCCGACCGTCGGGCCTGGCAGGCGGCGGTCCTCACCCACGTCCTGCCGCGGGTGCGCGACATCCGGCGGCTCGGCAGCGCGGCCCTCGACCTGTGCCGCATCGCCGAAGGGAGTCTCGACGTCTACCACGAGCGCGGCCTCAACCCCTGGGACATGGCGGCCGGGTGGCTCGTCGCGACCGAGGCCGGAGCCGTGGTCACCGACCTCGCCGGCGGGGCCCCGCGGGAGCGGATGACCCTCGCCGGGGCTCCCGGCGTGCACGCCGAGATGAGTGGCGTGCTGGCCGCGGCCGTCACCGCCGTCGGACCAGAATCCGGGCGCTGACCCCAAAGAGGTGGCGTTCGCCCCGCCGATGGGGCACAATCCGGCGCGCCGGGCACAAATTCAGCACTTGCTGCGTTGATGACGGCGCATCACGTTTTCAGCCCTGCTAACCCCCAAGGAATCAGGAGAGATGGCGACCGATTACGACGCCCCTCGCAAGACCGACGACGACCTGTCAGAGGACTCCATCGAGGAGCTCAAGTCCCGTCGCGGTGACGCGACCTCCGCCAATGTCGACGTCGACGAGACCGAGATGGCCGAGGGCTTCGAGCTGCCCGGCGCCGACCTCTCCGGCGAGGAGATGTCGGTGCGGGTCGTCCCGCGCCAGGCGGACGAGTTCACCTGCACGAGCTGCTTCCTCGTCCACCACCGCAGTCAGCTGGCCAGCGACGGCAAGAACGGTCCGGTCTGCACCGAGTGCGCTGCCTGACCCGTGACTGACGGAGCCCGTCAGATCACCGTCCCGGTGCGCCTCGTGCACCGGGACGCCGTCGCGCCCGCCTATGCCCAGCACGGCGACGCGGGCGCGGACCTCACCTCCGTCGCGGAGGTGACCCTCGCACCGGGGGAGCGGGCGCTCGTGCCCACCGGCGTCAGCCTCGCGATCCCGCACGGCTGGGTCGGGCTGGTGCACCCGCGCTCGGGGCTCGCGGCCAGCCACGGCATCTCCGTGGTCAATGCCCCCGGCACCGTCGACTCCGGCTATCGCGGCGAGGTCCTCGTCAACCTCGTCAACCTCGACCCGCGGGAGTCCTTCACCGTCCGCGTGGGGGACCGGATCGCCCAGCTGGTGCTCCAGGAGGTCGCCGAGGGGCTCTTCGAGCTCTCCGATTCGCTTCCACCCAGCCCACGGGGAGAGACTGGGCACGGATCCACTGGGGGCTTCGGCCCGGAGTCGACGACAGGACGTGAGTGATGTTCGGGCGCAAGAAGAAGGCCGCTGCCGCAGCGGACGAGGCGAGCACCGCCCCGGACCCGACGACCGACGCCGTCGACCCTGCCGCACCGGCCGACGAGACCGTCGCCGACGCCGCTACCGGCCCGCGCGACTCCAACGACGTCACCGACGTCAGCGCGCTGCTCGACCTGGGCGCGCTCCTGCTCGCCCCCACGCCCGGCACCGAGGTGCGTCTCGAGGTCGACCAGCAGAGTGACGAGGTCACGGCCGTGCAGGTCGCCGACGACCACGGCGCCGTCCAGTTGCAGGTCTTCGCCGCCCCGCGTTCGGCGGGCATCTGGGACGAGATCCGTGAGGAGATCGCCGAGATGATCTCCGGCAGTGGCGGCACGGTCGAGAGCGTCCCCGGCCCCTTCGGCGACGAGCTGCGCAGCCGTCTGGCCCAGCCCGGCCCGCAGGGCCGCACCGTCTTCGCCCCCGCCGTCTTCGCCGGCGTCGACGGCCCGCGCTGGTTCCTGCGCGCGGTCTACTCCGGCTCCGCTGCCGTCGACGAGGGCGAGCGCACCCGCTTCGACGAGGTCGTGCGCACGGCGGTCGTCGTACGCGGTGACGACCCGCGGGCACCGCGCGAGATGCTGCCCCTGCAGATGCCGGCGGCTCAGCAGCGACCCGCTGCCGCCGAGCCGGAGGCCGAGGCCCCGGTCGACGACCTCAAGCCCTTCGAGCGCGGTCCCGAGATCACCGAGGTGCGCTGATGGCCACGCTGCTGCGGCGTCTGGTCGACCTGGGGCGTTCCGACGACGAGGTCGCGGCCGACGAGCTGCGCGACGCCGCCAGCGCCCACGGGTGTCGGCCGATCACCGACGAGACCGACCGCGAGGTCGTCACCGTCGCGGGCACGGTCACCGCCGTCACCCTCCGCCCCAAGGTCACCGTCCCGGCGCTCGTCGCCGACGTCTTCGACGGGTCCGGCACGGTGCAGCTCGTCTGGCTCGGCCGGCGCAGCATCGGCGGGATCAACCCGGGTGTCTACGTCAAGGCGACCGGGCTCGTGTGCCGTCCCAAGGGCACGCCGGTCATGTACAACCCCGCCTACGAGATCCTGCCCGGCCATGGCGGCTGAGGGCCCGGAGCCGATCGCCGCACCGATCCACCCCACGGTCGAGGCCCTGATCCGCCACCGACTCGGCGAGGCGCTCGGCGGGCTGCGGGGTTCGCTCGAGGCGGCCATGCCCATGCTGGCCTTCGTCATCGTCTGGTCGGCGACCCGCGAGCGCAACCTCGCGATCGGCGCGGCCGCCGTGCTCACCGTGACTTTCGCGGTGGTCCGTCTGGTGCAGCGGCAGACCCTCCAGTACGTCCTCGGCGGGGTCTTCGCGACCGCGCTCGCGGCCTTCTTCGCGCTCCGTTCGGGCAATGCCGAGGACGCCTTCCTACCCGGGATCCTCACCTCGCTCGCGTACCTCATCGGGTCGCTGGTGTCGGTGCTGGTGCGCTGGCCGGTCGTCGGGCTCATGGTCGGGGTCGCCGACCAGGCCGCGGTGGCCGCCGGCGATCCCTTCCGCTGGCGCCGCAATGCGGCGGCCGTGCGGGTGTGCAGCCGCCTGACCCTCGTGCTCGTGGCCGTCTACGCCATCCGGGTCGGGATCATGGGTCCGCTCTACCTCGCGGGCAACGTCGCCGGGCTGACCATCTCCAAGGTCGTGCTCGGCTGGCCGCTGTGGGTGGGTGCCGTCGCCGTGATGGGCGCGATGCTGCTCAAGGGGCACACCCCGATCGACCCCGACGACGAGCTCGTCCAGCCGGTCGACGTCGGCCGCGCCTGATCCCCCTTCGCCCTCCGGGACGTCAGGAGGAGCGGCGCCGCGGTGCCGAGCCGGGCCGCATCATCGCCTCGAGCTGGGGCTCGGCCTCGGCGGTGGTGAGCAGGAGGAGCTCGTCGTGCGCCTCGAGGGCGTCGTCGGCCGTCGGACCGATCGGGCGACCGTCGCGGATGATGCCGACGAGCAGGGTGTCGACGGGGAAGTCGATGTCGCCGACGCGGCGACCGACATTGGGGTTGTCGGCCGGCAGGGTGATCTCGGCCATCGCGGCGCTGCCCTGCTGGAAGTCGAAGATGCGCACGAGGTCGCCGACACTCACCGCCTCCTCGACGAGGGCGGTCATCAGGCGCGGCGTGGACACCGCGACGTCGACGCCCCAGGACTCGTCGAACATCCACTCGTTCTTGGGGTTGTTGACGCGGGCGACGGTGCGGGGCACGCCGAACTCGGTCTTGGCGAGCAGGGAGACGACAAGGTTGGCCTTGTCGTCACCGGTCGCGCACACGACGACGTCGCTGGTGTGGACCTCGGCCTCCTGGAGCGTGGAGATCTCGCAGGCGTCGCCCGAGAGCCAGCTGGCCTCGGCGAGCTTGGCGACCCGGCTCTCGTTGGCGTCCTTGTCGATGAGCAGGACGCTGTGGCCGTTCTGCAGGAGCTCCTGGCCGATGGACCGGCCGACCGACCCGGCTCCGACGATGACGACGCGCATGACTCAGACCTCCTGCGGGGGCTGGCCGTCGAGGATCCGCTCGACGTCGGGCACCCGGTCGCGGGGGATGACCAGGTGGACCAGGTCGCCCTCCTGGTGGACGGTGTGGGGTCGCGGCAGGATGCCCTCGCCGAGCCTGGTGATGTAGGCGATGCGGGCGCCGGTGGCCTCCTCGAGGCTGGTCAGCCGGCGGCCCACCCAGGCCGACGAGACCTGGATCTCGGCGACGACGAGTCGGCCGGAGGCATCGGTCATCTCGGTGGCCTGACCCTGGGGCAGCATCCGCCGCAGGACCTGGTCGGCGGTCCAGCGGACCGTCGCGACCGTCGGGATGCCGAGGCGCTGGTAGACCTGCGCCCGGTCGGGGTCGTAGATGCGCGCGACGACGTGCTCGACGCCGAAGGTCTCACGCGCCACCCGCGCGGCGAGGATGTTGGAGTTGTCGCCGCTCGAGACGGCCGCGAGGGCGTAGGCGTCCTCGATCCCCGCCTGCAGCAGGGTGTCGCGGTCGAAGCCGACCCCGGCGACCCGGCGTCCGTTGAAGTCGCTGCCGAGGCGGCGGAAGGCGCTGGGGTCCTGGTCGACGACGGCGACGTCGTGGCCGATGCGCTCGAGGGAACGAGCGAGCGAGGCGCCGACACGGCCGCAGCCCATGATGACGAAGTGCACGGCTCGAACGGTACCCCTCCCGAGGCGGGCCTACACTCGCGTGGTGTCATCAGGACGACTCATCAAGCGTCTCCTCGTCGGTCGCGCGATGCGCAGCGATCGGCTCGGCGAGACCCTCCTTCCCAAGAAGCTCGCTCTCCCGGTCTTCGCGAGCGATGCGCTCAGCTCGGTCGCCTATGCCCCGGACGAGATCCTGCTGACGCTCGGTCTCGCCGGTGGTGCCCTCGCGGTCACCCAGTCGTGGCCGGTCGCGCTCGCCGTCGTCGCCGTCATGGTCGTCGTCGTCGCCAGCTACCGGCAGAACGTCCACGCCTATCCCTCCGGCGGAGGGGACTACGAGGTCGCGAGCACCAACCTGGGCCCCAAGGCCGGGCTCACGGTCGCGAGCGCGCTCCTCGTCGACTACGTCCTGACGGTGGCGGTGTCGATCTCCTCGGGGGTGCAGAACGCCGCGGCGGCCTTCTCGTGGATCCGCGGGCACGAGGTCCTCGCGGCGCTCGTCCTGATCGCCGCCCTCACCGGCATGAACCTGCGCGGTGTGCGGGAGTCCGGCAAGGCCTTCGCCATCCCCACCTACCTCTTCATGCTCTCGGTCGTGGGCATGGCCCTCGTCGGGCTGGTCCGCCGCACGGCCGGGACGCTGCCGCCGGCCGAGAGCGCCGACCTGACGCTCGCCCCCGAGCCGGGCATGGAGCAGCTGGGCACCCTCGCGATGGCCTTCCTGCTCCTGCGGGCCTTCAGCTCCGGCTGTGCCGCCCTGACCGGTGTCGAGGCGATCAGCAACGGCGTGCCCGCCTTCCGCAAGCCCAAGAGCGCCAATGCGGCGACGACCCTGCTCCTCATGGGCGCGATCGCGGTGACGATGCTCCTGTCGATGATCGCGCTGGCGACGTGGACCGGGGTCAAGGTCGCCGAGGACCCGGGCCAGCAGCTGCTGCGCGACGGCGTGCCGGTCGGCGACGGCTACGTCCAGCACACGGTCATGGCCCAGGTGGCGATGTCGGTCTTCGACGGGTTCCCCGCGGGGGTCGTCCTCGTCTCGGTCGTCACCGGCCTGATCCTCGTGCTCGCGGCCAACACGGCCTTCAACGGCTTCCCCGTCCTCGGCTCGATCCTCGCCCGCGACGGCTACCTGCCGCGCCAGCTGCACACCCGTGGCGACCGGCTCGCCTTCAGCAACGGCATCATCCTGCTCGCCGCCTCGGCGGCGCTGCTCATCGTCATCTACGACGCCCAGGTGACCAAGCTCATCCAGCTGTACATCGTCGGCGTCTTCGTCTCCTTCACGCTGAGCCAGATCGGCATGGTCCGGCACTGGAACCGTCACTTGGCGGTGGAGAAGGACGTCCCGGAGCAGCGGCGGATGATGCGCCGCCGGGCGATCAACGCCGTCGGCGCGGCGATGTCCGGGACCGTCCTCGTCGTCGTCGTGCTGACGAAGTTCACCCACGGGGCAGGGTTCGCCATGGCCGCGATGGCCGGGCTCTTCCTCCTCATGGGGGCGATCAGTCGGCACTACCGGCACGTGAGCCAGGAGCTCGCTGTCCCGGAGGGGGACACCAAGCACCAGATGCTCCCTTCGCGCGTGCACGCGATCGTCCTCGTCAGCACGATCCACCGACCGACCCTGCGGGCCCTGGCCTATGCCTCCGCGACCCGTCCCTCCCGGCTCGAGGCGATCACCGTCGAGGTCGACCACGACGCGACCCGTGCGCTGCAGGGCGAGTGGGACCGTCGGGGCATCCCGATCCCGCTCAAGGCCCTGGACTCGCCCTATCGCGAGATCACCCGCCCGGTCGTCGACTACGTCAAGTCGATCCGCTCGGGCAACCCCCGGGACCTCGTCGTCGTCTACATCCCGCAGTACGTCCTGGGTCACTGGTGGGAGCAGGCCCTGCACAACCAGTCGGCGCTGCGGCTGCGCAGTCGCCTCCTCTTCACCCCGGGTGTCATGGTGTCCTCGGTGCCCTGGCAGCTCGCGAGCTCCGAGGGCGCCGAGGAACGCATGGACGGCCCGGTCGCGGGCGACGTACGACGAGGTGGAGCATGACGAGGCCGAGCGCAGACGAGCTGACCGTGGGGCACGAGGTCGACGTCGAGGTGGGCCCCGTAGCGCACGGCGGGCACTGCGTGGCCCGTCACGAGGGGCGGGTGCTCTTCGTGCGGCACAGCCTCCCGGGTGAGCGGGTGCGTGCCCGCATCACCGAAGGGGGTCCCGGTGACCGCTTCCTGCGGGCCGATGCCATCGAGGTCCTCGACGCCTCCGCGCACCGGGTCGCGCCCCGCTGCCCGGTGTCCGGGCCCGGAGGGTGCGGCGGCTGCGACTTCCAGCACGTCGAGACCGCCCACCAGCGCGAGCTCAAGGCGACGGTCGTCGCCGAGCAGCTGAGTCGGCTCGGGGGAGTCGAGCGGGAGGTCGTCGTCGAGCCGCTCGCCGACGACGACGGGCTGCGCTACCGCACCCGGGTCGAGTTCGCCGTGGCCGACGAGCGGGTCGGGCTGCGGCGCCACCGCAGCCACGACGTCGTCCCCGTGACCGGCTGCCCGATCGCCGTGGCCGAGATCGACACGGCGCTCGCCGACACCCTCGCCGAGACCGGCGGCGCCCCGGCCGCACTCGAGGGCATCGGCGCGCTCGATGTCGTCGTGCCCTCCGGCGAGGCGGACACCGTCGTCGTCGAGGTCCCGCAGGACGCGCCGACGCCACCGATCACCCTGACCGAGACCGTCGTGACGCCGGCGGGGGAGCGCGCGCTGCACGTCGACGCGCGTGGCTTCTGGCAGGTGCACCGCGATGCTCCCCGCAGCTTCGTCGCCGCCGTCCTCGACGCGGCCGACGTGCGCCCGGGGGAGCGGGTCCTCGACCTCTACAGCGGCGTCGGCCTGCTGTCCCTGCCGCTCGCCGAGGCGGTCGGTCCGCAGGGACAGCTCATCGCGGTCGAGTCCGACCGTCGGGCGACGGAGCACCTGCGCGACAACCTCGCCGGCCAGCCGTGGGCGCTCGTCGTCCCGGGTCGGGTCGACGACCTGCTCGGCGTGCCCCGCAAGGGGCGTCGCCGGGGGCCGCGCCGCCCGGCGCGCTCCGACCTGCTGCCGCCGAGCGCCGATGTCGTCGTCCTCGACCCGCCGCGCACCGGGGCCGGCCGCCAGGTGGTCGAGGCGCTGATCTCCCTTCGCCCGCGGCGCCTCGTCTACGTGGCCTGCGACCCGGCGGCGCTGGGGCGCGACACGGCCTACCTCGCGGAGCTCGGCTACGAGATGGCCGACCTGCGAGCCTTCGATGCCTTCCCGATGACCCACCACGTCGAGTGCGTGGCGACCTTCGAGGCGAAGGGGGCGCCGCCCACCCCGTGACAGGGGAGGGGGCCGTGGGGAAGAGTGACGGTGAGCGTGCCCGTGGGTTCGCGTCCGCGGGCGCTGTGATAGTTTTATCTTGACGTCAAGATAACCACGACAGAGGAGTCGACTGTGGCCAGCTCGAACACCTTCAACGCCAAGGACACGCTCACCGTCGGTGACGAGTCCTACGAGATCTACCGGATCGACAAGGTCGAGGGCTCGAAGAACCTGCCCTACAGCCTCAAGGTCCTGCTGGAGAACCAGCTGCGCACCGAGGACGGCGAGAACGTCACCGCCGACCACATCAACGCGCTCGGCTCCTGGGACGAGAACGCCCAGCCTGACACCGAGATCCAGTTCACGCCCGCCCGCGTGATCATGCAGGACTTCACCGGCGTGCCGTGCGTCGTCGACCTGGCCACCATGCGCGAGGCCGTCGCCGAGCTCGGGGGCGACCCGACGAAGATCAACCCGCTCGCGCCCGCCGAGCTGGTCATCGACCACTCGGTCCAGATCGACGCCTTCGGCACCGCGGACGCCTTCGCCCGCAACGTCGACTTCGAGTACGAGCGCAACAACGAGCGCTACCAGTTCCTGCGCTGGGGCCAGACGGCCTTCGACGACTTCAAGGTCGTCCCCCCGGGCACCGGCATCGTCCACCAGGTCAACATCGAGCACCTGGCCCGCGTCACGATGACCCGCGACGGCGTCGCCTACCCCGACACCTGCGTCGGCACCGACTCGCACACGACGATGGAAAACGGCCTGGGCGTCCTGGGCTGGGGCGTCGGCGGCATCGAGGCCGAGGCGGCCATGCTCGGCCAGCCCGTCTCCATGCTCATCCCGCGCGTCGTCGGCTTCAAGCTCTCCGGCTCGATCCCGGCCGGCGCCACCGCGACCGACGTCGTCCTGACGATCACCGAGATGCTGCGCGACCACGGCGTCGTCGGCAAGTTCGTCGAGTTCTACGGCGAGGGTGTCGCCCAGGTGCCGCTGGCCAACCGCGCCACCATCGGCAACATGAGCCCCGAGTTCGGCTCGACCGCCGCGATGTTCCCCATCGACGACGTCACCCTCGACTACCTGCGCCTCACCGGCCGCTCCGAGCAGCAGGTCGCGCTCGTCGAGGCCTACGCCAAGACGCAGGGCATGTGGCTCGACCCGGCCGTCGAGCCCCGCTTCTCCGAGTACCTCGAGCTCGACCTGTCGACGGTCGTCCCCTCGATCGCCGGCCCGAAGCGCCCGCAGGACCGCATCGAGGTCAGCAAGGCCAAGGAGCAGTTCCGCGGCGACCTGAAGAACTACGTCGTCGACGGCAACGGCATCGAGAAGTCCTCGGTCGACACCGAGCTCGCCGGCACCTTCCCGGCCTCCGACGCCCCGAGCCACGAAGCGCTCGAGGCGTCCGAGAGCGCCGGTCGGCCGTCGCACTCCGAGCCGCGCGCCGACGGTGACCGGGCCTCCAACCCGGCCAAGGCCGTCATCGACGGTGCCGAGGTCGAGATCGACCACGGCCACGTCGTCATCGCCTCGATCACCAGCTGCACCAACACGTCCAACCCGTCGGTCATGATGGCCGCCGCGATGCTCGCCAAGAACGCCGTCGAGCGCGGCCTGCAGGTCAAGCCCTGGGTCAAGACGTCGATGGCGCCCGGCTCCAAGGTCGTCACGGAGTACTACGAGAAGGCCGGCATGTGGCCCTACCTCGAGAAGCTCGGCTACCACCTCGTCGGCTACGGCTGCACGACCTGCATCGGCAACTCGGGCCCGATCATCGAGGAGGTCTCGCAGGCGGTCAACGCCAACGACCTCGCCGTCACGTCGGTGCTCTCCGGCAACCGCAACTTCGAGGGGCGCATCAACCCCGACGTGAAGATGAACTACCTCGCGTCGCCGCCGCTGGTCATCGCCTACGCGCTCGCCGGCACGATGGACTTCGACTTCGAGACCGAGGCCCTCGGCCAGGACGCCGACGGCAACGACGTCTTCCTCAAGGACATCTGGCCCAACCCGGCCGACGTCCAGAGCACGATCGACACCGCGGTCACGCAGGAGATGTTCACCGAGAAGTACGCGGACGTCTTCGCCGGTGACGAGCGCTGGACCTCGCTCGAGACCCCCGAGGGCAACACCTTCGAGTGGGCCGACGAGTCGACCTACGTGCGCAAGCCCCCGTACTTCGAGGGCATGAAGATGGACCTCGACGCCGTCGAGGACATCTCCGGTGCGCGCGTCCTGGCCAAGCTCGGTGACTCGGTCACGACCGACCACATCAGCCCGGCCGGTGCGATCAAGGCCGACAGCCCGGCGGGCGTCTACCTCGCCGAGCACGGCGTCGAGCGCAAGGACTTCAACTCCTACGGCTCGCGCCGCGGCAACCACGAGGTCATGATCCGCGGCACCTTCGCCAACATCCGCCTGAAGAACCAGCTGCTCGACGGCGTCGAGGGTGGCTTCACCCGCGACTTCCTCGGCGACGGCGGGCAGACGACGATCTTCGAGGCCTCGGAGAAGTACATCGAGGCCGGCGTCCCGCTCGTCGTCCTCGCGGGCAAGGAGTACGGCTCGGGCTCGTCGCGTGACTGGGCGGCCAAGGGCACGCGCCTGCTCGGCGTCCGCGCCGTCATCGCCCAGTCCTACGAGCGCATCCACCGCTCCAACCTCATCGGCATGGGCGTCATCCCGCTCCAGTTCCCCGAGGGGCAGAGCGCCGACTCCCTCGGCCTGGACGGCACCGAGACCTTCGACATCGCGGGCATCACCGAGCTCAACAACGGCTCGACGCCCAAGACGGTCAAGGTGACGGCCACCAAGGACGGCGGGGAGACCGTGGAGTTCGACGCGGTCGTGCGCATCGACACGCCCGGTGAGGCGGACTACTACCGCAACGGCGGCATCCTGCAGTACGTGCTGCGTTCGCTCGTCGGCTGATCTCCGACGCACCGCTGAAGGGGGTGGCCGCACCTACGGGTGGCCACCCCCTTCGTCGTGCCGTCCGGTCTTCCTGCATTGCCGTCGGGCAATGCGCAGGGTGGTGCGTCGTCACCTCGACGACGTACACTCGAACACGTGTTCGATCAGTCCGCGCGTCCGCCGGTGCGCACGGCGCTGCCCGGGTCGCCGGGTGCGCGCACGGCCGCGGCCGGGGCGAAGGGGGGACCGCCGGGCTGGCCGGACCGGGTCCCGCCGCCCGGGGTGCGCGGGTGGCAGCCGGCTGCGGTCTCGTGGCTGCTCGACCTGTGCCCGCCGGACTACCGCGGGCACGCGGTCCTGAGGCGGCACCCGGCGGCACTGGCCTGGCTCGCCGAGCAGCACGTCGCCGCCCAGGTCGAGGCGATGCGGCAGGCCTATCGCACGGTGCGGGTCGACCTCGCCGAGGCCCTGCCCGAGGGGACCGTCGACGCACTGCTCGTCTGCCTCGAGCACGAGGGGCTGCGGCTGCGCTCGGCGCAGCGGAGCATCCTGCTCATCCGGGAGGCACTCGACGGGAGCGTCTTCGTCGACCGGTTGTGACCCCCTTCGTCCGATGCGGTGACAGGCTGGGCAGGTCACAGCCACTACCCAGCCTGCGAGACGTAGACTCGGGCGGTCCCCGACACCGGAAGGAAGCCCAGCGTGGCAGTCCTCGAGACGATCACCTCTCCCGCCGACCTCAAGCGGCTCCCGGAGGAGCTGCTCGACACCCTCGCGCAGGAGATCCGCAGCTTCCTCGTCGCCGAGGTCTCCCGCAGTGGCGGGCACCTCGGGCCCAACCTCGGGGTCGTCGAGCTGACCATCGCCCTGCACCGGGTCTTCGACTCGCCCGACGACACGGTCGTCTTCGACACCGGTCACCAGTCCTACGTGCACAAGCTGCTCACCGGGCGTCAGGACTTCAGCGCGCTGCGCACCCGCGGCGGCCTGTCGGGCTACCCGAGCCGCGCCGAGTCCGAGCATGACGTCGTGGAGAACAGCCACGCGTCGACGTCGCTGTCGTGGGCCGAGGGCATCGCCAAGGGCTACCGGCTGCGCGGCGAGGAGCGTCACGCCGTCGCCGTCATCGGCGACGGAGCGCTCACCGGCGGCATGGCCTGGGAGGCGCTCAACAACATCGCCGCCGACAAGGACCTGCCGCTGGTCATCGTCGTCAACGACAACGAGCGCTCCTACGCGCCGACGATCGGCGGGCTCGCCGACCACCTCGCGATGCTGCGCACCAACCGTCAGTACGAGCAGGTGCTCGACTGGGGCAAGGACAAGCTCAACCGCACGCCGGTCGTCGGGCGGGCCGCCTACCAGGCCTTCCACTCGATGAAGAAGGGTGCCAAGGACTTCTGGGCCCCGCAGGGGATGTTCGAGGACCTCGGCATCAAGTACCTCGGCCCCGTCGACGGGCACGACGAGGCGAGCGTCGAGCAGGCGCTGCGCCGCGCCAAGGCCTTCGGCGGGCCGGTCCTCGTGCACGTCATCACGCAGAAGGGGCGCGGCTACGAGCACGCGGTCGGCGACGAGGCCGACCAGTTCCACGCCGTCGGCAAGATCAACCCCGAGACCGGGCTGCCGCTGGAGATCGCGGGTCGTTCGTGGACCGACGAGTTCGGCGACGAGATGCTCGCCCTGGGGGCGCAGCGCCCCGACGTCGTGGCGATCACCGCCGCGATGATGATGCCCGTGGGCCTGCAGCCCTTCGCCCAGGCCCACCCCGACCGGATCTTCGACGTCGGCATCGCCGAGCAGCACGCGACGACCATGGCCGCGGGCCTGGCCTTCGCCGGGATGCACCCGGTCGTCGCGATCTACGCGACCTTCTTGAATCGCGCCTTCGACCAGCTGCTCATGGACTGCGCCATGCACAAGGCCGGGGTGACCTTCGTCCTCGACCGCTCCGGGGTCACCGGCCCCGACGGGGCGAGCCACCACGGCATGTGGGACATGTCGCTCGCTTCCCTCGTGCCCGGGCTGCGCCTCGCGGCCCCCCGCGACGGCCACCAGATCCGGGTGGCGCTGCGTGAGGCCGTCGACGTCGAGGACGGCCCGACGCTCATCCGCTTCCCCAAGGGCAGCGTCGCCGACCCGATCGAGGCGCGTGCCGTCGTCGACGGGCTCGACGTGCTCGCCGGCGACCCGGAGGTCGACCCCGAGATCCTCCTCGTCGCCGTGGGCTCCATGGCCGGCACCGCCACGACCGTCGCCGAAAAGCTTGCGGCAGAGGGCCACTCGGCTCTCGTCGTCGACCCGCGCTGGGTGCTCCCGGTGCCGGCGGCGCTCGTCGACCTCGCCCGTCGGTCCGGTCGGGTCGCGGTCATCGAGGACAACAACGTCTCCGGTGGCGTCGGTGCCGAGGTCTCCCGGGTCCTCGACGAGGCGGGGGTCGCCGCGCCGGTGCACCGCTTCGGCCTGCCCAAGGAGTTCATCGACCACGCTTCACGGGCCCAGGTGCTCGAGAGCGTCGGCCTGACCCCCGAGCCGATCGTCGAGCGGCTGCGCGCGCACCCCTGACCCGAGCACGAGGCGAAGGGGGCGAACCTTCCCTTCGACGTGGTGCGGAGTGGCTCCGGTACGCATCGGCGTTGCTGTGCCAGCATGCACACGACCCGACAACTGACCGAGAGCACGAGCGGTGAAGCGCAACGACCTGAAGGCCCCGCGGACTGCAGGTCTGTCGACCGCCGGCTCGCACCACCGGACGGACATCCAGGGGCTGCGGGCGCTTGCCGTCGCCGCGGTCGTTCTGGCGCACGCAGGGGTGTCCTGGCTGGGCGGTGGGTTCGTCGGGGTCGACCTCTTCTTCGTCCTCTCCGGCTTCCTCATCACCGAGCTGCTCATCCGGGAGTGGCAGCGCCACGGGCGGGTCTCCCTGCCGAACTTCTGGGCGCGCCGCGTCCGGCGGCTCCTGCCCGCCTCGGCCCTCGTGCTGGTGGTGACGGCCATCGCCTCGGCCTTCCTCCTGCCAGCCGCCCAGCGCCGGCCGGTGTCCGTCGACATCGTCTGGTCGGCGCTCTTCGCGGCAAACTGGCGCTTCGCCGACCAAGGGACCGACTACTTCGCCGCCGATCGTGCCGTCAGTCCCGTGCAGCACTTCTGGTCGCTGGCCGTGGAGGAGCAGTTCTACGTCATCTGGCCCTTCCTCGCCGTCGCATGCGGCGTGGCCGGGGCCTCACTGGTCAGGCGAGTCGCACCGCAGCGCGACCCGGGGGAGGGCATCCGGTGGGTCTTCGGCGCCGTGGCCGCGGTGGTCGTCGTGGCCTCGTGTCTCTACTCGATCCGGCTGACGGGTGACAACCAACCCCTCGCCTACTTCGGGACCTTCAGCCGGGCGTGGCAGCTGGCGGTGGGCGCACTGCTGGCGTCAGGAGTGCCGCTCGTGCGCCGGTTGCCCGGCATCGTTCGCCACCTGCTCGCCGTCACCGGGCTGGCAGCCTTCGCGTGGGCGGTGCTCTCCCTCGAGGAGACGGGTGGATCATCGAGCTACCCGGGGACCGCGGCCCTGGTGCCGACTCTCGGGGCAGGCGCACTCGTCGCCGCCGGCACCGGAGGGAGCCACCTCCTCGGGCCGGTCCTCGCGCTGCGACCGCTGCAGTGGCTGGGTGACCTGTCCTACTCGCTCTACCTGTGGCACTTCCCCGTCCTGATCATCGGTGCCGCCTACCTCGACCCCGCCGGCTGGACCGTCCGCAGCGCACTCGTGGCCGTGGCCGTGGTCGCGGCGTGGGCCTCCTACGTCTGGCTGGAGACGCCGCTGCGCTCCCTGCCTCGACTGGCTCGCAGCGCCCGCACATCCATCGCCCTCGGTCTGGCTCTCGTCGTCGGGTCGTCCGCGGTCGCCGTGGGCGCCCCGCGCGTGGCGCCGTCCGAGACCAAGGTCCTCAACGCCGACGGGGAGGAGGTCGACCTCGGCCGGGTGCTCGTCGACCCGCTCTTCGACCTGCGCGATGACCCACGGGCCCCGGGCTGCACAGCGGTGGCCTTCGACGACACGACCAACGATGAGTGCCTGCGCGGCGACCCGCACGGCGACAAGCGTGTCGTGCTGCTCGGGGACAGCCACGCGGGCTCGATCGTGCATGCCCTCGACCCTGCCGCACAGCGGGCCGGGTGGCGGCTGAACATCTGGTCCAAGCCGGCCTGCCCCATACCCGATGTGCCCTACTACGACGCCGGACGCCGGACCCGCAACACCCCGTGCGAGGAGTGGAAGGCCGCGGTCTTCGAGCGCGCCGTTGCGGCCGACCCCGACGTCGTCGTCCTCACCAGCTCGATGAACGACGCGAAGGAGGTCATCGATCCGTCGACCGGGGAGCGACTGGACGCCAGGACCTCGCGTCCGCGGATCATCGCGGGGTACCGCAAGAGCATCGAGTACTTCACCTCGCGAGACATCCCCGTCGTCGTTATCCAGGACTGGCCCAAGGCTCCGCAGCAGATCCCGGACTGCCTGCTCAAGACCAAGGACGCGCGGAAGTGCGCCTTCGGCAGGTCCTCGATCCCGCGCCCCGAACCCCAGGCCCTGAAGGGTCTCGACGGAGTACGCCTGCTGCGGATCGACGATGCCTTCTGCGGGAAGCGGACCTGCTCGCCGCTCCCGGGCAGGACGTTGGTGTACAGGGACAACAACCACCTGACACGCACCTATGCCAATTCGCTGGCGCCGCTCATCCAGCGCGAGATCTATGACCGCTATTGAGGCATGTTGTCGTCGTCAGCCATGAGTTGAGGGCAAGTGTGGTGCGACAACCCACGCCACGGCATGACCGCCACCGGTTGACTCACGCCATCAAGGGTGCGGTCAACGAGGGCACGATGGGCTCGCTGCTGCCGATCTTCAACACCGCCTCCGAGGTCGGCTACGGGGCGGTCATCAGCTCGCTCGCGGCCTTCACGACGATCAAGGACGCCGTCCTGGGCGTCTCGGGCAACCCGCTCATCTCGCTGGCCCTGTCGGTCAACGTCCTCGCCGGCATCACCGGTTCGGCCTCCGGCGGCATGAGCATCGCGCTCGAGGCCCTGGGCGACCAGTTCAAGACGATGGCGGTCGAGCAGGGCATCTCGCTCGAGCTCGTCCACCGCGTCACGGCGATCTCCTCGGGTGGCTTCGACGCCCTGCCGCACAACGGCGCCGTCATCACGCTGCTCGCCATCTGCGGCCTGAGCCACCGCCAGTCCTACAAGGACATCGCGGTCGTCGCCATCGCGGTCCCGGTCCTGGCGTTGGTCACGATCATCGTCCTGGGGTCGCTCTTCGGCAGCTTCTGACGCAGGCCCTGTGACGAAGGCGCCGCCCTGAGAAGCGTGCCGGCGCCGTCACGAAGGGAGGCCCCACCGGATCACCCGGTGGGGCCTCCCCTTCGTCGTGGACCGTCGTCCGCGGGGGTGTCAGCCGATGTCGCGGAAGGGCTGCACACTGGCGCCCAGTGCGTTGAGCCGTTCCGCGAGGTCCTCGTAACCACGGTTGATGACGTAGACGTTGCGCAGGTAGGACGTGCCCGGGGCGGCGAGCATTGCCAGCAGGACGACGACTCCTGGGCGCAGCGCGGGCGGGCAGGTGACCTCGTTGGCGCGCCAGCGAACCGGGCCCTCGACGAGCACGCGGTGGGGGTCCATGAGCGTGACCCGGCCACCGATTTTGTTGAGTTCGGTGAGATAGATCGCGCGGTTGTCGTAGACCCAGTCGTGGATCGTCGTCGTGCCTTCGGCGCAGCTGGCGATGAGCGCAAAGAAGGGCAGGTTGTCGATGTTGAGGCCCGGGAAGGGCATCGGGTGGATCTTGTCGATCGATGCCTTGAGCGGCCCGGGATGGGTCGTGATGTCGACCAAGCGGGTGCGGCCGTTGTGGGCGAGGTACTCCTCCGAGAGGGAGTACTGCATGCCCATGCCGGTGAGCGTCGCCAGCTCGATCTCGAGGAACTCGATGGGGGAGCGGCAAATGGTGATCTCCGACTTGGTGACCACGGCGGCCGCGATCAGGCTCATCGCCTCGATCGGGTCCTCGCTCGGCGAGTACTCGACGTCGACGTCGATCTCGCTCACGCCGGTGACCACGAGTGTGGTCGTGCCGATGCCCTCGACGCGGACGCCGAGCTTCTCGAGGAAGAAGCACAGGTCCTGGACCATGTAGTTGGGCGAGGCATTGCGGATCGTCGTGCGGCCCGGGTGACGGGCGGCCGCCATGAGCGCATTCTCCGTGACGGTGTCGCCGCGCTCGGTGAGGACGAAGGTTTTGTCCTGGCTGCCCTGCCCGACGACCTTGGCCTCGTACCAGCCGTGGGTCGCTTCGACGTCGAGGCCGAAGTGGGTCAGCGAGGTCATGTGCGGCTCGACGGTGCGCGTGCCGAGGTCGCAGCCACCTGCGTAGGGCAGGCGGAAGCTGTCGAACTCGTGGAGCAGGGGGCCGAGGAACATGATGACCGTGCGGGTGCGTCGCGCGGCCTCCTCGTCCATGGCGTCGAGGTTGATCCGCTCCGGGGAGATGATCTCCAGGTCGGAGCTGCCGGGCAGCCAGCGCGTCTTGACGCCGATGGAGTCGAGGACCTCGAGGATCCGGTTGACCTCCTCGATGCGGGCGAGGTTGCGCAGGGTGGTCGTCCCCTTGTTGAGCAGCGAGGCGCACAGCAGCGCAACGGCGGCGTTCTTGCTCGTCTTGACGTCGATGGCGCCGGACAGCCGACGGCCGCCTTCGATCTTCAGGTGCACGGCGCCGCCGCTCGAGGTACGCGTGAGGGCGACGAGCTCGGTGTCGAGCGCTTCGCTGATCCGCGCGAGGCTGTCGAGGGTGAGGTTCTGCCCCCCGGCCTCGATGCGCGCGACGGCGCTCTGGCTCGTCTCGAGCTTGGTGGCGAGGTCGGCTTGGGACAGGCCAGCGCGGTGACGCGCCTCCTTGATCGTCGTGCCGATTCGGGCGAGGTAGTCATCAGACATACCAACCACGGTAACCCATATACGAGATAGGCGTCGCTCGTCGTCGTTCCCCGCGTGTCGCCGGTCAGCGCGATCGGCACGCGAGGTGCAGGACGTGCGGTGCCGCGAGCATGGACAGACCGGAGCGAGATGTCATCACACGCGCAACTGCCTCAGGCAACGACTGTGTCCACCCTCGAGACGGCAGCAGCCTCTTCGAGCGCAGTGGCCAGATAACGTGATGAAGCGCTCGTGGACGAACCGGCGACCTCTGCTGGAGTGCCGGCCGCGACGACCTGTCCGCCGTCGCCCCCAGCACCGGGCCCGAGATCGATGACGTGATCGGCCTGTGCGATGACTCGCATGTCGAGCTCGACCATGACCACGGTGTTCCCGGCGTCCACGAGTGTTTGCAGGTGAGCTACGAGCCGGTCGGTATCGGCGCAGTGCAATCCGGAAGTTGGTTCATCGAGGACGTAGAGCGTGTCGCCGCTTTGAGCCCGCTGCAGCTCGCTGGCCAGCTTGACTCGCTGGGCCTCACCACCAGAGAGCTCGGTTGCGGGTTGGCCGAGACGTAGGTAACCGAGTCCGACATCGAGGAGCGCGGTCAGGGAGCGCATGATGTCGGCCTCTCCCTCGAAGAATTCGTGCGCATCCTCAACGCTCATAGCGAGGATCTCCGCGATGTTGCGTCCGTGCCAGAGGATCTCGAGAGTGCTCGACTGGTAGCGGGTGCCATGACATTCCGGGCATTCCGTGTACACGGAAGGGAGAAAGAGCAGCTCAACCATGACTGATCCCTCTCCCTCGCAGGTCGGGCAACGGCCGCCGGCGACGTTGAATGAGAATCTCCCGGGCTTGTAGCCGCGTGCACGAGATTCCGGGGTCTCGGCGAATCGGCGACGTACGTGGTCAAACATGCCGGTGTAGGTTGCGACGTTCGACCGAGGTGTGCGTCCGATCGGTTTCTGGTCGATGGTTACTACCCGGCGAACTCCAGTGAGGTCACCCGCGACAGAACCCTCGAGCTCCTGGGAAACATCGGAAAGCAGCATGTCATCGCCGTCGGGCACTGGCTCATCAGTTGTGATGGGGCGTCCGAGATGCTCACTGACCAAGGTCGGGAGAACTTGGCTGACGAGACTGGATTTGCCTGACCCCGACACACCTGTGACTGCTGTGAGTGCACCCAACGGGATCTCGACGGAGATGCTCCGCAGGTTGTTGCGCGAGATCTTCTCGAGACGCAACCACCCGCGTGGCTTCCTTGGCTCATGAAGGGGGAGCCCGTTGCCGCCGAAGAGGTAGTCTCGGGTGGCGGATTCCTCGACGTCAGCCAGTCCTTCGGTCGGGCCGCTGTAGATGACACGCCCTCCGCGTTCACCTGCGGCGGGCCCGATGTCCACAAGCCAATCCGCACGCCGCATCACGTCGACGGAGTGCTCGACGATGAAGAGGCTGTTACCGCGCTTCTTGAGCCCCTGGAGGACGTCCAACAGCGCACTGACATCTTGCGGATGGAGCCCGGCGGAAGGTTCGTCCAACACGTAGACGACGCCGAAAAGTTCGGAAGTCAGCTGGGTTGCCAAACGCAGACGCTGAAGTTCTCCGCCGGAAAGGGTCGGGGACGTGCGATCCAACGACAGGTAGCCCAGGCCGAGATCGATGATCGGACGGATCCGATCGACGAGTCCGGTCCCCAAGCGGACGGTTGCGGCCAGCTTTTCGACCGATTGGTTCTGGGTTCGGCGGACATCAGAAGCCGCGGAATGGGCTGACCCTCCGGCTGCCACGCGCTCTTCGTGTGCTTCGCGACGCGGGGCTTCGTCCAGGGCCTCACCCGACGAGCGAGACTCGTCACCGGCACCGTCAGTTGCGCTTTCCGCCGCGACGACTGCGGCTTCGATGACAGACAAGACTTCATGCAAGGGCAGCTGTGAGAAGTCGGCGATGTCGAGCTGCTCAAAAGTCACCGATAGCGCTTCCGGCTTCAAACGTTTGCCATGGCATGCGGGACACGGGACCGACGTGAGGAACTGAGCAACACGGCGTTTCATCGATTTGCTCTTCGTATTCGCGAATGTGTCAAGCACATAGCGACGCGCTCCTACGAAGGTTCCGGAATAGCTTGGCTCGACTCCGGCGTCCATGGCTTCACGCGCTTCAGCAAGGGTGAGTCGTGAGTAAACGGGAACGTAAGGCGTTTCATCCGTGTAGAGGATCCAGTCGCGGTCTTTCTTCGGGAGGTCCTTCCACGGCACGTCGACGTCGTAACCAAGCCCGACGAGGACATCTCTCAGTTGGTGCCCATGCCACGCCGTGGGGTACGAGGCGATGGCGCGCTCTCGGATCGTCAGTGTCGGATCGGGGACCATCGTGTCCTCTGGCACGTCGTAGACCCGACCGATTCCGTGGCATTCCGGGCAAGCGCCCTCGACAGTATTGGTCGAAAAGTCCTCTGCATAGAGCATCGGCTGCCCATCCGGATATGTACCCGCGCGGGAGTACAGCATGCGAACCAGGCTGGAGAGCGTCGTGATGCTTCCGACCGTTGACCGGGTGCTGCGCCCGCCGTGTTGTTGCTGCAATGCCACGGCGGGCGGCATTCCGGTGATGGAGTCCACCTCGGGGACTCCCGCCTGGTCGATGAGGCGCCTGGCATACGGTGCAACCGATTCCAAGTAACGTCGCTGGGACTCCGCATATAGCGTGCCGAAGGCCAGCGAGGACTTGCCCGAGCCAGAGACGCCGGTGAACACCACCATGGCATCACGCGGTATTGACAGGTCGATGTTTTTGAGGTTGTGCTCGCGGGCGCCGCGCACTCGAACGTCCGGTTGAATGAAGGCCGAGTTTTCATCAGTCTGCGCGGAGGGCGGGGTCATGAGCCAACGTTATCAACCATGGGCGGGAGTTACGGGCTCTCCGCATTTGAGCGGGGCGTGTGCTGATTTCATGCTGCTGGTCTCTGCCCTCGGGTGAGGGCGATGTGGACCATGATGCGCCTTCGGTAGTTGTCCATGTTGGTGAAGCCGCATCCGACA
>NZ_FWXN01000006.1 GCF_900176385.1 Janibacter indicus | reverse complement strand
GTGTGTGTTCCTGAACAGCTCCACACCTCACTCGGAGGTCTTCCTCATGTCACGCCGACTCGCCCATCCCGTACCTAACGTCCCGGGTCAGTACATCTAGTCCGTCACTGACACGCCGACCCGATGCCGACCAGGAGCAGACTGCGTCGGCTGATCGTTGGGGGTGCGTGAACTGGTGTCGATCAGGGCCCGTTGCGAGAAATCAGAGCGAGGAGCGCAAGGTCCGCATCTCCTTGATCTCGGCGTTCTGGTCGCTGATGACGTTCTTGGACAGCTCCACCGCGTCGGGGTTCTCCCCGTCCTGGCGGTGGTCCTTGGCCATCTTCACGGCGCCTTGGTGGTGCTCGATCATCTGGTCGAGGAACAGCGTAGAGGCTTGTTCGCCGTCGGCTGCCTTGAGCTTCTTGATGTCCTCGGGGCTGAACATGCCGTCATGGCTCATCTCGTCTCCGGAGCCGGAGTCGCCACCGTGGCCCTCGTGGCCCGAGTCGTCCTGACCCCAGTCCTTGAGCCAGGTCTGCATCTCCTTGATCTCTGGCCCTTGGGCCTTCTTGATCTGTTTGGCCATCTCCACCACGTCGGGGTTGACCCCGGACTTGTCGAGGATGATGTCGGACATCTCCACGGCCTGCTGGTGATGCATGATCATGCCTTCGGCGTAGGTGACGTCGGCGTCGTTGAACTGTGCCGACGCCTGGCTACTGCCGCTCTCGCTGCCGCCGTGGGAGTCGTGGCTGCTACTGCCTTGGGAGCAGCCACTGACGATGAGGGTGGCTGCCGCGGCGGTCGCCAATGTCTTGGTGATGGTGTTCTTGCGCATGCGAAATCGCGATTCCTTGTCTGGTGTCGTTGATCGGGCAGGACTGCGTCCGGCGACGCCGTGTGGCGTGCTCGGACGCGAGACGCCTGCTCACGTTCGGATGATGCACAGCCGAATCAACGACACGCGTGACAGGTGCCCCGGTGGGGGCGGTGACTGGGCAGCGAGCCAGGTCACCCACGGGGGCTGCCATCGCCACGAGGAGCCACCACGCCGTGGCACGAGGGGCACCAGCCACAGCAGCATGAACAAGCACATCGCGGCCATCGCGCCGTGCTCGTCGCAGCCGGGGGACGGACATGAATGTGCGCCCGAGCTCGCTGGGTCAAGGTGCGTGGGGTGACCCGCGCTCGCCTCCACTTGCTGTGTGGACGCCTCGCCCGGCATCTGATGGCCGACGGAGAATCCGTGCATGGCAAGGATGCCGGCGACCACCGCGGTGACCAGCCCCAGAATCAGCAGGCCCCATCGAGGCTGAAGCGCGCGACCAGCCCGCGCGCGGGCTCGGCAGTCGAGGGCCCATGACCCACAGTCTATGAGTCACCCTGCCGTGAGATGTCAGGCGCTGGCTGCGGTGGTCTACCCAGCCTGCTCGATCGTCGCGTGAACGGCCTCGTCGGTTTGTTCGCGCAGCCTCCGCAGGTCCATGCCAGAGACGGTGTAATTGCGCTCGTTAGCTATTGCAAGGCCGGGACGGTGCGTGCTACCGCGTCCCCAACCTCGTCGTGGGACAAGTCGCGACCATCTGGATGCCCTGTGGGCTGGGGTCTCGCGCGCACCGTCAGACCTCGAGCAGCGTTGACAGGGACGTGCGGCCGCCCCAGGGCGGGTCGAGCTGGCGGTCATCCCTTCTCGCGTTCGAGTCTGGCGAGCATGTAGTCGGCGACGGTGGCGGCTTCGCGGACGACGAGCATCGCGAGATCTTCAGATACCCCTGATGGCAGGGTCCGTCCGTGGCCGGTGCCTTGGAGGTTGCGTAGCGCGTTGATCTGGTCGGCGATGTTCCAGGTTGACTGGTGGATCGCGCGGATCGCGTTGGCGCCTGGGACGTTCGGGTCAACCTGCTGGGGCAGGACACCGAGGCGTTCGCGGGCGAGGTGCCACAGCTGGTTGTAGTCCATCTTCTCGTTGACCGGGAAGCCCGTCTCTTCAAGGACGAACTTCGAGACGGACTCCAGCAGCTCCTTGGCCGTCCCGATCAGCAGCGCCGGATCGCTGGTGGAGCGGCGTAGCCGGTCGACCTGTTCGTCGAGAGCGGCCCTGCCCCCGGTGTCCAGGTCGACCTGGCCGAACGGATGAACATGGCCCTCTTGGGTGAGGCGCCAACCGGCGGACCCGAGAGCTCGCCGGAGGCGGTCGACGTCCTCACCTGCCGCGCCTTCACCGATCAGGCCGTTGACGCGCAGCAGGGACAGCAGGCCGTCGACGAGCTCCCGAGCCCGGGCAGGTTGTCGCTTGGCCAGAGCTAGGCCCCGCAGGACACGCTTCTCCTTGTTGGGCCCTTGAACGTCGGGGTCATAGGTGTAGTCGTCGCTGTAGCCGGTGCCGGTGAGCACTCGGCTGATCTCGCTGTGACTGGGTCCGGCTCCGCCGTGAAAGAACTTTGCGATCGCGGCGATGACGTCGTCGGTGATCGGCGCGGCGCTGCGTGGGCTCATGGACTCTCCGCTTCTGATGTGGGCTGGTCTAGGACCTGTCGCAGGCTGACCTGTTGCGCGGTACTGAGGGTGGCGGAGAATCTCCGCATTCGTGCTGGATCTGCCAGAGGCGCGGTCCCCGGGTGGGCATGGGCCGCCTTGACCCATAGCCACTGCACGGCCAGAGACCAGTTTGAGGCCCGGGTGCCTGGCCGGTATCTACGTGCCCAGGCGATGAACCACGAGGTCGATGCGGCGAGGGCATGGACCTGGTCTTCCAGGGCTCGGTAATCCCGCCGGTCGAGATCGCCCGCGGCGGCGGTTATGGCCTCGAGGACGGCCGCGGGTGAAGCGGTCTGGCTGGCCGCGGCGGCTGCGGCGCACCGCGATCCGAGATCTGGAGGCAGTCCGAGGGCTTGTGCGGCCGCGGCCCAGGTGGTGATGCCGGGGTGGGTGAGGGCCATGGTCAGGGAAGCGAACAGCTGGACGGTTTCGGGTCGGGAGGTGAACAGAATGCCCAAGTGCTCCTCGTAGAGCTCGACCGGCAGGACCTGGGGGATCTGCCGGGTGGAGACCGTCAGCGGCGGCGTCGCGTCGAGTAGGCGCGAGAGGCGCCGGCGTGGCGCATGTGTGGCCATGACCAGGCGGGTCGTGGAGCTGGTGTGCCGGGTGTGGTCGCCGACCCAGCCCAGCAAACCGTCCGGGGTGCGCGGGATCGCCTCCACCCACGGCGCGAAGCGCGTGACGGCCTCCTCGATGCCGCTACTGGTGAGGATGTCCGCAGTCGTAGTCAGCGCCTGGGATCGGGTGGAGATGTCCGCGGGTAGTTTCAGGCCCCATCGGGGTGCCCGCTGCTGTGTATGGGTCGCAGCGTGGACCTGTCCCGCCCATTCGGGCAGCAGGCCGGGACGGGTGGTGGCGGTGGCGATGTGCAGCAGCAGGGCGGTCAGGCCATGGACGTCCGCCATGAACCGGCGGGCCGTGGTGCCTTCACCGAAGACCTGGGGTGGTCGCGCCACCAGCGACTGGGCCTGGGTACGTGCTTGCCGGTCGACGCAGCCGGGGTCGGCCGGCTCCATCGGGAGCGTGCTGAGGTCCGTTGGGCAGTAATGGCCGCGTCGACCCAGGGCATTGCCACAGCGGGTCTTTGCGCCGATCGGGCGCAGGAGCGTGGATCTGGTGGCGCGGAAGGGCCGCTGGCAGCCCGGGCACGTCGAGAGCAGGTAGCAGCCGTGGCGGAGGCAGACGGTGGTGGTGGGGATTCGCCACGAGATGTCCCAGGTGCCGGTCTCGGCGAGGCAGCGGGGACAGATCTGGGTGCCTTGACCGGGTGCCCAGCCTCGGGCGGCGACGGCGCGGTAGCTGGGCTGGTGGTGCGGGTCGAGACCGGACAGGTCCAGCAGCGTCCCGTCGACGGCGGCGAGCGTCGCCGCGGTCAGCGCCGCGGTCGACTGGCCGGTCAGGCCCGAGAGGACCTCGAGGGTGCGGGGGGTGGGGCGCAGCAGCACGTAGCGGGTGGTGTCGCACGCGTCGGTGATGGCGCGCATGACCGTGGCCGCCGGTATGTGGTTGGCGTCGGCGGCGTGCTCGAGGTAGCAGTCCAGGGCTTGGCCGGCGTGCAGGGTCGGGCGGGCCGGCAGGTTGCGGCCGGGGTCAGGAGACACGACGCTCACCGTGATCACGGCCTAGTCGCGGGAGGGCGTCGACGGCGACCGTGGCGCTGAGCTGCAGGTGGTGCTGCCACCAGTCGCGCAGGAGCAGTCGGCCTTCGGGGTTCATGTCGTGGTCGAAGGCCAACAGCAGCCGAGGGGCCATCTGGGCATGTGGTCCACCAGCCGGACGCCCGAGGGTGGCATCCAGCCACACCCAAGCCGCTGCCAGCCTCCCGGCATCGGGCGTGTGCGCCGCAGCGGCCGGCAGCTCTTCGATGACGCCGTGGGGAATCATCTTGACGTTGCGCAGCGCCTCGCGACGCTGCGCCAGCGGCGGCAGCCCTTCTTCGAGGAGGAAGGCCAGGTGGGCCGCCAGGCGGCGGTAGGTGTCCACGTCTTCGGTGATGTGCTCGGCGAGCCGGGCCACCTGAGGGTTGATCGTGGCTGCGTGCAGCGTGTGGATGTCGCGGATCGAGAGGTCGCTGTTCCGGGCCTGGGCGACGAGTGAGGTCAGGGCGACTGCCTCGGCGGTGCGGATGGTGCGGGTCGCTTCGGGCAGCACGAGGAGGTCGTGGTTGCGGCGCATGGTCGTAGGGATGTGCCCGACGTGGATGCCGTGGTCCAGGATCAGGGAGAGCACGGCCTCGCACCCCGTGTGAGCGTCGGGCCATCGCGGCACCAGGTCCCTGGCGGGCAACCACGGGTCGCCCATGATGGCGATCTGGTCGGCGAGGTCACGGGCCGCGGCCTGTGTGGCGGAAGCGGCCCAGGTCAGCGCCAGGGTCGTCGCGCTGATGTACGGCGGCCTGGCAACGACCCGGCCCGGTTGCAGCCCCCAGCGCAGGAAATCCACCACGGCCTCACGCCAGAGGGTGGACTCTCCGGGTAGGAGTGGGGGCCAGTTGGTCCACAACGCGTGCTCGAGACCGGCCATCAGAGATTCGAGTCGCGTCAGCCGGTCTCGAGCACGCTGAGACTCACCGGCTGAGCAGAGGGTGGCGAGCATCTCACGGTGGACCGCCTCGATGTCGGGTCCCGGGTGGCTGGGGTGCGGGAAGTAGGCGTCGTGCAGGAAGCAGCCGCAGTTGGGGCACAGCACGACAATGTTCAGCCGCGCGGCGACGGTCGCAATCTGGCACTGGGGGCAAGTGGCGGGTTGACCGGCATACCGCCGGCCGGTGCGGGCTCGCTCCGGCGCCATCCCCGGGTAGGCGCCACGCAGGGTCGCTGGCCTCAGCTCGTCCACGGCGGTCGAGGTGAGTGCCGCGACGCGGTGCAGCAGGTCATCCGGGGGCTCTTCCCAGACCCGCGAGTGGACCTGCAGGCCGGTCAGCTCGCGGACGGTGGTGTGGTTCGCGCTGGCGGTGCGCGCCAGAAGGGCCGCGATGTCCTCGCCGGGTCGCAGGTCTGGACGAGCGGGCAGCGGCGGCGGCGCTGGCTCGGTCATGCCGAGGCTCCTGACCTTGGGGCAGCGGTAGCCGAAGGGTCACCGACCGGGGCGGTCGCTCGCCGCCGCGTGGCGTGAGCGTCTGCGTTTCGTCGTTCGGCTCGCGCAGCCAGCGTGACGCCGGCGAGGTGCTTCTCGGTGATGGCCCAGGTTCCGTCCTCGATGGCGGCGGTCGTGGCGTCGCGCAGCAGCTGGAGCAGGTCGCGGTGGTAGCCGGCGCTGCGTTCGAGCCAGATGTGTGGCAGTTCCTTCCAGATGTGGTCGGGCCGACCGGCCGGAAGGTAGGGCTGGGCGTGCTTCGCACACTCACGCAGGAACTGTTGGAAGGCCAGCCTGTCGGCCTTCGTGGTGCCCGAATAGGGCGCGACGGGGATCTCGTAGGCCCGCCCGGTCACCTGCGGGTCGTCCATGACCGGATGTGTGTGCAGATTCGCGCCGGCGAGGATGACGGTAGCCCCGAGCTCGCCGACAGCGGTGACCACGGCTTTGAGGTGGTCCAGCGCCTCGCGGCCCAGTTTCAGTGAGGTTTTCAGCAGGTGCAGGTCGTCCACGATCAGCAGGCGGACACCGTGTCGTTCAAGGAGATCGAGGTAGCGCACGCGTTTCTCGACACCGGGCGGGTAGCCCAAGGCCTGGACGATCTGCGCGTTGAACTTCGCCACCGTCGTGCCGGCCGCCAGGGACAGGAAGAGGACGGGCACGTGGTCGACCTCGAGGTTCTCGACCCTGCGTCCGGTGATGGTGCGGGCGGTGGTCACGGGACGGACATCAGGGTCGGTGTGCGGGGCGACCAGGCGTCGGTGCGCCTCGAAGGCGACTTGGTAGAGCATCGTGGACTTGCCCAGAACGTTGTCGCCGGTCACGATCGCCACGTCCTTGGTCCCGGTCAGCGACTGCGCGTTGCCCTCGATCAGGGCAGTCAGGCGCTGCCGGATGCCGCGGTCGCGGTCGGAGTCGAAGTAGCGGCCCGCCAGGAAGCGGCGCACCTCGCTCGCACGGGCGCGTCGCTCCTCGCCGGACATGCAGTTGGCCTCGCGGGTGGTGATCATCGGCGGTGGCCCGATCGGCGGAGTGAAGGCCAGGGAGTGCAGCAGGTCGGCCTTCATTCTTGCTCCTCCAAGTTCGACCAGTCGGCGGCGTCGGTCTCCCAGGGCGCCCTGGTCGTCTTCGCCGGCGGTGCGGGGCGCGACCGCGGGCGTGGCGCTCCGCCGGTCGATGGGGTGCGACCGCCGGCGGCGGAGGCCGCCTCGCCGTGGTCGTGCTTGGACTGGCCCGAGCGCATGGCGGCGGCGGTGAGCATGTTGCCGTGCCAGTCCGCCAGGTCCGGGTCCCCCCGCAACCGGTCGTACCCGTCAGCCGTGTTCAGGGTGGTCAGGACCTCTTCCTCGATGCCGTCGCGGGAGAGGTCCCGGTAGGCGCCGCGCTTCTTCATCAGGCCTTTCGCATGCCGCAACGTCACCCCGGTCATCGGTGCCCGCAACTCGTGCTCCCGGCGCCACGGCACCCGGATGATCCGGTCGGTGTCGGGGTGACGCAGCCAGTACGCCGAGACATCCCGAGGGTCGTAGTAGAACGGCGCCGCCTTCGCTCCGGCCCAGGCACGCCGATCACCGGTGTGCCCGGTCTGGTCAGGTGAGCGGAAGGTCCAGTCCCGCACGTTGCGGAACTCATCCAGCTCTCGGCAGTCGTAGTACAAGTCGTCGAACTCGACGCCGTTGGCGCCGATCTGGCCCCACCGGATGGGCATCGCGTCGTAGATCAGGTCCGCACGCTGGAGCACGTGGATGCGCCCCTGGGCGGCCATCAGGCTGTCGTAGACGTCCAGTGGGGTCAGCCGCATCCGGGCATCCTCGGCGGTGATGCTCTTGTCGGCCAGCACCAGGCTGGAGTGCGGGCTGCGGTGATACGTCGTGGCGATCCACTCCCGGATGTGCCGCTCCAATTCCCGCGGCGTCAGCGCCGGGGCACCGCCGTGGAAGACCGGCTGACCGGCCTTGTCCAAGGTGATACGCCCGACCTTCGAGCCCCGCTCGGATACGTTGTGGCCCTTGTACCCAGGCGCGGCCTGGAAACAGGCCTGCAGGGTCTCCCAGAAGCGCTCCATGACCGCGTTGTCGGTCGGGTGCGCACCACGGGAGAGCAGCAAGTTGATCCCGAACTGGCGACACAACGCCCGAAAATGCGTCCCGGTGAAAATACTGCCCCGATCCGCTCGGATCGCATCCGGCAGCACACCGGGGATGCCGTGCTCACCGACCAACGGCCGGCCCGCGAGCCCATCGATGCGCTCGGCTTCGGCCAGTGCATGCGGGAACAACCCGATGTGCTCCGGGACCCCGGCCCACCGCCAGTCATCCACCCGGGCCGGATCCACCGCGAGGCTGTAGGGCCGCAGGATGTCGACCAGCAGCAGGCCGGCCTCGAACCCGGTCGGGCTGCGGGGGAAGACCCTCGTCCCCACGATCACCCGGCTGGCCAGGTCGATCGCCGTCATCACCTCCACGCTGACCGCGGACCCGGTGAACGGGTCGAAGCAAAAGTTGTCCGCGCGGGTCACATCGATCGCCACCACCTGCCCCACACCGACCGTCGCGAACGACGAATACGAGGCAGTGGTCCGCAGCTTGTTCGTCTTGTGCGCCCGCGTCGTGCGTCCCAACGGCTTGACCACGTGCGCGATGTACCTGCGCAGCGTGTCCCGAGGCAGCTCCTCCATCACGAAGCCGTCCGCACTGAGCTTGGACAGGACCTGGCGGTAGATGTCCTTCTGCCGCTTTGCGGACTCCGTCCCGTCGAACCGGCCCACGACCCCCTTGCACACGTCCTTGATCTCCTCGTCCAACGAGTCGAACTGCGACCGGCCCTTCCGGCTGCGGCCATCGACCAGCTCGAACAGTCCCCCCGGTTCCCCGAAGTAGTCCCGGTGCCAGTTCCGGATGGCGTTGGCGGTCGGGGACCCGATCCGACCCGGCCGCGTCGAGCGACCTGCCTCACGGTCACGACTAGCCTGACGATCCAGATCATCCTCGGCTGCCAGTTGCTCGACCATCGCCGAGAGCTTGCGAGCCAGCGAGATTCCGTCTGCCGGATCGAACGGCCAGAAGGGCTCACCCTCGCGCGCCAAGGCACGATGTCCCCGCGCGAAGCCCGTCTCGACGGTCAGGACGATCTCCTCGCGGTCGAGCGCCAACTGGCGCGCGGCCTCACGGACGCTCTCGAACTTGTGCCGGAAGGGCCCCGCCACGGCATCAACGCGGCCATCGAGCATCCCGACGGCGACCTCGAGGTCCTCGAACCGAATGTCGAGAACTTCGCCGTGGATGGTCTCGACGCGCACGCTCAGCGGGCGGACACCCACCACCAGCAGCGGGCGGCCATCTTCACCTTGGATGGTCGCGCCGTCGTGCAGCGCGACACGCACGCTCACGACCGTCCCGCCCAGACCACAGGAGTGTCTTCGCTCCACCGGTCGGCAAGGTCCAACTCGACGTCGCCCCGCCAAGCCAGGTGCCACAGTGTCGACAACAGATAGCCGCCCTCATCGGCTGCGGCGATGTCCCCGAAGGTCACGCCGGCGCCGTGGGTGATTTCGCGTAGACGTGACGTCGCGGCTGGCATCCACGGCTGCTGCCTGCGGGCCATCGACAGCCACCGCAGGTTGACCTCCTCCTCGCCAGAGAGTCCGGGAAAGACCCGGTGCCTCCACCCCCGGGCGGTGCACGCCTCAGCAGTCTTCTCGACCTTCCAATTGAAGTCGATGTCCTGTAACTCGGCCGGGCGCGCATCCCACACCGTCACCGACCCGTCGACGCCCACGCTGAGCAGGTCGGGATAGTGCGACTTCTTCGGTGACCACCGAAGGAGGAACGGTTGGGCCACCAGCCACGCGACGTCCCGGTCGCGGTCGAGCATCATCATCAACTGATGCTCCAGGCCCGACTCCAGTGTCAGATCGTCCCCGATTGTCATCGAGAAGGCATGCACCGGAACGTTGCGCGAGTACGTCGAGGAGCGAACCTTGCGGACCGACCCCAGCTGCCGCACATCTGGAGGTCCAGCACCCCAGTCCCAGCCAGAGACGACCTGGCCTCCCACAGCGAAAGACCACTCCGGGTCCGAAGATTGAGTTTCGGGCACCGCAACATCTACTGTGGACACAACGACTCCTCCTGCCACCCAGCCAAGGGATCAGGTAGTTGTTCACGAGGGCGTCCCGGGCCAACGGGACGCCCTCGAACTTTGTCTGCACAGCGACACTATCGAACGCTGGCGCTCCAATACCACGCCGTGGGCGAAACTCCTAACGACACGCCGCAAGTGGCCGTAAACAATGTACAGAGCCGTTTGTACAAACTAGGCCCCCTCTCTACAATCAGAACCCGCCGGAGTCCTTCGCCAGGTTCGAGAAGCGGGCGTAGTGACCCTGGAAGCCGAGGACGATGTCGGCGGTCGGGCCGTTTCGGTGCTTGGCCACGATGACGTCGGCCTCCCCTTCGCGCTCGGACCCGGGGTCGCGGTCGCGGTGGAGCAGGATCACCAGGTCAGCATCTTGCTCGATCGAGTTGTGCACCGCGATGCCGTTGGCGACGAAGTTGTGACGACCGAGAACCGTCGCGTCATAGACCTCTTCGACGCCGTCGGCCTCCACCGCCACCACCGTGTCCCAGAAGACGTCGTTGACAGCCATGAGCTCCAGCTCCGCGGAGTCGAGGACCTGCGCGACGCGGGTCAGCCGCTCCCGCGAGGGAGCCGAGGCGTAGAGCGCCGAGCCGCAGTACTGAGTCCCGAGTGCGGCCTGGAACTCACGCGTCGTCATCCCGGCGTCCGACATGACGTCCTTGACGTCCGCCCACACCTGCTTGGGGATCGTGTCGACATTGGTGTTGGCCTTGACGTCGCGGACGATCTCGAGGAGTCGCTCGGCGTTCGCTCCGCGCGCGCCGAAGACACCGATCTCCTGCAGGAACCTGCGCTGCGAGTCGACACCCGAGATGTCGATCGTGTAGCCGTCGCGATACCCGTCCTTGTGGGTCGTCCGCAGGCGCGTCTGGATGCCGAAGCGCAGGAGCAGCCGGCTGAGGTCGTCGACCAGTCGGCGCGAGGTCGAGGCGTAGTAGATCCGGCCCCCTCGACCGTTCTTGTTGACCGTGACCGAGCCGTCGGTCGCCCAGATGTGCTTGATGAAGAGGGCGATCTGCACCTTGGGCAGGCTGAAGATCTCGTCGGGGAGGAACTTCTCGTGCGAGCGCAGCCCGAAGAGCCCGAGCCCGTCGAGCCACTCCGCCAAGGGATTGCGCTTGCCCCTGGCGACGGGGAACGGGGATCGCAGCCGCAGCGTGCTGACCCGCGCTGCCGCGTAGTCGTCACGGACCGTGGTGATGCCGAAGGCGAGCGCGGACTTGGTGACGACCTCGAGGTTCGCCTCGTCGACGCTCGCGTAGCGCAGTGGCTGACGCTTCACGAAGGACCCGTCGCCCAGCATGTGCGCCAGCAGGATGACGCGCGCGTCCTCCCACTCGGTGAGCGCCCGCGGTGAGGGGACGTGGCGGGGCACTGCCACACGATCGCCCTGCCGCAGCTGGGCGAGGGGGGTCCACCCTTCGTAGGCAAGGAAGGGGTGGTTCTCCGTCGCGCGCACCGTCTTGCCCGAGGCGAGGGTCAGCTTGAAGACGACGGCCGTGCCGGTGGAGAAGGCGTGCGTCATCTTGCGCTTCACGTAGCGCAGGGAGTCGTCGAGCGCCCACAGGTCGATGTCCTTGGCGCCCGTCTCGACCAGCTCTCCGATCGTCGTCTCTGCACCGGTGTCCGCACGCAGGATGCGCGTCTCGGCGGGCAGGCAACCGGACTCACGAAGGTCACTCATCGCCGGACGCTTGTCGGTGCGCTGCTCTGGACCACGGTTGAGCTGGCTGATCGCGATGACCGGGACCTGCAGCTCCTTGGCCAGCAGCTTGAGGGCTCGGGAAAACTCGGAGACCTCCTGCTGGCGGGACTCGACCTTCTTGCCCGAGGTCATCAGCTGCAGGTAGTCGATGACGATGAGTTTGAGGTTGTGCTGCTGCTTCAAGCGCCGCGCCTTGGCGCGGATCTCCATGAGCGCGAGGTTGGGCGAGTCGTCGATGTAGAGCGGGCTGTCGCTGATTCGGCCGACGACGCGGGAGAGCTTGCGCCAGTCGGGGTCGCTCATCTTGCCCCGCCGCAGGTGCTGCAGTTGGATGCTCGCCTCCGCCGCGAGGACACGCATGGTGATCTCGCTGCGGCTCATCTCGAGGGAGAAGATCGCGGTCGCCATCTGGTGGTGGATCGCCGCCGCGCGGGCGATGTCCACACCCAGCGTGGATTTGCCGATTGCCGGCCTGGCCGCGACGACGATCATCTGCCCCGGGTGCAGGCCGTGCGTCAGTTCGTCGAGGTCGGTGAAGCCCGTCGGCACACCGGTCATCTCGTCGGTGCGACCGGCGGCGACCTCGATCTCGGTCATCGTCTCGTTGAGCGTGTCCCACAGCGGGGCGTAGTCCTCGCCGCCACGCTTCTCGGCGACGGTGTAGACCTCGGCCTGCGCGGCGTTGACGATCTCCTCCACGTCGCCGCCGCCCTGGGCGTAGCCCATCTGGACGATCTTGGTCCCGGCCTCGACGAGGCGGCGCAGCACCGCCCGCTCGGCGACGATCTGCGCGTAGTAGCCGGCATTGGCCGCGGTCGGCACCGACTGGATGAGGTCGTGCAGATAGGCCTGGCCGCCGGCGCGCTGCAGATCGCCGCGCTTGCTCAGCTCGTCGGAGACGGTGATCGCGTCGGCCGGCTCGCCGCGGCTGTAGAGGTCGATGACCGCGTCGAAGATCAGCTCGTGGGCCGGCTTGTAGAAGTCGTGCCCGCGCACCGCCTCACCGACATCGGCGATCGCGTCCTTGGACAGCAGCATGCCGCCGAGGACCGACTGCTCGGCGCCCAGGTCCTGCGGGGGCAGCCGGTCGGCGGGAGGCCCGGACGAGTAGGAGTCAGAGTCGCCGAATGACCTCGTGTCCTGCTCGAACGTCGTCACCCGGGCTACCCTCCGTCTCCTGCACCGGACCCGGCCGAAGGGGGTCCGCGCGCCCCCGCGAGGGGACGTCAGAGCACTGTCGCACCCGGTGCCGACAACGCCAAACGGCCCTGTGGACAAAGGTGTGGACCGGGTGTGGACGACGCGCCACTGGTCTGTGCACAGCCCGTGGACAAGTCTGTGGATCTCCGGTCCGGACCAGCACCGACACCGCCTCTGACCTGCGCAAACACCGACGAACAGGTGTGGACCCCAAAAAGATCAGCCAGTCCACCATCCACAGACCACGACGTGCTCCACGACACATCGGGGCCGATCCCGCAAGCCCCGTATCGCCGGATGGCCCGCCCGGTCACACGGGTCACGGGAGCGATCAGCCGGCGCGCTCGTAGCGGGCCCGCGCCCGCTCCTTGGCCTTGGCCGCCTCGACCTCGCGGTCCTTCGGCGGCGCATTGGTCACGAGGTGGTCGAGCAGGTGCTGGGTCACCTGCGCGATCTCCTCGACCGCCTCGTCGAAGGCGGCCTGGTTGGCCTGGCTCGGCTTCGTCGACCCGCTCACCTTGCGCACGTACTGGAGGGCGGCGGCGCGCACCTCGTCGGTCGTGGCCGGGGGCTCGAAGTTGTGCAGCTGTCGGATGTTTCGGCACATGCCATCCAGTCTCCTCCTGCCGACCGACAGGAGCACCCCCCTTCGCCGGTCACAAGGCATTTGGTCGCTGCCGGTGGGCTGGCGGACCATGGAGGACATGCCCATCACCGCGGCGGCGCCGCACCCCGTGACCACCCCTGCCCAGACGACGCTGATCCTGCGCGTGCTGACGGTGGCCACCTTCGTCGTGATCCTCAACGAGACGATCATGAACAACGCCATCCCGCGGCTCATGGACGACTTCGGCGTCGTCGAGACGTCCGCGCAGTGGCTGACGACCGCCTTCATGCTGACGATGGCCGTCGTCATCCCGATGACCGGCTGGATCATGCGACGCCTGGCGACGCGGCGCACCTTCGCCCTGGCGATGGGCCTTTTCACGGTCGGCACGACGATCGCCGCGGCCGCCCCGACCTTCGAGGTGCTCGTCGCCGCCCGCGTCGTGCAGGCCGGCGGCACCGCGGTGATGATCCCGCTGCTCATGACCACCCTCATGGACCTCGTGCCCGTCGCCGACCGCGGCCGCACCATGGGCAATGTCTCGCTCGTCATCGCCGTCGCCCCCGCGATGGGCCCGGCCGTCTCCGGGGTCCTGCTCGAGCTCGGCACGTGGCGGCTGATCTTCCTCGCCGTGCTGCCGATCGCCGCCGCCTCCCTCGCCCTCGGCCTGCGCCTGCTGCCCGACACCGGCGAGCGCGAGCACAGCCGCCTCGACCTGCCGAGCGTCGCCCTGGCGGTCGTCGGCTTCGGCGGCATCGTCTACGGCCTCTCGAGCCTCGGTGGCGGCCACGGCGGCGAAGGGGGTCCCGCTCCCGAGCCCGTCGTCGACCCCCTTCTCGCGGCCGGCGTCGCAGCCCTCGCCCTCGCGGTCTTCGCCTGGCGACAGCTGACCCTCGCCCGCACCAGCGACCCGCTCATGGACCTGCGCGCCTTCCGGCACCGCAGCTTCACCGGTGCCTTCGTCACGATGTGCCTCGGCTTCGCCGCGCTCATCAGCTCGGTCATCCTGCTGCCGATCCACCTCCAGCGCGGGCTGGGCCTGAGCACCCTCGAGACCGGGCTGCTGCTCATCCCCGGCGGCCTGGCCATGGGCCTGCTCGGGCCGTCGATCGGACGGCTCTACGACCGCATCGGCGCCCGACCCCTCGTCGTCCCCGGCGCGGTCGGCATGACCCTGTCGCTGACGCTCTTCGCCGTGCTGCTGCCGCACGTCGGCATGTGGACCGTGCTCGTCCTGCACGTGCTGCTCAGCCTCTCGCTCGCCCTGCTCTTCACCCCGCTCTTCACCGCGGGCCTGGGGTCGCTGCCGCACTCCCTGCACGCCCACGGGTCGGCGCTGCTCGGCTCCTCGCAGCAGGTCTTCGGCGCCGCCGGCACCGCGACGAGCATCGCCGTCATGTCCCTCGTCGCCGGGTCCGACCCGAGCACGGCCGAGCGCACCTCGGGCGTCCAGGCCGCCTTCGTCATGCTCGCGGTGGCCGCGGCGGTGAGCGTCGCGACCTGCCTCATGGTCAGCACACCGGTCGAGGACCCGGCCGACGAGTAGCCGCGGGGAGTGCGGGGTCCTTGCGAGGGCTACGCCCCTGACTCGTGCCGTGGATCATGATTCACGGCACGAGTCAGGGGCGTAGCGGCCCGCGCCGGCCCACCCTGCCGGGCCCCGGTCCCGGTCAGCGCATCCCGGGCACGAGCGACGGCGTGCGCCGCAGCAGCACCGCCAGCACCACGACGAGCAGCATGAGCACCACGGACAGCGCCACCGAGCCCGGCCAGCCGGCCCGGGTCCACGCGGCGCCGGAGGCGGTGCCGAAGACCGCGGACCCGAGGGAGTACGTGAAGAGGTACAGCGAGGCCGCCTGGCCGGCGCTCGTCCCGCCGAGGTGGGCCCGCAGCGGCACCCAGCCGCTCGCCACCCCGTGCACGGCGAAGAAGCCGATGACGAGCAGGCCCATCCCGGCGACGACGAGCGACAGCACGTCGGGCAGCGTGAGCAGCGCCCCGACGATCGCGACGGCCGCCCCGATCGGGATGACCGTGCGCCGGCCGTGACGGTCGGCGAGGTCGCCGAACCACGTCGAGCTGACCGTCCCCAGCGGGTAGACGAGGAAGACGAGGCTCGCCGCACCGATCCCCAGCGCGAAGGGGGGATCCGCCAGCCGGAAGCCGATGGTGTTGAAGAGCGCGACCATCGCCCCGAGCGAGCAGCCGCCGATGGCGTAGAGGGCGAGCAGCGCGGGGTCCGACAGGGCCCGTCGGGTCATCGCCGCCAGCGCACGCGGGTTGCCCGGCGCCGGCTCAAAGCCCCGCGAGGCCGGCAGTGCGAGCCGCACGAGGACCGCGCACGCCAGGCCGACGAGCACCGTCGCGGCGATGCCCCAGCGCCACCCGCCGCCCAGCTCCGCGCCGAATCCGGAGACGAGTCGGCCCGACATCCCGCCGAAGGCCGTGCCCCCGACGTAGAGCCCGGCGGCGCGCCCCTGGCTCGAGGGGTGCAGCTCCTCGCGCAGGTAGGCCGTGGCGACCGCGGGCAGCCCGGCGAGCGCGAAGCCGTCCGCAAAGCGCAGCGCGAGCAGCGCCTCCCAGGTCGGCGCGAGCGCCGAGGCGAAGCCGATGACGACCGAGGCCCCCAGCGAGAGGTGGATCAGGCGGGTGCGTCCGACGACGTCGGAGAGCGGACCGGCGATGAGCAACCCGGCGCCGATGCCGAACATCGCCAGCGACACGCTGAGGGTCGAGGCACCCGTCGAGACGTCGAAGTCGCGCCGCAGGTCGGGCAGCAGTGCTTGCGTCGAGTACAGCAGGGTGAAGGTCGCGAGTCCCGCCGCGAAGAGCGACCAGACGATCCGCCGGTAGCCGCTGCTGCCCGGCAGGTAGCCCTCGTGCCTCACGCCGACCCCCGGACCATCCGCGCGGGGATGTTGTGCCGGGTGACGACCTGCACCCCCGACGCGAGTGAGGTCGGCGCCCCCGGGACGAGCCGGTGGTGCTGGAGCACAGCGGTGATCGCGGCGCGCGCGTCCTCGCGCAGGTCGTGGTGGAGCACGAGGTCGATCTCGCCCGTGCGCAGCAGCCCGAGGTTGTCGGCGTCGAGGTCGTGCCCGACGTAGACCGAAGGGGGGACCCCCTTCGCGCGGAGCGTCGCGAGGATCGCCCGGTTGGCGCCTCCGACGGAGTACACCCCGAGGGGTGCCCTGACGTCCTGGAGCTCGGCGGCGACGACGGCCGCGGTCGCAGCGTCGAGCCCGTCGGCATCGGCGACCCGGCGCACCTCGACGTGCGGTGCGGTGGCGCTCATCTGCTCGACGAAGGCCTCGACCCGGGTCCGCTCGCCGACGAAGGAGGATCGGCTCAGCGTGACGAGGACGTTCGCGAGATCGCCTCTGCCCCAGTGCTGCACGAGGTGCGCGGCGGTGCGGCCGGCCGAGACGTGGTCCGGCCCGGCATAGGCGATGCGCCGCGATCCGTGCACGTCGGTGACGAGGGTGACCGCGGGGATCCCGCGGTCGGCGAGGTCGTCGATCGCGGCCGCGACGGCCGGCTCGTCGGGGACCTTGAGGAGCACGCCGTGGCTGGTCCGCCCCCTTCGCCCGATGCCCTCGAGCGTGGCGACGACGTCGTCGACCGTGCCCGACTCCCGCAGGTGGTAGCGGGCGCGCACGGCGGCCGGCCGCAGCCCGCTCAGCTGGGACTCCAGCGCCGCCGTGACCTCTCCGCTGAAGCGGTCGGGAGCCTGCATGACGACGTCGAGGACGAGCGAGCGGGCCCCCAGGCGCAGGGCGCTCGCCTGCCGGTCGAGCTCGGCGACCGCCTGCTCCACCGCGCGGACGGCGCGGGGACTGGCACCCGGCCGGCCGTGGAGGACCCGGTCGACGGTGGCCTCGGACAGGCCGGCCTGCTCGGCGATGTCGGCGACGCGGTGGCTGCGCACTCAGCCCCGCAGCGGTCGGGCCGCTCGGTCGTGGTGCGCGATCGAGGCGACGAGGAGGAACTGGGCGATCACATAGGTGAGCATGACGAGCACGCTGTGGAGCGGCAGCTCGACCCCACCGAAGGTGCGCAGCGCGATGAGCCCGTCGGAGACGAGGAAGACGACGGCGCCGACCGTCGCGACCCGGTCGAGCCCGGTCGCGAGGACGGCCATGGTGACGATGGCGGCCCCGTAGACGAGGACCGGCCAGATCGCTCCCGTGCGCAGCGCGGTGAAGACCAGCACGGCGAGCATCGCCACGACACAGGGGGCGACGAGGACCGGTCGGGTGCGCGCGATACTCCGGTCGACGAAGGGCAGGAAGGCTGCGGCATAGGCGATCTGGGCGAGCAGGAAGGGCACGACCATCGCCCAGAAGCCGGCGTCGCTGCCGTCCTCGAAGAAACGCGGGAGCGTGTCGCCGAGCCACGAGAGGCCGAGCGCCGCGAGGGCCAGGCGTGCGAGCTGCGACTTCGGGTCCGGGGTGGTGGTCCACAGCAGCCACGCGAGCACGGGCATGAGCAGCACCTGGGTGAGGTCGGCGAGCACACCCCCCGGGGCCACCGCCTGGGATGCCAGGTGGACGAGGGTGACGACCACGAGGGCGGCGAGCGCGGGCATGGCCCGAGCCTACGGCGACCCCGCTGGTGGAGGTGCGACGAAGGAGCCTCGACACCCGACGGTCTATCGTCGGGCCATGAGCCTCCTCGACGCCCCCATCGCCCGCCTCGACGGCACCCCCGGCACGCTGCGCGACCTCACCGGCGGCCGGCCTGCGCTCCTCGTCAACGTCGCCAGCAAGTGCGGCCTCACCCCGCAGTACACCGCGCTCGAGGCGCTGCACGAGGAGTACGCCGCGCAGGGGTTCACCGTCGTCGGGCTGCCGTGCAACCAGTTCGGCGGGCAGGAGCCGGGCACGGCTGAGGAGATCGCCGAGTTCTGCTCCGCCACCTACGGCGTGACCTTCCCGATGAGCGAAAAGGTCGAGGTCAACGGCCCCGGCCGCCACGCCGTCTACGCGGGCCTGGTCGACACCCCGGACGAGGCCGGCGAGAGCGGCGACATCCGGTGGAACTTCGAGAAGTTCGTCATCAGCGCGGACGGGACGCCGCTCGCCCGCTTCAGCCCGCAGGTCACGCCCGACGACGAGCGGGTGCTGACCTCCCTTCGCTCCGCCATCGGCTGAGTGGACGCGACGGAGCAGCCGGCCGAGACCATCGACGGCGGCGACCTGTCCTGCGCGCGGCTGCTCGTCCTGCTGCGCGCGCGGGTCACCGAGCTGCCCGCCGACAGCATCGTGCACCTGAGCACCACCGACCCGGTGGCGCCCATCGACCTGCCGGCGTGGTGCCGGATCACCGGCCACGACTACTTGGGCGTCGCCGAGCCCGGCCCGCCCCCGGTCTACGCGGTGCGGGTGGGGGCCAGCCCGGTCGAGACCCGACCGGACCGGCCGTGGCACCCCATTGACCCCACGATTTCCGGGTGACCCGAGAAACCCGCGGTTCGCAAGGGTTTGAAACTCTTGCGAACCGCGGGTTTCTCTTGCTGAGCGCGAAGGGGGGTCAGCCGCGGGCCGACTCCCGGGCGTTGGACGGACGACCCCACGGCCCGGTGATCGCAAAGGTGCGGCCCGGGTCGCCCTGGATGTTGGCGAAGAGGGTCGTGCCCGCAGCGTCGAAGGTCGGGCCCGCCCACTCGCTGTCGTCGACGAGGTTGAGCGCGAGGCGGTAGGCCTTGCCCTGGTCGGTGACGCCGATGAGCTGCGAGGCGCCCTCGCCGTCCTCGGCGAGGACGAGCCCACCGTGGGGCGAGACGGTGATGTTGTCCGGGCCGTCGACGCCGGCGCCGTCCTCGTTGACCGCGAAGATCGTCGTCAGCGTGATCGTCTGCTTGCGGGGGTCGAAGAACCACACCTGGCCGTCGTGCTCGTGGAGCGAGCCGTCGTCGCTGCGGGCATAGCTCGAGACGACGTAGACGCCGCCGTCGCCCCACCACTGACCCTCGAGCTTGCGCGCGCGGGTCACCTCGTCGTCGGCGAGCTGCTCACGGATCGGGGTCGCCCGGGCGTCGCGGTCGGGGACCTCGACCCAGCGCACGGTGTAGGTGGTGTTGGTCTTCGTCGCCTTCGAGAGGTCGGTGACGTGGGTGCCGTTGCGCTCGAAGGCGACGAGCGCCTCGAGGGTGCCGACCTCGACAGCGCCATCGGCCGCGAGCGCGTGGAGTGCGCCCTTGCCCTGGCGGTAGCCGGCGGGCGGGGTCCAGCGGTAGAAGAGGCCGTTGGGCTCGTCGGCGTCCTCGGTGAGGTAGATCCGGCCGGTCGCCTCCTCGACGACGGCGGCCTCGTGCTCGAAGCGCCCGAGGAACTTCAGCGGGATGTTGGCCTTGCCGATGTTGGCCGTCTGGCTGGTCGGGTCGACCTCGAAGACGTAGCCGTGGTCCTGCTCGAAGGTGTAGGTGACGCCGTCGTCCTCGTGGGTGCCGGCGCGCTCGTCGGTCTCCTCGCAGGTCAGCCACGTGCCCCACGGCGTGATGCCGCCGGCGCAGTTGTCGACGGTGCCGGCCACGGAGGTGTAGTGCTCGAGCACGGTGTTGTCGGCGTCCACGACGAGGGTGGAGGTTCCCCCCTTCGCCCCGCGGTCGTAGACCAGTCCGTCGACGTGCGGGACGGCGCCGTCGTCGGCACCACCGATCTCGTGGTTGCAGACGATCGTCGAGCCGCCGCCGGCACGGGCGAAGGCACCCATCGCGTCCTGGCTGCCGGCCACGGCGTAGCCGCCGACCGTGGTCGTGCCGGACTCGGCGAGGACCGTGTAGCTGAAGCCCTCCGGCAGGGCGAGCAGCTCACCAGCGGGACGAAGGGGGCCGTAGCCGGCGGCCAGGCGGGTGGTCTGCGCGGCGGTGGCGTGCGCGGCGAAGGGGGCCGAGCTGCCGGCGACCAGCAGGCCGAGGGCGCCGGCGGAGCCGCCGAGCAGGGTGCGGCGGTCGAGGGGGGCGGGGGTGGACATAAGGACTCCTGGGATCGGTCGAGGGGACGCCCGCAGTCCAGCAAGCAGGTGTTCGCCCGGGGCGACCCTCACGGGTCCCCCGGGCGAACGGTGGGTGAAACGTCGGCGCTCAGGCGGCGAGCAGCGCGTCGAGCTGGCTGACCGCGGACGTCGAGCCCTCGACGACGCCCATGTCGAGCACCTTCTGCATGTCGTCGGCGGACTCCCAGGTGGAGGTGTTGACCATCCGGGCGCCACCGTCGACCGCGACGAACTCGACGACCATCGTGGAGGTCGGGGCGGTGTCGACGGGGTTGCCATCGGCGTCGGCGAAGTAGTCACGCAGCTCGAGGCGGCGCGGCTCGTCGACGGCGACGACGGTCCAGCCGCCGGGGAACTTCTCCCCCTCGGGGCTGGTCATGTGGTAGCTCACGGTGCCGCCGGGGGTGAGGTCGTGCTCGGTCACGGTGGCCGGGTAGCCCTCGGGACCCCACCACTGCTCGAGCTGGCGCGGGTCGGCCCACACCTGCCAGAGGCGCTCGACGCTGACGGGGAACTCGGTCGTCATGACGAGGGTGCGGGTGTCGAGGTCGGTGGTGACGTCGATGATGGGCATGGTGATCTCCTTGGTGGCTCGTGCAGCCTGGGTCATGCGGTGGGGGTGGTGCTGTCGTTGGCCAGCAGGGCGTCGATCCCCGCGACCCGGCCACGCCACACGGCCTCGAGCTCGGCGAGCAGGGCACCGACGGCACGCACGGCCTCGACGTCCCCGCTCGCCAGCGACTCTCGTCCGCTGCGGCGCTTGGTGATCAGCCCCGCGCGCTCGAGCACCGCCACGTGCTTCTGCACGGCGGCGAAGCTCATCGGGTAGTCGGCGGCCAGGGCGGACACCGAGTGCTCCCCCGCCAGCACGCGACGCAGGATGTCCCGCCTCGTGCTGTCGGAGAGCGCGTGGAAGAAGGCGTCTGCCCTCTCCTCGTCCGTCGGTGCCACGGCTCCAACGTACAACCAGATGGTTGTACGTTGTCAACCCTCAGTCTGCATTGCCCTACGGCAATGCAGACCCCGGCCGCATTGCCCTACGGCAATGCAGACTCGGAGGCGCGGCGGTTGAGGTAGCGCTGCTCGGGGATGCTCTGGGTGCGGCTGGCCGCGAGCAGGTATGCGGCACGGGCTTCTTCGCGTCGACCGGCCCGCTCGAGCAGGTGGGCGTGGACGGCGTGCACCCGGTGCCCTCGTGCGAGCGCCGGGTCCTCGAGCAGCGGCTCGAGCGCGACCAGACCGGCTGCCGCCCCCTGCGCCATCCCGACGGCCGCGGCGAGGTTGAGCTCGACGACCGGCGAGGGCGCGATGCGCAGGAGCATCCGGTAGAGGACGACGACCTGCTCCCAGTCGGTATCCGCCGCGGTCGGCGCCTCGCCGTGGACCGCCGCGATCGCCGCCTGCAGCTGGAAGGGCCCGACCGCCCCGCGCACCAGCGCCTCCTCGACGAGGCGCACGCCGCGCGCGATCGCACCGTGGTCCCACAGCGAGCGGTCCTGGGCGTCGAGCGGGACGAGGTCGCCAGCGGCGTCCGCTCGTGCCGCCGAGCGCGCGTGGTCGATCAGCAGCAGGGCGAGCAGGCCGGCGGTCTCGGGATCACGCGGCAGCGCCCGGTGGAGCCGCTCGGCGAGGCGCAGCGCCTCGCGCTGGAGGTCGACGTCGACGAGCGCGTCGCCGGCGGCGCTCGTGTGGCCGGCGGTGAAGGCGAGGTAGACGACGTGCCGCACCGCGTGCAGGCGCGCCACGGCGTCCTCCTGCGTCGGCGGGGCGAAGGGAGCCTCGCTCGCCCTGATCGTCGCCTTGGCCCGGCTGATCCGCTGCGCCATCGTCGCCTCGGGCACGAGGAAGCAGGCCGCGACCTGCGCGGTCGTCAGGCCGGCGACGGCCCGCAGGGTGAGCCCCACCCGGGTGGCATCGGACAGGTCGGGGTGGGCGCAGAGCATCGCCATCCGCAGGGTGTCGTCATCGACCGGCGACCCGTCGACGAGGCCTCCGGGGTCGCCGACGGCGGCCCTGCTCCCTTCGAGCAGCGGTGCGGCGGAGCGGGACTCGCCCTCCTCCCGGCGCTCACGGGCACCCGCGGAGCGCTGGGCGTCGATGAGCCGGCGGGAGGCCACCCGGACGAGCCACGCCTTCGGGTCGTCGGGCCGGCCCTCGCGCGGCCACTGCTCCGCCGCGGCGAGCAGCGCCTCCTGGACCGCGTCCTCGCAGGCCCCGAAGTCGCCGCTGCGCCGCAGCAGGGCGGCAAGGACGTCGGCGGTGTACTCCCGCCAGACGTCCTCGGCCCCGGTCACTGCTCCTCGCCGCCGGGCCACATCGTCGGACGGATCTCGATGGTCTCGCCGGGGCCGGCGAAGGCCCGGCCCAGCTCCTCGGCCCGCTCCCGGTCGGCGACGTCGACGAGGAAGAAGCCGGCGAACTGCTCCTTGGTTTCGGCGTAGGGCCCGTCGGTGGCGATCGGCTCGCCGTCGGCCCAGCGGTAGAGCCGCGCCGTCGCCGGGTCACCGAGGGCCTCACCGCCGAGGAGCTCGCCCGCCTCCTGCATCTCGGTGAGCAGCTGCTCGAAGTCGCGCTCCATCTGCTCGCGCTGCTGCGCCGGCAGCGCCTGGTGTGCGGCGACGAAGTCGCCCGTGGGGTGCCCCCAGGGCTGGGGCGTGGAGTGGACGAGGATGACGAACTTCATGATGCTGCCTCCTGCCGCCGGGGCGGCCTCGGGATGCGGCCTGCTGGCCATGACACCACGGACGTCGGAGCCGCGGGGCGCGCCTCGACATCCTCCCCCACCCCGCTCCCTGAGGAGCTTGCGCAGCAAGCGTCTCGAAGGGTGCCGGAAGGTTTTCGCTCACCTCGTCGTTCCCCCACCCGATGACTGCCGATGCCGCCGCCGAGACCGCCCGCCTCATCGCCCTCGGGGTCCACGACCTCGCCGGCCTCAACGCCACCGCCTTCGCCGACCTCGTCCCCGACGCCCCGGAGGGTGACGGCGTGCTCGTGGTCTCCCCTTCGCTCGTGCCGGCGTCAGACCTCGCCCCGCTGCTGACGAAGGGGGACCAGCCCGGGTTCGTCGTGACGGACATGACCGACCTGGCCGACTTCGTGCCGCTGCCCGATGAGGTCGTGCCCGATGCACCGCTCTACTGGATCACCGACATCGAGCGCGGTGACGAGATGGCGGGCTGGTCACCCGACGAGGCGCTGCCGGCGATCCGCGAGCGCGGCCGCCACCCGCTCACGGTGAGCGAGGGCATCAGCTGGCTGCTGCAGGAGCCGGAGCGGCTCGAGCGCAACCGGTGCTTCATGACGATCGCCTCCCGCAAGCCGAAGGCCAAGGGCCTGGACGCCCGCACCCCCGCCATCTGGATCAGCAACGGCACCGGCCGCGACGGGCGTGAGCGCAAGGGCGCGCCCAAGGTCGGCTGGTGCTGGGCGGGCAACCGGCACACCTGGCTGGGCTTCGCCTCGGCGGCCGCCCGCCACTGAGGGCGTGCACAACAGGTCGTCCTCGTGCATCTCATGGCACTCGCAGCCACGTCCGCGCCTCAGGACGACCTCTTGTGCACGCTCGGTCAGCCAGCGTTGGCGGCGTTGGCAACGATCGCGTCGTGCAGCCACTGCGCCGTGCCGGGCTCGATCTGCTCGTAGTGCTCGGTGAAGCGCGGGTCCGACAGGTACATCTGCGCCAGGCAGACCTGGAACTCGTGCGTGCAGTCGTAGTACTGCCCGATGCTCGCGCGGTGCTCCTCGGCCAGCCCCGCCGCGCGGTCGCCGTCGACGGCCACGCCCTCGCGGACCGCGGCACCCAGGCGCGACTCGAAGTCCTCGACCTGCTCCTTGACGCGGGACCAGTCCTCCTTGGTCCAGTGGGCCGTGCGCTCCTGGGACTGCTTCCACATGTCCGTGTCGCCCCAGCGGCGCTCCGCCTCGTCCTGGTACTCCTCCTGGTAGCCGTCGCCGAAAAGCTCCTTGAGGTCCTCGGTCGTCGCGGGCTGGTTGTCCATCTCTGCCTCCAGTCGTCGGTCGATCGCGTCGACCAGGTCGGACATCTGCGCCAACCTGGCCCTGACCTCCTCGCGCTGCCGCCGCAGGTGGTCGATCACCTCGGCACCGTCGGCGTCGAGCAGCTCACCGATCTCCTCGAGGCTGAAGTCCAGCCGCCGGTAGACGACGATCGTGCTCAGCCGCTGCAGGTCCTCACCGGTGTAGAGCCGGTAGCCCGCCGGAGTGCGCTCGCTCGGGTGCAGCAGCCCGACCTCGTCGTAGTGGTGCAGCGTCCGCACCGTCACGCCGAAGGTCTCGGCCACCTGCCCCACCGTGAACGCCTCCATGAGGCCAGTGTGCGCGTTGGTCATGGGATGAGCGTGGTGCCTCACGTCGCGTGAGGGTCAAGCCCCACCCTTCGAGGCTCGGCCGCGAGCGGCCTCGCACCTCAGGGAGCGTTGGGCGAGGTGGGGGCAGCCCCCCTTCGCCCTGGGGTGCCCGGCCCATGGTGGCCGGTCGCGCCGATCCATAGCGTCGAAGACCATGACGACGCCCACCCTCGCCCCCTCTGCGCCGCCGGCCGCACCCCGGTCCGGGCTGCACACCGCGCTGCTGTGGCTGACCCGACTGGTCATGCTGCCGCAGGCGATCGCCTTTGTGCTGCAACCGATCTCGATCGGCTCCTTCCTCCAGGGGACGTGGGCGGCGCTCGACGTGCACCTCATCACCGGCGGGATCCTCGTCGTCGTCACGTGGATGACGGGGGTGTGCGGCCTGGCCCTCGGAGTCGTCGGTCGGCACTGGTGGCTGGTCGCGGCCTCGGTGGCCCTCGGGTTCCTCACGACGATGCAGGTGGCGCTCGGCTCGACCCGCCTCCTCGTCCTGCACGTCCCGCTCGGCGTCGCCCTCGTGGCGCTCGCCCTGTGGCTGGCGATCTGGCCGTGGACCCGCGGCGCGAGGGGGGTGCGACGATGAGCCTGTCCCGTCGCCAGCTCTTCGGCCTCTCCGGCGGCATCGTCTCTGGCGTCGCCCTCACCGCCTGCGGCATCGCGATGACCTCGCCGGGCGGGTCCACCGGGACCCTCCTCACGAGCTCGGTCCCCCTGCCGCGACCCTTCAGCACGGACCTGCCGCGGCTGACCCCCCTTCGTCCTGATCGTGACGGTCGGGCGCGAGTGACGGTGCGGCGCAAGGGAGTCGAGATCCTGCCCGGGCGCACGACGGAGATCGCCGGCTACGACGGCCTCTTCCCCGGACCCACCATCGAGGCGACGAAGGGGGCCCCGCTGCACCTGACCGTGGCCAACGAGCTCGACGTCCCGATCGTCAACCACCTGCACGGCGGCGTCGTGCCGCCGGAGCACGACGGCTATCCGACGGACTTCGTCCAGCCGAGCGCCTCGCGGGTCTACGAGTACCCGCTCGACCAGCGCGCGGCGACACTCTGGTACCACGACCACGCGATGGACCTCACGGGACCGAATGTCTACGCCGGCATGGCCGGGGCCTTCGTGCTGCGCGACCCGGCCGAGGAGGACGTCGGACTGCCGCGAGAGGAGCGCGAGCTGACCCTCGTGATCACCGACCGGAGCTTCGGTGACGACGCGGAGCTGGTCTACCCGGTGACCGACGGCGTCATCGACTCGCGCTACCACGGCGGCCTGCTCGGCGACGTCATGCTCGTCAACGGAGCGCCCTGGCCGCGGACCGACGTCGACGCCGCCCGCTACCGACTGCGGATCCTCAACGCCTGCAACGCCCGTCGGCTCGAGCTGGCCCTCGACCCCGGCGGTGACCTCGTCCAGGTCGCCACCGACCTCGGCCTGATGACCCGTCCGCACCGACGCTCCACCCTCACGCTCGCACCGGCCGAGCGCGCGGACGTCGTCGTCGACTTCTCGGACCACGAGGTCGGCTCTCAGGTGACCCTCGTCAACCGTCTCGACGACGGGGCGATGGGTGAGGTCCTGCGCTTCGACGTGGCGCGCCGGGCGAAGGACGACTCGCGCGTGCCCTCACGGCTGGCGAGCATCGAGCGGCTCGACCCGGCCGACGTCGTCGTCACGCGCGACTTCAAGCTCTCGCTCGGCGCGCGTGGTCAGGGGCACGGGTCGCACGGGTCGAGCGGTGGCAGCACGGGCAGTGGCAGCAGCGGCGGGGGTCGCGACGGCAGCGGCGGCGGCAACCTCGCGATGTGGACGGTCAACGACCAGCCCTACCGGCCGGGGGTCGACATCGCCCGACCCCGCCTCGGGACCCTCGAGAGGTGGCGCTTCACGACCGACGTGCACCACCCGGTGCACGCGCACCTCGTGGGCTTCCAGGTCGAGCAGGACGGCGCGCCGGTCTGGAAGGACACGATCGACGTCGGCCCGACCTCGCGCGCCGAGGTGCTCGTGCCGATCGAGGGCTATCGCGGGCGCTACGTCCTGCACTGTCACAACCTCGAGCACGAGGACCGGATGATGATGGCCGATTTTTCGGTGGTGTGAGGCCCTGCGTCACACCACGGGCAGCACGTCCGTGTGGGTGAAGTCGTCTCCCTTGAAGAGCAGGGGCTCTCCCGTCGTGGCGGCCAGGGCATAGGCGAAGCAGTCGCCGAAGTTGAGCCCGGCCGCGTGCCCGGACCCCTTGCCGTAGTCGCGGTAGGCCGCTCGCGCAGCGCTGACCTGCTGCTCGTCCACCGGCACCACGTCGAGGCGCAGGTCGGCCACGAGTCGGTCGAGGCGTCGAGAGGTCCGCAGGGGCTGGCGCGCGTCGAGGACGATCGAGGCCTCGAGGAGCGACCCGGCGGAGATGCGTGGCGAGGGCTCGTCGAGCAGCACCTCCAGGTAGCGGCGGGCCTCGGGCTCACCGTCGTGGATGCAGACGAGCACCGACGTATCGACGATCACGCCGGCAGCCCACGGTCGTCGTAGAGCTCCTCCTGGATCTGCGCGGTCCGGGCACGGTCCGCGTCCGTCGTGTCGGACTCGATCTCGTCCATGAGACGCAGCAGCCGCCGGCGGCGGGCGTCGTCGTCATCGGCCGCCCGCAGCGCCTCCAGCCTGCGCTGCAGAGCCTCCTCGATCGCGCTCGTCTGCGTGGTGCCCGTGCGCTGCGCGACCTCCCTCGCGAGGTCATGGACACGCTGGTTCTTGATGTTCAGACCCATCGTCGACTCCCTTCTACCCTCAGGTCCACCAATCTACCCGCGGTGTCGTGCGACCGCACTCACCCGGGGCCTTCTGAGGGGTTTTTGAGGTCTTTTGACCCTTACGCGGCCCGGCCGGACAGTGAAGGCTGGAGCGCATGACACCGACGTCCACCCCCTTCGCCGGACGGCTGCGGCAGGCCGACTGCCGGGTCGAGGACCTGCGTGAGCTCCTCGAGACCCAGCCCGACCCGCAGCTGGCCTTCACCGATCGCATCGAGCAGCAGGTGCCGGTCTACGACGCGGCCACCCTGCGGGCGGCCATCGGCACCGAGGAGGGTTGTGCCGCAGTCGAGTCCGAGCTGGCGCACGTCCTCGCCGACGGACCCGGCATCTTCGTCATGACCGGCGCGCTGGCCCACCCCGTCGTCGACCGCGTGTCCGCGGCCTTCGAGGAGATCATCACCACCGAGCGGGCGAAGGGGGGCGAGGTCGGCGACCACTTCGCCGCCGGCGGCGTCAACGACCGCATCTGGAATGCCCTCGAGAAGCTCGCGGTCGACCACCCCGAGGACTTCGTCGACTACTACAGCGACGACCTCATCGCCCTCGCCGCCCGCGCCTGGCTCGGCCCCGGATACCAGGTGACCAGTCAGGTCAACGTCGTCAACCCCGGTGGTGTCGGGCAGACCGTGCACCGCGACTACCACCTCGGCTTCGCCTCGCCGGAGGTCACCGAGCGCTACCCCGCGCACGTGCACGCCCTCTCCTCCGTGCTCACCCTCCAGGGCGCGATCGCCCACTGCGACATGCCGATCGAGACCGGGCCGACCCTCTACCTGCCGCACTCGCAGAAGTACCCGCACGGTTACCTCGCCTACTGGCTCGACGAGTTCCAGGAGTACTTCACCCGGCACCACGTGCAGCTGCCGCTGGCGAAGGGGGATGCCGTCTTCTTCAACCCCGCGCTCTTCCACGCCGCCGGGTCCAACACGACGAGCGACGTGCGCCGCGTGGCCAACCTGCTGCAGATCAGCTCGGCCTTCGGCCGCGCCATGGAGGCTGTGGACCGCGAGCGCGTGGTCACCGCGATCTACCCGACGCTCCTGTCCCGCAAGGCTGCTGGGCACGACGTCGACCACGCGGTGAGCGCGAGCGCGGAGGGCTACGCCTTCCCGACCAACCTCGACCTGGACCAGCCGGTCGACGGCATGTCGCCCCCTTCGCAGGCCGACATCGTGCGGCAGGCTCTGGCCGACGGCGCCTCGCCCGCCGACCTCACCACCCGACTCGCCGGGCATGCCGCCGCCCGCCGCACCTCCTGAAGGAGCCCGATGCAGCAGCTGCTCACCGACAAGATCGTCCTCGTCGCGGGAGGCACGTCCGGCGTCGGCGCCGGCATCGCCCGCGCCGCCGTCCGCGAGGGCGCGACCGTCGTCGTCTCCGGGCGCCGACCGGAGCCGGGCGAGGCCCTGGCGGCCGAGCTGGGCGAGCGCGCGAGCGCCGTGACCGGCGACGTCTCCGACCCCGAGCAGGCGAAGGGAGTCGTCGCCGCGACCATCGAGCGGCACGGCCGCGTCGACTGCCTCGTCAACTGCGCCGGACTCACCGACCGCGGCTCGGTCCTCGACACCACGCCCGAGCTCTTCGACGCGCACATCGCGACCAACCTGCGCGGCCCCTTCTTCACCATGCAGGCCGCGATCGCCGACATGACCGCACGCTCGGCGCCGGGCACGATCGTCAACATCGCGAGCATCAGCGCCCAGGGCGGCCAGCCCTATCTCGCGCCCTATGTCGCCGCAAAGGCCGGCCTGCTCGGCCTGACGAAGAACGTCGCCCACGCCCACCGCTTCGACCGCATCCGGGTCAACGCGCTCAACATCGGGTGGACGCAGACCGCGGGCGAGGACGCGACGCAGCGCCGGTTCCACGACGCCGGCGACGACTGGGTGGAGCAGGCCAACGCCCGCCTGCCCATGGGCAAGCTCGGGCAGGTCGACGAGATCGCGGACGCGGTCGTCTTCCTGCTCTCGGACCGCAGCGGAGTCGTCACCGGCTCCGTCATCGACTGGGACCAGCAGGTCATCGGAGGACAGGACTGAGATGCGCATCGGACTCATCGGACTCGGGCGCATCGGCGCCTTCCACGCCGACACCCTCGCGGGGCTCGACCACGTCGACGAGCTCGTCGTCACCGACCCGGTCGCCGCGGCCGTCGAGGCCGTCACCGGCCGGATCGGCAAGGCCACCGCGGTCGTCGACCCCGACGCCCTGCTCGCGTCGGGCGTCGACGGCGTCGTCATCGCGGCGGCCACCAATGCCCACGCCGACCTCATCCGCGCGGCCGTGGCGAAGGGGGTCCCGACCTTCTGCGAGAAGCCGGTCGCCGGCACGATCGCCGAGTCGCTCGCCGTCGAGGCCGCCGTCGCAGGCAGCGACGTGCCGGTCCAGATCGGCTACCCGCGCCGCTTCGACCCGGCCTTCGTCGCCGCGCGTGACGCGGTGCGCTCCGGCGAGCTCGGGCGGGTGACGACGGTCCGCTCGACGACTCTCGACCCGGCCCCGCCACCGGCCGCCTACCTCGCGGTGAGCGGTGGCATCTTCCGCGACTGCTCCGTGCACGACCTCGACGCGGTGCGCTGGGTGACCGGCCAGGAGGTCGTCGAGGTCTACGCCACCGGCGCGGTCGACCCCGATGCCCCGGCGCAGATGTACGCCGCCCACGGCGACCACTCCACCGTCTCGGCGCTGCTCACCCTCTCCGACAGCACCATCGGCGTCGTGTCCAACACCCGCACCAATGGCCGCGGCTACGACGTGAGGTTGGAGGTCCACGGCGTGGCCGATGCCGTCGCCGCGGGACTCGACGAGGGGCTCCCCCTTCGCTCGACGACGCCGGGCGCGACCTGGCCCGCGGGCCCGGCCCACGGGTTCTTCATGGACCGGCTTGCCGAGGCCTTCCGCATCGAGCTCGGCGTCTTCACCCGCGTCGCCGCCGGAGAGGTCGACAACCCCTGCACCGTCACCGACGCCATGGGCACCGCTTGGGCCGCCGAGGCCGCGACGCTGTCGCTGGCCGAGCACCGGCCCGTGACGATCGACGAGGCGCGCGCCGCCGCCGGCGCCTGAGTCACCGCAGCGAGCCCTGAGTCACCGCAGGGAGCGAAGGGCGACCCCCGGGTCCGCGAGTGCCGCGGGGTCGGGGGTCGCTCGCGTCGCGATGAGCTGCTCGGCGACGCGGATGTCCTTGGCGACGACCGGGCCGCGGCCGAGCGAGGTGGCCGCGACGAGCCGCCCACCGGCATCGAGCCCGAAGTGGATCAGCGAGCCGTCAGCGCGCTCGCGCACGACCTCGGTGACAGCGGTCGTCGGCAGGCCGGCCGTCTGGAGCATCTCGTCGTACTGGTCGGACCAGAACCACGGGACGGCGACGTGCGGCTCCTGCCCGCCGGTCATCGAGGCGGCGACGGTGACCGCCTGGTCGTGGGCGCTGCGCCAGGACTCGACGCGCACACGGTGACCGCTGCGGGCGTCGGGGAAGGCCGCGCAGTCGCCGGCCGCCCAGATCCGCGGGTCGCTCGTCCGCAGCTGCTCGTCGACGACGATGCCGTCCTCGACGAGCAGCCCTGCGGCAGAGGCGATCTCGGTGTGCGGTGCGGCACCGACCCCGGCGACGACGGCGTCCACCTCGAGGCCCTCGCCGGTGGACAGGGCTGCGCGCAGACCCTCGGCGTGCCGCTCCACCGAGGTCACGGTCGTACCCGTGCGCACCGTCACCCCGTGCTCGGCGTGGAGGGCGACGACCCTGTCGGCGACGACCGGCGGCACCATCCGGGCCAGGGCCCGGTCGGCGGCCTCGACGACGACGACCTCCATGCCCCGCTCCCGGGCACCCGCAGCGATCTCGAGCCCGATGAAGCCGGCCCCGACGACGAGGAGCCGACCCCCTCGGCGCACGAGGTCGCGCAGCGTCGCGGCATCGGCGTGGGTGCGCAGGTAGTGCACGTGGTCCAGGCCCAGCCGGCGGGGCCCGGCGCCGGTCGCGAGCACGAGCCGGTCGTAGGGCACGGGGCCGTCGGTCGTCTCGACGGTCCGCCCCTCGCGGTCGATGGCGGTGACCTCCACCCCGAGACGAAGGGAGATCCCCGCCTCCGCGAGCGCCTCCTCGGTCCACGGGTGGACGAGCTCGGGGTCGTCGGCGGCGAGGGCTGCCTTGGACAGCGGCGGGCGCTCGTAGGCGATGACCTCCTCGCGGCCGAGCAGGGTGATCTCGCCGGTGAAGCCGCGCTCGCGCAGCGCCATCGCCGCCCGGGTGCCGCACTCGCCGGCCCCGACGACGACGACCTGCTCCGGCCCGCGCGTGCTCTCGCTCATGTCCCGACCTTCGCACAGGGCCCGGCGGCGGTCACGCGATCTTCACCCGGCCGAGCTCCTGGGTGCAGCGGGTGAGGGCGACGTAGAGGCCATTCCACCCGCGCGGCTCGGCGACGATGCCGTCGGGGTCGACGACGAGGGCGGCGTCCCACTCCAGCCCCTTGGCCTGGGTGGCGGACATGACGATCGCGTCGGGGCCGAGCGCTGCGGCGAGGTCGGCGACCTGCTCGACCGGCGCGACGACGCCGACCGAGCCGCCTGCCCAGCGCTCGAGGAGCGCGGCGTGCTCGGTCGCGACGGTGGCGGCGAGGTCGTCCGCAGGCACGCTGCGCAGCCACGGCTCGACCCCGCTGCTGCGCACCGCCCGCGGCGGCTCGTTGGTGCTGCCGGCGGCTTCGAGGACCGGCCCGGTGAGCTCCATGACCTCGCGCGGGGTGCGGTAGCAGATCGTCAGGTCGGCGCGACGCCACCGGTCGGTGAGCACCTCGCCGACGGCGCCCTCCCAGGTCGTGTGGGCGTGCGGCGCCTCGGTCTGGTCGATGTCGCCCACGGCGGTGATCGAGTAGGCAGGGCAGCGGCGCGCGACCATCTGCCACTCCATCGCGGAGAGCTCCTGCGCCTCGTCGACGACGACATGCCCGTAGACCCAGTCCCGCTGTGCCGCAGCACGATCGGCGGTGAACTCGCCCTGCCGCTCGCGCTGCTCCGCCTCACCGAGGAGGTCGGCGAGCGCGTCGAGGAGCGCGATGTCGCTGGGGGCGAAGGGGGCCGGCTCGGCGGCCACGAGGTCGCGCTCGGCATCGGTCAGGCCCGGTGCCCCGGCGAGGGCGGCACGGTCCGCGAGCAGCCCGCGCAGCTCGTCGGCCGGGTCCCGGTCCGGCCAGCGGAGCGCCAGCCGGGCGGCGATGCCGGGATCGGCCTCGATCCGCTGCCGCAGCCCCTCGACCTCGTCCTCGCTGAGCTCGCCGTCGACCGAGCCGCTCGAGCCCTGGGTCCGCGCGCCGCGGTCGTCCTGGCGGGCCAGGCTCTTGTCCACGCGGTCAAGGATCTCCTCGAAGCCCTCCTCCGCCGAGGCCAACAGCTCGACCGCGCGGTCGGCGACGAGCTCGGTGAGCACGTCGACGAGCTGAGCGGTGAGCACCCGCCGGGCGTGGTGGTAGGAGCGTCCCGACAGCGCGCCGCGCTGCAGCCGCTCGATCCCCTCGGCCGGCACGACGTGGTCCTCGCCGTCCCAGTGGAGCGTCAGGTCCGAAGGGGGCGGCACCAGCCCGGCCACGTGGTCGGCGAGCGCGCGCTGCCACAGCGCCCGGCCCTTGATCTCCGCGAGGGTGCGACTCTCCCTTCGCTCCGGTCGGACACCGGGGACGAGACTCTCGCAGGTCGCGGCGACGACCGCGGTCTCGCCGAGGGCGGGAAGCACCTGGCCGATGTAGTCGAGGAACCGCTGGGACGGCCCGAGGACGAGGACACCCGAGCGGGCGAGCTGAGGGTGCGCGAAGAGCAGGTAGGCGACGCGGTGCAGCGCGACGACGGTCTTGCCCGTGCCCGGACCACCCTGGACGACGAGAGCGCCTCGCGCGTCGGCCCGCACGATGTCGTCCTGCTCGCGCTGGAGCGTGGCGACCGCCGTGCCCATCCGGCCGGTGCGGCGCTCGTCGAGCGCTGCGAGCAGCGCGCCCTCACCGACGAGGTCACCGTCGGTCGACCCGTCGAGGAGCTCGTCGTCGACGCCAACGACCGTGCTGCCTTCGCTGCGGATGTGCCTGCGCCGCGACTGCCCCTGCGGCGCAACGGCGGTCGCGGTGTAGAAGGGGCGGGATGCCTCGGCCCGCCAGTCGACGACGAGGGGGTCCGCGTCGTCGTCGGCCGACGGCACACCGACCCGGCCGACCCGCAGCACGTCGCCGTCGCGGCTGTCGAGCCGCCCGAAGACCAGTCCCTGCTCGGCCTGCGTCAGCTCGTGCAGCCGGGTCTGCGTCGAGCGCATCGCCGCCGCGACCACCGAGCCCTCCTCGGCGCTGCCCCTCAACCGCTGCTCGAGCTCTGCCTGGATCTCGAGGCGGCGCACGTGTGCCGCGTCGAGTGCCTCCTGCTCCTCACCGATCGCGTCCTGCCCGGTCATCTGGTCGGTCCTGCCTGCGGTCACGCGGTCCCCCGTCGTCGAGTGCGGCCCTGTCCAACGCACCCGGGACAGGGATGTGTTCCCGCGGACAGGACGTCGTCCCCCTTCGAGCGGGTCCGCTGACAGACTGGAGCCGGACACCGACGTCACCCAGGAGGACCCCGTGAGCTCCATCCCGCCCGAGGACATCGAGACCCAGGGCCACGCCGGCCTGCTCATCGGCTCGCAGTGGAGCCCCCCTGCCGATCCGACGTGGGTGGCTGTCATCGCCCACGGCTACGGCGAGCACGTCGGGCGCTACCAGTGGGTGGCCGAGCGGCTCACCGCCGACGGCGCAGTCGTCTACGCGCACGACCACATCGGCCACGGACGCAGCGAGGGCGAGCGAGTGCTCGTCGACGACTTCGAGGGTGTCGTCGACGACCTGCACCTGCTCGTGCAGCGCGCGCACGAGGAGCAGCCCGACCTGCCGCTCGTGCTCATCGGGCACTCGATGGGCGGCATGATCGCCGCCCGCTACACCCAGCGCCACCCCGAGACGCTCACGGCAACGGTGCTCTCCGGCCCGGTGCTCGGCTCCTGGGAGCCGACCGCCCTGGCCGACCTCGACGAGATCCCGCCGACGCCGATCGACATCACCACCCTCAGCCGCGAACCCGACGTCGGCCGCGCTTACGAGGCCGACGAGCTCGTCTGGCACGGCGACTTCAAGCGCCCGACCCTGCTCGCGCTGCGCGCCTGCCTCGAGGCGATCACCCGCGGTGGGCGCCTCACGGTCCCGACGATCTGGCTGCACGGCGCCGACGACCAGCTCGTGCCGATCGACCGCTCCGACGAGGGCTGGGCGCACATCGCCCCTGACGGCGCCCTCTCGAAGCGCTACCCCGGCGCCCGCCACGAGATCTTCAACGAGACCAACCGCGAAGAGGTCCTCGACGACGTCCTCGCCTTCGTGCACGAGCACATCGGCTGATCGGGGTTCCCGGCGAGGCGGGCGGCCGGGATACCCGCGGATGGCCGGGATATCCGGAGATGGCCGAGCAATTGCGCGGTCATTGTCCGACATCCCGGCCGTCTCAGCTCTTCCCGGCCCTCCGCTCGAAGGGGGAACCGCCGGCCTGCTCGAGCGGCTGGCGGCCTGAACGGCGTTGATGTCACCTGGTCCCCCGGAGAGGGGCTACCAGGTGACACCAACGACGCCAGGTGGCGCCAACGCCGCCGGCCAGGCACCCCCTTCGTCCGGGTGGAGGTATCCGCGACCGGATAGGCGGTCGCTCATACCTCCACCCGCGGAGGGTCGTCAGTCGTTCTGCGGGAACCCGAGGTTGAGGCCCCCGTGGCTCGGGTCGAGCCAGCGCTGGGTGACCGCCTTGGTCCGGGTGAAGAAGTGCACGCCCTCGATGCCGTGGGCGTGGGTGTCGCCGAAGAGGGAGTTCTTCCACCCGCCGAAGGAGTAGTAGGCCATCGGCGTGGGGATCGGCACGTTGATGCCGACCATGCCGACCTCGACCTCGTGCTGGAAGCGCCGGGCGGCACCACCGTCGTTGGTGAAGATCGTCGTGCCGTTGCCGTAGGGGTTGTCGTTGATCAGCTGCAGGCCATCGTCGTAGGAGCCCACCCGCACGACCGAGAGCACCGGGCCGAAGATCTCGTCGGTGTAGATCGACATCTCCGGCGTCACCCGGTCGAAGAGCGTCGGCTTCAGGAAGAAGCCCCCACCCAGGTCCCCCGCACCCTCGCGCCCGTCGATGACGAGCTCCGCGCCGGCGGCGACCCCCTCCTCGACGTAGCCGGTGACCTTGTCCAGGTGCGCGCGGGTGACGAGCGGGCCCATGTCGGACTCGCCCATGCCGTCACCGGTGCGCAGGGTGCGGGTGCGCTCGGCGATCTTGGCGACGAGCTCGTCGGCGATCGCGTCGGTCGCGAGCACGACCGAGATGGCCATGCACCGCTCTCCCGCCGCACCGTAGCCGGCGTTGACCGCGGCGTCGGCGGCCAGGTCGAGGTCGGCGTCGGGCAGCACGAGCATGTGGTTCTTCGCGCCGCCGAGCGCCTGGACGCGCTTGCCGGCGGCGACCCCGCGCTCGTAGACGTAGCGGGCGATCGGCGTCGACCCGACGAAGGAGACCGCCTTGACGTCGGTGTGGTCGAGCAGCGCGTCGACCGCCTCCTTGTCGCCGTGGACGACATTGACCACGCCGTCGGGGACCCCGGCCTCGCGCCACAGGTCGGCGATGAGGTTGACCGCGGTCGGGTCCTTCTCGCTCGGCTTGATGACGACGGTGTTGCCCGTCGCGACAGCCACGGGGACGAACCAGAGCGGCACCATGGCCGGGAAGTTGAAGGGCGAGATGATCGCGACGACCCCGAGCGGCTGCAGGATCGAGTAGGCGTCAATGCTCGTCGAGACGTTTTCGGAGAAGCCGCCCTTGAGCAGCTGCGGGATGCCGCAGGCGAACTCGACGACCTCCTGGCCGCGCGAGATCTCCGCCTTGGCGTCCTCATAGGTCTTGCCGTGCTCCGCGGTGATCGCCTTGGCGATCTCGTCCTTGCGCTCCTCGAGCAGCTGCCGGAAGGCGAAGAGCGCCCGGACGCGACGGGCGAGCGAGACGTGGCCCCACTCCTGTGCCGCCGCCTTGGCCTTGGCCACGACCTCGTCGACCGTGTCGGCGCTGGCCAGGTCGAGGGTGCCGGTGACCTCACCGGTCGCGGGGTTGTAGACCTCGCTGGTGCGGCCGGGCTCCCCCTGCCACGACTGGTGACCGACGAGGTGGGTGATGCGACCGGGCGCGGTCGTGGTGGCGCTCATCTGTGCCCTCCTTTGGGCAACGGCGGACTTTGTCCTTACATACTAACAACTACCGAAGGGGGCGTCACCCCCCTTCGTCGGGCGAAGGGGAGCCTCAGGGCAGGGCGACGTCGACCGGTCGTCCGCTCGCCAGGGACTCCATGCCGGCGGAGCAGACGAGCGTCGAGATCCACCCGTCCCGGCTCGTGGCACCCACGACCTCGCCACGCAGGCTCGCGTCGATCCAGGCCTGGACCTCGAGGTCGTACGCCCGCTCGAAGCGCACGCGGTAGTCGGGCACGATCGGCCCACCCCACGTGCCGGCCGCGCCGTCGTGGCCCGCGGTCGTCGTGTAGACCTCGCCCCACGGGCGGCCGATGATCGCGCTGCCGTCCTCACCGACGGCCTCGACGCGGACCTCGTAGCCGGTGCGGCTGTTGACGAAGACCTCGTTGGTCACCACCGCGCCCGACGCCATCCGGAAGATCGAGATCTGCGGGTCGACCACCCCGTCGAGGGCGTGCCGCGTCGGCGTCGGGCCGATGACCTGGACCGAGGCGATCTCCTCGCCGAGCAGCCAGCGCGCGCAGTCGACCTCGTGCACGAGGGAGTCGCGCACGATCATCTCGGAGCGGAAGTCGGGGTTGGGCACGGACAGGTTGCGGTGCGTCTGGTGCAGCACGAGCGGGCGACCGAAGCGCCCGTCCGCGAGCATCTCGTGCAGCCGCACGTACTCCGGGTCGAAGCGCCGCATGAAGCCCACCTGCACCAGGTCACGTCCACCGGCGCGCTCGGCCTCGACGACCCGCCGCGACGAGTCGCCGTCCATGGTGAGCGGCTTCTCGCACAGGACGTGGACCCCGCGCTCGATGCACGCGAGGAGCTGCTCCTCGTGGACTGACCCGGGCGAGGCGAGCAGCACCGCGTCGACACCCTCGTCGGCGACGAGGTCGAGCGGGTCGGCGTGCACCCGCACCGGGCCGCCGGCCCCGCCGAGCTCGTCGGCGAGCGCCTGCGCCCGCTCGACGTCGGGGTCGGCGAGCGCCACCAGGCTCGCGCCGGCGATGCGGGTGGCCAGGCGGCGGGCGTGGTCGGCCCCCATGAGGCCGACGCCGACGACCCCGACGCGAAGAGAGGTCACCGCAGGCTCCCTTCGAGGCTGCTTCGTCGCACCTCAGGGACCGGTGGGCGAAGAGAGGTCACTGCGGCTCCTCCTCCTGCACCTGGGGCTTGCCCGGTCCGGCGAGCTGGACCTCCGGGTTGTCCGGGTCGACGGTCTTGCCGGGGTCGACGTCGCCGAGCTCGTGCTTGAGCGCGTCGAGCTCCTGGCCACCGGCCATCTCCGCGGTCAGCTGGTCGAGCGTCAGCTCGTCGCGGTGCGCGTCGAGGGTGAGCCGACCGAGCTTGAGGATGATGAAGTGGTTGCCGACGAGGTAGGCGTGGTGCGGGTTGTGGGTGATGAAGACGACCCCGAGGCCGGCATCGCGAGCCTTGGCGATGTACTTGAGGACCACCCCCGACTGCTTGACGCCCAGGGCCGCGGTCGGCTCGTCGAGGATGATGACCTTGGCGCCGAAGTAGATCGCGCGGGCGATGGCGATGCACTGCTTCTGCCCACCCGAGAGGCCACCGACGGGCCGGTCGAGGTCCCCGATGTGGATCCCCATCTTCTGCAGCTCCTCGTCGGCGATGCGTCGCATCGCCCGCGAGTCGAGGAAGGGACCCTTGCGGATCTCGTTGCCCATGAAGAAGTTGCGCCACACCGACATGAGCGGCGCCAGGGCGAGGTCCTGGTAGACCGTCGCGATGCCCAGGGCCTGCGCCGCGCGCGGCGAGGCGAGGTTTCGGCTCACCCCGTTGATCTCGAAGGTGCCCGCGGTGTGCTCGTGCAGGCCGGCCATGATCTTGATGAGCGTCGACTTGCCCGCGCCGTTGTCGCCGAGAACGCAGGTCACCTCACCCGGGTAGACCTCGAGGTTGACGCCCTGCAGTGCGTTGACGTTGCCGTAGGACTTGCCGACGTCCTGCATGACGACGAGGGGCTGGACGTCGGCCGCGCGCCGCGGCCCGGTCTGCGTGCTCATCGCGCATCCGCCTTCTTCTTGACGTAGAGGTTGACCAGGGTGGCGAGCAGGAGCATCGCGCCGAGGAAGGTGTAGAACCAGTCGACGTTCCACCCCGCGTAGTTGATGCCCAGGCGGGTCATGCCGAAGATCAGCGCGCCGAGGGCCGCACCGACGACCGAGCCGTAGCCACCGGTGAGCAGGCAGCCACCGACCACCGCGGCGATGATGTAGATGAACTCGTTGCCGACACCCTCGCCGGACTGCATCACCTGGTAGTTGAAGAGCAGGTGCATGCCGAGCATCCACGCGCAGAAGCCGACGGTCATGAAGAGCCCGATCTTCACCGCCTTGACGGGGACACCGACGGCGCGGGCGGCGTCGGCGTCACCACCGACGGCGAAGATCCAGTTGCCGATGCGCGTGCGCTGCAGGACGAGGGCGCCGATGACGACCATGACGAGCCAGTAGACGACGAGGGCCTTGATGTTGACCGGCCCGATCGACACGCTCCACGCGAAGACCCGCTGGGCCGACTCGAAGCCGTCCATGTCCGAGATCGTCGGCGTCGAGACGGTCCCACCGACGAGTCGGGTGACCGCGAGGTTGGCGCCCTGGAGGACGAAGAAGGTCCCGAGCGTCACGAGGAAGCTCGGCAGCCCGGTGCGCATGAGCAGCCAGCCGTTGAAGGCACCGACGGCGAGCGAGAAGACGAGGGCCGCGATCACCCCCATCCAGACGTTGAGCCCGAAGTTCCACGCCGTGAGGGCCGCGCAGATGCCCGACGCGGTGGCGGCGACACCGGTCGACAGGTCGAACTCGCCACCGACCATGAGCAGCGAGACGCCGACGGCCATGATCCCGATGGCCGAGGCCTCGTAGAGGATCGTGCCGGTGTTGCCCAGGCTGCGGAAGGACGGGGCGACGGCGAGGAAGAGGGCCATGACGGCCAGGGCCCCGATGAGGGCCCCGACCTCCGGTCGGGCGAAGAGGAGGCCCATCCTCCCCTTCGCCACGACCCGGTCATCGGCCTCGGGGGCGATCGAAGGTGCGGTCATCGGTGGATCAGTCCTCGAGCAGCAGATCGACGTTCTTGTCATCGACGAAGGCGGGGCCGGTGAAGCTCGGCTCGCCACCGCCGACGGACGCGCCCTTGTTGACGCGCAGCCACAGCGAGTCGACGGCCTGGTAGCCCTGGACGTAGGGCTGCTGGTCGACGGCCCACTCGATGTTGCCGTCCTTGATCTGCTGCAGCGCCTCGTCGTTGAGGTCGAAGGTCGCGACCTTGGCCTTGCTGCCGGCCTCGTCGACGGACTTCTGGGCGATGAGGGCGAAGGGGGCCCCGAGCGTCAGGACGTGGGTGATGTCCTTGTCCTGCTGCAGCTTGGCGGTGATCGTCGACTGGACGTTGGCGGTGTCGGTGCCCTTGACGTAGATCTTCTCCGACTTGTCGAAGGTCGCGGCGACGCCCTTGCACCGGGACTCGAGGCCGACGTGGCCCTGCTCCTGGATGACGCAGAGGGTCGTGCCCGCCTTTTCCTCCGTGAGCCGCTCACCGGCGGCCTCGCCGGCGAGCTCGTCGTCCTGGCCGAAGAAGGACAGCGCGCCCATCTCCTTCCAGTCGTCCATGCCCGCGTTGAGCGCGACGACGGGGATGTCGGCGGCGACGGCCTTCTCGACATTGCCCTTCATCGCCTCGGGCTTGGCGAGGGTGACGGCGATGCCGTCGACCTTCTTGTCCGTGGCCTGCTGGACGAGGTTGGACTGCCCGGCCCCCTCGGGGTTGGCGGTGTACTCGAGCTTGACGTTGTTCTTCTTCGCGGCGTCCTCGGCCCCCGCACGGACCTGGTCCCAGAAGGTGTCTCCGGGCTCGGCGTGGGTGATGAAGGCGACCGTCATCTCAGGGGTGTCGACGCCGCCACCGCCACCGCCGCCTCCCTCGTCCGTCTGCTTGCCCCCGGAGGAGGAGGAGCAGGCAGCCAGGGCGAGAGCGGCCACGGCCGATGTCGCGACGACGCTGACGCGGGTGATACGGGACATGGGTCCAGCCTTTCTTCATCTCTCCCGCTCCGTTGCGGGGGACGTCGGGGAGCGGCGCCCGGGTGGCGCCGGCTTCGATTCAGTTGTGAGTGTCGCTGTCCGGTGTGCCGGACGGCGGGAGATCCGCCGGGGCGAGATGCGTTCGTTGCCGGGACTTCGCCTGCTCGTACTCGGCCCGCGCGGCGCGGGTGCTCTCGAGCTCGCTCACCTCGCCGACGGGCACGTCCCACCACGAGCGCGAGTCGGGCCCGAAGACCATGGGGTCGGTCTCGACGTGGATGACGACGGGTCCGCCGTCGGCCGGGGCCGCCTTGGCCTCGCGGATGGCGGCCTCGAGGCCCGCCCGGTCGTGCACCTCGATGACGTGCGCGCCGAGCGAGCGGGCATTGGCGGCGAGGTCGACGGGCAGCCGGTCGCCGTCGAGGCGGCCCCCGTCGCCCCGGGCCCGGTAGGCGGTGCCGTAGCGCTGGCTGCCGAGCGAGGCCGACAGCGACCCGATGGAGTGGAAGCCGTGGTTCTGCACGAGCACGACGATGACCTTGGTCCGCTCCTGCACGGCCGTGACGAGCTCGGTCGGCATCATCAGGTAGCCGCCGTCGCCGACCATCGCCCAGACCTCACGGGTCGGGTCGGCCCACCGGATGCCGATGGAGGCGGGCACCTCGTAGCCCATGCAGGAGTAGCCGTACTCGACGTGGTAGCCGCGCCGGTCGCGCACCCGCCACGTCTTGTGCAGGTCGCCGGGCATCGACCCGGCCGCGCAGAGCACGACGTCGCGCGCGTCGGAGAGCTCGTTGACCAGTCCCAGCACCTCGCCCTGGGTGAGCAGCCCGTCGGCGAGCGCATCGGTGACCTCGGGCGACGGGTGGTGCGCCGCCTCGACCTGCGCGTCCCACTCCGCCCACAGCCGGGCCTGCTCCTGCCGGTGGTCGTCGGCGACGGACCAGCCGTCGAGGGCGGCGGTCAGGGCCGTGATCGCCTCGCGGGCGTCACCGACGACGGTCAGGCCGGAGTGCTTCACCGCGTCGAAGGGGGTGATGTTGAGGTTGACGAAGCGCACCCCGTCGGCGGCGAAGGCGGTCCGGCTCGCCGTCGTGAAGTCCTGGTAGCGGGTGCCGATGCCGATGACGACATCGGCCTGCGCCGCAACGGCATTGGCGGCCGTCGTGCCGGTCGACCCGACCGCTCCGAGGAGCTGCGGGTGGCCGTGGAGGAGCGACCCCTTGCCCGCCTGCGTCTCGCCGACGGGAATCCCGGTCGCCTCGCACAGCGCGGCGAGGGCGTCCTCTGCGCCGGAGTAGTGCACCCCACCGCCGGCGACGATCATCGGGCGCTGCGCCGAGCGGATGATCTCGGCGGCGGCCGCGATCCGCGAGGCCTCGGCCGGCGGCCGGGCGATGTGGTGGGTGCGCTCGGCGAAGAGCTCGACCGGCCAGTCGAAGGCCTCGGCCTGCACGTCCTGCGGCAGCGAGACCGTCACCGCGCCGGTCTCGGCTGGGTCGGTGAGCACCCGCATCGCGGCGAGGAGGATCGCCGGCAGCTGCTCGGGCCGGCGCACCTCGTCGTAGAAGCGCGAGAGCGGGCGGAAGGCGTCGTTGACGGTGAGGTCGCCGCCGTGCGGCTGCTCGAGCTCCTGCAGCAGCGGCCCCGCGGCCCGGGTGGCGAAGGTCGAGCTCGGCAGGAGGAGCACCGGCAGCCGGTTGATCGTCGCGAGCGCGGCTCCGGTGAGCATGTTGGTGCTGCCGGGGCCGACCGAGGCGGTGCACGCCCAGGTCTGGAGCCGGTCGCGCTGCTTGGCGTAGGCGACGGAGGTGTGGACCATCGCCTGCTCGTTGCGGGCGAGCACGTAGGGCAGCGCGGGCCCGCCCTCGCCGGCGGCGAGCTCCTCCTGGAGCAGGGCCTGGCCGACGCCGGCCACGTTGCCGTGGCCGAAGATGCCGAGCACCCCGGCGAAGAGGCGCTGGCGCTCCCCGTCGCGCTCGCTCCACTGCGCGCCGAGGAAGCGCACCACCGCCTGCGCCACGGTCAACCGCACGGTCGTCATCGCGCCTCCTCGGTTCCTGAGGAAGTCGCGCAGCGACTGTCTCGAAGGGCCCAGGTCTCCCGGATCGCGCCGTGCGCCGGGTCGTCGCAGATCAGCCAGGCCCGCTCGGGGCCGGGGCCGGCCATGACGTTGAGGTAGTAGAGGTCGGCGTCGGGCGCGGCCATCGCAGGGCCGTGCCAGCCGTGCGGGACGAGCACGGTGTCACCGGTGGCCACCTCGACGAGCACGTCGATGGGTCGCCCCTCCGCTCCGTAGACCTGCTGGTAGCCGACGGGCTGGCGGCCGTCCTCGCGGTCGGTGCCCCGGGTGAGCGGCGCCCGCCCAGCGTCGGCGTCACCGACGGACTGGGTCTCGAAGTAGTAGATCTCCTCCAGCTCGCTCTCCTGACCGGGCCGGTCGGTGTCGTGCTTGTGCGGCGGGTAGGAGGACCAGCCGGCGGCAGGCGTCACGACCTCGCAGACGAGGATCTGCTCGGCGCCCGGCAGCGTGTCGAGCATGCCGAGACCGCGCACCTCGCGGCGGCACGCCCCCGCTCCGCGCTGCTCGACGGGCACCCCGTCGGCGCCGAGCACGGCGACCTCGCGGCCCCCACCGCTCGGGTCGTCGACCCGGGCGCCGCAGACCGCGACGCGCGCCTCTGCGGCGCCGGTGTTGGTCAGCTCCAGGGCTGTCCCCGCAGGGGCGTAGAGCACGTCGGTGGGGCCAGCGAAGACGCTCGGGCGACCGGCCAGCACGTGCTCGGCGCCGTCAACGGTCACGCTCACCCCGCCGACGAGCGGCACGACGAGCGCCTCCTGACCGTCGAGCCGGTGGCCGACGGACGCACCCGGCGCGAGCACGGCCACCCGCAGGCTGGTGTGCTGCCAGCCGTCGATCTCGTCGGTGACCTCGACGGCCCAGGCACCTCCCTTCGGCGCGAAGGGGAGGTACCACCGGTCGTTGTCGGCTCCGGTGCGAGGGGCGTGGCTCATGCGGCGCCTCCGTGGACGAGGTCGGCGGCGATGTCGACGGCGGTCGCGACGTCGCCGTCGGGCGGGTAGAGCAGGGCGCGCCCGACGACGAGCCCGCGCACCTGCGGGAGGGTCAGCGAGCGGCCCCATGAGGCGTAGGTGTCGCGGGGGTCGCCCTGGGGGTCGCCGCCGAGGAGCAGCGAGGGCAGGGTCGTGGCGTCCATGACCCGCTCCAGCTCGTCGACGACGGGCAGCTTGAGCCAGGTGTACGCGCTCGTGGCGCCGAGCCCGGAGGCGACGGTGATCGAGCGGATCGTCGAGTCGGGGTCGAGGAGGTTGACGACCTTGCCGTCGCGACGGGTCGACCAGAAGGGCTCGACCATCGCCATGGTCGAGTGCGCGGCGAGCTCGGTGACCGCCCGGGCACTCGCCTCGAGGGTGGCGACGCTCGCCGGGTCGTCGAGGTCGATGCGGGTGAGCATCTTGCCGCCGTCGATGCCGCGGGCGACGATCTCGGCGGCCGTGTGGCCGGTGAAGCGGTCGTCGAACTCGAAGGAGGAGCCCTGCAGGCCACCGCGGTTCATCGACCCGATGGCGACCTTGCCCTCGAGCGCCCCCATGAGCAGCAGGTCGTCGAGGACGTCGGGGGTGCCCAGCACCCCGTCGACGCCCGGCCGCGACAGCGCGGTGGCCAGGCGGCGCAGCAGGTCCGAGCGCGAGGCCATGGCCATCGCCTGACCCCGCACGCCCAGGGCGCCGCGGGCCGGGTGGTCGGCGGCGACGAGGAGCATCCGGCCGTCGTCGGCGAGGAGCGGGCGTCGGGTGCGGGCGGCCCAGCCGCGGGCGATCGCGCCGGGGTCGGTGGCCCGGGTGCCGGTGATGTCGGCGATGTCGACCGCGACGGGGCGCGTCGCCCCGGTGACCGGCTGCGTGCTCATGCCCGGGCTCCCTTCGTGGCCCACGTCGCCAGGCCGGCCTCGACCTCGGCGACCGTGGGCATCGCGGTGCTGCACTCGAGCCGGGAGGCGACGATCGCTCCCGCGACGTTGGCGAACTCGAGGATCCGCCGCAGGTCCCAGCCCTCGAGCAGCCCGTGGACGAGGGCCCCGCCGAAGGCGTCACCGGCACCCAGTCCGTTGACCACCTCGACGGCGAAGGGGGGAAACTCCACCCGCTCGTCGGCGGTCGCGGCGAGCACCCCGCGGGGGCCCTGCTTGACGATCGCCAGCTCGAGTCCGCGCTCGAGCAGGGCGTCGGCAGCGCGCTGGGGGTCGGTCTCGCCGACGGCGACCAAGCACTCCTCGCGGTTGCCGACGGCGATGGTCGCGTGCTCCAGGGCGCGGCCGACCTCGTGGGTCGCCTCGCTCGGATCGGCCCAGAACATCGGCCGGTAGTCGAGGTCGAGGACGGTGTGCTCGGCCCGGCCACGCGCGGCGTAGGCCACGTGGTGGGTCGCCCGCGAGGGCTCGGCGCTCAGCCCGGTGACCGTGGTCCAGAAGACCCGCGCGCCGCGGATCGCCTCGAGCGGCAGGTCCTCCTCGGTGAGCATGAGGTCGGGCGCGGTCGGGTAGCGGTAGAAGTACAGCGGGAAGTCGTCGGGCGGGTGCACCTCGCAGAAGGTCACCGGGGTCGGTGGCCCGTCCCCAGTGATCGGGGTGATGAAGTCACCGGCGACACCGAGGCGCTCGGCCTCGGCGCGCACGTAGCGGCCGAAGGCGTCGGCCCCCGTCTTGGTGATGAGGGCGGCCGACCGGCCGTGGCGCGCGGCGGCGACGGCGACATTGGTCGCCGACCCGCCGAGGAACTTCTCGAAGGTGCGCACCTCCTCCAGCGGGACCCCGTGGTCGAGGGGGTAGATGTCCACCCCCGTCCGGCCCATGGTGATGAGGTCGTGCATCAGGCCAGCCCCCCCTCTCGCTGGTCGAGGTGCGAGGAGCTCTGCGACGAGCCTCGAGACCCCTCGACCACCCGCGCGACCTCACTCAGGTACCCCACCGACTCGCGCACGTCGGCGACCGGGTCCGCGGCCCCCTGCGGCGTGACGGGGTCGGCGGGGTCACCGGCCAGGACGGTGTCCTGCTCGAGGACGTACCAGCCGCCGTAGCCGGCGGTCTCGAGGGAGGCGACGATGGCGGCGATGTCGACGTCACCGCGACCGAGGGCGACGTACATGCCGGCCGCGACGGCATCGGTGTAGCTGGCCGAGCCGTCCTGCACCTTGCGGGCCCAGGCGAGGTCGACGTCCTTGAGGTGCATGTGGGCGATCCGTTGCGGGTGCTCCCGGGCGACTCGCACTGGGTCACCCCCGCCGATGAGCAGGTGACCGGTGTCGAGGCAGAGCCCGATGCGGGAGCCGGCGAGCACCCGGTCGGTCTCCTCGCCGGACTCGACCATCGTCCCCACGTGCGGGTGCAGCGTGGCCGTGAGGCCTTGCGCCGCAGCGGCATCGGCGATCCGGTCGAGGTTGGCCAAGAGCGTGGTCCAGCCCTGCTCGTCGAGCTCGGGGCGGGCGTCGTAGCCCTCCGCGCCGGTCGCGGCGGCGATGACGACCGTGGTCGCCCGGGCCGCGACGAGGCCGGCCATCGCGGTCTCGACGGTGCGAAGGGGGTCGATCGCCGGGTCGTGCAGGACCACCGGCACGAACTGCCCGACCGCCGCCAGTCCGTAGTCGGCCAGCGTGTCAGCCTTGGCCTGCGGGTCGTCGGGGAGGAACCCGTCGGGCCCGAACTCGGTCGCCGCGATGCCGAGGTCACGCATCTGGGTCAGCACGGTCGGCGGCTCGTGCTGCCAGCCCCAGCCGGGGACCTCGCACACGCCCCAGGAGATCGGGGCGGCGGCGATGCGCTCGGTGAGCGGGGGGCGCGTGGTGGCGGCGATCATGGTCACAGTCCTCGGATCTCGGTCATGGCGACGGGGCGGCGCTCGGCGCGCGAGAGCTCGCACGCCTCGGCGGTGCGATAGGCCTCGAGCGCGTCGGCGATCGTGCAGGGGCTCTCGCGGCGGCCGGCGGCCACCTCGAAGAAGGCGGTGAGCTCGGCCCGGTAGGCCGGCAGGAAGCGCTCCATGAAGGACCAGCGCTGCGGGCCGCGGGGGAAGTCGACGTCCGGCTCGGCGCTCACCATGGCCAGCGAGTGGTCGAGGCCGGCGGTGATCGTGCCGCGCTCGCCCATGACCTCCATGCGCACGTCGTGGCCGCCGCCGTTGTAGCGGGTCGTCGACATCAGGACGAGGGTGTCGTCGTCGAGGGTGAGCACCGCCGCCCCGGTGTCGACGTCGCCGGCCTCGGCGAAGAAGTCGGCGCCCTTGTTGGCGCCCTTGTTGGCGCCCACCGCGTAGACGCTCGCGATCTCGCGGCCGGTGACGAAGCGGACCGCGTCGAAGTCGTGGACCCCGCAGTCGCGGAAGATGCCGCCCGAGGTCGGGATGAACTCCGCCGGCGGGGGCGCCTGGTCGTGGGTGTTGGCCCGGATCGTGTGGACGAAGCCGAGCTCGCCGGAGGCGACGGCCTCCTGCGCCCGGCGGAAGCCGACGTCGAAGCGCCGCTGGTGCCCGATGTGCACCGGGACCCCGCTGCTCGCCTCGAGACGGGCCAGCTCGATCGTCTCGTCGAGGCTGCCGGCAGCGGGCTTCTCGCAGAAGGTGGGGACGCCCCCTTCGACACCGCGGCGGATCCACTCGGCGTGACCATTGGTGGCGGTGGCGACGACGAGGCCGTCGAGGTTCGCGGCGAGCAGCGCGTCAGGATCGACGACCTCGACCTGCGCCCCCGAGCCGGCCGCCCGCAGCCGGGAGGCGACCTCGTCGGCGATGCCGTCGCGGGCGTCGGTGATGACGAGGGTGTCGACCTCCGGCAGCCCGACGAGGGTCTCGGCGTGGAAGGCGCCGATCCGGCCGAGGCCGACGAGTCCGATCCGCATCCGGGGACGCTCCTTTGCGTGGTTCGTGCGGGGTGTGCGGGTCACTCTTCCCCACGCCCACACGCCTGTCAACAGTTTGTCAGGACATACTGACGTATGGCTGTCATGCACCCCGCCGCGTATGCTCCGACCATGTCAGCGATGCAGCTCGAGGTGGTCATCGACCGGGAGTCCCCGGTGCCGCTGTACCACCAGCTCGCCGAGCAGCTGACCGCCGCGATCGACGACGGACGCCTCGAGCCCGGCGACCCTTTCGAAAACGAGGTCGCCCTCGCGGGGCGCCTCTCGCTCTCCCGGCCGACCGTCCGCCGGGCGATCCAGGAGATGGTCGACCAGGGGCTGCTCGTGCGCCGCCGGGGGCTGGGCACGACCGTCGCCAACCGCAAGGTGCACCGCAAGGCCCGGCTGTCCTCGCTCTTCGACGACCTCGAGGCCGAGGGGCGCGAGCCGCGCACGAGCGTCATCGAGATGGAGATGCGCACCGACGAGCGGGCCGCCGCGGCACTCGACCTCGCGGCCGACACCGAGATGCTCTCGGTGGTGCGGGTGCGCTCCGCCGGCGACCAGCCGCTGGCGATCATGCACAACTGGCTGCCGCCGGCCCACGCCGAGATCACCCTCGAGAGCCTCGAGGCCCAGGGGCTCTACGCGCTGCTGCGCAAGCGGGGGGTCAAGCCGGTCGTCGCGCGCCAGTCGATCGGTGCGCGCATGCCGACGGCCGCCGAGCGGCGGGCGCTCGGGCTGCGCTCCGGCCAGCCGGTGCTGACGATGACCCGCATGGCCTTCGACGCCTCGGGGGCCGCCATCGAGTTCGGCGACCACGCCTACCGCGCCGAGGACTACACCATCGACCTCATGCTCGACGAGCGCTGAGTCACCAGGGCTTGCTGAGTCACCAGGGCTTATCGACGCCGGCGCCGGAGCTGCCCTTCTCCTCGCCCTCTTCCTCGCGGCGGTCGGTCTCGGACTGGCGCTGACCCTGCTGGTTGCGCTCCTCGAGCTCCTTCTGCTTCGGGTCCTTCTTCTCCTCGTCCTCGCCCTCGCCGTCGTCGCCCTTGTCCTCGGGCTCCTGCGGCTCCTCGGGCTGGGACCTGCCGGTCTGCTCCTCGAGCTTGTCCTTCTGCTCCTGCTGCTTGCGGCCGGCCTCACCGCCGTTGCCGTCGTCGCTGCCGTCGAGACAGCCCTCGGGGCCCTCCTCGATGAGCTTCAGGGCTTCCTCGGCCAGCGACTTCTCCTCGTCCTCGTCACCGGCCTCCTTGGCGGCATCGGCCTGCTGGGAGATCGTGATGACGAGGTTGGTGCGCACCGTGCAGTCGTCCTGCGGGTTCTTGGTGCGATCCAGCGCGGTCTCGAGGTCGGCCCGGCCGCCCTCGAGGTCACCGTCGATCGACTTGCCGGTCCCCTCGACGAAGGGCGCCCGCCACCGCTCGACGATGTTGAGCGGGTGGAGGCGGTCGGCCGCCTTGACCATGCCGGGGCCGTCGTCGCCGCCGTGGGCGTCCTGCGCCTGCCCGATGAAGACGGGCAGGGTGAGGAAGCGGATGGCCAGGACGACCAGGACGATCGCCGGGAGGATGGTCGCGAGGATCATCCGGCGGCGGCGCCGCAGCCGCGGCTCGATGGGTGCCGTCATGGCGTGCCTCCTGCCTCGACCCGCCGCAGTCGGCCGATCTCGCGCGTGGTGACGAAGAGGTCGATGAGCAGCAGCAGCGACATGAGCAGGGCGAAGACCCAGATGAGCGAGGTGTAGGTCTCGATGGCCGCGCCCTCCCCTTCGACCGTCGTGCCGGGGTCGGCGTCCTCGAGGGCCGGGGCGATGTCGCCGCCGGCGCGGTGGGTGTAGGGCACGCCGAGCTGGTCGGCGATCTCCTCGAGCTGCTTCTCGTCGATCTTGCTGACGCCGGGGTTGCCCTGGCTGTCCTTGATGTCCTCACCGGTCGTGCCGTCCGCCGAGGTCGACGCCATCCGGCCGCCCGCCTCGGTCCCGTAGCCGAGGACGGCGCCACCGTCGACGAGGTCACCCAGGTCGAAGGGGGTCGGCTCCTCGCTCGCGGTCTGCTCGCCGTCGCCGAGGTAGAAGACGACGCGCGAGCGCTCGGGCTGGCGCTCCTTGGCCCCCTCGAGGGTGAGCTTCAGCCGCTCCTGGGCGACGGTCACCGACGACCCGCCGGAGTAGAGGCTGTTCTCGGCCCGGAGGTTGTTGGCGGCCGTCTTCAGCGCATTGGTGTCGGTCGTGAGCGGCATCGTCACGCGGGCGGTGTAGTCGAAGGTGATGATGGCGAAGCGTGCCCCGGGCATCTCCTCCTGGATCTTGGCCATGTCCTCGCGATAGCCCTCGAGGCGGGTCTTGTCACCGTTGTGGTCGCGCGCCATCGCCGAGGTCGTCGTGTCGACGACGAAGAAGACGCTGACGTCGGAGGCGGCCTGACGGGCGATCGCGCCGTTGACGGCCGGGCCCATGAGGGCGACGACCATCGCCACGGCGGTCGCGAGCCGCAGCCCCCAGCGCACCCGGTGGTGGGAGTCGACGAGCAGGCGCCACAGGGTGAAGCCGACGAGGAGCAGCCCGAGGACGACGACGATTGGCCAGGGCAGGACAGGGTGCCAGCTCATCGGCGCCACCTCCACAGCAGCGGGTAGAGCACGACCAGGCCGATGAGGCTGAGCACGAGCCACACCCGCGGCAGGTCGGTGCGGACATGGACCGGCGCGACATCGGGCAGCCGGGCGGCCTCGAGCTTCTCGATGTTCTTGGTCACCTCTTCGGTCGCCCCGGGCTGGTCGAGCCCCCAGGTCCGGCCCCCGGTCTCCTCGGTCGCGGCCGAGAGCTCGGTGTGGTCGCTGCCGATGGCGAGCGGGTTGAGCGCGTAAACGCGGATCTTGCGCTCCTTGGCCAGCTCGGTCGCCTCGTCGAGGGTGTAGACCCCGTCGCCGTGCACGTCGTTGTCGGTGCCGAGGATGATCGCGCGAGGGCGGTCCTCCTCGGCGTGGTCGAAGTTCTGCACACAGCTGGCGAGTCCATCGGGCACGAGCGAGCTGGCGAGGATGCGCTCGTTGAAGGTGCCCGAGGTCGGGTCGTACTCGCTGCCGCCGAAGAGCGTGAAGCCCTCGGCGTAGCCGGCCAGCTGCTCCGAGACGAGGTCGTAGTCGTCGGTGAGCGGGAAGGCGGTGACGGCCTGGTTGTTGAAGAGCACCAGCCCGATCCGCTCGCCACGGAAGCTCTTGACGATCTCGGAGAAGTTCTCGAGCACGGCCCGGTCGGTCGAGTACATCGAGCCGGAGACGTCGAGGCAGAGCATGATGTCGCGGTTGTTCTTCTCCGGGTCGATCGTCTCGGTCGTACCGGGGCGACCGGCGGCGACGGCGAGCGGCAGGAGCACGACGGCCAGCAGCGCGGCGATGCTCGCGAGGCGCACCTTCTGCCGCCCGATCGCGGCGCGGTAGGCCGGCAGCCGGGTCAGTCGCCGTGAGTGGGCGACGAGCACCGCGTCGCGGGCGGCGGTGTCGCGCCCGGCGCGCCACCAGCCGAGGCCGGCAACCGCGAGGACGGCGAGGACCAGGAGCAGGGTGAGCCACCAGAAGGCCAGACCCATCACGACCACCCCCCGACGACGTCACGCGCGGCCTTGGCGGAGCGGGCGAAGCTCGGCGGGTCGGCCTCGGCCTGACCGAACTGCCGCGGGTAGTACTCCTCGATGAGCTGGGCCAGGTGCGCCGGACCTCGCTCACGCAGGTCGGCGGCGGTCATCGTCTCGGCCTTGAGCCCGCTCGCCTTGCTGACGAAGCCGCGCACGATCTGCGACAGCTCGTGGTGACCGGCGCGCGGCGAGGTCTTCTTGGCGGCGACCGCCGCCTCGACCTTGTCGATCCGGGCGAGGGCGTCGCGGCGCAGCTTGAGCAGCGCGGCGGGCGGCAGCGAGCCGGAGCCTCCCTCGGACTCGGGGGCGCGGGTGAGCAGCCAGATCCACACGGCCCACACGAGCAGCCCGAAGATGATGAAGAAGCCGAGCACGGGCCAGATGACCGAGTAGCCCTGCGGCTCGAGGTAGATCGGGTCAGCGTCCACGACGCCTCCTCTCGAGCATCTTGACGATCATCGGGACGACCTCGTCGGTGTGACCGGCGCGGGCCGACGAGACGTCGGTGCGCCGCAGCATCGCCTCGATGTCGTGGCGGCGGGTGCTCTCGGACCGGGTGAAGGCGGCCGCGAGCTCCCGGTCGGAGAGCAGCAGGTCGGGCAGCGGGTGGTCGACGGCCACATCGCGCACGAGGGTCTCGGGGTCGACCCCGAGCGGGTCGAGGTCGGCGACGTCGACCCAGATCACCTCGTGCCGCAGGCGAAGGGAGCGCAGCGTGTCCTCGACCTCGGCGGGCTCGACGCCGTCGTCGGCGACGACGAGCAGCACCTTGCGGCCCTTGACGTTGCGGGTGATGTGCCGCAGGAGCCCGGGCAGGTCCGAGGAGGGCGAGTCCGGTTGCGAGCGCGCCAGGGTCTCCTGCAGCAGGTGCTCGAGGTGACCCTCGGAGCTGCGGGCGCGGGTCGCGTGGATGCGTCCGGGGGCACCGCTGATCATCGCGACGTCGTCGCCGTGCCGGATCGCGAGCCAGCCCAGGACCCCGGCGGCGAGGACGGCGATGTCGCGCTTGGGCTCACCACCGGCGGCCGTCGCGGCCATCTCCCGGCCGGCGGGCATGACGATGATGAGCGAGAAGTGGCGTTCGGCGACATAACGCTTGATGAGCATCGAGCCGTGCCGGGCCGATGCCTTCCAGTCGATGTCCCGGATGTCGTCGCCGACCGCGTACTCGCGCAGGTCGTCGAAGTCCATCGAGCGGCCCTTGTGGACAGAGGCGTAGCCGCCGTCGAGCAGCGCGACCGACCGGCGTCGGACGTGGATCGACAGCTTGCCCTTGACCTTGTGGACCAGACGCGTCATGACGTCCTTACGGGGTGCGCACGGAGCGCACGATGGCGTCGATGATCGTCTCGACGCGCACGTCGTCGGCGGTGGCCTCGTAGGTGAGGAGCACGCGGTGGCGCAGGACGCGATGGGCCAGGTGGCGCACGTCCTCGGGGATGACGTGGTCGCGCGCCTGGAGGAGCGCGGCGGCCCGGGCGGCCTTGGCGAAGGCGATCGAGGCTCGCGGGCTGGCGCCGATCTCGACGTAGCGGGCCAGCTCCGGGGGCATGACCTTGTGCGGGGTGCGGGTCGCCGCCACGAGGAAGGTGATGTAGTCGAGGATCGCCTTGTCGAGGTAGACCGACCCCGCCAGACGCTGCAGCTCGCGGGCGTCGGCGATGTCGATCATCGCCCGCTCGGGCTGCTCGAAGACGCCGGCGTCGATGCGGCGCACGACCTCGGCCTCCTCGGCCGGGCTGGGGTAGTCGAGCAGGTCCTTGAGCATGAAGCGGTCGAGCTGGGCCTCGGGCAGGACGTAGGTGCCCTCCTGCTCGATGGGGTTCTGCGTCGCGAGGACGAGGAAGGGCTCGGGCACCTTGAAGACCTGGCCGCCGATGGAGGTCTGCCGCTCCTGCATCGCCTCGAGCATCGCCGACTGCGTCTTGGCCGAGCTGCGGTTGATCTCGTCGAGCAGGACGAAGTTGGCGTGCACGGGGCCGAGCTGGGTGACGAACTTGCCCTGGCTGGCGTCGTAGACCTGGGTGCCGACGATGTCGCTCGGCAGCAGGTCGGGGGTGCACTGGATTCGCTTGAAGGAGCCACCGATGGCCGTCGCGAGCGCGTGCGCGGCCGTCGTCTTGGCCAGGCCGGGCACCGACTCCAGCAGCACGTGACCGCCTGTGAGCAGACCGATGAGGAGGGTCTCGCGCAGCCGTCGCTGGCCGACGACCTTGGACTCGAAGCCCTTGTCGACCGAGGCGACGAGGCTCCGGGCCCGCTCCAGCTGGTCCTTGCTGATCCTGCTCGTGGGCGGCACGTCGCTCCCCTTCGCTGTGGTGTCCGTGGTGACGGCGCCACTCTACGGAGTCACCGGGGCCGGGGCACTGGGGAGCACTCCCCCGGCCACGGTGGTCGAGACCCGGCGACCTAGCTCGTCACCCGCACCTCGTGCAGCGAGACGCCGTACGTCGTGGCCCGCTCGTCGGTGACCACCCGCACGTGCCGCGCGGACGTCGGGCCGATGGTGTGGGTGTCGAGCCCGCCGTCGCCGTCGGTCACCGTCGCCACGGTCGTCCACGACTGCCCGTCGAGGCTGGTCTGCACGCGGTAGCGCGAGGCGTGGGCGGCCTCCTGGTCCAGGCTCACCCGGCGCACGATCCGCGGGGTGCCGAGGTCGACCGCCCACCAGGCGTCGTCGCCCCACCGGCTCGACCAGCGAGTCGCGGCGTCGTCGTCGATGGCACTGCCGGGGCGCAGCTTGCCGGTGAGGCTCCACTCCGTGCTGCTCGCGGTGGCGACCGCTCCCTTCGTCAGGTCGGCACCCTGCTCCCAGCCGGTCGTCGCCGCCCAGGTGCGCAGGTAGGACTCGGGACCGCGCAGCAGGTCGTCGACGACCTGCCGGCCCTCCGTGCCGTGGTTGCTGCGCATGTCCTCGACCCAGTCAGGGACCATCCCGTAGTGGGCGACGCCGTCCCGGTTGTAGTCCCAGATCCGCTGACCGGTCACCTGCCGGTCGACGCTCCCGGAGCCCGTCACGGGGGCGAAGGGGTAGACGAGCGGTGTGTCGGCCGCGTCGTCACGGGGCGGCGGCGTCCCGCCGAAGCCGTTCATGTCCATGCCGAAGCCGTAGCCGACGTCGTACTTCTGCCGGACCGGCCGCTCGGCGTGCCCCTCCTCGACGAACTCCTCGGCACCGTGGCCGTACTGGGTGATGAACCCGCCGAGCCGGTAGACCCGCTCGGTGAAGTGCTTGTCCATCCACGAGTGGCTCGAGATGACGCCGGGGTAGGCCTCGGACTCGAGGATCTCCATCGTCCGCGAGGCCGCCTTGACGCTCTGGTGGTCGATCTCGACCATGAGGTCGCGGTCCATCATCCCGCGCAGGGCGTACTCGCCCAGCGAGGTCAGCCCGCGCCGGTTGCAGTGCGGCCCCTCCGGGTAGATCGGCAGCACCTGTCCGGGGACGAGCTCGGCGACCTTGGGCGGGATGACCCCGCCCTCGACGGTGTTGTCGTGCAGCTGCGTCCGGCACCGCTCCACCTGCCAGAACTGCCCGGTCGTCAGGAAGTTGCCGACGTTGACGACGATGCCCTGGGTCCCGGAGTCGAAGCGCACCCCGCACAGCGCGTTGTCGAACTTGTGGCACAGGTACATCGAGCGGATCCCGAGCTTCTTGGCCTCGTCGAGACCGGCGTCGATCTTGGCCTTGGAGCAGTGCGAGACGCCCAGGGTCATGCCGCAGCCGAAGGGAGCGGAGACCTCCATGCCGAGGATGACGGCCATCTTGCCCTGCTCGACATAGCGCCGGGCCTCCTCCGGCGAGTAGGCGATGCGGAACCAGCCCTTGCCCGGGCCGCCGTGGCGCGCGTCGACGAAGGCCTCGAGCTCCTTGGTCTTCTTCACCTGGCGACGCACGACGTCCATGTCGTTGCACGAGCTGGTGTTGACCTGGGTCGGCAGCGAGCACAGGACGGAGTTGTTGACCGTGTCGGCGACCATGATCCGCTGGCCACCGCGCCAGGCCCGCTCCACCCACCGGTAGTACATCTGCTGGTGGGTGAGGGAGGACCACTTCGGGGCGTCCTTGAAGGTCGGGTAGAGATCGGTGTCGTGCGGGTCGAGCGGCCCCTTGCCCTCGAGGTGGGTGACGTTCTCGATGAGGCCGGTGCGGCCGTCGCTGCCGTGGCTGTGGCAGTCGGTGAGGGCGTCCTCGATGCCGAGCTCGCTGAAGGTCTTGCCGCAGACGATGTCGCCGCCGAAGCCCTCGTCGGACATCAGGTGCGTGTGCGCGTCGATGAGGCCACGCACCTCTTCCTTCGGCCCGGTCCCCGTGAACGGCGCCCCGGTGACGCCGAGCTCGGAGTCCTCCGGCAGCGGGTCGCTCTGCTCGTACCAGGGCTGCGGGTCCGCTCCCGCCCCCCTGGCGCTGCCGCCGAGCAGGGCGACGAGCAGGAGCAGGACGAAGGGGATCAACCCTCGCCTCGTGCGGCGGTGCGGTGCGGTCATGCCAAGCTCCTACTCGCGAGTAACTGGGACGCTTGACCGACAATAGCGCTCCCTCGCCCGTGATGGCGGCCGAGCGCCGATGCGCTCTCATGGGGCGGCGATCGAGCAGCCGGCCCCTCCCGCGACGGCGGGGGTACCGCTCCGCCGGCACCCACGACGAACTCGTCGCCGCCGGCGGCCGCTACGCCCGCCTCTGGGCCGCCTGGACCGCCTGATCCACCCGACCCCCCTGACCCAACCCGAGCCCACCTGAACCCGCATTGCCCTACGGCAATGCGCCCTCATGCCACCTTAATCTGCATTGCCCTACGGCAATGCAGGTTCGGGCGGGGTCGCGCGGGCGCGAAACCCGGGCCGGCGGGGCGCTCGTAGGGTGCGGGGGTGACCTCACCCGCACCCGCAGCCCAGGTCGGGCCGCGGCAGATCCTCTCGCTCGCCGTCCCCGCCTTCCTCGCGCTCGTCGCCGAGCCGCTTTTCCTCATGGTCGACGCTGCTGTCGTCGGCCGGCTCGGCGTCGTCCCGCTCGCCGGCCTGGGGGCGGCGAGCTCGGTGCTGCTCACCGCAGCCGGGGTCTTCGTCTTCCTCGCCTACGGCACGACGAGCGTCGTCGCCCGGCAGTTCGGCGCCGGTTCATGGCGCGGTGCGATCGAGGTCGGGGTCGGGGGGATCTGGCTCGCTGCGGGCCTCGGGGCGCTTGCGGCGATCGTCGTCGGGCTGGGGGCCCGGCCGCTCGCCCAGGCCTTCGGCTCCTCCCCGGCCGCCCTCGACGAGGCCGTCGTCTACCTGCGGATCAGCGCCCTCGGTCTGCCCGCAATGCTCCTCGTGCTCGCCGCGACCGGGATCCTGCGCGGCCTGCAGGACACCCGCACCCCGCTCGTCGTCTCCGCGATCGGCTTCGGTGCCAATGCCGTGCTGTCGATCGCCCTCGTCCTCGGGGCGGGGATGGGCATCGGCGGTGCCGCGTGGGGCACGGTCATCGCCCAGTGCGGCATGGCGTTCGCGCTGCTCGCGGTCATCCTGCGGCAGGGACGAGGCGCGGGGGCCTCCCTTCGCCCGCACGTCGGACGGGTGGTGTCCGCGGCCCTCGACGGGGTCCCCCTCCTCGTGCGCACGCTCGCGCTGCGCGCGATCATCCTGCTCACCGTGGCGACCGCCGCGGCCTTCGGCGACGTGCCGCTCGCCGCCTACCAGGTGACGACGACGATCTGGTCACTGCTCGTCTTCGCCCTCGACGCCCTCGCCATCGCCGGCCAGGCCCTCACCGGAGCCCAGCTCGGCAGTGGTGACGCGGCCGGTGCCCGCGCCGCGACGGCGCTCATGGTCCGGTGGGGCATCTGGGGTGGCGTCGTGCTCGGTGTCGGGCTGCTCTCGCTGCACCGGGTCCTGCCCGCGCTCTTCACCGACGACCCCGCCGTGCGCAGCGCGATCGCCGCGGGTCTGGTCGTCGTCGCCCTGTGCCAGCCGCTGTCCGGCTACGTCTTCGTCGTCGACGGGGTGCTCATCGGGGCCGGCGACGGTCGCTGGCTCGCCGGGTCGATGAGCCTCGTGCTGCTCGCCTACGTCCCCGTCGTGCTCCTGGCCCGGGTCGTCGGCGGCGACCACGGTCCCGAGGCGGCCGTGGTGACGCTGTGGTTGGCCTTCACGGCCTTCATGGTGCTGCGCGGGGCCTGCATGGCCTGGCGCATCCGGGGCGACGCGTGGGCGGTCACCGGCGCGACCCGCTGATCCACGGGTCGAGGTGGTCGCGACCGCCTATCCGGTGGGGGGTACCTCGCTCCGGTCGGGCGGTCCGGCGACGTGTGCCGACGACGTCAGGCGACGGGCGGGCGGGTGCTGTCGGCGTAGGAGTACCACCCCTGGCCCGCCAGGGCCTCGGCGATGCGGCGACGCCCACCGGGGCCCTCGCTGGTCACCACGGCCAGCTCGCTCGGGCGCAGCGGCGTGATCGCCAGGACCCGCACGTCGGAACCGATGGACTGGGGGCGCCCCGGCAGCTCGACGCCCACGAGCACACCCAAGCGCCCGGCGTCGGCCCAGTCGGACGGCGCCTCGCCGGCGGAGATCTCGAGCGAGAGCAGGGTGTGGTCGCGCAGCGCGGCGTCGACCTGCTCGGCCCCCGCAGCGGCGAGCGCACCAGCGGCCTCCTCGAGCGCCGCGACGAGCCAGCGGCCCTCGCCGTCGGGGTCCTGCACGAGCTCGCGGCCCTCGACGTAGATCTCGAGGCCCAGCGAGTCGCCGGCGCCGTCGGACAGCCCGTCGGTCGCGATGATCCCCGAGTGCGGGGTCGTCACGTGCCGGTAGGTCGACGACCCGCCCGGCCACTGCGCCGGCTCGTCGGTGTCACCGAGCGGCCGACGCTGCGCGCCGACCTGCCCGACCGTGCGCCAGTAGTCCTCGCGCGTGCTGCCGTCCGTCTGCCCCATGGAAGTCACCCCTGCATCCTGCCTGCTGCCCGGCACCGGCGAAAGTCCGGTGCCGGGCAGGCGGGTCACTTCGTCGTCAGGCGCAGCGCGAACTCGGCGTGGTCGTCCTCGCCGGTCATCGAGAAGCCCAGCGCCGAGAGCGGCTCGATGTTGGCCCGCTCCTCGTCGTCGAGCTCGTCGCCGAAGAGCTCGACAGCCTTGCTGATGTCGACGTAGAGCACGCTGCTCGCGTCGTCGGCCTCGGGCACGGCGTCCTTGAAGGCATCGCTGTCACCGAGGCCGGAGCCGCGAGCGACCTCGTCGGCGTAGCCGGCCGGCGTGGCGACGACGGTGCGGTTGTCACCGGCGTCCTTGACCGTAATCTGCGGGGCGCCGGAGGTGCCCCCGGAGTCGACCGCGCCGGTGAGCTTGTCGATGATGCCGCGGTCGCCGTTGGTGACGAGCGCGACCTTGGGCTCGTCGGCCGACGCGCCGACGGTGATCGCGGTGTCGCTGCCGACGGCCTTGGCGAGGTCGTCCGGCACCGAGACGCCGGTCTCGTTGGTGAAGGAGTCCAGACCCTCCTGCCAGTCGTCACCGAGGATGCTCTTGGCGTTCTTGTCGAGCTCGGGCCAGGCCTTGCGCAGCGACTCGTCGAGACCGGTGACGGCGAAGACCCCGAGGGTGTCGGCCGGCAGGTCGCCGACCATCGTGCCCTCGCCCGACGGGACGCTGCCCGCCGGCAGGCCGTTGACCCGACCGGCGACCTCGAGGGTCGGCCCGTCGAAGCGGACGGCCGCGGCGATCCGGCCCTGCTGGTCGGCCTGGACGGTGCCCGTCGAGAGCCCGAGCTCGCTCACCCGGCTGGCGTCCATCCAGCCGGTCATCATGCCGTCCTCGCCGAGGTCGTCCATGTCCTGCCGGAAGGTGTCGCTGTCGGCGAGGTTGGCGCCCGCGGCGTCGTTGACCGCCTTGTCGACGACCGACTGCTCCTCGCCGCAGATCGCGAAGTCGGCCTGGACCGAGCAGTAGCCACCCTCGCCGTTGGTGACCTTGGACAGGCCCTCCTTGGCGGCGTCCTGGTCGGTGCTCGCGAGGGCGACGACGACCTCGGGCTCGGTGCCACCGTCGGCTGCGGGCAGGAGCGCGACACCGAAGCGCTGGCCGAGCCACGGCTCGACGTCCTGGGCGTAGTCGACGCCCTCAAGCCCGCCGTCCTCCTTGATCGCGTCGAAGATCTCCTTGCGCAGGTCGCCGTTCTCGTCGACGCCCTCGAGGGAGTCGCGCATGCCGGGGAACTTGCGGGCGAAGCGGAAGGCGTCGACCTTCTGGTTCGCCGAGGGGTCGAGGTCGATCTTGGCGAAGGCGACCGAGGTGGCCGGCAGGGCCTCCTCCGGCTGGGCCCCGCCACCGTTGAGCTTGCTGTAGGCGAAGACCGCGCCACCACCGACGACGCCGAGGGCGACGACGCCCGCCACGCCGAAGGCCCCCCACTTGAGGGCCTTGGTGGACTTCGGGGCCGGCGGCTGCACCGGCGCCTGGCCCCACTGGCCGGGCTGCTGCGGGTGACCGGGCTGGTACCCCTGCTGGGCGTAGCCCTGCTGGTACTGCCCACCGGGCTGCCCGTAACCGGCAGGCGGCGGGGGCTGCTGGCCTTGGGCCGGCCCGTAGCCGGGCGGGGGCGGCGGCTGACCGGGCCCGGGCGTGGGCGGCTGCTGACCGAAGGGTGGCTGCGACATGGTGGGTCTCCCCGTGCTCGTGGTGTCCTTACCGGAACCTTACGGTCGACGGGGCTGCGCAGACCATGGGGAGGACTACCCATCAGCACCCCGGGAGGGCATGACGAAGGGGGGCGCCCACCGTGCGGTGGGCGCCCCCCTTCGGCCTGATCACGCCCGAGGGCGCGACCCGAGATCTCGCGGACTCAGCCGGCGACGACCTCGAGAGCGACCGTGGCCTGCACCTCGGGGTGCAGATGCACGAGCGCCTGGGCCGGGCCGACCGACTTGATCGGCGTCGGGATCTCGATGGTGCGGCGGTCGAGCTCGGGGCCACCGCCGGCCTTGACGGCCTCGGCGACCTCGCGGCTGGTCACGGCGCCGAAGAGGCGACCGGAGTCACCGGCGTGGGCGCTGATCGTGACCTGCTGGGCCTCGAGGTTGCCCTTGATCGACTGGGCCTCCTCCAGGGACTTCACGGCGCGAGCGGCGCGGCCGGCGGCGATCGCCTCGACCTGCTTCTGCGCACCCTTGGTCCACGCGGTGGCCAGGCCACGGCGGAAGAGGAAGTTGCGGGCGTAGCCCGGCTTGACGTCGACGACGTCACCGGCGGTACCGAGGCCGGTGACCTCGTGGGTGAGGATGACCTTCATGTCTGCTCCTTGCTTCTCGGCCGCGGATCAGCGGTTGGACGAGGAGTAGGGCAGCAGCGCCATCTCCCGGGCGTTCTTGACGGCGGTCGCGATGCGACGCTGCTCCTGGACGGAGACGCCGGTGACGCGACGCGCACGGATCTTCCCGCGGTCGGAGATGAACTTGCGCAGCAGGTTCGCGTCCTTGTAGTCGATGTTCTCGACCTTCGCCGCCTTGAGCGGGTTGGCCTTCTTCTTGGGCTTGCGCACTACGGGCTTGGCCATCGTGGTGCTCTCCTTCGTGTCAATGAGAGCCCGAGGTTGGTCCTCGGGATGGAAGTGGTGTCAGTGCCCGACCGGGGTCAGGCGTCAGAGATCGATCAGAAGGGGGGCTCGTCGTAGCTCGGGGCATTGCCCCAGCCACCGCCGCCCTGGCCGCCGCCCTGGGGAGCGCCACCCTGGGCCGGGGCCTGCTGGCCACCGCCCCACGCGCCGCCACCCTGCTGGCCGCCACCCTGGCCGCCGCCGGTCGCCCACGGGTCGTCCTGCTGGCCGCCGAAGCCGCCACCGGAACCACCCTGGCCACCGCCGCCGCCCCAGGAGCCGCCGCCCTGACCGCCGCCACCGCCGCCACGCTGGGTCTTGGTGACCTTGGCCGTGGCGTAGCGCAGCGAGGGGCCGACCTCGTCGACCTGCATCTCCATGACGGAGCGCTTCTGCCCGGTCTCCTTGTCCTCCCACGAGCGGGAGACGAGACGACCGGTGACGACGACGCGGGTCCCGCGGGTGAGCGACTCCGCCACGTTTTCGGCGGCCTCACGCCACACGGAGCAGCGCATGAAGAGCGTCTCCGCGTCCTTCCACTCGTTGGTCTGACGGTCGAAGGTGCGCGGGGTCGAGGCCACGGTGAAGTTGGCCACGGCCGCGCCGCTCGGCGTGAACCGCAGCTCCGGGTCCGCCGTGAGGTTGCCGATTACGGTGATGGGGGTCTCGCCTGCCATGGGGATTCCTTGTCGATCGGTGATCTCTCAGGTGAGCCTGTCAGCCGGGACCGACAGGCTGGAAGTGGACGCCTCAGGCGTCGACGCGCATGAGCTTGGTCCGCAGGACCTGCTCGGAGAGACCCAGCTGGCGGTCGAGCTCCTTGCTCGTGGCCGGCGTGCAGGTCAGGTTGGCGACGGCGTAGAGGCCCTCGGCCTTCTTGTTGATCTCGTAGGCGAGACGACGACGGCCCCAGTGGTCGATCTTGTCCACGCTACCGCCGTCCTTGGTGACGACGGTGAGGAACTTGTCGAACAGCGGCTGAACGGCCCGCTCGTCGGTCTCGGGGTCGAAGATGACCATGAGCTCGTACTGACGCATGCTGATAACCCGCCTCCTTCGGTCTGTGCGGTCACGGTCTCTCCGTGACAGGAGGGTTGGTGCATCGGTACCCCCCGACACGTCGTCGGGTGACGACCTGGAGGGGGGACGGTTCAGGGTATCGGCTGCACTCCCTTCGCACCAAAGCGTGCCGGACGAAGGGGGGCGCCTCAGACCATGGCCGCGTGCTGTGGATCGTGGGGTCGGGCCCGCGGCGTCTGGGGACGGTCGGCGGGCGCCGGCCGCCCGACCGGGTTGTCGACGGGGGTGTACCAGACGGACCACAGCAGGAAGCCCCACGCGATGGCCCGGCCGAGGACGACGACCGCGTACCACTGGGCCGGCAGTCCCTTGTCGGGGTCCGCGGCCGCACCGATGTGCAGCCACAGTGCGGTCGCGTGCGCGGCCTCCACCGCGGCGAAACCCAGGTGGGTGCGCCAGGAGATCCCGGCGAGGATCGCCAGCGGCAGGACCCACAGGGCAGCCTGGACCGGCACCGAGGTGCTCGTGAGGGCCATGACCGGCACCCCGAAGGCCGCGACCTGCGCCCACGTGGCCGGTCGCCACGCCCGTCGGGCCATGACGACGCAGGCCCACACCGCGACGGCGACACCGAGGAGCGAGACGAGCGGGGCGACCCGGTCCGGCAGCGGGTGACCGGCGAGCTCGGGGATGAGCAGGACCGACCCGTAGCCCGGCTTCTCACCCCACCACGCCCGCAACGGGCCGGTGACGATCGCGGGGGCGGAGAGCGCGAGCACGACCGCGAGCGAGACCGCGGTCCCGAGCGCGACGAGGACGGTCCGCACCGCCGCGGCCTCGTGCCCGACCCGACGGGCGGCGATGACCAGGGCGACGGCGGCCAGCCCCACCCAGGCATGACCGAGCAGCGCGAGGCCGAGGAGCACCCCGGCGAGGACCGGGCGACGTCGGGTGTCGGCCAGCATCGCGGCGACGAGGAGGGTGACGACGACGAGGTCGGGAGACAGCAGCGCGGCGACGACGTGGACCGGCGACAGGGCCAGCTGGGTCGCCAGGTCGAGTCGCTCGGGCCGCAGCAGGGCGACGCACCACACCGCGACGACGAGGCACAGCGCGATGATCACCGTCCACAGGGTGAGGTACCACCGCGACTCGTCGAGCCACCCGGCATCGGGGACCAGACCACCGACGAAGGCCATCAGACCCGACAGCAGGGGCATCTGGTCGAGGCGGGCCTCGCCGGTGAGCCAGCCGCCGAGTCCACGGTCGAGCCCGGCGAGCTGGTACTGCGCCGGCAGGTCGGAGAAGCACCCGCGCCAGAACTGGTCGTTGCCGTTCCAGCCGTTGACGACGCAGTGCCCCTGACGCAGGAAGGCGCCGGCCATCGGCAGCACGACGAGGGCGACGACGAGGGGCAGCAGCCGGGGCAGCGAGCGCTCACGACTCGACGCCCGGCGACCCAGGGGCCCGCCCAGGACCGCGCTCGACTCCGGCGGCAGCAGGTCGCGCGCCGTCCACTCACGAGGCACTAGTCACGCTGCCCGGTGGTGGCACCGCCGTTGGGGGTGAAGCTCGGCACCGGCGACGTCGGGAGCGTCGGCTCCGATGTCGTCGTCGGCGGCGGTGGCTCCTCCGTCGTGGGCCGAGGCGTGGACGTCGTGGTCCTCGTCGGCGGCGTCGTCCTCGTCGGCGGCGTGGTCCGGGTCGTGCTGCTCGTCGTCGAGGAGGTGGACGACGAGCTCGAGCTGCTGGAGCTGGACGACGTCGACGAGGAGGAGGAGGTCGACGTGGGCTCCGGCTCCTGGGTCGTCGACCGGGTCGTCGTCGGCTCCGGGACGGGCGTCTGCGTCGTCGTGATCGGCGCCGGCGCGGTGGTGTTGTCCGTCTGCGGGCGGTAGGTGACATTGCCGGCCGGGGGGAGCTTCTTGACCGGCTCGCCCTCGAGTGCCCCGATCATGTAGTCCGTCCAGATCCGGGCCGGGATCGTGCCGCCGGTGACCTCGGCGAAGCCGCCGATGTTCTTCAGCTGGTTCTTCTCGACGAGACGACCGTCGCCCTTGTACATGCCGACCGCGGTCGCCAGCTGTCCCGGCGTGAAGCCGTCGAACCACGCCGCGTAGTTGTTGGAGGTCGTGCCGGTCTTGCCTCCCACCGGCCGACCGAGGTCGGCGACCGTCGGGTACCCGGTGCCGCCGGGCTGACCCACGAGGCTCATGGCCTGGATGGCGTCGCGCGCGACGTCCTGCGGGAAGGCGCGGCGCACGTCCTTCTTCACCTCGTACTCGAGGTCGTGCTCGCCGGTGCTCGTCACCGTGGAGATGTAGTAGGGCGTGGCCCGCCGCCCCTCGGCGGCGATCGTCGCGTAGGCGTTGGCCATGTCGATGACCCGGACCGCGTCGGTGCCGAAGACATTGCCCGGACCGGTCGACAGGCCGGTGCGCTTGTCGCCGTCGTAGGCGACGACGCCGGCGTCCTTGGCCGACTCGGCCGTGGCCTTGGGCTTGGCGGCCAGATTGAGCTGCGCGTAGTAGGTGTTGACCGACTTCTGGGTCGCCGTGCGCATGTTGACCGGGCCGTAGGAGCTGTTGCCGAAGTTGACGATGCCACCCTGGCGCTGGATGTCCGAGGCATCGGCACCGTCGTAGATGAAGGCACGGTTGTAGTAGGGGCTCGCCCCGCTGTAGGTCGTCGACAGCGGGATCCCCTTGCGCAGAGCAGCGATCATCGTGAAGGGCTTCATCGTCGAGCCGGCCTGCATCTTGCCGTCGACCGCGGAGTTGAAGTACCCGTAGCGGCCCTTGCCGTACTTCGGTCCGCCGTACATCGCCCGGATCGCGCCGTCGCCGGGCTGGATCGAGGCCAGACCGATGTGCAGGTCGGAGGTTCCCTCACCGGTCGGTCGCGACTCCTCGACCGCCTCGGCCGCGGAGCGCTGCGCCTTGCGGTCGATCGTCGTGACGATCTTGAAGCCGCCGCGGTCGATGTCGGCGTCGGACAGCTTGAGGCGGTTGCGCAGCTCCTCGCGCACCTCCTCGGTGATGAAGCCGATGTCGTCGGACCCGGCCTGCGAGCGCTGCTTGGGGGCGATCGTCTTGGGGAAGGCCTGCTTCTCCCGCTCTGCGGGGGTCATCCACCCCTCGGCGACCATGCCGTCGAGGACGTAGGCCCAGCGGTCCTTGGCCGACTGGGTCTGCTGCTCGCCGAGAGCGGGGTCGTAGAGCGAGGGTCCGCGGATGACGCTGGCGAGCAGGGCACCCTCCGACGGGGTCAGCTTGCTGACGTCCTTGCCGAAGTAGGCCTTGGAGGCGGTCTGGATGCCGTCGGCGCCGCGGCCGAAGTAGATGGTGTTGAGGTAGTTGGCGAGGATCTCGTCCTTGCTCAGCTCGCCGTCGATCTTGATCGACAGCAGGATCTCGCGGCCCTTGCGCTCGAGGGTCTGGTCCTGGGTGAGGAAGTAGTTCTTGACGTACTGCTGGGTGATCGTCGAGCCACCCCCGCGGTCCTCGCCGGCGACCGCGCCGCTCACGGCGCGGAAGATGCCCTTGGGCGAGATGCCCCGGTTGTCGTAGAAGCTGCGGTCCTCGGCGGCGATGAAGGCGTGCTGCACCCCCTCGGGCACCTCCTCGAGCTCCACCGACTCACGGTTGACCGTGGCGATGCGGTCCATCTCGGTCTTGCCGTCGGAGTAGTAGAGGACCGAGGCCTGCGAGACCGCCCGGTCGTTGGGCTTCGGGATGTCGATGAGCAGGTAGGCCGCCACGATGGCAGCGATCCCCAGGGCGACGAGGGCCGCCAGACCCAGCAGGAGCTTGCGCAGGATGCCGCGGCGCCCACGTCGACCGCGGCCGCGAGAGCGCGTGCGGCGAGAGCGCGCCTCGGCGCGCGAGCGGGGGGCGTTGGACATGAGCACCTCGGTGGGACGGGTCGGTACGGCTCCTTCCAGTATGGGGGCACGGCGACGCGCCGCTCCAACGCCAACCCGATGTATCCGTCCGATACATCGGGTAACCTTCGAACACCGCGCCGATCGACGCCCGACCCGGGCTGCCCCCTTCGGCCGGGTCCACCGATGGAGCGAAGGGAGCTGACGTGCGCCGTCGAGAGATGCTCGAGTTCGCCGTCCTCGGCCTGCTCCACGAGAGCCCGCTGCACGGCTACGAGCTGCGGCGTCGGCTCAACACCCGGCTCGGCGCCTTCCGCGCGCTGTCCTTCGGCACGCTCTACCCCTGCCTCGCGAGCCTGCAGGGGCAGGAGCTGGTGAGCGTCGACCGTGACGAGCCGCGCGCCGCGGGCAGCCGCCGGCAGCGGATCACCTACACGATCACCGATGCCGGCCGTGAGGCCTTCGCCGCGATCGCCGGGCGCACCGACCCGAGCAGCTGGGCCGACGACGCCTTCGACGTGCGCCTGGCCTTCTTCGCCCGCACCGAGCGCGAGGTGCGCCTGCGCATCCTCGAGGGTCGCCGCGCCCGCCTGGCCGAGCAGCTGGGCGCGATGCGCGCCGCCGAGCAGGGCGAGCGCCTCGACCGGTGGACCGCCGCACTCCACAGCCACGGCGAGGACGCGACCGAGCGTGCCGTCGCCTGGCTCGACGAGCTCATCGACGCCGAGCGTCGCGCACCCCAGGTGCGACCGGGCTCGCTGAGCGACCCCGCCCATCCCGCCTTCAACCCGCCCCCCACCAAGGAGAACCCATGACCGCCATCCGCGTCGCCATCGTCGGCGTCGGCAACTGCGCGAGCTCGCTCGTCCAGGGAGTCGAGTACTACAAGGACGCCGACCCGCAGGGCACCGTGCCCGGCCTGATGCACGTGACCTTCGGCGACTATCACGTCTCCGACGTGCAGTTCGTGGCTGCCTTCGACGTCGACGACAAGAAGGTCGGCAAGGACCTCGCCGAGGCGATCAACAGCTCGGAGAACAACACGATCAAGATCGCCGAGGTCCCGACGACCGGCGTGACGGTCCAGCGCGGACACACCCTCGACGGCATCGGAAAGTACTACGCCCTGACGATCGACGAGTCGCCGGCCGAGCCGGTCGACGTCGTCCAGGCGCTGCGCGACGCCGAGGTCGACGTCCTCGTCTCCTACCTGCCGGTGGGTTCGGAGGAGGCCGACAAGTTCTACGCCCAGTGCGCCATCGACGCGGGCGTCGCCTTCGTCAACGCGCTGCCGGTCTTCATCGCCTCCGACCCGGAGTGGGCGCAGAAGTTCGCCGACGCCGGCGTCCCGATCATCGGCGACGACATCAAGAGCCAGGTCGGCGCGACGATCACCCACCGCGTCATGGCCAAGCTCTTCGAGCAGCGCGGCGTGGTCCTCGACCGCACCTACCAGCTCAACGTCGGCGGCAACATGGACTTCAAGAACATGCTCGAGCGCGAGCGCCTGGAGTCGAAGAAGATCTCCAAGACCCAGGCCGTGACCTCCAACCTCGACGGCCCGCTCGCCGGGGTCGGGGCCGACGACCGCAATGTCCACATCGGCCCGTCGGACTACGTCGCTTGGCTCGACGACCGCAAGTGGGCCTACGTGCGCCTCGAGGGTCGCGCCTTCGGCGACGTCCCGCTCAACCTCGAGTACAAGCTCGAGGTCTGGGACTCGCCCAACTCGGCGGGCATCATCATCGACGCGATCCGCGCGGCCAAGATCGCCAAGGACCGCGGTATCGGCGGCGCCCTGCTCTCCGCGAGCAGCTACCTCATGAAGTCCCCGCCGGAGCAGCGCGAGGACACCGAGGGCCGCGCGAAGCTCGAGGCCTTCATCGCCGGCACCGAGGAGCGCTGACCAGAGCGCTGACCCACCCGCCCCGCGTTTTCCGGGTCACCCGACAAACACCCCCTTCGCAAGGGTTTGAAACCCTTGCGAAGGGGGTGTTTGTCTTGCTCAGCGGCCAGCGGGCCCCACGGTGACCGGCAGCGCGGCCAGACCCCGCAGGACCCAGGTCGGGCGGCGGGGCGGGGCGCCAGCGAGGGCGATGTCGGGGAATCGCTCGAGCAGCCGTCGCAGGGTGATCTCGAGCTCGACCCGGGCGAGCGGTGCGCCGAGGCAGAAGTGGCGACCGAGGCCGAAGCCGACGTGCGGGTTGGGATTGCGCGCGACGTCGAAGGCGTCGGCACCCGTCGCCGGGTCGGCGCCGAAGACGGCAGCGTCGCGGTTGGCCGAGCCCATGAGGCAGGCGACGGTCTCCCCCTTCGCCACCGTGGCGCCCGCGATCTCGACCTGCGCGGTGGCGGTCCTCTCGAAGAGCTGCAGCGGCGCGTCGAAGCGGATCAGCTCCTCGAGCGCGGTCGCGGGCGTGACCTCCCCGCCCGTGATGCGCTCCAGCTGGTCGGGGTGGCGCAGCAGGGCGTGGAGGCCGTTGCCGAAGGTGTTGACCGAGGCCTCGTGGCCGGCGTTGAGCAGCAGGACGACCGTCGCGACGAGCTCCTCCTCGCTGAACCCGCTGCCACCGTCACGCTCGGCGATGAGGTCACTCACGAGGTCCTCGCCCGGCTGCGCGCGACGCAGCTCCACGACGCCGCGCACGTAGTCGGCGAAGTCCGCGCTCGCGCACACGGCGGCCTCCCGGATCGCCTCGTCGACGCCCTGCTCGTACATGTGCACGATGGCCTGCGACCAGTCGCGCAGGCGGACGTGGTCCTCGCGGGGGACCCCGAGCAGGTCGGCGATGACGTAGACGGGCATCGGCTCGGCGTAGGCGGCCAGGACGTCGACGGGGCCGGTCGGGTCGAGCTCGTCGAGGAGCGCGTCGGCGAGGGTCTCGATCCGCGGACGCATCCGCTCGACGTGCCCCTTGGCGAAGGCCCCGGCGAGGAGGCGGCGCATGCGGGTGTGCTCGGGCGGTTCGTTCTCCATGAGCTGGTTGCGGTGCAGCGTGTTGAAGGGCTCCATCTGCTCGGCCGGCTGCCAGTCCGTCCAGATCCGCCCGAGTGCCCGGTGCCGAAGGGTGGCACTCACCGCCGCGTGCGTCGTCGCCACCCAGCGCCCGTCGGTGGCCCGGAGCACGGGCCCGGCAGCCCGCCAGCAGCGGGTAGGGGTCGTCGACAAGGGCCGGGTCGAGGAGGTCCACCGTGGTCATGCCGCCATCATGGCCACCCACGGACCGGCGGTGTCCACCACACCCCCGCCCGACTAACCTCAGTGGCATGGGTCACAGAGTCGAGTCAGAGCTGGTCGCCAATGTCATCGCCGTGCAGGTCGCTGCCGACCAGCAGGTCGCCGTGGGCGACGAGCTCGTGCTCCTCGAGTCGATGAAGATGGAGATCCCGGTCCTGGCGGACCGCTCCGGTCGCGTCCTCGAGGTCAAGGTGGCCGCCGGCGACGTGGTCCAGGAGGGCGAGGTGCTCGTCGTCATCGACGACTGATCTGCGCTGCTGCACCCCACGGCATGACGAAGGGGGCGGACCCGACCGTGTGGTCGGATCCGCCCCCTCGACGTGCCAGCCGGATCAGGCGCCGGAGCCCTTCTCCTGCTGGTCGGCCTGCTGGATGGCGGCCTTGGAGTAGGCCTGCAGCGCGTCCTGGGCCTGCTGGAGGGCCTTGGCGGCGTCGCCCCAGGCGTCACCGAACTGCTCGGAGTCCGGGCCGAGCCAGTTCTCCTTGAGCGTGCCCGCCTGCGAGGTGCCGTTGGAGCTGATCTCGCCCACGCGGCCGGCCTCGGTGTTGAGCTGACCCGCGACCTCCTTGACCCTGCCAGTGTCCATTCCGTCGGTCAGGTTTGCACCCATGTCAATCTCTCCTTAAGTCTCGTGTGTCGTCGTCTGGGTCGCGGCTCAGGAGCCGGAGACCTCGGCCTGCTGCTGGATGTCGCTCTGGAGCTGCTCGCAGAGCTGCTCGATGAGGGCCTTGATCTTCTCGAGCGCCGGGCGGTGCTGACCCTCCCACTCCGAGACGAACTTCTCCGAGTCCGGGCCGTTCCAGGCCTCGTTGGCCTGCTGCACCTGGGTGTTGACGTTGTTGATGACGCCGTTGAGCTCCTCAGCGAGGTTCTGCCACTTCGGCAGCTCGCCCTTGACGGTCTCGAGGTTCATTCCGAGCCAAGCCATCTTGTCCTCCTGAGTGTAGGTGTTGCTGCTGGTCTGTTGTGTTCCCTGCGGGCTGCTGTTCCCCTGCCCGACTGAGGTCAACACTAGGGACAACGTGCCCGCGAGGTACATGGGGAGGACTCCCCACCCACTCCCCAACTAACAGAGGAGAAGCCAATTGCCTTGTCGCACAACGACATTCGTCATCGAACGGCCATCTCCGGGCGCGCGATCTGGACGATTTCCGCCTTGCCCTTGCGCACCAGGACCCCCCGCCCCTCGGGCATGAAGACCCGCGCGAGCGGCGGGAAGTTGGTCTTGAAGATCATCGAGGACTCGGACCCGTCGGGGGCCAGCGCCATCCCCGAGCGTGCCGCCTTGACCAGGCCCGGCAGACCCATGCTCGTGGTCATGGCGCTCGGGTCCGCCTCGGCCACGACGAAGTGGTCGTTGTCGACGAGTGGCTTGATCGCGTCCTGCAGCGGGCTCTGGTAGGGCGAGGTGTTCAGGTCGTCGAGCTTTTCGACCATGAGCACCTGAAGCGGCGAGCTCTCGTCGAGCGCCCGCTCCTTGAGCAGCTCGCACAGCTCCTTGATGTCGTCCTCGCGTGTGGCCGTGCGATCGAACTCCGGCAGTGCGGTCAGCTCGGAGTTGCGCCGCAGCGTGATGAGGTGCAGCTGGGCGCTGGGCCGCCACCGCTTGATGGCCTTGGCCAGCTGGACCATCGTCGTGGTCCGCCCGCTCCCGGGCGGACCCGTGACGACGAAGCCACCGCGTGGGTCGATGGCCATCGGTGCGAGGTCGTCGGAGTTCATCGCGATGACCGGCAGCTCGTCGACCTGCGCCGGCAGGTCCGCCGCCGGCACGATCTCGGGCAGCGAGGCGACCTCGGGCGCCCTGGGCACCCCGGACTTGGCCATCGTCTCGGCGAAGCCGCGCACCATGCGGGACTGCTCCGACGCGTCGGACGTGCCGCCGAGGACGGCGACCTGGACCTCACGCTTCTTGAACAGACCGCGCCCGGGCGGCGAGTCGGGGGTGAGCACGTCGGTGGGCAGCCCGAGGAAGGAGTAGTCGTCCTCGGTCGCCATCCGCAGCGAGAAGCGCGACTGCACCGACGAGCCCATCGACACCGGCAGGCCGTTGCGGGCGTCGACCGACAGGACGAAGTGCACCCCGACCGGTCGGCCGTCCGCGAGCAGCGAGGTGAAGGCGTCGAGCCACTTCATCAGCGCGCCGGCCGACTCGTAGGCATTGCGGAAGGCGGTCAGGCCGTCGACGAGCACGAAGATCCGCGGCTCGGAGGTGTTGCCGGTGAGCCGGCGGTACTGGGTGATCGTCGTGGCATTGGCCTTGGAGTAGCGCACGGCCCGCTCCTCGATGATCTCCCGCAGCATCGTGATGAGCCGCTTGACGCGCTCCTCGTCCTGGCCGGAGATGATGCTGCCGACGTGCGGCAGCTCCTCGAGCATGGCCAGACCGCGGTTGCCGAAGTCGAGCCCGTAGACGTGGCAGGGACCACCGCGCACGGTGAAGCCGGCCGCGATGGCGATCGTCCGCAGGAAGGAGCTCTTGCCCGACCCGGACGCGCCGAAGACCGCGAGGTTGCCCTCGGCGTCCGGGCGGAAGGAGATCGTCGGCTGGCTCTGGTTCTCGGGGTTGTCGGCGATGCCGATGACCAGCTCGTCGTCGCGGCGCTCGGTCGGCAGCTTCGCGAGGTCGTAGACCTCGGCGAGCTCGGGCAGCCACGGCTTGCGCGGGATGGGGATCTCCGACTCGACGCGAGCCTTCTCGACCGTCTCGACGACGCGCTGGATGTCGGTCGGGCCGAGGTCGGCGTCCTCGTCCCCCTTCGGCTTGGCGGGCAGCTCCCAGGTGACGGGCGCACCGAAGGTGAGCGTGGAGACGAGCATGTCCGGCGGGGGTGGGGTGTTGCTCGTCCAGCCACCGGCGTAGCCGGTCTGGAAGGGCACGAGACGTCCGGGACCGGACTTGGCCATCGCACGCCCGGGCAGACCCGGGTCGAAGTAGGCGGCGTCCTTGGTGCCGAGCACGTCGGACGAGTCGTCCTCGTCCGCCATGCGCAGGGCCATGCGCAGGTTGGTGTTGGCGCGCAGGTTGTCCTTGATGACGCCGGCGGGACGCTGCGTCGCGAGGATCAGGTGGATGCCGAGCGAGCGGCCACGCTGGGCGATGTTGACGACGCCGTCGACGAAGTCGGGCACCTCCTGCACGAGCGCGGCGAACTCGTCGACGATGATGATCAGGCTCGGTGGTGCCTCGACCTCACCGCGGCGCTCGAGCTCGACGAGGTCCTTGGCCTTGAAGCGCGCCAGCAGGTGCTCTCGGTAGTGCAGCTCCGCCGACAGCGACGCGAGCGCTCGCCGCACGAGGTGCGGCGACAGGTCGGTGACCATGCCGACGGTGTGCGGCAGCTCGACGCAGTCGCGGAAGGCCGAACCACCCTTGTAGTCGACGAGCAGGAAGGTCACCCGCTGCGGGCTGTTGGCCGTCGCCATGCCGAGGATCCAGGCCTGGAGCAGCTCGGACTTGCCGGCGCCGGTGGTACCACCGACGAGCGCGTGCGGGCCGTCGGTGCGCAGGTCGACGCTGTGCGTGCCCATCGCGGACTGCCCGATGACGGCGCGAAGGGAGCCCGGCTTGCGGCTCGGGGTGGGCGGAGCGTGCCGCCCCGTGAGGATCGAGCGGTTCTCGTTCCACCGCTCGATGACCGCCATCTCGGAGTGGGCGATCTCGGTGCCGACGAGCGCCAGGTAGGAGACCGAGCGCGGGATGTCGGAGTCGTCCTGGGAGACCGCGCTGGAGTCGGTCATCGGGGCCAGGTTGCGGGCTGCCGCGACGGCATCCTCGACCCGGATGAGGTCGGTCTGCACCCCGCTGGCCACCTGGGCCGGTCCGACCCAGCCGACCTGGCAGCTGCCGTCCTCGGCGACCTCGACGAAGGTGCGGCACGCGGCGGGCAGTTGCTCGGTCACCGGGGCGACCCAGATGACGACGATGCGGTGGCGCCACCCGGCCTCGGCGAGCTGGACGAGGCGCGCCCGCTCCACGGGGGCGTCGTTCTCGACGAGCACGACGACGGCCGGGCCGGTCGTCGGCGTCGAGCTGTCGCGCTCGGAGCCGGCGGCCACGAGCCCCTCGAGCTGCTCCATGATCGCCGCGCACCCCGGGCCGGAGCTCGCGGTGTGCTGCACGTCGAGCGGACTCTGCGGGGACGAGGTGTGCGGGGACCACTTGAGCCAGTCCCAGTCGCGCGCGGAGGTCGTCGACGCCAGGGCGCACAGGACCACCTCGGCCGGCGAGTGCGCGGCCATCGTCTGCACGACGAGCGAGCGGGCGAGCCCGAGCGCGGCCTCGCGCGGACCGGAGACGCCGATCGCGCCGTCGAGCAGCGGGTGCGCGGTGACCGGGACGTCGGCGACGACGCCCAGGCCCTGCATGAGCTGCGAGACCTCGAGCCAGGCCTCGGCCCGGGTGCGTCCCATCTTGGGCAGCTTGATCTCGCTGCGGCTGGGGCGCACGCCCAGACCGAGCCGGTACTCGAGGAAGCCCGGGTCGTTGGGCCGTCGGGTCCACATCAGCGGGTGGTGGACGGCGACCGCCCGGGCGAAGTCGGTGACGGCCGGGTGCTCCTGCCGCCGGATGTCGTGCTCGCGGTCGAGCTCGACCTCGATGTCCTCGACGAGGTAGCCCACGTCCTCGCGGAAGTCCTCCATCGCCTCCTCGAAGTCCAGCCGCACGCGCCGCTTGGACTCCCACGTGTTGGCGAGCATCATCATCGGCATCATGAGCATGAACATGATCGTGAAGCGCGAGCGGGTGATGGCGAAGAGGGTCGCGCCCATGAAGACCGGCACGAGCATCATCGCCAGCGGGATGCGCTGCGGCTTGCCGCGCTCGGGCAGCTCGGGCACCTCGAACTGCAGCCCCTGGTAGATCGGCGCGATGCGCGGCGACCGGGTGAAGGCCACGTCGCCGGAGTCGGTCGTCGTCACGCCTGCGGCCCGCGTCTTGGCGGAGATCTCGAAGGTCGTGTCGCCGATCGTGAAGGTCTCGCCCTCGCGCAGGATCGCCCGGTCGACCTGCTCGTCACCCACGATGACGCCGTTGGACGAGCCGAGGTCGGTCACCTCGACGACGTCGGCCACGAGGAGCTTGGCGTGCTTGCGCGAGACGGACGCGTCGTTGATCTGCACCTCGCAGTCGCGTCCGCGGCCGACGTGCGAGGTCCCTCGCTGCAGCTGGTACTCCCGGCCCGCGTCCGGGCCGGCGACGACCTTGGCGACGGCGATCGGGGCCTCGGTGTCCTTGTAGCCCGACGAGCGGCGGGTGACGGTGAGGTGCGCGCCGGACCGCAGGCCCGACTCCTGGACCGTGGTGTTGGGGTCGACCGCGCGGTAGTTCTCGTCGACGAGGGCGAGCGTGTGCTCGCCGAGGTCCGAGCGCTCGTGCGCCGCACCGCCGCTGCGCTGCCGCTCCGGGTCGGACAGGACCAGGTGCTCGGCGAGGTCGCCGACGGTCGTGCGGCCGTCGACCGTGGCGACGAGGTCGGTGTCCTCGTTGCCCGACCCTCGCAGGGTGAACATCAGCTTCATCTCAGCGCCTTACGGGTGGAGGTGGTCGTGTCGTACATCCCGATGTCCTCGTGGCGGGACAGCAGGGAGCGGGGGTCGAAGGTCGCCCGCACGCGACTGCCGAAGGGGGCGGTGCGCCGCAGTCGTCGCCGCACCTGCCGCAGCTCACCCTGCCAGTGCCCCACGGCCGTCGGGTCCGCTGGGGCGGGGCCGAAGACGAGCGCGTCGGCCCGCATCGCGGCGGGTGCGGCGTCGACCTGCGGGCCGAGGGCCCGGGCCTGCTCCATGCGGGTGCCACCGGCCGGCAGCGGCACCCCGAGGACGCGGGCCTCCTCGAGCAGGTCGTTCCACGCGCGACCGACCCGCTGGTCCGGCGTGCCCCGCCGCAGCCGCACGGCGCGGCGGACCGCGGTGACGACCGGGGTGAGCAGCAGCACGAGCAGCGGCAGCAGGACGAAGACGGCGAGGAGCTGGGCCCACAGCGGCCAGGTCGACGGCGAGCTCCAGTCGACGACCGGCTCGGGCGGCGGGGCAGGCTCCTCCGGCGGGGGCGGCGGGGGCTCGGCCGCCGGCTTGTCCCACTCCTGGGGCTCGTTGTCGGCGGGGGTGGCCTGCTCGGCCCGGTCGGGGACGAAGGTCGGCGGCAGCACCTGGTACCAGCTGCCGTCGCGCAGCCGCACCTCGACCCACGCGTGGATGTCACGGCCGCGCAGGAGCCCGTCGTCGGTCGCCGTGGCGCCGACGACGACGCGGGTGGGGATGCCGAGGCGGTTGCCGATGATGCCGAGGGTCGCGGCGTACTGCTCGTCGTTGCCGGCGAGCACCTCGGAGTTGAGGAAGCGGTCGAGGCGGCCTTGACCGTGACCGGCCGGGTAGAGCAGGGCGGTCCGCGCGGTCGCGGCCCGCTCCTTGTCGCTCGGTGCCTCCGACCCGGTGGCCGGGGTGCCGTCGGTGTAGGTGCCCTCCTCGCGCATCGTCGTGGCGATCTGGCGGAACTGCTGCCACGGGTCCTGCGAGTCGCCCTTCCACACCTGGATCCGGGCATCGACGAAGGTGGTGTCGCCGGTCATGGGCATGTCGCCCCGCGACACGGGCAGGCTCTCGGGCAGGGCGCCGGACCCCTCCGGCGGCAGCGCGGTGCGCACCTCGTAGGTGTCGCCGGGGCGCAGCCCCGGCGGCACGAGGACGGTGTTGGTGCTGAGGTTGAGCCAGGCCTTGTCCTGCAGGCGCTTCTGCGCGGCACCGAGGAACTCGATGCCCTCGACCCGGCCCGAGGTGAGCAGCCAGCCGCCCGTGTAGCCCTCCTCGGGCACGGTGACCTTGACCTGCGTGGGGCGCCCGCTCGCGAGCACGCCGACACGCCGCCCGAACTGCTGGAAGGAGCGGCCGGCGTCGGCCCGGGTGTCGCCGCGCCCGGCGATGCCCCAGGTCGAGCCGTCCCAGGTGTCGAGCGTCGCCAGGCGCATCGGGGTGTTGCGGGGCACCCCCTCGACGCGGAGGATCTCGCGGTTGTAGAGCTGCGAGGGGCTGTCCTCGGTGAAGTTGCGGAAGCGGCTGAGCGGCGAGGCCATGATCGTCGTGTCGTGGCCCGGCACGACGCCCGTGCGCACGACCCGACGCTCGTCCTCGTGGTCGCGACCGGGCAGGTAGGGCCCGAGCGTGCCGCCGACGAGCGCCGCGACGAGCAGGATCAGGGTGCCGGAGACGACCCGCGAGAGAGCCGGTCGGCGCATCCCCGGCCGGGCGATGCCGATGTCGGGGTCGAGGTGGTCGCGGGCGACGACCCAGCCGATGAGCAGCAGCGCGAGGAGCAGCCCCTGGACGAGGAGTGAGGCCGGCTCCGTCGTGCCGAGCGCAGTGGTCACGGCGAGCAGGGCGAAGGGGGTCGCGACGAGCCGCAGTCGGGAGCGGGTGATGCGGGCGGTCGCGTACGTCAGCGTCGTGGCGACGAGGGCGATGAAGAGCGGCACGGCGAGGATGTGCCCGCGCGCGTCGACGGGTGGCACGAGCGTCAGCAGGTCCATCCAGCCGGAGATCGGGCCTGCGGCCAGGTCCTTGAAGGTCTGCCCCGTGGGCAGCACGCCCCACTTGACGTCGTCGCGCACCGCGAGGAGGCCGCCGAGGAGGAAGTACATGACCGCGCCCAGCGCGGTGGTCGCGACGAGCGGCCAGCGGTAGGTCCCCTGGATGTGCCCGAGCACGAGGCCGAGGACGACGCCGACGGCGGCGGCGCGCCACCACTCCCACCCGAAGACGACGGTGCGCAGCCCGACGAGCCCGCAGGCGACGACCGCGATGGTGAAGACGGTGTCGACCCAGTGCGCCGGCCCCGGACGCATCCGGCCGAGCGTCGCCCGGACCTGCTCCTTGGCGGTCAGCTGGGGCTTGATCATCCCCTCCTTGGGGGCCCCGATGACGTTGACGTCGGTGGTCCGTCCGCCGCTCATGCCGGCACCAGCCCCCCGGAGACGGTGGACAGGTCGGTGAGCTCACCGATGGTCACGATGCTCAGCCCCCGCAGGCGTCGCAGGCTCGCGTCGGCCGCGGAGTCGACGATGACGGCCACCTTGTGCACCTCGGTCTCGAACTCGCCGAGGCACTGCTGGATCTCGAGGAAGGCCCGGCCCGGGCCGGTGACGAGGACGGCGACCGAGGAGTCCGGCGCCTGCTGGACGAGCAGCCGCGCGGAGCGCACGAGGTCGACCCGGCCGACGGTTGCGGTCGTCAGCGTGTCGAGGACGAGCGGGACGGTGGTGCGGGAGGCGAAGCCGTCGTTGCACACGACGGAGGCCTCCTGCTCGTCGGTGATCGACTGGACCATGAGCGAGGCCGCCGCGGCGATGGCCGTCTCCACGTCCCCTTCGCCCCCGGGGTACATCGCGGGGTCGGTGTCGACGACGATCCCGAGGTGCGAGCGCCGGGTCTCCTGGAACTGGCGCACGAGGAGACGGTCGTGCTTGGCCGAGGAGCGCCAGTGCACGTAGCGCCGGTCGTCGCCGGGCTCGTACTCGCGCAGCGCGTGGAAGTCGATGTCGGCCATGGACAGCTCGGGGGTGACCTCGCCCTCGAGGTCGCGCAGGAGGCCGTGGGCCCCGGACTCGAGGGCGATCCGACGCGGGTGCACGTGCATGAGCTGCACGCCGCCGAAGGTCACGGTCCGGCGGGTGATCCCCAGCGGGTCGCCCTGCACGGTCGTCGCCGGACCGACGGGGATGACGCCGCGGCGCGGCGTCGCGATGGGGAAGGCGGTGCGGTGGCTGGCCCCCTTGCGCAGGAGCGGGACCGGCAGCACCTCCTCGTGGTCACCGACGGGCAACCGCACGAGCGAAGGGAGCATCGTGCGCCGCGTCGAGTTGGTGAGCACGACGTGGGCCTGCGCCAGGTCCCCGATCTCCGCCCGCAGAGGTTCGACGACGAGCTCGACGTCGGCCCGGTGGCTCCCGATCGACAGCAGGACGCACACGACGACGAGCGCGAGCATCGTCGCGGCGATGATCGCCGGCTCGGCCCAGCCGAGCAGGGCCGAGAGCACCCACAGCACGACGGACAGGCCCAGGAGGGTCCAGCCGAGAGGCGTGATCCAGTCGAGCCGCCCACCGAACCACTGGCGCCGGACCCGCTCGTCCGTCGCCGTCACGCCGCGCCGCACGGCTCGGGTCGCGCCGCGACCGGCGTTGACGACCGAGGCCCCGGGCAGGGTCACCGTGCGCTTGGTACCCGTCGACCGCAGCCGGGCCGAGGTCGCCATCTGCTCCAGACGGGAGTCCTCCTGCCGGGTGCCGCCCGGCATGGCACCGCCCTCGCGCACCCGGCCGCGCCCGCGCGGGGCCTGCGGCGGGGGTGTGGGCAGTCCTGTCGTCATCGCTGGTGTCCCTCGTGGGTCAGGCGACCCGCTCGGTCGGCGGGGCGACCTCGCCGAGGATCTGGGCGATGACCTCGCTCGTGCGCACGCCTGCGAACTCGGCCTCGGCGGTGAGCAGCAGCCGGTGCGTCATGACGGGCTCCGCGAGGACCTTGATGTCGTCGGGCACCACGTGGGTGCGGCCCTGGCTCGCGGCCCAGGTCTTGGCACAGCGCACGAAGGCCAGACAACCACGCACCGACAGGCCCAGGCGGATGTTGCGGTGTCGTCGGGTCTCCTCGGCGATCCGCGAGACGTAGGCGAGGATCGCCGGGTCGATGTGCACCTGGTCGGCCAGGCCCGCCATGTCCTGCACGACCTTGGCCGTGACGACGGGCCGCAGACCCTGGGTACGGTCGCGGCGGGCCGCGTCGGCGAGGACCGCGACGGTCGCCTCGTGGTCGGGGTAACCGAGCGAGGTCTTCATGAGGAAACGGTCGAGCTGCGCCTCGGGTAGCCGGTAGGTCCCGGCCTGCTCGATGGGGTTCTGCGTGGCGACGACCATGAAGGGCCGGCCGACCTCGTGGGTCGTGCCGTCGACGGTGACCCGGCCCTCCTCCATGACCTCGAGGAGCGCGGACTGCGTCTTGGGCGAGGCGCGGTTGATCTCGTCGGCGAGCACGATGGTCGCGAAGACCGGGCCGCGGTGGAAGTCGAACTTCTTGGTCTGCTGGTCGTAGATCGTCACGCCGGTGACGTCGCTGGGCAGCAGGTCCGGGGTGAACTGGATCCGGCTCGACGAGCCCTGGACCGTGCCCGCGACGGCACGGGCGAGCTGGGTCTTGCCCGTGCCGGGATAGTCCTCGAGGAGCAGGTGCCCCTCGGAGAGCAGGCAGGTGAGGGCCAGCCGCACGGTGTGCTGCTTGCCGAGGACGACCTGGTCGACGTTGCCGACCATCTGCTGGAAGGCCTGGCTGAACCAGCTGGCCTGCTCCTGGGAGACGCTCATCGTTCCTGCTTCCTCATCCGGTCTTCGTCGATGTCGTGGGGCTGCTCGTGCGCGACGTGCTCGGGCTGCTGCCGGGTCGCCGGGTGCTCGTCGTGCTGCTCGGGCTGGGGTCGTCGCCCCACCCGGAGGGGTCGTAGCGCTCCGGGTCGCCACGCGGGGCGCCTCCGGGCCAGGTGTCGATGCGCAGGTCACCGGGCAGGGTCAGGTCGTAGACCCGGCCGGTGTCGAGGTCGTTGAGGACGAGCTGGCCACGGTCGTGCCGCACGGCGACGCCGTTGCGACGGGTGAGGTTGCCGGCGACGGGCAGCTGGCTCGTCTGCGCCTGGGTCTGGCCGCACGCTCGACCCCACAGGATCGTGCCGCCCATCCCCCACGCGGCGTAGAGGCAGTCGCCGTTGATCACCGGGCGGGAGATCTTGTTGAACTGCGCCTGCGGGCGCTCGTCGCCCTCGTCGAGGCCCGACACGACGCCCACGTCGGCGCCGTCGTGGTCGCTGTCCTCGGTGATGCGCGCGTAGCCGGCCCGCTCGAGGGTCTGGTAGCCGACGACGTCGCTCGCCGGCCCGGGCTGCTGCAGGGCGACCATGGCCAGGTCCTCGCCGGCGTTGTCCTGGCCGCTGCCCGCGATGGGCTGCGGGTCCTGCAGGTGCTCGGACATCACCTCTCCGGTCTCGAGGTCGAGGACGACCCACTCGTCGCCGACGGCGGTGATGTCGGCAGCGCGGCCCGAGAAGTCCAGGTCGGTGCGGATCGGCTGGCCGAAGCCGTCACCCTCCGCGGGGATCTCGACGACCCGGCCGCTGTCGGCAGAGACCGCCATGATGTCGCCGTCGAGGTCGACGGTCACCGCGGCCTGCTTGCCCACCGTGTCGAGCTCGCCGGTGTCGAGCAGGTCGGCGATCGGGGTGCCGCCCGCGGGGTCGAGGCGCTTGCCCCAGATCCGGCCGGTGTCGTGGTCGACGACCGCGAGGGTGTCACCACCGAGGGCGACCCGGTCGGGCTCGTGGATGTCGACTCCGGTCACCGAGGTGGGTTCGGGCACCTGCACCTCGCCCTTGATCCGATCCCCCGTCCGCGTGTCGAAGGCGATGAGGCGACGGTCGGCGGTGACCCCGACGGCATTGCGGCCGTCCTGGAGCACGTCGGCGCGCAGCACGTCCTCGCCGGTCCCGGCGTCACCCGCGCCGCTCAGCACGAGGTCGAACTGGTGGGCGCCCGTGTTGACCCGCCCCCAGTAGCCGGTCCGACCGCCGGAGACCCACAGACCACCGTCGGTCAGCGCGACGTCGTGCACCGGCTGACCGTCGGATCGGGTGGCGAAGATCGCCGCGACGACGACCAGCAGCGAGACGATGCCACCGGACACGACCCGCAGCCACACCGGACGGCGACGTCTGCCGGTGCCCCTGCTCTGCTCCCCCTGCGAGCTCATCCGGCGCTCAGCCCTCCACTGTCTCGGGGTCGTCGAGCAGGACGAGGTCCTCGTCGGTCACCATGCGCGTGGACAGGGCGTGCTCGACGAGCCGTGACTTGCGGTTGCTCGCGAGCTTGCCCGGGCCGCCGTGCAGGCCGCGGATCCCGGCGTCGGCGAGCTTCTGGCAGACGTTGTCGAGCTTGCGGTTGAACTTCGTGACCTTCCACCCCAGCCGCTCGGCGGCCACGGCGGAGGACGGGATCGTCCCCTGGCCGGCGCCGTCACGACGCAGGAAGTCCTCGCACAGCGCGACGACGAGCAGCTTCTGGTCAGGGGTGAAGGCGACTCGCCCCACGGTGGTCTCGCCGCCCTGCTGCGGCAGCAGCACCTCGTGGTCGACGGACGTGAAGCTGGGGTTGCCGACGAGGACGTCGAAGTCGTAGGTCGTCGGTCCGGCGGTGAACCACACGGTGACCCGCTCGAAGGCGAGCGGGATGCGGGCGCCGGGGTTGAGCCAGGCCTGGAAGAGGCCCTTCTTGTCGGCGACGGTCGCCGTGAGGGTCGAGCCGATGTTGGTCAGCCACCACCAGCCGCCCTCGTGGGTGATCTGCAGGAAGTGGCGGTGGAGGAAGGGGTTGTCGTCGATCTCGACGTCGCCCTCGCGGCCGATCGTCAGCGTCCCCTCCCGCGGTGCCTCGTGGACCTCTCCGCAGAAGTCCACCGTCACGACGCTGTCACTCATCAGCTACCTGCCTCCTCGCACTGGACCGCCGACCACCCTGAGGTCTGCGTCCCGCCACCCCGGACGACCTGCACCATGCCACACTGCCGCACCCCCGGGGAGATCGTCTGCTCGTACTCCGTCTGGCCACGTGGGACCGGCGTCCCATCTCCCGTGATGGCGTCGGGGGCACCACCGGTCTTGATCCTGAAGTAGTCGCCCTCCCGCAGGCCCTCGTAGTCCATCGTCCACGTGAGCTGGTTGCCCTCGACGCTCACCTTGAGCGTGGGCCGCCCCGACAGGGCGCCGCCGGGGGTCTCGGCCCCGGTGCTCGTGGACGAGCTGACCTCCTCGCCGTCGCGGGTGACCCACAGGACGCCCCCGATGATGCCGATGACGAGGAGCACCCCGACGATGCTGGCGACGAAGGGGATCAAGCCCACCTCGATCCCCTTCGACGGCGGCTCGGGCGCCGCGGGCTGGCCCGGCGGCGGGACACGACCTGACATCCCACTCATTCCTTGTCCACGCACTTGACGTCGCTCCACGGGGTCCGCACCTCGTCAGGCTCCTCGCCGCGCCGCGCCTGTGCCTGACCGCACAGCTGGTCGGCCGTGCCGAACTCCTGGGAGAAGGTCCCCGTTCCGTCCGCGATCTGCTGCACCCCGTAGGCGGTCGCCCGGTCGAGGTCGCCACGTTCGGGCGCCATCCGGACGAAGTACTTGTCGCCGTCCTCGTAGCCGTCGACCGACATGACGAAGACGGCGCTGGACCCCTCCTGCTTCAGGTCGGCGGTGGGGACCGTCGCCCCGAAGGACCCGTCACCGGTGCTGCCCGAGGTGCCACCGGTGGTCTGCTCCCCACCACCGTCGCCGGTCACGGCGATCGTGGTGCCGATGACGCCGGCGAGCACGACGACGGCGGCCGCCACGGCCGCCACCGGCACCCACCGCCGACGGGTGGATGGTGGCGGCTGCGGGCCCGGGGACTGCGTCGGCCGGGGCCCGGAGGCCTGCGGCGGGCGCGGTCCCGAAGCCTGCGGCGGGCCGGCGTGGCCGGGTCGCGGGGCACTGCGCTGCGACGGCCGCGGGCCGGAGACCGTGGGAGGCGGCGGGCCGCCCGTCGCCCGGGCCGCGACGCCCTCGGCGATGGGCACCGGGCCGGTCCCGCCGATCGTGCGTCCGCCGCTCAGCTGGCCGCCGATGACCGGCTGGCCCAGCGGGGGCGGGGGCGCGCCCGGCACGGGTCGCGGACCGCCGCCCGACCCCGAGCCGGAGTTCGCGCGCAGCTGGGTGCGGTCGGGTGAGTCGGCGTGGCTCGCGCCGGAGTCCCCGGAGTGGCCGAGCTCGTCGAGGACGACGATCGCCGTGCGCGAAAAACGCTCGTCCTGCTCGATCGCCTGAAGGCTGCGGGCGAACTCGATGGCGCTCGCCGGCCGGGCGAGGGGGTTCTTGCTCATCGCCTGCGCCAGCAGTCGCTCGAGCGACTGCGGCACGTCGGCCCGGCCCGTCGTCGGCGGCGGGTTGGAGCGGATGCGTGGCATGAGCGCATAGGCGGAGTTGTCCCCGCCCGGCACCTCGAAGGGCGAGCGCCCGACGAGCAGCTGCCACAGGGTGGCCGAGAGCGAGTAGACGTCGGCCCGCGCGTCGCCGTTGCTCTGCCCGAAGAGCACCTCCGGCGGGGCCCACGGGATGGAGACGCCGATGTCGTCGTCGAGCTCCTCGAGCGCACCACCGCGACCGGCGATGCCGAAGTCGGTCAGGCCCGGCGAGCCGTACTGACTGACGAGCACGTTGGCCGGCTTGATGTCGCGGTGGATGACGCCAGCCCGGTGGGCCGTCTCGACAGCGCTCGAGAGCTGGATCCCGGTGCGCAGCACCTCCTCGACGGAGAAGCGCGCCGCCCGCGCCCGCTGGGCGAGGTTGGGCGGCGGGTAGTACTTCATGATGAGGTACGGCCGGCCGTCGTCGCTGGTGTCCGAGCGGAAGACCTGGACGATGTAGGGGTGGTCGGCGAGCTGGGCCATGGTGTTGGCCTCGTCGATGAACTGCTGCTGGATCGCCTGGGTCAGGCCCTCGGTCTTGAGCACCTTGACCGCGACCTTCATCCGCGGCATCTGCTGCTCGTAGAGGAAGACGTCGGCATAGCCGCCCGACCCGAGGGGCTGGACGTAGTCCAGCCCGGGCAGCTCCGGAGGAAGTGCGCTGCTCACTCAGGCATCATCCCGTGACCTCGAAGACCATCGAGACCTGGTCGGCGAGGGTGACCGTCGTGCCCGGCTCGATCGTCTGCTGGTCACCCGGGCGCACGCGCACCGGCGAGGACCCCGGCAGGGCGACGGTCGTGCCGTTGGTCGAGCCGAGGTCGCGGACGAGCACGTGCCAGCCGTCGAGGACGATCTCGACGTGGTTGCGAGAGATCTCGTTGTCCGGGCTGGAGATCCGCACCAGGTGCGGGGCGCGGGCGCCGCTCGCCTCGGCCGACGCGCGGGGCGCGCGGCCGATGAGCACCCCGCGGTCGAGAGTCACGACGTCTCCGGTGGACAGGCGCAGCAGGCCGAGCGCGGGGCGAGGCGTCTGCTCGGGCGTCTGGGACGGCAGGTCCTGGCCGCACACGCGGCAGCGGGTCGCGTGCGGGGCGTTGTGGTGGCCGAGCGAGCACCGGACCGCGAGGACCATCGGACCGCTCGGGATCTCACCGGTGTCGACGCCGACCTCCTCGGGCGCCGCCCCTGCCGGGACCGGCTCGGCAGCTCCGTGGTCGGGGGTCGGCAGCGGCGGCAGTCCGCCGGGCATGCCGGGGGCTGCGGCCCCGCCACCCCACGGGACGGCGGAGATGACGCCACCGTCGTCGGCGGCAGGCTCGGCTGCGGACGAAGGGGGTGCCGCCTCCGTCGTCGGGGCGGCCGCCGGAGTGCTCGTCGGCACGCGCGAGCCGACGAGGTGACCGTCGGCGAACTGCGGACGCACGACGCCGGGCTCGTGGCCGGAGGCGTCGTCGCGGGCCGCCTGGACCCGCGAGGGGCCGGACCCGGCGAAGGGCTGCGGGGCCGGGGTGTCCCCCCGGCCGGTCGAGGCGCCGACGACCTCGGGACGGTTGTCGACCGCAGGGTCCTCGGCAGCTGTCGGGGCCTCGGGGGCCGCAGCAGCCGGCTCCTGCGGGGGCACCGCCGGCCCGTCCGCCATCGCCTGCTCGGGCGACCAGCCGGCATCGCCGTGGTCGTCCTGCTGCGCGGGCGCGCTGCCGGGCATGGGCGGCAACCCGCCCGGGAGGGCCCCCACGGTCGGCCCCTGCGGGCGCGCGGGAGCCGGGGCCTCGTCCTCCTCCGTCGGCGGGGCGAGGGTCGCGTTGGCAGGGTTGTCCTGCGCCTGGAAGCCACCGGCGGCCGCCACGGGACCGGAGTCGATGGACTCCTGCGCCTCCTCCTCCTCCTCCTCGAGACCGGCGAGCAGCGAGCTGCGGTGGCTGTGGGTGTTGCCGAAGAGGAAGTCGAAGCTCGGCAGCTCCTCCTCGTCGTCGCCACGCGCGGCGGCAGGGGCCGGTGCTCCCGGGGCCTCACCGGCCGGGGTGTCACCGGCCGGGGTGTCACTGGGCGCGGTGGTCGCGGCCACCGGGGCGGGTTCGGACGGCGCAGCCTCCGGCTCGCTGATCTCCTGCGCCTGCGGTGCGGGTGTCTCAACGACCTCGCCGGCCTCGACCGGCTGCTGGTCGGTGGGGGCGGTGGGTGCCGGGTCCCGGGCAGGCTGGCCACTGGAGTCCGGCCCGGGCGCGGGGTCGGGGACGACCGACAGCTGCGGCCGACCGGTCGCCGCCCCCGAGGCGCCAGGGGCGCCGCCGAAGACCGAGGGCACCGCCCAGCCGGTCGGCTGGGCAGCCGGCGGCTCCGCGGCGACGGGCTCCTCGGCGGCCGGCTCCGGGGCCGGCTCCTCCTCGGGCGCGAGTGCCCCGGCCTCCGCCGGCTCAGACGGCGTCGGCTCGGCGTCGGTGGCCTCGGGGTGGGCCACCTGAGGGCTCATCGGATCGGCGGGGGTGTCTTCCGTGGCCCCCGAGGCCTCGGCAACCTCCGGCTCGGCGGCTCCGGACTCGGCCGCGGGCTCGGGCTCGCCCGTGACGAGCACGACCTCGCCGTCGAGGACGGCGTCCTCGTCGGCCCACGGGCCGCGGGCAGGAGCGAGGAACTCGCGGGTCGAGCCGTCGGCGGCGACGACCTGCACCGAGGCGGTGCCGCGCACGAGGACCCGACCGGAGGCGTGGTCGACGACGGCGAAGTCCGGGGTCCGTCGGACCCCGCCGGAGCTCAGCTCATCGGTGACGACGTCGGCGAGCTCGTCACCGTCGGCCGCGTCGAGCGCGGCGCCGATGCGCTCGGCGAGGGCGTCGTCCCCCTTCGCCAGGACGGCCACCCCGTCGCGGGTGACCTCGACCCAGCCGTCTCGACCCTCGATCCTGCTCTGCATGGTCACTTCTCCTCGCTGACGATCTCTCGCGGGGTGGTGTCGTCACCCGGCTGCCGCGGGCTCGTCTCCGACAGGTCGTCCCCGACGTCGCCGTCGAGGTTGACGACGACGACGGTCACATTGTCCCTGCCCCCGGCCTCGACCGCGGCGCGGACGAGCTCCTCGGCCGCGACCTGGGGGTCGGGGCACTGCTGCAGGATCTCACGCAACCGCTCGTCGGTGATCTCGTTGGTCAGGCCGTCGCTGCAGATGACGAAGCGCTCACCGGCGTAGGGCGGCAGGACCCAGACGTCGGAGTGGTAGGCGTAGTCGGTGCCCAGGGAGCGGGTGACGACGTTGCGGGCCGGGTGCACCCGGGCCTCCTCGGCGGTGATGACGCCGGCGTCGACGAGCTCCTGCACCTCGGAGTGGTCGACGGTCACCTGGCTGAGGGTCCCGTCGATCCACCGGTAGACCCGTGAGTCGCCGACGTTGAAGACGGCCCAGTGGTCGGACCCGCCGGCGGTGACGAGCACGATCCCGGTGGCGGTCGTGCCCATGCCGCGCTGCTCGGGGTGCGACGCGACCCCCTCGAGGATGCGCTCGTTGGCCACGAGCAGCTGGCGGGTGACGTCGTCGGAGGTCAGCTCGCCACGCGTGACGAGCTCCCGCATCGTCTCGACGGCGATGCCGCTCGCGACCTCGCCGGCCGCGTGTCCGCCCATGCCGTCGGCGACGACGAAGATCCCGCCCTCGGCCAGCGCCGAGTCCTCGTTGTGGTCACGGACCCGCCCGGTGTCGGTCGCGGCTCCCACACGGAGCATCAGGCCGGGGCGTTCGTCAGGGTGCGCCACCGCAGTCACTTCGTGACCCGGATGGTCTGCAGGATCTGCTGCACCTCAGCATAGGCGCTCTGCGCGTCGCCGCCCCCCACCGACCCCGTGGCCTGCACGAGGTCGACGATCCGACCCCGGCGCGACCCGGCGAAGAGGTGGATCTGCACGATCGTCCCGATCTCGGGGTCGGTCCACGAGACGTTGACGCCGAGGAAGGGGACCTCACCGAGGGTCAGTTCGAAGGGCTCGTCGACGTGGCCGTCCTGCTGGTCGCTGACGAAGCCCCGCAGCTCCTGCAGGGCGTGCCGCATGGTGAAGTCGGCGGTGCGCTGGAAGCCGCGGACGACGACATTGGGTGCGAAGCCCTGGTCGCTGTCGATGCGCCGACAGGACAGCAGGGTCCCTCCGACGCGCACGGGCGCCCAGGTCTCGGGTACGTCGACGGTGACCCCGGGGGGTCCCGGGAAGACCTCGCTGGGGTACTTCAGCTCTGGCATGGGTAAGAGTCCTACCTCACGGGTTGACGCGGACGGAGTCCACGATGGCGTCAATGGTCGCGTAGTCCTGCTCTCGTCGCGAGCCGGCGTACGACCCGGTCACCTGGACGACGTCGAAGACGTCGTTGTGCTGCTGCGCGGTGAACCAGTGGACCTGGCCGACGGTCCCGGCCTGGTCGTCGACGAAGGCCAGGTCGGCACCGAGCCACTCGCGGCCACCGACGGACAGCTGCTTGAGGGCCCCGACCCGACCGTCGCGACGCTGCTGTGCGTACTGGGTCAGCTCGGCGTGGATCTCGTCGGGCCCGAAGGGGGCGAGCCGCTGGTAGAAGCGGACGACGACGTTGGCCAGGAAGTGGTCGGCGCCCTGCGCGTCGTCACGGATGGCGATGAGCGTGTCGGGGGCCCAGACCTGGGTCCATCCCTCGGGCATGTCGAGGCTCACCGGCGGCGGGCCGGGGACGACCTCGCTCGGGTAGCTGATGCGGGTCATGCTGCTCTCCTGTGGTCATGAGGGCGGCGGGGCTGCGGCCCAGCCTGCCATCTCGGTCGAAGGGGGGTCACCACCAGTTGCCGGGGTTGATCGGTGAGTCCGCGAGCGCCTGACCGGCGTCGGCCAGGCCGTCGACGATCTCGTTGGGGGAGATCGACACGTCGAAGGACAGCGACCCACCGACGCCGAGGGTCGCGCCGATGTCGGCGGAGATGCTGATCTCCTCCATGGAGACCTCGGCGCCGACGTCGGCCTCGACGCCGATGCCGTAGGACAGCGACCCGGAGACCCCGACATCGGCGGGACCGAGGTCCTGGCTCACGCCGCCCTCGATGCTGCCGCCGGCGAAGGCCTCGAAGCCGGCCTCCACCTGGGCGCCGGCCGGGCCGATCTGCCCGCTGGCGCCGGCCTCGGCCTCCGCGCCGATGTAGCCCTCGGCGTTGGCCGTCGTCCCATGGTCGTTGCCCCAGTGGGCCTCGCCACGGGCCAGGTAGGCACCGGCCTCGGCGTTGGCCTCGACATAGGCACCGCGGGTCGCGTCGACGCCCATCGAGCCCTGGCTCTCGGCGTTGTAGGACAGGACCTCGCCGCTGGCGCCGGTCTGGTCGTCGCCGACGTGCCCACCGGCGACCCGGTCGCTCACCCCGGCGTCCCACAGGTCCTGCTCGACGATCGGCTCGCTCTGGACCTCGTCGAGGACGGCCTGGGTGGTCGCGAGGCCCTCGTGGTCGAAGGAGCGCTCGTGCGACCAGGACTCGCCCCACTCACCTCGTCCGGCGGTGCTCCGCGTGCTCTCGCGGGTGGTCTCCCACCCGCCGTCGTGCTCGGTCGTGCGGATGTCGGTGTGCGTGTCGCCGAAGATGCCCTGGCTGTCGCGCCAGGTGCCGTCCGCCCCCTCCTGCCAGGTCCGGCCGGTGAGCGGGTCGTAGTGGTGGAGGTTGCCGTGTTCGTCGCGGTTGGTCCGAACGCCCATCGACCCCGGGTCACGCTCGAAGATGTCGTAGCCGCTCGGGCGGTCGTAGGTGCGCCGCGGGCCGTCCTGGCCGGCACCGTTCCCGACCGTGCCGGCGCCGCGCGACCCGCCCGCCCCCGGTCCACCGCTCCCGCCGGCCCCCGAGGCCCGGTCCTGGTCCTCGGCCTGGCGCTCCAGCCCGGTGGCGAGCGCACGGAGGGTCTCGCTCGCGGCGCCGATCTGCTTGGCGGCGTCGGAGGTCCAGCGCACGACGAGCTCCTGCCCGTCGTCACCGAGCCAGTGCTCGCGCAGGCGCTCGGCACTCGCATTGCCCTCGCCGAGGACGTCCGTGAGGGCCTGGACCTCGCCCCGCAGCTGACCCGCGATCTGGCGGACGCGGCCCGAGTCCATGCCGTGCTGGACGCTCATGTGTCTCTCCCCTGATGGCCCCGCGGGCCTCGAGTGCGGTCAGCACCCCAACCTAGGCAGGTCCGGTCGGGGAGGACATGGGGAGCACTCCCCCCTTCGCCCGGCAGGCGTCAGGAGCGCTGCGCCCACCACTGCCGCAGCCGCTCCTGGGCGGCCTCGGCGCCGATCGGCCCCTCGTCGAGCCGCACCTGGAGCAGGTAGCGGTAGGCCTCGCCGAGGACCGGGCCCGGCTCGATCCCCAAGACCGCGGCGATCTGGTTGCCGTCGAGCTCGGGGCGCACCTTGTCCAGCTCCTCCTGCTCGCGCAGGACGGCGATCCGCTCCTCGAGGTCGTCGTAGGCGCGGCGCAGGCGGGTGGCCTTGCGCTGGTTGCGCGTCGTGCAGTCGGCGCGGGTCAGGCGGTGCAGCCGCTCGAGCAGCGGGCCGGCGTCGGTGACGTAGCGCCGGACCGCGGAGTCGGTCCACTGGCCCTCGCCGTAGCCGTGGAAGCGCAGGTGCAGCTCGACGAGACGGGCCACGGCCTTGGTCGTGTCCTTGTCGAAGCGCAGCGCCTTCATCCGCTTGGCCGTGAGCTTGGCACCCACGACGTCGTGGTGGTGGAAGGAGACGCCGCCCCCCGCCTCGAAGCGCCGGGTGCGCGGCTTGCCGATGTCGTGCAGCAGCGCCGCCAGGCGCAGCACGAGGTCCGGTGCCGGCACCGGGTGGTCGGGGTCGGCGTCGGGGCCCGACAGCGGGGGCCCCTCGAGGTCGATCGCCTGCTGCAGCACGGTGAGCGAGTGCTCGTAGACGTCCTTGTGCCGGTGGTGCTCGTCGATCTCCAGGCGAAGGGCGGGCAGCTCCGGCAGCACCTGCTCGGCGAGCCCGGTGTCGACGAGGACCCGCAGACCGGCCACCGGGTCGTCCGCGAGGAGGAGCTTGACGAGCTCGTCACGCACCCGCTCGGCCGAGACGATCTCGAGGGTGCCGGCCGCCGCGGTCATCGCCTCGAGCACCTCGGGAGCCGGGACGACCCCGAGCTGGGCGACGAAGCGCGCCGCCCGCATCATCCGCAGCGGGTCGTCGCTGAAGGAGACCTCGGGGGTCGACGGCGTGCGCAGCCGACCGGCGGCGAGGTCGAGCATGCCCCCGTGCGGGTCGACGAGCTCGAGGTCGGGCAGGCGTAGCGCCATGGCGTTGACGGTGAAGTCGCGGCGCACGAGATCGTCCTCGAGGTTGTCGCCGAAGGCGACGACCGGCTTGCGGGTCACCCCGTCGTAGGCGTCGGCACGGTAGGTCGTCACCTCGACCGTGTCCGACCCCTTGCGGGCGCCGATGGTGCCGAACTCGCGCCCCATGTCCCAGTGCGCGTCGCCCCAGTCGGCGAGGATCGCCTCGGTCTGCTCCGGGGAGGCGGAGGTCGTGAAGTCGAGGTCACCGCTGGTGCGTCCGAGGAAGGTGTCACGGACCGGGCCGCCGACGAGGGCCAGGTCGTGCCCCCCCTTCGCAAAGCGCTCACCCAGGTCGGTGAGCAGCGGCACCGTCGGGGCCAGGTGGGCCACGGCGGCACGCAGGATCTCCGGGGGCAGGTCGGGGGACATGGGGCCCAAGGTTACGTGGGCGCCGTCCCCCGACCCGACATCACAGCACCGGGGCGTTGGGCAGGCAGCGCAGGGTGCCCGAGCCGTCGGCCTTGAGCGCGCGCTTGGTGATGTCGATGAAGTCGATCGCGCACGTACTGGTTGACATAGGTGCCGTGGACGAGGACCACGGGGTTCTCCCCCGCCCGGGGGGTGCACCCCAGCCGGACGCCCTGCGGCTGGGCGTCGTCGTCGACGCGGTCCGTCCTCATTGACGGACCTACCAGACAGTAGTGACGACGGCGCGACCCCGCAGTGCGGGAAGGGCAGGGTTCGCCACCCGAGGAGGCACCCGAGGTCGCATGGCTACAGTGACCACATGAGTCACCCCGCTCCCACCTCCGGACCGCAGCGCCGTCTGCCCGCGGTCGAGGAGCGCAGCGCGGGCGGGGTGGTCGTCGACGTCCACGAGGGCGAGGCGCGGATCGCCGTCATCGCCCGACGCAACCGGGCCGGTCGTCTCGAGTGGTGCCTGCCCAAGGGGCACATCGAGGGCGAGGAGACGCTCGTCGAGACCGCTGCCCGCGAGGTCGCCGAGGAGACCGGCATCGAGGCGCGGGTCCTCGTCGAGCTCGGGACCATCGACTACTGGTTCGCCACCCCCGACCGACGCATCCACAAGTTCGTCCACCACTACCTGCTCGAGGCCATCGGTGGGTACCTGACGATCGACAACGATCCCGACCACGAGGCCGTCGACGTCGCCTGGCTTCCCCTGCGCGAGGCGCACCGGCACCTGACCTTCCCCAACGAACGACGCATCGCGAGGGAGGCGTGGCAGCGGCTCGCCGGCGACGCCTGAGCGCGGGCATCGCGGGCCTGCTGCTCGCCCTGCTCGTCGCACTCCCCGTCGCTGCCGCACCCGCCGTCGCCCCCGCCGCTCCGGGCGATGCCCGGATCACGATCACCTCGATCACCCCGGTCGTCGACGGCGACGGCACCGCCACCGTCCGTGGCCGGGTGAGCAACACCGGCAGCGAGACCCTCGACGGGCCGCGGGTCGCCGTGGTCCCCCGGGAGGCCGGCTCCGGCCGGTCCGACATCGCGGAGTGGGCGAAGGGGGACACCCCCGTCTCCGGGACGGCGCTCGCCGAGACGACCCTCGACGACGTGCCGGCCGGTGGCTCGGCGACCTTCACCCTGCAGGTCGACGGCACCGACCTGCTGCCGGGCACCTCCGCCGGCGCCGCCTGGGTGAGCATCCAGACCGATGCGCGCGCCGTCCACACCTTCATCGGGGTGCACCGGACCAAGGAGTACGAACCGCTCGACGTGCTCTGGGGCGTCCCGCTCCTCCTGCCCGCCGACCGCCGCCTGTGGAGCACCGGGCGCGACGACCGGACCCGGGCCTGGCAGGAGACCCTCGGCGAGGACTCGCGGCTGGCTGCGCTCACCGCCGAGGAGCCCGCCGACGACGAGTTCTGGCTCGTCGACCCCTCCCTGCTCGACGTGCCCAGGACCGGTGGTGACGTCCAGGACGCCGAGCGGGACGTGCGAAGGGAGTTCGCCGCCACCCTGCGCGAGCGGATCGTCGGCTCGCGGACCCTCGTGCTCGCCGACGCCGACGCCGACGTCGCCGCAGGCGCCGAGTCCGAGCCCGCGGGGCGCCTCGTCTCGGCCCGGCTCGCCGACGGCGCGCGGGTCGCGCAGGCCCTCGGGGCACGCAGCGACGTGCTCTGGCCGGCCGACGGGCTGGCCACCGGCGAGCGCGCCGAGGCCCTGCACGAGCTGCGGCCCGGCGGCGTCGACCCGACGCTGCTCGTCCCGAGCACGAGCCTGGAGCCGTCGGGCTTCACCCCGACGGGTGGCGAGCGCACCTCCGCCGGGAGCCCGGTCGTCGTGCGCGACGGGCCGCTGTCCCAGGTCGTCGAGGGCCTGGCCTCCGACGCCGACGTGACCCTGGCCCGCCAGCAGCTCGTCGCCGAGACCGCGGCCGTGCTCCGCGAGCGCCCCGGCACCCCCCGCACCGTCGTCATCGTCCCCGACCGGGGCAGCACCCCCTCGGCGACTGCCTGGCAGGAGCTGCGCGACAGCGCCGACGACATCCCGTGGCTCGGTGGCGGCGACCTGCGGTCGACGCTCGACCACGCCCGGGACGCCGAGGCCTCGCAGACGCCGCGCACGCGCGGCCAGATCGCCGACGCGACCCGGCCCGCGGCGACTCCCGGCCCGATGCTCGCCGAGAGCCGCGCCCAGCGACTGCTGCGCGACGCCCGGTCGATGGCCACCTTCGCCTCGGTACGCTCCGACGGCACCGGCTGGCGGTCGCAGATGCAGACCTCGCTCCAGCAGCTGACGTCGACGCGGTGGCGGGGCAATGGCTACGGCTTCATCCGGATGCACGACGAGATCGAGCAGGAGGTGACCCTCGCCCGGGACGACCTCGTCGTCTCGTCGGGCGACGTCAACTTCTTCGCCGACACGGGTCGACTGCAGATCACCGTCGTCAACAACACCGACGTCCAGCTGTCCAACCTCGCCGTGCGCCTCACCCCCGGCAACCACTCGTTGCGCATCGACGAGCAGCCCGAACCCGTGACCATCGGGCCCGGCGGGCGGCAGACCGTCACCGTGCAGGCCTCCGCCCTGGCGGCCGGGCAGGTCCCGGTCGACGTCGCGGTGACCACGCCCGGAGGGCGCGAGATCGCCGCACCGGCGTCCCTCCAGGTCAAGGTCCGGCCCACGGGGGACTCGATCTACTGGGTCATCGGCGGCGCGGCCGCGCTCCTGCTCGCGGCAGGCACGTGGCGTACCGTGCGGGGCGGCCGTCGCGCACGGGCGGCCGCGCCCGAGACCACGGACCCCGAGGGGACATGACGCATGAGCGAGGCCGCGACCCCGCAGGAGGACCTCGGCGACGACGCCGAGCACCGCTCCGGCCCTGACATCGGCCGGTCCAGCGCGATCATGGCCTCGGGCACCCTCTTCTCCCGGGTGCTCGGCTTCGCCCGCAACAGCCTCACGGCCTATGTCGTCGGCCTGACGATCATCGCCGCCGACGCGTGGAATGCCGCCAACACGCTGCCCAACATCTTCCACCTGCTCATCGCTGGTGGCGTGCTCAATGCCGTCATCGTCCCCCAGATCACCCGGGCGATGCGCGACGCCGACGGCGGGACGACCTACATCAACCGGCTGCTCACGCTGTCGGTGACGGCCTTGGCCGTCATCACCCTGCTGCTCATGCTCGCGGCGCCGCTGCTCGTCTCGCTCGTCGTCTCGAGCAGCTGGCCGCCCGAGGCACGCACCCTGGCGACCGCCTTCGCCGTGCTGTGCCTGCCACAGGTCTTCTTCTACGGGCTCTACACGCTGCTCGGCCAGGTCCTCACGGCCCACCACAAGTTCGGTGCCTTCATGTGGTCACCGGCGCTGGCCAACCTCGTCGCCATCGGTGGCCTGCTGTGGTTCGTCGTCACCGACCAGACCCGCCAGGGCTCCGTCGACGAGTGGACCCCCACGATGATCGCCGTGCTCGGCGGTTCGGCGACCGTCTCGATCGCCCTGCAGGCCTTCGCGCTCGTCCCGGCCCTGCGCAGCACCGGCCTGCGCTTCCGCCCGGTCTGGGGGCTGCGCGGCAGTGGCCTCCGCGGGGCCTCGCGGATGGCGATGTGGGCCTTCGCCGCCGTCGTCGTCGGGCAGGGCGCATACCTCGTCAACTCCCGGGTGCTCACCGGCGCCCTGCACGCCGCCGATGCCCAGGGCGTCGAGGGCGCCGGCCTGACCGCCTACGCCAACGCCTTCCTGCTCTTCATGCTGCCGCACGGCATCATCACCGTCTCCCTCGTCACCGCCCTCTTCACCCGAATCTCGCACGCCGCGCACGACGGCGACACGCGAGCGGTGGCCGCCGACCTGCGCCGCGGTCTGACGCTGCCCGGCGCGATCCTGCTGCCGGGGACCGCGGCGATCCTCCTCGTCTCCCCGTGGCTGCTCGCGGCCGTCCTCCCGGGCACCCCGCGCGACCAGACGGACGCCTCCGTCGGTGTCCTCGTCGCCATGATGATCGGGCTCGTGCCCTACGGCTGGTTCTTCCTCGTGCAGCGCGCGTTCTACGCCTACGAGGACGGTCGCACCCCCTTCGTCCTGCAGCTCGTCCTCACCGGGGTCGCCCTGACCTTCACCTTCGTCGGCAGCATCGGCGCCCCCGTCCACGCCGCCACCTGGGTCGGGCTCGGGCAGACCGTCTCCAACCTCGCCGCCGCGATCATCGGCCTGTGGCTGCTACGTGGCCGGCTCGGGTCGTTGGGGCTGGCCCGCGTGGTCCGGCAGTTCGCGCGCATGGGCATCGCGACCGCGCTCGGGACCCTCGTGGGCTGGGGCGTGCTGCGCGGCCTGCTGGTCGTGGTCGACGGCGGCACCTGGGTCGGTGCCCTCGCCATCACCGCCCTCGTGGGCGTCGTCGTCGTCGCCGTGGCACTGGCGGTCTCCCTCCGCCTGCGGGTGGAGGAGGTCAACGAGCTCCTCGCCCCGCTGACCCGGCGCCTGCGACGTGGCTGACGCGCCCCCGGACCCGGCTCCCCGGATGGGCCGCCGGGTGGACCTAGGATGGCGCGGCAGGCACACACCGACGAGAGGGGCAGCGTGCACGGGGTGAACCCGGGGACGGAGCTCGGTCGCTACACCGTCGAGACGCGGATCGAGGAGATCCCCGGCGGCGAGCGCTGGGCGGCGCGCGACACGACGCTCGACCGAGACGTGACGCTCGTCGTCATGCCCAGCGACGCAGACTCGACCGCTGCCGCACTCGACGCGGCCCGGCGGGCCGCCGGTGTCGAGGCGGCCCAGCTGGTGCGCATCCTCGACGTCGGCAGCGAGGACGGGCTGTCCTTCATCGCCGAAGACGCCGTGGGCGACGCGACGACCTACACCGAGGCCATCGGCACCGACGGGCTGCCCGCCGAGGAGGTCCGCCGGATCACCGGCGAGGTGGCCACGGGCATCGAGGCCGCCCGGGCCCGAGGCCTGCACCACCTGGCTCTGACCCCCGACCTGGTGCTCCTCACCGGCGACGGCCGGGTCAAGGTCCAGGGGCTGGCCACCGCCGCCGCCCTCGCCGGCATCGAGACCGAGGGTGAGGAGGCCGACCGCGACGACGCGACCGGCGTCGTGGCCCTGGCCTATGCCGGCCTCACCGGCACCTGGCCGCTCGATCGGCCCAGCGGACTGCCCACCGCCACCCGCGACGGCAGCGGACCGCCACCCCCTTCGCGCGTGGCGGTCGGGGTCCCCGGTGACCTCGACACGATCTGCCGCGAGACGCTCGGCGAGGGCACCGGTCCGGACTCACCCGGCGACTACGCCGCCCAGATCGCCCCCTGGTCGCGCATCCCGCTCGCCGGGGCCCTGCGCACCGCGCCGTCCGCTGCCGACGAGACCACGCAGACCGTGCCGACAGGCTCCCGGTCCGACACCGAGACTCCCGACGAAGCGGGTGGCACGGGTGCCGCCGTCGCCGGTGGGGCGCTCGCCGGCGGCGCCGCCGTGGCGTCCGCTGCCGACGGCGACGAGACGACGGCCATCCCGCGCGAGAGCGACGACGAGGTGACCCGCGAGATCAACCTCCGTCAGCGCGAGGGAGTCACCGCCACGATCACCCGGGGCGACGATACGCCGGCCGGGCGCAGCCAGCGCAGCCGGGCCGCCCGCGACGACGACAGCACGCAGCGACTGCCCCGAGAGCGCTCCCGCGACGAGGGCTCCCGCGACGACAGCGCCCACGGCCGCCGGACCGCGGCGGCCGCCGCAGCTGCTGCTGCCGCCGCCGGCGCCGTCGGCACCGGGGGCAAGGTCCTCGGCGACCGACTCGGCAAGGCGGCCAAGACGGCTGGTGGCCGCTCCCGCGAGGCCATCCACGACGCCCGGGCCCGCCGCGAGGCCATCCGGGCCGACCAGCGCACCCGCAGCTCTCTCGGCTCGGCGCCGACGACCGCCGAGGTCGAGGCCCCGGCACCGCTGCTGCCGGCCGAGGCGGGCGCACCGCCGAGCCGCCGCCAGGCCAACCTCGTGCTCGTGGTCATGGCGGGCTTCGTCGCGCTCGCCTGCCTCTTCGGCGGGATCGGCGCCTCGCGGATCGGCTCCGGCTCCGACCTGGGCCGCATCCTCGGCGGTGACGAGACCACCGCGGTCGCCACGAGCGAGGACACCGGCGGCTCGGGCAGCCCCTCGGGTGGTGGCGAGCCGCTCGCCATCGCCAATGCCGCCGGCTACGACCCGGCCCCGGGTGACGGGGTCGAGCACAATGCCGAGGCACCGCGCGTCTACGACGGCAACCCCGACACCACCTGGACGACCGAGGGCTACGGCAGCGAGGCCTTCGGCGGCGTCAAGCAGGGCGTCGGCATCACCGTCGACCTAGGCCAGTCCCAGTCGATCAGCTCGGTGACCCTGCAGCTGCCGACGAGCGCCCAGGCCACCGTCTTCGCCGGCGAGCAGCCGGCCAACTCCGGTACCGAGGTCGGCCGCACCCAGGGCCGCACCGGCGAGGTGGAGCTGCAGCCCTCCTCGGCGGTCAACGGCCGCTACGTCACGGTGTGGTTCACCTCCCTGACCCCGAGCGACGACGGACGCTACCGCGCGGCGCTCGGCGAGATCACCGTCCGCTGAGGGGCCACCAGATGAGCGACGCATCCCTCGCCGAGATCGACGACCGGCTGCTCATGCGCCGGCACGTCGAGGGCGATGCCGAAGCCTTCGGTGAGATCTACCGCCGCCACCGCGATCGCATGTGGGCCGTGGCGGTCGGCGTGTGCGGCGACCGCGAGATCGCGGCCGAGGCCGTCCAGGAGGGCTTCGTCTCCGCCTTCCGACGGGCCGGCTCCTACCGCGGTGACGCCGCGGTCACCACGTGGCTGCACCGCATCGTCGTCAACGCCTGCATCGACCTGACCCGCAAGGTCCGCCCGACGAGCGAGCTCACCGACGAGGTCATCGCGTCGGTGCCCCCGGCCGCCGACGCGACGGGCAAGGTCGACACCCGGCTGGCGGTGCACGAGGCGCTCACCCGCCTGTCCGACGAGCACCGGGTCGCGCTCGTGCTCGTCGACATGCACGGGCTCCCCGTGGCCGAGGCCGCGCAGATCCTCGACATCCCCACGGGCACGGTCAAGTCCCGCTGCTCGCGGGGCCGTGAGGCCCTCGGCAAGATCCTCGCGGCCGCAGGTGTGGGCGTCGACGGAACCTCAGGCGCCGCTGCCTCGTCAGACACAACAGGCCACCAGACAGACGAAGGGAGGCGGCCATGATCCAGGACCAGGACCCCACCGGGATGCGTCACCTCCTCGCCTCCCTCCGGGAGAGCGGGCCGATGCCCGACGACCTGGCCGAGCGCATCCGCGCCACGCTCGCGGACGAGCAGGCCGCCCGCACCGATCCCGACCGTGCGGGCGCGCCCGGCGAGGACTCCCTGGCCGAGGACGAGGGCTCCGGCTTCTGGAGCACGATGAGCGAGCCCGACGGTCCCCGCCGGCGCCGCTCGGTCGCCCCGTGGATCCTCGGTGCGGCTGCGGCGACGGTCGTCGCGCTGGGCGTGGGCGGGTTGATGCTCTCGCAGAGCGGGTCCGACGAGACCGGCAGCGCCGGAGACGCCGCGCCGATGCAGTCCACGACCCAGAGCTCGGCCACCGAGAGCTCGGCGGCCGCGGACGGCAGCGAAGCTGGGGGTGAGGTCCCGGCCTTCTCGATCACCGCCAGCGGCACCGACTACACGCGCTCGTCGCTGGGGTCCGAGGCGGCCACGCTGCTCGAGGACCCGACGCAGGCCCCCGAGCCCAAGAACGACAAGGTCCTCGGCACCCTGACGACCGCGGCCGGGGCGACGGACTGCCTCACCCGCCTGGGTCAGCCACAGCTGCAGGCCGTCGTCATCGACGTGGCGACCTTCGAGGGCAAGGACGGGTTGCTGCTCATCGCGCAGACCCCGCCCGACGGCGAGGCCCGGGCCTGGGCGATCACCTCCGGGTGCGAGCCGATCTGGCCCGACTCCTTCGCCGTCCCGCAGTAGCCCGACCCGCGGGCGGGTGTGCGGGCGGTGAGGTGATCCCCCTTCGTCGTGCAGTGGGCGACCATGGAACAGACCGCGCCTACGATGACGTTGTCACCTCAGACCGACTTCACCCGACCCCAAGGACTCACCCCGTGGCCGACGCCAGCACCGACATCCGCAATGTCATCATCATCGGTTCCGGCCCCGCGGGATACACCGCGGCCGTCTACGCCGCCCGCGCCAACCTCGAGCCGTTGATGTTCGAGGGGTCCGTCACCGCCGGCGGCGCCCTGATGAACACGACCGACGTCGAGAACTTCCCCGGCTTCACCGAGGGCATCATGGGCCCCGACCTCATGCTCAACATGCGCGCCCAGGCCGAGCGCTTCGGCACCGAGATCGTCACCGACGACGTGACCGCGGTCGAGCTCACCGGCCCGGTCAAGGTGGTCACCGACGGTGAGGGCAACACCCACCGGGCCCGCGCCGTCATCCTCGCGATGGGGTCGGCCTACCGCGAGCTCGGTCTCCCCGACGAGAAGCGCCTGTCCGGGCACGGCGTCAGCTGGTGCGCGACGTGCGACGGCTTCTTCTTCCGCGAGCAGGACATCGTCGTCGTCGGCGGCGGGGACTCCGCCGTCGAGGAGGCCACCTTCCTGACGAAGTTCGCCCGTTCGGTGACCATCGTCCACCGCCGCGACGAGCTGCGCGCCAGCAAGATCATGGCCGACCGTGCCCACTCCAACGACAAGATCCGCTTCGCGTGGAACTCCGAGGTCGCCGCGATCCACGGCGACGACAAGGTCACCGGCCTGACCCTGCGCGACACCGTCACCGGCGAGACCCGCGAGATCGAGGCCACCGGGCTCTTCGTGGCCATCGGCCACGACCCGCGCAACGAGCTCGTCCAGGGCGTCGTCGACCTCGACGACGAGGGCTACGTGCTCACCGAGGGCCGGTCCTCCCGGACCAACCTCGACGGCGTCTTCGCCGCCGGTGACCTCGTCGACCACACCTATCGTCAGGCGATCACGGCCGCCGGCTCCGGCTGCGCAGCCGCGCTCGACGCCGAGCGCTGGCTCGCGGCCCACGAGGAGGCTGCGGCTCCCGCCGTGGACCAGGCCCTGACCGCCCAGGACAACCCCGTCGCCGGCACCGTCGGCGCCCGCTGAGCGGTCCTGCCGCACCGACCCCCAGACCACACCCACCGAGAGAGAAGGACCCCCATGGCCACCTCCCCCACCACCGACGCCACCTTCGACCAGGACGTCCTCAAGAGCGACACCCCGGTCCTCGTCGACTTCTGGGCCACCTGGTGCGGCCCGTGCCGCGCTGTCGCGCCCGTCCTCGAGGAGCTGTCCGGTCAGTACGACGGCAAGCTGAAGATCGTCAAGCTCGACACCGACGCCAACCCGCAGATCACGGCGCGCTACGGCATCACGTCGATCCCGACGATGCACGTCTTCAAGGACGGCGAGATCGTCAAGACCCTTGTGGGCGCCATGCCCAAGCCCAAGCTGGTCAAGGAGCTCGAGCCCTTCGTCGGCTGAGTTTGCTTGTGGCACAACGAGATTCGTCTCGTTGACCATGTGAGAGGGCCCTACGGTGATGTCACCGTGGGGCCCTCTCGCATGTCGTGGTCCAGCTCAGCCGTCGACGTCCTCGGAGGCCACGCCCATCTGACCGAGGACGCGATGCAGGTCCTCCATCGAGGCGAACTCGATCGTCATCCGGCCCTTGCGCTGCCCGAGGTTGATCTTGACCCGGGTGTCCAGGCGGTCACTCACCCGACCGGCGAGGTCGTCGAGCTGGGGGTGGTGGCGCCCGGCGCGCGGAGCCGTCCGCCGCTCCTTCTCCGGGGCCAGGCCCAGAGCGACGATCTCCTCGACGCTGCGCACGGACAGGCCCTCGGCGACGATGCGCTGCGCCAGCCGCTCCATCTGCTCCCCGTCGTCGAGGGTGAGGAGCGCTCGTGCGTGACCAGCGCTGAGCACACCCGCCGCCACGCGGCGAGCCACCATCGGCGGCAGCCGCAGCAGGCGCAGCGTGTTGGAGATCTGTGGCCGCGACCGGCCGATGCGGCCGGCGAGCTCTTCCTTGGTGCAGCCGAAGTCGTCGAGGAGCTGCTGGTAGGCGGCCGCCTCCTCCAGGGGGTTGAGGTTGCTGCGGTGGAGGTTTTCGAGGAGCGCGTCACGCAGGAGGTCATCGTCCTCGGTGGCCTTGACGATCGCCGGGATGCTCTCGCGCTCCGCGGCTCGGCTGGCACGCCAGCGACGCTCACCCATGATGAGCTCGAAGTCGACGCCGTCGTCACCATCGCTCACCCGGCGCACGACGATCGGCTGCAGGACCCCGATCTCCCGGATCGAGTGGACCAGCTCGCTCATGTCGTCCTCGTCGAAGACGGTGCGCGGCTGGCGCGGGTTGGGCCGGATCGCGTCAAGCGGGATCTCCGCGAAGCTGGCGCCGGGGACGGGCGCGAGGCCGTCCACGGGGTCGTCCGTCGTGGCCGAGGTGGCCGGGACCTCGTCGGCGGTCGAGGGGCCGCTCACCGAGCCCTCAGCACCCGTCTCGGGCGAGACGTCCATGGTCACGGCGTCATGGTCCGCGGGGACCGGAGTGGCCGGCGCCTGGGCGGTCGCCTCGGCGATCTTGCCGGCGACGGTGTTGGGCAGGGCAGTGGGCCGCTCCTGGTCACGGAAGAAGACGTCCACCGGTCGCTCTGCAGACCGGCCGGCGACCCCCGAGTCAGGGATCAGGGCGCCGAGGCCACGTCCGAGTCCGCGTCGCTTGTCACTCATGCGTTGTCCTTCTGCTCTGCGCCGCGGCGGGCGATCTCGGTGGCCGCGTCGGTGTAGGACCGGGCGCCCGTGCTCTGGGGGTCGTAGGTGATGACCGTCTGCCCGTGACTTGGCGCCTCGGAGACGCGAACGGATCGGGGGACGGTGGAGCTGAGGACCTGCTCGGGGAAGTGCTCGCGCACCTCCTGGGCGACCTGGGCGGACAGCCGGGTGCGGCCGTCGTACATGGTCAGCAGGATCGTCGACACGTGCAACGCCGGGTTGAGGTGCGTGCGGATGAGGTCGATGTTCTTCAGCAGCTGACTCAGGCCCTCGAGGGCGTAGTACTCGCACTGGATCGGAATGAGCACCTCACGCGCGGCCACGAAGGCGTTGACCGTGAGCAGCCCGAGACTCGGCGGGCAGTCGATGAGGACGTAGTCGATACGAGGATCCCCGGCCTCCTCACGCTCGGCCATCCACGCCGCGATGGCCTTGGTCAGACGGCCCTCGCGGGCGACGAGGGAGACCAGCTCGATCTCGGCACCGGCGAGGTCGATCGTCGCGGGGACGCACCAGAGGTTGTCGACGTCGGGGCAGGCCTGCATGACCTCGGAGATGGGTGTGCCGTCGACGAGCACGTCGTAGATGCTCGGCACCTCGGCGTGGTGATCGATGTTGAGGGCCGTGCTGGCGTTGCCCTGGGGGTCGGTGTCGATGAGCAGGACCTGCAGCCCCGCGTCAGCCAGAGCCGCTGCGATGTTCACCGCGGTCGTCGTCTTGCCGACCCCACCCTTCTGGTTGGACACCGTGATGATGCGCGGCTGCGGAGGGCGGGGCAGCGCCGTGGTGACAGGTGGTGCCGTGGAGGAGCCGTCGACGACCTCCGGTGGGCTGGTCGTGGGGTCCACTGGGCACTCCTCGTCATCGTTGGCCTCGTGGACCCTGTCATCCGGTACCAGCGTGCCGACGGCGCTCGCGTCGGGTGTCTCGGGCACGGTCTCCGAGGACGCTGGGCGCACTCCGAACCAGCCGATCGGTGCGGTGTCGGTGGGGACCTCGAGGGCCGGCCACCCGATACCCGGGATGACGGTGCGTGGTGTGGTCACCGAGACATTCCTCCTCAAGGGACTGCGAGCCCAGCCATACAACCCCAGACCGGGACGACACGCCAATCGGGGAGCGGGCTGTGGACAAGTGGGGGGCAATTCGAGGGTTTTCCACCGAATCAGTCGTGTTGTCCACAGAATCAGTGGACAACTGGATGGGTGTTCACGGCCAGCAGGAGCTCATCGAGGGATGGCACACCCATCGCCAGATGCGTTTCACGTGAAACGAGGCGATCGTCGCGGCCCTGCGTTTCACGTGAAACGCGCGGCCGTCAGGAGCGCGCGCCTCAGGTCCGCGCGGTCCCGACGGTGCAGTCGACCGTGAGCGTGGGGGTGGGGAGGACGTCCGCGCCGTGCTCGGTGATCGTGGTTGCGGTGACACCCAGTCGCCGCAGCACCATGGTCGCCTTGTCGATCTCGGCCGAGGCCGACTGCCCCTTCATCGCCACGAGCCGCCCGCCAGGAGCCACCATCGGGCAGCACCAGCGCGCCAGCTTGTCGAGGGCCGCCACCGCACGTGCGGTGACATACGGAGCGGACAGCACCCCGTGGAACTCCTCGGCGCGACCCCGGTGCACCGTGACGTTGTCCAGGCCGATGGCCTCGGTCGCGGCACCCAACCACTCCGTGCGCCGTTGCATGGGCTCGACCAGGTGCACGTCGAGGTCGGGCCGGGCGATGGCCACGGCGAGGCCCGGAAGGCCCGCTCCCGAGCCGACGTCGATGACCTTCGCCCCCTCGGTGAAGGCGTCCTCGATGACGGCACAGTTGAGGATGTGCCGCTCCCACAGGATCGGGACCTCGCGCGGACCGATGAGTCCGTGACTCACGCCCGTGTCCGCGAGCACTGCGGCGAATGTTTCGGCACGAGGAAGGCGCCCGCCGAAGAATCGGCGGGCGCCCTCGGGTGCCGCGGGGATGTCGATCGTCATGCCCCTAGCGTTTCACGTGAAACGGGGTGCTCACACCTCGGATGCATCAGGCACGGCCTCGCCCGCGGTGTCCGCCCCGGACTCCCCGTCGGCGGGCTCGGCGCTCTCGCCGTCGGCAGGGGCCACCTGTGCGGTGTGGACGACGACGAATCGTCGCGGCTCGGTGCCGGAGGAGTCCGACTTGAGGCCCGCGGCGAGCACCTCGTCGTGGACGACCTTGCGCTCGAAGGCACTCATCGGCTCGAGGTCGACCGAATCGCCGGAGGTCTTGACCTCCTCGATCGCGGTGCGGGCGATCTCGACGAGCTCGGCCCGACGGGCTGCGCGGTGACCGGCGACGTCGAGCATGAGGCGGCTGCGGTCACCCGTGGCCGACTGCACGGCCAGGCGCGTCAGCTCCTGCAGTGCCTCGAGCACTTTGCCGTCCTGCCCGACGAGGCGGCGTGGCACGCGGCCCTCGTCGGAGTCGACGATGGCCACGGCGGCGCGGTCGCCGTCGATGTCCAGGTCGATGTCGCCGTCGAGGTCGGCGATGTCGAGAAGCGTCTCGAGGAAGTCGGCTGCGACCTCCCCCTCGCGCTCCAGGAGCTGGCGTCGGTTCTTCTTCGGGACCGGCGCCTGCTCTGCGGGCGCGTCGGCCTGGTCCTCGACGACCTCGGTCGTCAGGTTGTCGCTCATGGTCTCTCCTGCGTGTGGCGGTCGACGGGCCCGGACCTCCGGGCCCATCGGGGGTCAGTTGTCGGTCCGGGGGCGGTCTTCGTCCACCGCGGAGCTCGAGCCGGCCTTCGGCGGCGGGCCGCCCTTCTTCTTGGCCCGCTTCTTCGAGGTCGGCTGCTGGCGCTGCCCGGAGATGACGCCCTTGGCCTCCAGCTCCTGGGCCATCTCGGCGTCGTGCTTGCGCTCGCGCGTCTCCTCCGGGGTGTCGATCGACTTCCCGGCCTTGCGCCGGCGGTCCTGCATGGCCTTCTCAGCCGCGGAGCCCGGGGCCGGCATGCGCCGGATCACGTAGAACTGCTGGCACATGGTCCACACGTTGGTCGTGAACCAGTAGATGAGCACACCGATCGGGAAGTACACGCCAGAGACAGCGAAGATGATCGGGAAGAGGTACAGCATCATCTTCTGCTGCTGCGCGAAGGGCCCCTCGAGAGCCGCCGCGGGCATGTTCTTGCGCATCAGCTGGTACTGCGTGGTGAAGGTCGTCAGCGACATGAGGATGATCAGCGTGATCGTCACGACCTTGACGCTGATCCCGCCCCCGGTCCCGAGGAACTGCGCGGACAGCTGGGCGCCGAAGATCGACGAGGACTCCGCCTGGGCGGCCACCTGCTGGGTGATCGGGCCGATGCCGGCCTTGGCGCCGGAGCCGATCTCGTCGAGGCTGTTCAGGACGCGGAAGAGGCCGAAGAAGAAGGGCATCTGCACGAAGATCGGCAGACACGAGGAGAAGGGGTTGGTGCCGCTGTCCTTGTACAGCGCCATCGTCTCCTCGGTCATCTTCTGCCGGGAGTCGGGGTCGGTCTTGCCCTTGTACTTCGCCTGGATCTTCTGCATCTCGGGCTGGATGAGCTGCATCTTGCGCGAGGCGTGGATCTGCTTGACGAAGAGCGGGATGAGCGCCGCCCGCATGACGATCACGAGACCGACGATGGACAGGGTCCAGGTCCAGCCGCCGGCCTCGGGCAGCCCGATCGCCGTGAGCGCCCCGTGCCACAGATACATGATCCAGGCGACGAGCCACTCGAAGGGGTACATGATGTCGCTGAAGCTCACGTGGTGAACGTCCTTCGGTCGGTGGCGTCGGTGCCGACGCCGTCGTCGTGGCCCTCGACATCGGCGAAGCGCGGCCTGGCCAGGTCAGGCGATCCGCGCTGCGCCCAGGTCTCGGGCACGTGGTCGATGCCCCCGGCGGACCAGGGGTTGCACCGCACGATGCGGTGCACGGTCAGGTAGCCGCCTCGCACCAACCCGAAGCGCCGCAGGGCGGTCAGCCCGTAGGCGGAGCAGCTCGGGAAGTAGCGGCAGGACTGCGGCAGCAGCGGGGACACGAGCACCTGGTAGCCGCGAACGAGCCAGATGAGGGGCTGGGCGAGGAGAGTCATCTCGCCCGCTCAACGAGCACCGAGCGCAGACAGTGCCGAAGGGCGGCGCCCAGCTCGTGCGAGTCGGCGTCGGCGGCCGCGGGGTTGGCCCGGATCACGACGTCGGTGCCGGGCGGCAGGTCCGTCAGGAGCGGTGCCACCTGGGCCCGCAGCCTGCGCTTGACCCGGGTGCGGGTCACCGCATTGCCCACGGCCGTGGACACGACGAGACCGACGCGCGGGGAGTCGTCCCCCCGGGCGTCGGTCTGGGTCGCGTCCGCCACTCGGGCGTGGACCACGAGCAACGAGGAGCCCTGGCGTCGAGCGCCGCGGCCCCGGATCGTCGTCGCGAAGTCCCTACGCTCCGTCAGGCGGTGCCGCGTGGGCAGCACCGGGCGGCTCGTCAGGCAGAGATCTTCGAGCGGCCCTTGGCGCGGCGGTTGCTGAGGATGGCCCGGCCGGCGCGGGTGCGCATGCGCAGACGGAAACCGTGCGTCTTGGCGCGGCGACGGTTGTTGGGCTGGAAGGTGCGCTTGCTCATGGCAGTCTCCGATGATCAGTGGGCCCAGGGCCCGGTGCTGAGGTCTGGTGGGCGGCTTCGGCCGCGATCGGAAACCCACGTCCGGCACCGAAGGAGTCCCGAGCGAGATCGTGGGCATGCGAAAGCGGCCGACAGGCCGACGTCCACGGTACGGGACGCCTCTGCGCGGGGTCAAACCATGACGGGGGCCCTCGCGCACGCGACGAAACTGATCAGGATGCCAACCCGGGGAAGACTGTCCAGCGCGACACGCCGGGAGCGCGAAGAAAGTCGCGACGTCAGGTTGCCGCCACCGGAGTGTGTTGTTAGCGTCGCACCTCACCACCCTGCCTGACGTGCATCTCCACAGTCTGTGGACAACGTTGTGGATGCACCCTTCGGCAGTGGGAGGATGACCGTCGACATCAGTCCCGATCGGCCGCCGAGCCGCAGAAAAGTTGAGGTGTGCGCCCGTGGCCGGAGGCGAGGTCGACTTCGGTGAGGTCTGGCGAACCACCCTCAACACCCTCGATGCCGACGGCGTTCCCGTCACCCGTCGCGCCTTCCTCAGCATGGCCCGCCTCGTCGGCCTCCTCGACGACACCGCCCTGATCGCCGTGCCCGACGACTTCTCGAAGAACTTCGTCGAGCAGCGACTGCGCATGCACGTCACCCAGGCCCTGTCGGAGCAGCTGGGTCGTGAGGTCCGACTGGCCGTCACGGTCGACCCCGACCTCGCCGACGGCGAGCCGCTGCCGCCGACCCAGGGCCTGGCCGAGGACGACTCGGTGGCCGCCCCCGCCGACCCGGTCGTCCAGCCCACTCCCCAGGGCCTGTCCTCCACGCTCCCGGTCGAGGGCCGTGACGACGGGCTCGTCGACGACGACCCCGAGCCGGCGCCGGTGCGCGCGCGGCGCGGCCGCCCCGAGCCCGAGCAGGTCGAGCTGACCCGGCTCAACCCCAAGTACACCTTCGACACCTTCGTCATCGGTGCGAGCAACCGCTTCGCCAATGCCGCTGCCGTCGCCGTCGCCGAGGCCCCGGCCAAGGCCTACAACCCGCTCTTCATCTACGGGGAGTCCGGGCTGGGCAAGACCCACCTGCTCCACGCGATCGGCCACTACGCCCGCAGCCTCTACCCCCACGTCAAGGTGCGCTACGTGAACTCCGAGGAGTTCACCAACGACTTCATCAACTCCATCCGCGATGACAAGGCCGCCAACTTCCAGCGCCGCTACCGCGACGTCGACGTCCTGCTCATCGACGACATCCAGTTCCTCCAGGGCAAGATGCAGACGCAGGAGGAGTTCTTCCACACCTTCAACACGCTGCACAACGCCAACAAGCAGGTGGTCATCACCTCCGACGTGGCACCCAAGCTGCTCTCCGGCTTCGAGGAGCGCATGCGCAGCCGCTTCGAGTGGGGTCTGCTCACCGACGTGCAGCCCCCGGACCTCGAGACCCGGATCGCGATCCTGCGCAAGAAGGCCATCCAGGAAAAGCTCTCCGTGCCGGCCGACGTCCTCGAGTTCATCGCCAGCCGGATCAGCACCAACATCCGTGAGCTCGAGGGAGCGCTCATCCGGGTCACGGCCTTCGCCAGCCTCAACCGTCAGGCGGTCGACATCGGCCTGGCGCAGATCGTCCTCAAGGACCTCATCCCGACCGAGCAGTCGAGCGAGATCTCGAGCGCGACGATCATGGCCCAGACCGCCGACTACTTCTCGCTGACGATCGAGGACCTGCAGAGCGCCTCGCGCACCCGCAAGCTGACGACGGCACGCCAGATCGCGATGTACCTGTGCCGGGAGCTGACCGAGATGTCGCTACCGCGTATCGGCGAGCAGTTCGGCGGCCGCGACCACACGACGGTCATGCACGCCGAGCGCAAGATCCGCGAGCTCATGGGCGAGCGCCGCGCGATCTACAACCAGGTCACCGAGCTGACCAACCGGATCAAGCAGCAGGCCGGCTGACTCCCCCTTCGCCCGATCCGGTCGTATCCGGATGTCTACGGATCATTCGATACCCATCGATATCCGGCAATCCAGCGTTGTCCACAGGCTTCTCCCCACCTGTGTGTCGCTCCGCGACCCGTCCGTGACCTACCGTCAGGTAGCTCGTCCCGGCCCCGTTCGTCCACAGATCCACAGGCTGTGGACAGTCTTGTGGGTAGTGCTCACCCCCGGCATACCGGGCAACACGCCCGGCACCGTCCACAGACGCACCCCGGACGACCCACAGCACACACCACCTCCGCCCCGAGTCGGGCCGTCGACCGCACCCCGAGGACCTGGCACCCACCGCCCATCCACATTCGCGGGGACGACGCTGCGGACGACGCTGTGGACAGACTGTGCACGAGCCCGACAGCCTTGGGACGACGCATCTGCGTCCACACCCCGTGCCAGCTTGTCGACACGCTGTCCACGTCGACATCCACACCCGAGATCCGCGCCAGCAGCGGGTTGCAGGCGGTTGTCCACGGTGTCCACACCGCCGAAGAAGATGATGAGTCCTCTCTCCATCCATTCCCTCCCCCACGCATGGCTGCTGCCCTGCCTGTGGACGTACGAGCCCTGACGAATCACAAGGTCACCCTCGGTTCCCGAACCGGCCCCCGACCACGTAATGTCAGGAACCCACGCGTCCATGCGCGTGGATCCGTGTCATTCCCATGACCTCGCGCTCGAGCGCGTCGAAGGGTAGGTCTGTCGTGAAGTTCCGCGTCGAGCGCGATGTGCTGGCCGAGGCGGTCACCTGGGTGGCCCGTGGTCTGCCGAACCGTCCGCCGGTCCCTGTCCTGGCCGGTGTCCTCATCGAGGCCACCGATGACGGCACGCTCACCCTCTCGACCTTCGACTACGAGGTCTCGGCCCGCATCACGGTGGCCGCTGAGGTCTCCGAGCCCGGCACCGTCCTCGTGCTCGGACGCCTGCTCGCCGACATCTCGCGCAACCTCCCGGGCAAGCCGGTCGACATCACGACCGAGGGCGCCAAGGTCCAGGTGACCTGCGGCAGCTCGCGCTTCGCCCTGCTGCAGATGCCCGCTGACGAGTACCCCACGCTGCCGACCTCCCCCGAGGGGAGCGGGAGCATCGACGGCACGGTCTTCACCCAGGCGGTCCAGCAGGTGCAGATCGCCGCCGACCGCGGCGACACCCTGCCGATCCTCACCGGCGTCCGGGTGGAGATCGAGGGCGAGAAGGTGACCCTCCTGGCGACCGACCGCTACCGCCTCGCGATGCGTGAGCTGACGTGGAGCCCCAACACCTCCGACGCGAGCCACATCGCGCTCATCCCCGCCCGCACCCTGTCCGACACCGCCAAGGCGCTCGGCGCCTCCGGCTCGGTCGAGGTCTCGCTCGGCGCGGCCGCCGGTGGCTCGGGCCTCGTCGGCTTCGAGGCCGGTCAGCGGCACACGACGAGCCGGCTCCTCGACGGCGAGTACCCCAAGGTGTCGAAGATCTTCCCCACCGCGAGCGAGACCGAGGCGGTCGTCGACACCGAGGTGCTCACCGAGGCCGTCAAGCGCGTCGCCCTCGTCACCGAGCGCAACACCCCGGTGCGGCTGCGCTTCAGCGACGGCCAGGTGACGATCGAGGCGGGCGCCGGTGACGACGCCCAGGCCTCCGAGGCCGTCGAGGCCAAGGTCGACGGCCCCGACATCGAGGTCGCCTTCAACCCCGGCTACCTGCTCGACGGGCTCGGCGTCCTCGGTACGACCTTCACCCGGTTGTCCTTCACCGCCCCCCTCAAGCCGGCGATGATCACCGGTCAGGACACCCAGGACGGCGAGATCGACACGACCTACCGCTACGTCCTGCAGCCGGTGCGTCTCGCCGGCTGATCCCCCCCGTCGCCCCGGTCGTGGGGTGCCACCGTCAGGAAGGCTCAGTCATGCAGATCGGTCTCATCGGACTCGGCAAGATGGGCGGCAACATGCGCGAGCGCATCCGCCGCGCCGGCCACGAGGTCGTCGGCTACGACACCAACCCCGAGGTCTCCGACGCCGAGTCGGTCCAGGCGATGGTCGACGCGCTGCAGGCGCCGCGGGTCGTGTGGGTCATGGTGCCCGCGGGCGAGGTGACCCGCTCGGTCGTCGCCGACCTCGCCGAGCGCCTCGAGCCCGGTGACCTCGTCATCGACGGCGGCAACTCGCGCTTCAGCGACGACGGCCCCAATGCCGAGCTGCTGGGCGCGAAGGGGGTCGGCTACCTCGACTGCGGCGTCTCCGGTGGCATCTGGGGACTGGACAACGGCTACGGCCTCATGGTCGGTGGCGACGCGCAGCACGTCGAGCAGGCGATGCCGATCTTCGACGCGCTGCGCCCCGAGGGTCCGCGCGACGAGGGCTTCGTGCACGCCGGCGCCGTCGGTGCCGGCCACTACGTCAAGATGGTCCACAACGGCATCGAGTACGGCCTGATGCACGCCTACGCCGAGGGCTACGAGCTGCTCGAGCGCAAGGACATCGTCACCGACGTGCCGGGTGCCTTCAAGGCGTGGAGCCGCGGCACCGTCGTGCGCTCGTGGCTGCTCGACCTCATGGTCAAGGCCCTCGAGGACAACCCCACGCTCGACGACGTCAGTGACTACACCGCAGACTCGGGCGAGGGTCGCTGGACCGTCGAGGAGGGCATCGCCAACTCCGTGCCGATGCCGGTCATCTCGGCCTCGCTCTTCGCGCGCTTCGCCTCGAGGCAGCAGGTCAGTCCGGCGATGCAGGCCGTCGCCGCACTGCGCGGGCAGTTCGGTGGTCACCAGGTGATGACCGTGGCCGAGGGCGAGGACCTGCGAGCCGAGGCAGCGAAGGGAGTGGCCTCCCCCGCGGCGAGCCACGCCCAGGAGGAGAAGAAGGTCGACAAGCCGACGACGCCGGCGCAGGCATCGAAGGGCGACGCCAGCCAGGCCGGCCCGACGAGCGGGTCGGGCGAGACCTCCGGTGGGGCCTCGGGAGACTGATGTTCGGCTTCATCGGTCTCATCGGCGAGCACTTCCAGACCCACCCGATCATGCTCAAGATGGCCTTCGCCGGCTCCGTCGGCGTCGTGATGCTCCTCATGGGGGTCTTCTGATGGCCGGCCGGCCCCCGGCGTCCTGACCCGTGTACGTCCGACACCTGAGCATCGGCGACTTCCGCAGCTATCCCGCGGCCGAGCTGGCCCTCGAGCCGGGGGTGACGACCCTCGTCGGGCTCAACGGTCAGGGCAAGACCAACCTCGTCGAGGCGATCGGCTACGTCGCCTCGCTCTCCAGCCACCGGGTCGCGACCGACCAGCCGCTCGTGCGCTTCGGCGCCGACCGGGCGATCGTGCGTGCCGCCGTCGTGCGCGACGAGCGCGAGAGCCTCGTCGAGCTGGAGATCACCCCCGGGCGGGCCAACCGCGCCAAGCTCAACCGCTCTCCCCTGCCGCGCACGCGCGACGTCCTGGGCACCCTGCGCACGGTGCTCTTCGCGCCGGAGGACCTCGCGCTCATCAAGGGCGACCCGGGCGAGCGACGCCGCTTCCTCGACGACCTGCTCGTCCAGCGGCAGCCCCGGTGGTCGGGCGTGCGCTCCGACTACGACAAGATCCTCAAGCAGCGCGGGGCCCTGCTGAAGTCCGCCGCCGCACTCCTGGGCGGCAAGCGCGGTCGCGGCCGTCGCAGCTCCGCCGCTCCGGAGGGGGTCGACCCCCGGGCCGCGGCCGAGGACGCCGTGCGCACCCTCGACATCTGGGACGACCATCTCGCGACGGTCGGCGGCCAGTTGCTCTATGCGCGGCTGCGCCTGCTGCGTGACCTCGTCCCGCACCTGCAGCAGGCCTATCGCGAGGTCAGCGCCAACCAGTCGGAGGCCACGGCGGTCTACCGCAGCTCGCTCCACGACGAGGCGGCCGAGGCGATCGCCGGCGGCGAGGTGCCCGAGCCCGACGAGCTGCGGCAGATGCTCCTCGACACCCTCGGTGAGCGGCGTGACCAGGAGATCGAGCGCGGGGTCAACCTCGTCGGGCCCCACCGCGACGACCTCGTCCTGGGCCTGGGGCCGATGCCGGCGAAGGGCTATGCCTCCCACGGCGAGTCGTGGTCCTTCGCCCTCGGGCTGCGCCTGGCCGCCTACCACCTGCTGCGCCACGACCTCGGTGACGACCCCGTGCTCGTGCTCGACGACGTCTTCGCCGAGCTCGACAGCGGCCGCCGCGAGCGGCTCGCGGCGATGATCGTCGACTGCGAGCAGGTGCTCATCACCGCTGCCGTCCCCGAGGACGTGCCCGAGTCGATGGCCGGCCGCCGCTACTCCGTCACGCTCGGCGAGGTGTCCGGCCCATGAGCGAAGGGGAGGTCCCACCCCCTTCGTCGGGAGACGGCGGGGACGAGACGCAGCCCTCGACGACGCCGGCCCCCGCGGAGGAGGAGCAGGACGCGGCGGCTGCCGCCCTGGCCCGTGCTCGCGCGGTCGCCGCGACGAAGGGGCTGCGGCCCGGCATGAAGCCGCGGCCCAAGCGGAAGTGGCAGCCCCGCGGCGTGCTCGCCGGCACCGGCCGCGACCCGATGACCGTCGGCGAGCAGGTCGAGCGACTCGTCGGCGACCGCGGGTGGCAGGTCGACGTCGCCGCCGGGTCGGTCATGGGCCGGTGGCCCGAGATCGTCGGTCGCCAGGTCGCCGAGCACTGCGAGCCGGTGAGCTTCGAGGCCGGGGTGCTCTCGGTCCGGGCCGACTCGACGGCCTGGGCGACGCAGATCCGGCTGCTGTCGAGCTCGCTGCTCGGCAGCATCGCCGAGGCCGTCGGGCCCGATGTCGTGCACGAGCTGCGGGTGCACGGGCCGAGCGCCCCGTCGTGGTCGCGCGGACCGCGGCGCACGAGCGACGGCCGGGGGCCCCGGGACACCTACGGCTAGCGCACACTGACCTCATGGGGATCCTGCAGACCGACGCCCTCGTCCTGGACCAGGTGCGCTCCTTCCTGAGCAACGACTTCGGCATCCACGACCTGACGGGTGCGCCGATGGGGCGCATCGTCACCGAGGGAGGGGCCGGATCCCGGCTGCTCATGGGCAACCGGCAGCTGGCGATCGTCGACACCGACGGCACGCTGCTCATGCGGGTCATCGACCCGCCGGGCATCGGTCTCGACCGTTACGAGGTGCACGACGGGCAGGGTCAGGTCGTCGCCCGCATCGTCAAGGAGTTCACCTTCTTCACGAAGGCCCTGCGCATCGAGCTCGCGACCGGCCCGCAGCTGCGGCTCGAGGGGTCGATGTGGGACCGCGAGTTCCAGGTGACCGGCCCCGGAGGTGTGGCCGCGACCGCGAGCCGGCACTGGCCGGGCGTCGCCGAGGCCCTCCTCGGGCGCGAGCGCTATGTCCTCGGCTTCAGCCCGCAGGTCCCGGTCCCCGAAAAGCTGGGCACCATCGGTGCGGTCATCGCGCTCGACCTCATCCGGGCCAAGGAGCGCAACAACGGTTGAGCCGAGCGCCACCGGCGCCGGCCACCGACCGACCGGCCGAGACCGGCCGGCCGTTCCGCGAAGGGGAACGTTCGCCCCCTTCGTCCGTGGTCTCGCCCACAGTGGACCCACCGGGTCGTCGGCGACCCGGCACGACCACGAAGGAGTGCTCGATGACGACGATCATCGTGCAGCCGTCGGGCACGCAGATCCACATCGAGCCCGGCGAGACGCTGCTCTCCGGCCTGCACAAGGCCGGTTATGCCTACACGGTGGGTTGCCGCCGTGGCGGCTGCGGAATCTGCAAGGTGGATGTCGTCGACGGCGACTTCTCCTACAACCGACCCGTGGCCGACTCGGTCGTCTCCGAGGACGAGCGCACCGACGGCACCTGCTTGAGCTGCCGCGCGGTCGCCGACGAGGACCTGGTCATCGAGATGCGAGACGCGTCCCTGCGGCTCGTCAACCCCCTGCTCGGCAAGATCAACGCGGCGCGCTGCGACCGCGAGCGGTCTGCGGGCACCCCACTGGAGGAGCAGTAGACATGGGCATCATGCGGATGGGTTACGCCCACGTGCGTGTCACCGACATGACCGAGGCGAAGAACCACTATGCCTCGACGATGGGTCTCTACGAGACCCTCGAGGACACCTCCCCGGAGGGCAACAAGCGCGTCTTCTACAAGGGCTGGGACGAGTGGGACCACCACTCGGTCGTCCTCGAGGAGGGGGGCGTCGGCGTCGTCAAGTACGGCTGGAAGGTCGAGCACGAGGCTGACATCGACGACGTCGAGGCCAAGGCCAGGACCTTCGGCCTGACCGTCGAGCGCATGTCGAAGGGGGACAACCCGGAGATCGGCGACGGCATCCGCTTCGTCACGCCGAGCGAGCACGTCTTCGAGGTCTACCACCAGGCGACCGCGATCGGCACCGAGCTGGGCACGCACAACCCCGAGGTCTTCCCCCGCCACCTCGTCGGTATCGGCGCCCCGGCCCTCGACCACTCCCTCATCACGACCGGGGACGTGGGCACGATGGAGCGGATGCTCTCGGACGTCTTCGGCTTCTACGCGACCGAGCGGGTGCAGACGAGCCTCGAGGACGACCACGAGTGCGTCGGCACGTGGATGACCTCCAACAACCAGATCCACCAGCTCGCGGTCATCGGTGGTCCCCAGGGCAAGCTGCACCACTTCGCCTTCCGCCTCGAGGACTGGAACAGCGTGGGGCGCGCGGCCGACCTGATGACGATGGACGACGTGCCGATCGACATCGGCCCGACCCGCCACGGCATCACCCGCGGCCAGACGGTCTACTTCTTCGACCCGAGCGGCAACCGCAACGAGGTCTTCTCCGGCGGGTACCTCGCCTTCCCCGACCGCCCGACGAACGTGTGGACCGTCGACCAGCTCGGCAAGGGGATCTTCTACCACGACCGCGAGCTCAACGAACGCTTCACCACGGTGCTCACCTGAGCATGGGCGAGCACACCCGCGGCAGCGCCGTCTTGACCCTCGAGGGGGCCGAGGCGGCGCTCGCCGCTGCTCTGGCGCACGCCCGTGAGCACGACCTGCGGATGAACGTCGCCGTCGTCGACCCCGGCGGCACGCTGCTCGCCTTCGCCCGCATGGACGGCGCCTTCGCCGCCTCTGGCGAGATCGCGATCGACAAGGCGCGGACCGTCGTCCGCTTCGGCGGGGCACCGACCTCCGGCCTCTACGAGGCGCTCGCCGGCGAGGACGCGGTGATCCGCGGTATCGGCAACCGGCCGGGGGTGGCCGCCTTCGGCGGCGGGGTCCCGGTACGCGTCGACGGCGAGCTCGTCGGTGCGGTCGGCGCCTCCGGCGGCTCGGCAGCCGAGGACGAGCAGGTGGCCGCGGCCGGAGCGGTGGCGATCACCGGGACCTAGCCTCGGGGCGTCAGGCAGCCCGGGCCAGGGTCTGGCTCGGCAGTTCCCCGAAGCGCTCCCGGTAGGCAGCGGCGAATCGCCCGAGGTGGGTGATGCCCCACGAGAGGGCGACCTCAGTCACCGTGCCCCCGCGCCCGTGGACGAGGTCGTCGTGGATGCGGTCGAGCCGCAGGTCGTGCAGATGGGCCAAGGGTGTCGTGCCCAGGTGCTCGCGGAATGCCTGCTGGAGCCGGCGCACGCTGACGCCGGCGATCTCGGCGAGGTCGACCGGGGTCCAGGGACGCGTCGGATCGGCTTCCATCGCCTCGACGACACGGTGGACGGGGCGCGGCCGCAGCGCGTTGCGAGCGGTGGGTTCGTCCGGGACCGCGGCCAGGAGCAGCCCCGTGACGAGCATGCTCGCCACGGAGTCGGCGACCTGCGGGTCGCGGTAGAGGACGCCGCCGCAGTCGCGGGCGTTGTCGAAGGTCGTGCGCGCCATCCGGAACCACGCAGCCCCCGCCGGGGTGCGCAGGTCGATGTCGGTCGGCAACCGCACGTCCTTGCGGGCGAAGACCCGCTCGCTCTCACGGTGCAGGTGCGCGCTGTCGATGCGCAGGCCCAGGACGACGAGGTCAGGAGCCCAGGCCGGCATGTGTGCGGGGGTGTCGGCCGGGAAGGCCGTGGCCCGACCGGGTGCGGCGTCGTAGTTCTTGCTGCCGATGCGGGAGGCGAGGTGACCGCTCAGCGGGATGTTGACCGCCACGGCACCGGGGTGGTCCGAGTCGATCCCCACGGTCGCGCCGAACGTGATGCGGGCCAGCCGACAGCTGTCGAGGTCGACGACCTCGATGCCCGATGCAGAAGCCCCGGGCACGGCCTTGGGGTGCATCGCGTGCGGGAAATAGGCATTGGACAGGGCGTCGTGCACCCCCTCCCAGTCCTCGAACCGGGGTGCCGACTGCAGAAGGTGCCTCATCGCACTCCTCTCGCGATCATCCGTGATCGCCCGATGATGACCCCCCAGGGTGACGGGTCCCGGTGGCGTTCCGCAGCGGGGAACGACGGTGTGCTTCCGGGTGCCTGCGTCGAGCGGACAGCGACTGCGTTCATCGGATCGTGGCGGGCGCCACACCCGGCCTACGTTGCCTCCACGACAGACCACGCCGGGGTGGTGGGGCGGACCTCGCTCCTCGTCCCCGGACCACCGAGGAGAGGTGCCATGACGCCCTTCATGACTCGCGTCGCCGAGCTCGTCGGCACGCCCCATCAGCACCACGGCGAGCTGGCCCAGGGGCCGACCACCGTGCCGCGGACCCGGATCAGCGAGCGGGTGGCGACCGGGACCGGCGCCGACCGGCACGTCGCCCTGCGGTCGCTCGCCGAGCAGTACGTCTGCGAGGCGAATGCCGTCCTCGGGTCCGAGCGCGAGCATCTCGGCCTCGTCGACGAGACCCTCCCGAACGAGCTGGCGTTCACCGTGACCTTCGGTGACGCCGGTGCCCGGTGCTCCACGACCTTCGCCGACGGCCGAGCGGTCGGTCGTCTCGTCGGCACCTTCGACGAAGGGGGTGACGAGCGTGAGCTCGACGGTCCCGACGCCCTGCCGGATCTGCTCGTCCGGCTCCTGGAGACCGCCCCGACGCAGGCGACGCGCACCGCGCAGCCGAGCTGACCCCCTTCGCCAGTCCACCAGACCAAGGAGAACGTCCAGTGCAGTACGAGCTCAAGACCCAGGTCATCGAACCCCAGCGGCAGACCTTCACCCACATCGCGAAGCGCTATGGCGACAAGCCCGCCTCGCGCTACATCGAGGGCAGCATCGACGTGCAGCCCAAGGAGAACTTCCAGTACCGACCGACGTGGGACCCGACGCGGGAGATCTTCGACGACTCCTACAGCGTCTTCCGGCTGACCGATGCCTACAGCTACCTCGACCCGCGGCAGTACTACTACGCCCCCTACGTCACCGCCCGCTCCGGCCACCACGAGGCCTTCGCGACCTCGCTCGAGTACATCGAGGCACGTGGGCTGCTCGAGCGTCTGCCCGACGGCTGGCGCAGCGTCCTCACCGAGCTCGTGCTGCCCCTGCGGCACCTCGAGAGCGCCGGCCAGCTGATCCTCTGCGGGATGGCCCGCTTCGGCTGGGGCGCGACGGTGACCCAGGCGGCTGCCTACTCGGCCTTCGACCGGGTCGGCAACGCTCAGGTCCTCAGCCGGGTCGGCATCGCCCTCGGCGGCGGCACGGCGGACCTGCTCGCCGAGGCCAAGGAGCACTGGCTGCAGGACGCGCCCCTGCAGGAGCTGCGCCGGATGGCCGAGGAGACCATCGTCGAGACCGACTGGGGCCTGGCGCTCTTGCGTCTCGACGCCGTCGACCGGCTCGTGTACGACCTGCTGTACCAGCACCTCGATGACCAGGCCGTCGTCAGCGGTGCGCCGGCCTACTCGCTCGTCGCGCAGCACATGGCGAGCTGGTTCGCCGACAACCGCAGGTGGATCGACGCGCTGTACACGGCCTGGCGCGAGGACCCCGAGCTCGGTGCGACCAATGCGGCCCTCATCGCGGAGCACGGTGCGGCCGCCGTCGACACGGCGCTCGAGGTCGTCACCCCCTTCGCCGCCCGCATCGACGAGCTGCTCGGCGGTAGCTCGGCCGTCGACCGGATCACCACGACCGCCGCCGAGGTGCGCGCTGCGCACACCGGCGCGGCCGCCTGAGAGGAGAGCACCATGCAGGAGCAGACCACGGCAGACGATCCGCAGACGAAGGGTGTCCGCGACGTCGGCGTCGTCATCCAGGAGTCGGAGAACAACCGGCCCGTCATCGAGGCCATCGAGGCCGACAACCCCGGGTGCAGCGTGATGCACACCCCCGGACTCGTCCGCATCACCGCCCCGGGCCGCATCGTGGTCACCCAGGAGACCGTCGAGGAGAAGCTCGGCCGGGAGTGGGAGACGCACGAGTTCCAGATGGCGATCGTCAGCTACTTCGGCAACATCCAGGAGTGGGACGACGACGAGATCGTCATCGCCTGGGACCACTGAGACAGACAGACAGACCAACCGACCGCATCAGGTCTCGAGGCTCGGGCGCCCGGCGCCCTCACACCTCGACCACCGTTGACCACAGGAGAGACCCACGATGACACTGGCACCGGAGAAGAAGACGAAGAAGGCCAAGAAGCTGTCGATGAAGGCCCGCTACGAGGCCCTCACCCGCGGCCTCGACTGGGAGCCGTCCTACGTCGAGAAGGACGAGATGTTCCCGCACCTCGACTACGAGGGCATCAAGATCCACGACTGGGCGGCCTGGGAGGACCCCTTCCGCCTGACGATCGACGCCTACTGCAAGTACCAGGCCGAAAAGGACAAGCGCCTCTACGCCGTCCTCGACGGCTTCGCGCAGGGGCAGGGCCACCTCGGCCTGACCGATGCGAGCTACCTCAACGCGATGAAGATCTTCATCCAGGGCGTCACCCCGCTCGAGTACGGCGCCCACCGGCACTTCTCCTACCTGGCGCGGCACTTCGCCGGACCCGGCCCGCGGTTTGCGGCACTGTGCCAGTCGATCGACGAGATCCGTCACATGCAGACCGAGATCCACACCCTGTCCAACTACAACAAGTACTACTCGGGCCTGCACAACTGGCCGGAGCAGTACGACCGGGTCTGGTACCTGTCGGTGCCCAAGAGCTTCATGGAGGACGCACTGTCCTGCGGGCCCTTCGAGTTCCTCATCGCGATCGGCTTCTCCTTCGAGTACCTGCTGACCAACCTGCTCTTCGTGCCCTTCATGTCCGGGTCGTCCTTCAACGGCGACCTGCCGACGATGACCTTCGGCTTCTCGGCGCAGTCCGACGAGTCGCGGCACATGACCCTGGGCCTCGAGGCGATCAAGTTCCTCCTCGAGCAGGACGAGGCCAACGTCCCAATCGTCCAGGGCTGGATCGACAAGTGGTTCTGGCGCTCCTACCGCGTCACCGCACTCGTCGCCCAGATGCTCGACTACATGCTCCCGCGCAAGGTCATGAGCTGGAAGGAGTCCTTCGAGCTGTACTTCGAGGAGCAGATGCTCGGAGGCCTCTTCGAGGACCTCGCCTTCTACGGCATCACGCCTCCGCGCCACGTCGAGGACGCCATCAAGGAGAAGGAGATCCTCTCCCACCAGGTGTACTGGACCCTCTACCAGTTCTCCTTCGCGGCCGCCTTCACGACGAGCGCTCCGAGCGAGGAGCACATGGACTGGCTCTCGCAGGCCTACCCCGACACCTTCGACACCCACTACCGACCGCTCTGGGAGAAGGAGAAGAAGAACATCGAGGCCGGCGGACGGCATTTCGCGCCGGGCCTGCCCCAGCTGTGCCAGGTCTGCCAGGTGCCGATGCTCTTCACCGAGCCCGGCGACCCGACCACCTTCGCCCAGCGTGAGTCCGAGTTCGAGGGCGAGATCTACCACACCTGCTCCAACGGCTGTCAGTGGATCTTCGAGCGCGAGCCGGAGAAGTACCGCCAGGCCTGGCTGCCCGTGCACCAGATCTACCAGGGCAACTGCGGGGGTCCGACCGTGCCGGAGGTGCTCGAGTGGTACGGCCTGCAGGACGGCGACGCCGGTGAGTACATCGGATCGCGCGACCACCGCAACTGGCTGGCCTGGCACGACGAGGCCGCAGCCGACACCGCCACCCCCGACGACACGAAGGCAGGTGCCTGACATGGCGATCAAGAGCCTGGGCGCGTACGACTTCCCCTCCCGCTCCCGGCAGGAGCTCTACGGCGACGACCAGCTCGTCTCCGTGTGGTTCCAGGACACGATGTGGTTCGCCGCCCCGGCGATGTTCCGGGCACCGAGGGCGATGACCTGGGCCGACTTCCGGGACCAGATGTTCGTGCCCTTCGCCGAAGAGGACCCCGACTACGACCCCGCTGCTCCCCGCACGTGGACGCTGCACGGCGCCCCCTTCGAGCCGCGTGACGACCAGACGCTCGCCGAGCTCGGCGTCCGTCACAAGGACGTCATCGGCACCCGCGTGGCCGCCTGAGGTGGAGACGACGATTCCCTGAGGCGCTCCTGCGTGGCGCTCCGGGGAATCGTCGTCTCCCACACGTCCCGCACACGCCGTCAGCTCCCCCCTTCGTCCCGCTCGAGGAGAGACCCATGACCACCCACACGATCACCGTCGAACCCGTCGGCCGCGAGGTCGAGTGCGGCGAGGACCAGACGATCCTCGACGCCTGCCTGCGGGCGGGGGTGTGGCTGCCGCACAGCTGCACCCACGGCACCTGCGCGACCTGCAAGGTCGACAAGCTCGACGGCGAGGTGGACCTGGGCGAGGCGAGCTCCTTCGCCCTCATGGACTTCGAGCGGGACGAGGGCAAGCTGCTCACCTGCTGCGCGAAGCCCCGCGGGGACGTGACGATCGAGGCCGACCTCGACGTCGACGAGGACATGGAGGTGCACCCGGTCGAGGACTACACGGGCACCGTCGTCGTCCTCGAGGACATCGCGCAGGACACCAAGCGGCTCGTCGTCGAGCTCGATCGTGAGGTCGGTTTCAACGCCGGCCAGTACATGAAGTTCACCGTGCCCGGCGCGGACGGGGCCGAGCCGTGCGACCGCACGTGGTCGATCGGCTCGCCCCCCGGAGAGAGCTCCCGGCTGGAGTTCCACATCCGCAACGTGCCCGGCGGGCGCGGGACGGACGGCTGGGTCTTCTCCACCCTGGCGACGGGGGACGAGGTCCGGTTGTCGGGGCCCTACGGGCGCTTCGTGCTCAAGACGGGTGACGACAAGCACGCGATCCTCGTCGGTGGCGGCACGGGTGTCGCGCCGCTGAAGTCGATGGTCCGGCACGCCCTCGAGGCGGGCGAGTACGAGGGAGACCTCACCCTCTACGCCGGAGGGCGCACGCGAGCCCACCTCTACGACGTCGACGTCTTCCGGGCGCTCGCCGACGAGTACGACGAGTTCACCTACCGGCCCTGCCTCTCCGACGAGACGCCCGAGCAGGTCGAGGCCGACGGCGAGGACCCGGACGACTACGCCTTCGGCATGGTCACCGATGTCATCGAGGCCGACCACGCGAAGCTCTCCGGCTGCCGCGGCTACCTCTGCGGCCCGCCGCAGATGGTCGACGCGGCCCTGAAGACCCTGATGAGCCGACGCCTCTTCCCCCGGGACATCTTCCGCGAGGACTTCTTCGACGAGTCGGACAAGAACTCCACAGGCCTGAAGAGTCCGCTCATCAAGCGCTGAGCGTGGCCCGATCGAAGGCCGGCTGGCTCGATGACCTACAGGTCGGCATCCCGCAGCTGTCGCGAGATGGCGAAGGCCGCGGTCCGCACCGCCACCCCCAGGCGCTGCAGGTCCATGCGCTGGGTCGGACCGGTCACCGAGAGCGCCGCGCGGATCTTCGAGTCCGCGCCGAAGACCGGGGCGGCGACGCACGAGACGCCGACGTGGGACTCCTCGTGGTCGTAGGAGGTGCCCTCGGTACGGATGTCCTGGAGGTTGCGGGCCAGCGCTCCCGGGGTGACGAGCGTGCGCGGCGTCATCGCGGGCAGGCCGGCTTCGACCCGCTGCGCGAGGACGGCCCTGGGCGAGTAGGCGAGCATCGCCTTGCCCACCCCCGTGGCATGGGCCGGCAGCCGGCCACCCACCTGGGAGGTCAGCCGCGGTCCCTGGCCCCGGACGATCTCGATGTAGACGACGTCGATCCCGTCGAGGGTCGCCAGGTGCACCTGGCGCTCGGTCGCCTGGTGCAGGTCGACCATGAGCGGCCGGGCGACCTGGCTGAGCGAGCGCGGCAGCGGGACGCTCGAGCCGATCTCGAAGAGCCGTACGCCGAGGACGAGGCGACCGTCGGGGGTGCGCTCGAGGAGGCGCTCATCGACGAGCTGCCCGACGAGCCGGTGCACGCTCCCCTTCGCCAGGCCGGTGCGGGTCGCGAGCTCGCTGATGCCGAGCGGGGTGTCGGCCCCTTCGAGGGCACCGAGGACGGCCGCGACCCGCCCGACGACGGAGGTGGGTGGGTCGTTCGACTCAGCGGAACGCATTCCTTGATCATGCCCGATCCCCGGGCCCACAGTGCAGCATCGAACCGAAGGAGTGGACGACGATGACCGCTGCGACGCACGACCCCCAAACCGAGGCCGACGCCTGGTGCACGCCGAAGCCCACGCGGGCCACGGGTGGCGGACTGCGCTCGGTCGGGACCGCGCTCGACGTGCTCGAGTGCTTCGCCGTCGACTCCGCCCTGGGCGTCTCCGACGTCGCGCGCCGCCTCGGCGTCGCGAAGTCGACCGCCCACCGCGTGCTCACCACCCTCGCGAGCCGCGGTTTCATCGAGCAGGACAGCCAGGGGCTCTACCGGCTCGGGCTGCACCTCTACGACCTCGGGATGCTCTCCCACGCCCGCAACGGTCTGCGCCATGCAGCCTTGCCTGTCATGCAGGCCGTCGCCGAGCAGACCAGGCACACCGTCAACCTGGGCGTGCCCGACGGAGGCGACGTCGTCTTCATCGAGCGCATCGAGTCCGTCGACGGCGTGCGCATCCTCGGGCACAGCGGGCGGCGGCAGGCAGCCCACTGCGTCAGCTCGGGCCTGGCCATCGCGGCCTTCAACCCCGACGTCGACCGCGCCCGTCGCGAGGCCGGCTTCCCGCCCCGCACGCGCGGCACCGTGCGTCGGGTCGAGGAGTGGGAGGAGGCACTCGGCGTGGTCCGCCAGCGCGGCTATGCGGTGCTGCACTCCGGCTCCATCGCCGGGGCCAGCTCGGTCGCCGTCCCGATCCGCTCCCAGGGGCGTGCCATCGGCTCCTTGTCGGTCTTCGGCCCGACGCCCCTCATCGAGGCGGACGTGCGGCGGGTCGTCCCGCTGCTCACCGCCGCCGCCAACCGCATCGCCCGGCAGTACCAGTCCTGACCACCCGTCCCACGCTCCGCGAGGCCGCATTGCCCTATGGCAATGCGCGAGGAGGCCGCATTGCCCTACGGCAATGCAGCCTCAGGGGGCCGTGGCACCACTGGATGGACGAAGGGGGGAGCCCCCTTCGTCCACCCCCACCTGACGTTCCCGTGCCGGGAACGGCCCCACCGACCCACGAAGGACGGACCTAGCGTGACGACCATGACCGACTCCTCAACCCGGACCCGGGCGGCGCAGATCCTCCTCGAGGCCTATGCCACCGGCACGCCGGTCGCGCCGCTCACCGAGCAGTTCGACGGCCTGACCGTCGAGGACGCCTACGCCATCCAGCTCGAGCAGGTCCGCTCCTGGACCGACGCCGGCCGCCGGATCATCGGCCACAAGGTCGGCCTGACCTCGCTGGCGATGCAGAAGCAGCTCGGCGTCGACCAGCCCGACTTCGGTCACCTCACCGACGACTTCGCCCACCTCGAGCACGAGCCGATCGCCCTCGACACCTACCTCCAGCCGCGCGTCGAGCCGGAGATCGCCTTCGTCCTGCGCAAGCCGCTCACCGGCCCCGGGGTCACCCTCACCCAGGCGATCGACGCCGTCGACTACGTGCTGCCGGCCCTCGAGGTCGTCGACAGCCGGGTCGCGGACTGGAAGATCAAACTCGCCGACACCATCGCCGACAACGCCAGCTCCGGTGGCTTCGTCCTCGGCAGCACGCCGACCCGCCTCACCGACGTCGACCTGCGCCTCACCGGGTGCGTCTTCACCCGCAACAGCCAGGTCGTCGGCACCGGTGCCGGCGGAGCGGTGCTCGGCTCCCCCATCAACAGCCTCGTCTGGCTGGCCAACACCGTCGGTGCGCTCGGCACGACGCTCGAGGCCGGCCACGTCATCCTCCCCGGGTCCGTCACCTCGATGGTCCCCGTGGCACCCGGCGACGTCTTCACCGCGACCTTCGGTGGTCTCGGCAGCGTCACGGCGTGCTTCGCGTCGAAGTGAAAGGTGAACCCATGACCACCCGCACCAAGGGAACCGCCGCCATCGTCGGCCCCGGCAACATCGGGACCGACCTGATGTTCAAGCTCATGCGCCGCTCCGAGGTCCTCGAGCCGCGCTACATGGTGGGCGTCGACCCGAGCAGCGACGGTCTGCGCCGGGCGAAGACGCTCGGCCTCGAGGCCAGCCACGAGGGCGTCGACTGGCTGCTCGCCCAGGACGAGCTGCCCGACGTCGTCTTCGAGTGCACCTCGGCCAAGGCCCACGAGGCCAATGCGCCGAAGTACGCCGAGGCCGGCATCCTCGCCGTCGACCTCACCCCTGCTGCCGTCGGCCCGTACCTCTGCCCGCCGGTCAACCTCGACTTCAACCTCGACGCGACCAACGTCAACATGATCACCTGCGGTGGCCAGGCGACGACCCCGATCGTCGCGGCCGTCTCCTCGGTCGTCGACGTGCCCTACGCCGAGATCGTCGCCTCGATCTCGAGCAAGTCCGCCGGCCCCGGCACCCGGGCCAACATCGACGAGTTCACCGAGACGACGAGCGAGGCGCTCGAGGTCGTCGGCGGGGCGAGGTCGGGCAAGGCGATCATCATCCTCAACCCCGTCGAGCCGCCGCTGATGATGCGCAACACCGTCTTCTGCGCCATCCCGCAGGAGGCCGCCGAGGCGGGAGCGCTCCACGACAAGGTGCAGGAGTCCATCGCGGCCATGGTCGCCCGCGTGCAGGAGTACGTCCCCGGTTACCACCTGCGCGCCGACCCGCAGTTCGACCACGCCCGGGACCTGTGGCAGGGCATGGCCCGGGTCACCGTTCCGATCGAGGTCAAGGGTCGCGGCGACTACCTGCCGGAGTACGCCGGCAACCTCGACATCATCACGTCCGCCGCTGCCCGCGTGGGCGACATGATGGTGGCCCACCGCCTGGGGGTCGACTCCGGCTGGGTCCCCGCGGACACCGACAGCACGAGCGTCCAGGAGGCGACGGCATGAGCACCGAGATGACCCACCCCATCCCCCAGTTCTCCGGTGACGTCGACGTGCGAATCACCGACACGACGCTGCGTGACGGCTCGCACGCGATGTCGCACCAGTTCACCGAGGAGCAGGTGCGCACCACGGTCCGCGCTCTCGACGACGCCGGCGTCCAGGTCATCGAGGTGACCCACGGCGACGGCCTCGGCGGCTCCTCCTTCAACTACGGCTTCTCCGCCGTCGACGAGATGTCACTCATCAAAGCGGCCGTCGCCGAGGCCCACCGGGCGAAGATCGCCGTGCTCATGCTCCCGGGCCTGGGCACCGTGGACAAGCTCCACGAGGCACACCAGATGGGCGCCCAGATCGCCCGGATCGCGACCCACTGCACCGAGGCCGATGTCTCGATCCAGCACTTCGGCGCCGCGCGCGAGCTCGGCATGGAGACCGTCGGCTTCCTCATGCTCAGCCACATGATCGGCCCGGAGGAGCTGGCCAAGCAGGCCCGGATCATGGTCGACGCGGGCTGCCAGTGCGTCTACGTCGTCGACAGCGCCGGCGCGCTCATCCTCGAGGACGTCTCGGACCGCGTCTCGGCGATCATCGCCGAGATCGGCCAGGACGCCCAGGTCGGCTACCACGGCCACCAGAACATGTCCTTCGGCGTCGCCAACTCGGTGCTCGCCCACCGGGCCGGCGCCCGCCAGATCGACGGCTCGCTGTGCGCCCTCGGTGCCGGTGCGGGCAACTCGCCGACCGAGGTCCTCGCGACCTCCTTCGAGCGTCTGGGCATCACTACGGGCATCGACGTCGGTGGTGTCCTCGGGGCGGCCGAGGACGTCGTCAAGCCCTTCATCCGCCGGATGCCGATCATGGACCGCTCCTCGATCACCCAGGGCTACGCGGGCGTCTACAGCTCCTTCCTGCTCCACGCCGAGCGGGCCGCCGAGCGCTACGGTGTCCCGGCACACGAGATCCTCATGAAGGTCGGTGAGTACGGCTACGTCGGCGGCCAGGAGGACATGATCATCGACGTGGCCCTCGAGCTGCGGGAGCAGCAGCAGCGCGCCGGCGCGACGGTGGGTGCCTGATGGCCGCCTGGGACGTCGAGTCGGTCGCCACCGAGCTCCTCGCCTGCGAGGACGAGCGCCGCGACCGCACGAAGTTCACCGACGAGTGGCCCGAGCTCGACGTGGCCACCGGCTACGAGATCCAGGACCTCACCCTTCAGCGCCGCCTCGACCGCGGCGAGAAGGTCGTCGGCATCAAGCTCGGCCTCACCTCACGGGCCAAGCAGCAGCGCATGGGGGTCGACACCCCCTTCGTCGCCTGGCTCACCGACGCCATGGTGCTGCCGGCCGGTGACCCGGTCCCCCAGGACCAACTCATCCACCCGCGGATCGAGCCGGAGCTCGTCTTCGTCATGGGTGAGCGGCTCGAGGGCCCCGGCGTCACCGCTGCCCAGGCGATGGCGGCCGTCGACCACGTCCTCGGCGGGGCCGAGGTCATCGACAGCCGCTACCGCGACTTCAAGTTCGCCGCCGGTGACGTCATCGCCGACAACGCGAGTTCCGGCGCCTTCGTCACCGGGCCGGTGGCCCTCCCGCCGAGCGAGCTCGACCTCTCCCTCGAGGCAGTCCTCGTCGAGGTCGACGGGCAGGTCGTCGACTCGGCGACCGGTGCCGCCGTGCAGGGACATCCCGGCGAGGCGCTCGCCCTCGCGGCCAACGACCTCGCCACGCGGGGCCACGCCATCGAGCCCGGCTGGATCGTCCTCACCGGCGGCATGACCGACGCCTACTTCGCGACCCCGGGCAGCTCGATCTCGTGCCACTTCACCAACCTCGGCTCGGTCCGGATCCACGGGGGCGAGTGACGTGCCCGTCGTGCAGGTGACCCTGACCCAGGGGCGCAGCCCCGAGACGATCCGCTCGATGATCTCCGCGGTGACCCAGGCGCTCGCCGACACCGGCGTCGCGCCGAAGGAGAACGTGCGCGTGCTCGTCACCGAGATCCCCACCGAGCACTTCGCCGCAGGCGACGTGACGATCGCCGAGCGCAAGGCAGCCCAGACGGCCGCAACGGGTGACCCCGCGGCGGCTCCCACCACCCCACCGCAGGAGACACCGTGAGCACCCAGTTCTTCGGCCACATCATCGACAACGAAGAGGTCGAGTCCATCTCGGGCGAGCGCTTCGACGTGTGGAACCCGTGGACGCAGGAGGTCTTCGCTCAGGCCGCCGAAGGCGGCGCCGAGGACGCCGAGCGTGCCATCGCCAGCGCCCGCAAGGCCTTCGACGAGGGTCCGTGGCCGCGGATGACCCATCCCGAGCGGGCCGCCGCGATCCACAAGCTCGCCGACCTCATGGAGGAGCGGGCCGACGAGCTGGCGACGCTCGACTCGACGAACATGGCCAAGCCCTTTGCCCAGGCCAAGCACGACGTCGGCCGGTCCGTGGCCAACTTCCGTTTCTTCGCCGACCACCAGCGCGACCACACGGGCGAGGTCTACCCGATGCCGTCGGGGCACCACACCTACAGCGAGTTCGGCCCCGCCGGGGTCGTCGCGGCGATCTCGCCGTGGAACTTCCCGCTGATGATGGCGACGTGGAAGATCGCCCCGGCGATCGCCTGGGGCAACACGTGCATCATCAAGCCGAGCGAGGACACGCCGGCCTCGGTGACCCTGCTCGGGCGCCTGGCCGTCGAAGCGGGCTTCCCGCCGGGCGTGCTCAACGTGCTCAATGGCCACGGCGCCCCCGCGGGCTCGACCCTGACCGCCGACGACCGGGTCGACCGGGTGACCTTCACCGGGTCGTCCGTCACGGGCAAGGCGGTCATGGCCTCGGCCTCGACCCACCTCGCCCCGGTCTCGCTCGAGCTCGGCGGCAAGGGCGCCAACATCGTCTTCGACGACGCGGACATCGACAACGCCGTGTACTGGGCGGTCGAGGCGATCTTCCGCAACTCCGGCCAGATCTGCCTCGCCGGCTCGCGCCTGTATGTCCAGTCGGGCATCTACGACGAGTTCATGGAGCGTTTCGTCGCCGCGGCCGAGGCCCTGACGATCGGTGACCCCTTCGACCCGGAGGTGGCGTTCTCCTCGCTCGCGAGCAAGAAGCACTTCGACAAGGTGTCGGGCTATCTCGAGGACGTCGAGGAGCAGGGCGGCACGGTCCTCACCGGCGGCGTGGACGAGGGGGGCCGCTGGCTGGTCAGGCCGACGATCCTCACCGACCTGCCTCTGGACTCCCGCCAGTACTGCGAGGAGATCTTCGGCCCGGTGTGCGTCGTCAACCGCTTCGAGACCGAGGCCGAGACGATCCACCTGGCCAATGACACCCGCTACGGGCTCAACGCGATGCTCTTCACCGAGAACCTCTCGCGGGCGCACCGCGTCTCCTCACACCTGCGGGCCGGCACGGTGTGGGTCAACTGCTTCTTCATCCGCGACCTGCGCACCCCCTTCGGTGGGGTCGGTGACTCGGGTGTGGGCCGGGAGGGCGGCAACTTCAGCCGCGAGTTCTTCACCGAGCCCAAGGCCGTCGTCATGCAGATCGACCGCACCGTCGAGGGTGCCTCCTGACAGTCCGAAGGGGGGTCCACGTCACCTCGTCGATTGGCGGACCCCCCGGGTTGTTATGGCATCGTGAGATGTCGCTCTTGATCCAGAGGGCGGACCTATGCCTTCGAGGAGAGCAACCATGAGCGGACCGGAGAACCCGCGAGGCGGCGACGCCTTCGACGACTTCTTCGGCGACCCGACGCCGTCCGGACGGATGGGCCCCGTGTCCCACGCGTCGGACGCTGCCCCCTTCGCCGAGGACGAGCCGACCCAGGACGTCGAGCTGCGCCGACGGACGCAGCAGCCCACGCAGGCTGCTGCGCCCGTGCCCCCCATCCAGCCCGAGCCGACCCCCCAGGGAGCGCTGCCGGACGACTGGTGGGACCCCGAGCCCGTGACCACCCCGGCGGCGCCCGTGGCCGCTGCGAGCACCTGGCAGCAGTCCCAGCCGGTCGGTGAGCCGAGCCCGTACCACGAGCAGCCGTCTCGCCGTGGTGGGTCCGGCCGGTCCGGCTCCCCGCTGGGTCTCGTGGCCCTGCTCGTCGGTGGCGTGCTCCTCGGCGGGCTGTGCGTCGGTGGCACCGTCATGGCGATGGGCGGTGGCGACGACGAGCCGACCGCGCAGACGACGGTGACCAAGACCAGCTCCCCGCAGAGCGAGACGTCGAGCAGCTCGTCGACGAGCGAGGAGACGTCGAGCTCGAGCTCGACGTCGTCGAAGAGCACCAGCTCCTCCCCCACCCGCCCGGGTGTCGCGCCCGCCGGGGTCAAGCAGTGCGCCGGACCCTCGCAGGGCACCAAGGTGGGCGCCGGGACCACCGTGACGAGCTGCGAGTTCGCCACGGCGGTGCGCGATGCCTACCTCGCTGCCGACCCCGAGAACGGCAAGGCCACCTTGCGCGTCACCAGCCCGGTGACCGACAAGGCCTACACGATGACCTGCTCCGGTGAGGGCGTCACGCGCTGCACCGGCGGCAACGACGCGGTCGTCGTCCTCTACTGACGTGACCACCCGCCGCCTGGCGGCCGCAGCCCTGGGTGCCGCGCTGCTCACGCTGCCCGCCTGCAGCGACGACCCGGCGCCGGCCACCGGCACCACCACATCGACGACCGCGACGTCGAGCCGCCCAGCGGCCACGCCGCGACCCGCCGCGGCCGGGGCCGACCGGGAGCTGGCGCGCTCGGTCGCCAAGGTGGCCCGGGCGCACCCCGAGGCCGACATCGCGCTGGCGCACGCCCCCGTCGGGGCCCGGGGCCCCGTCGAGGTCCACGGCCACCCGACGACCCTCGTCGCGTGGTCGACGATCAAGGTCCCGCTCGCGCTCGCGGTCATCCGCTCGGCCGACGGCGGCGACTGGTCGGGTGACGTCGAGAGGGCCCTCACCGCCTCCGACAACGCGGCCGCGGACTCGCTCTGGCAGCGCCTGGGCGCGGGTGAGGCGGCTGCCGGGGCCGTCGAGACCCAGCTGCGTCGCGGTCACGACACCCGCACCGAGGTGCCGGCCGAGGTCACGGTGCCCGGCTACTCGGCCTTCGGTCAGTCCCGGTGGCGGTTGACCGACCAGACCCGCTTCACCGCCGCCCTGCCCTGCCTGGCCGGGTCGTCGAGCGTCACCGAGGCCATGGGCCGCGTCGTCGACGGCCAGCGCTGGGGGCTGGGCACGATCCCCGGCGCCCGCTTCAAGGGGGGCTGGGGCTCGACCCCCGAGGGCTATGTCGTGCGGCAGCTGGGCATCGTGCCCGGGACGAAGGGGGACCTGGCCGTCACCCTGCAGGTGCGCACCGGCACCCATGAGGAGGGCACCGCGATCGCCGACGAGCTGGCCCGGTCGGTGCGGCTGCACCGCGGCACGCTCGAAGCCGGCCGCTGCTGATCGCCGCGGCCGGCCTCGACGGGGTCGTGCGTCAGGTCGTGCGTCAGGCCTTGTCGACGCTCTCGAGGATCTCGGTGGCCACCTCGTCGGCGGTGCCGGCGTCGGAGGCGGAGACGGTGATCATCGCCGCGCCGGAGTCCGTGGGGACGGCGAGCATCCGACCCTGGACCGTGGTGCCGCCCGCCGACAGGGAGTAGGTCGTGTCGAGCGCCTCGCCGAGGTCGGTCTCGACCGTCTCGGTGCCCTCGACCTTGGCGCTGATCTGCTCGAGCTGGGACTTCAGGTCCGCCTCGGTCGGCATCGCCGGCGAGGCCAGGACGTTGACGTTGTCGGCGAAGTCGTTGGTGGTCTCGCCGACGAGCATCAGGTCCATGTTCTTCATGGCCTCGAGGAGCTGGTCGGTGGTGGTGCCCTGGGCCTCGGCCATCTCCTTGAGGGCGTCCGGGGCCTCGCCGCTGCTCGCGACCTCGGCCGGGTCGACGGCCGTCCAGCCGTCGGGCACGTCGAAGCTCACGCCGGACTTCTTCGCCGTGGCGGTGCCGTCGTCGCTCCCTTCGGCCTCGTCGTCCGAGGACTGGTCCTCGGAGGCCTCGGTGGACTCGGAGGTCGCGCTGTCCTCGGGGGAGGTGGACTCGCTCGAGGCGGAGCTGCTGGAGGTGTCGGTCTGCTCCGAGTCACCACCGCAGGCCGAGAGGGCCAGGACGGCAGCGGTCGCGAGGGCGGCGAGGGCACGGGGTCCGTGGAGTGGGCTCATGCCTCGATCGTATGGGCCGAGGCGGCTCGCCGGGTGGCCGGAGCGTGAACCCCGAGAGCGGTCCTGAGAGCCCGTGGGGGGCCGGTGCGCGTACCGGGAGTCGTGCGGCGCCCCGGCCGGCGGCGAGAGGCGCCGCCACGGGCGTCCAAGATGCGTCGTCCGTGGCGTCGAGAGGGTAGAATCACAGGGTTGAGGCCGCGGTGTCAGCCCTGTGGGGCCAGCCCGCGGCGATCCATGCACCGCACTCGAGGAGCACCGTGGCAGACGAGCAGTCGCCAGACACCCAGCCGAGCACCCCGGACCCGGGGAGCCCCGAGTACGACGCGAGCGCCATCACGGTCCTCGAGGGCCTGGAGGCGGTGCGCAAGCGCCCCGGCATGTACATCGGCTCGACGGGCGAGCGCGGCCTGCACCACCTCGTCTGGGAGATCGTCGACAACTCCGTCGACGAGTCGATGGCCGGCTACGCCGACACGATCGACGTCACCCTCATGGAGGACGGCGCGGTCCGCGTCAAGGACAACGGCCGTGGCATCCCCACCGACATCCACGAGGCCGAGGGCGTCTCCGCGGTCGAGCTCGTGCTCACCCAGCTGCACGCCGGCGGCAAGTTCGGCGGCGGCGGCTACAAGGTCTCCGGTGGCCTGCACGGTGTCGGCTCGTCGGTCGTCAACGCCCTGTCGACCCGCCTCGACGTCTGCGTCCGGCAGAAGGGCCACGCCCACCGGATGTCCTTCGAGGGAGGGGTGCCGACCGGCCCCCTTCGCCGCGAGGAGGAGACCGATGCCACCGGCACGACGATCACCTTCTGGGCCAGCCCCGAGATCTTCGAGACGACGACCTACGACTACGAGACCATCCGCGCGCGCTTCCAGCAGATGGCCTTCCTCAACAAGGGCCTGACGATCAACCTCGTCGACGAGCGCGTCGAGGAGCCCACCGAGACCGAGCAGGCCGAGGACCTCGACCACGTCGACGACGACATCACCGAGGTCGTCGACCCCGAGGACGGCGCCGAGGCGGCCCCCAAGAAGGCCCGCAAGGTCTCCTACCGCTACGACAACGGCATCGTCGACTACGTCACGCACCTCGTCGGGTCGAAGAAGTCCGAGCCGGTGACCAACGAGATCATCGCCATCGACAACGAGGACCCCGAGCGCTCGCTCTCCCTCGAGCTGGCGATGCAGTGGACGACCGCCTACAGCGAGTCGGTCCACACCTACGCCAATGCCATCAACACCCACGAGGGCGGCACCCACGAGGAGGGCTTCCGCGCGGCGTTGACCAAGCTCATCAACGACTTCGCCCGCAAGCAGGGCCTGCTCAAGGACAAGGACGACAACCTCACCGGTGACGACATCCGTGAGGGCCTGACAGCTGTCGTCTCGGTCAAGCTCGGCGAGCCGCAGTTCGAGGGCCAGACCAAGACCAAGCTCGGCAACTCCGAGGTCAAGGGCTTCGTCCAGCGGGCGATGACCGACGAGTTCGGCCACTGGCTCGAGACCCACCCCAACGAGGGCAAGGACATCGTCCGCAAGGCCGTCCAGGCCGCGGCGGCGCGCATGGCCGCCCGCAAGGCGCGCGAGGCGACCCGCCGCAAGGGCCTGCTCGAGTCCGGCGGCCTGCCGGGCAAGCTGTCCGACTGCCAGAGCAAGGACCCGACGGTCTCCGAGGTCTTCATCGTCGAGGGCGACTCAGCTGGTGGCTCGGCCAAGGCCGGCCGCAACCCGGAGAACCAGGCGATCCTGCCGATCCGCGGCAAGATCCTCAACGTCGAGAAGGCGCGGATCGACAAGATCCTCGCCAACACCGAGGTCCAGGCCCTCATCTCGGCCTTCGGCACCGGCATCGGCGAGGACTTCGACCTGGCCAAGGCGAGGTACCACAAGATCGTCCTCATGGCCGATGCCGATGTCGACGGCATGCACATTCGCACGCTGCTGCTGACGCTGCTCTTCCGCTTCATGAAGCCGCTCATCGAGGCCGGCTACGTCTACCTCGCCCAGCCGCCGCTGTACCGGCTCAAGTGGTCGAACCACGACCATGAGTTCGCCTTCAGCGACCGTGAGCGCGACGCGATGATCGCCGAGGGCCAGTCGAAGGGCTGGCGCCTGCCCAAGGACAACCCGGTCCAGCGCTACAAGGGTCTCGGCGAGATGAACTACCAGGAGCTGTGGGAGACGACGATGGACCCCGACACCCGGGTCCTGCTCCAGGTGACGCTCGACGACGCGGCCGCGGCCGACGAGATCTTCGCCGTCCTCATGGGCGAGGACGTCGAGTCCCGCCGCAGCTTCATCCAGAAGAATGCGCGCGACGTGCGCTTCCTCGACATCTAGGCCGTCCGGCGCGCCTTCGCGCAGACCCCGCCTTCGCCCCCCTTCGGCACGACCCCGAGGTGACCTGACCACATGACCGACACCCCCACCACGCCCGAGACCGACCGGACCGAGCCGGTCGACCTCAACGCGGAGATGCAGCGCAGCTACATCGAGTACGCGATGAGCGTCATCGTCTCCCGCGCGCTGCCCGACGTGCGCGACGGGCTCAAGCCCGTGCACCGCCGCATCGTCTACGCGATGTACGACGGCGGCTACCGCCCCGACCGCGGCTACAACAAGTGCTCGCGGGTCGTCGGCGACGTCATGGGTCAGTACCACCCGCACGGTGACTCCGCGATCTACGACGCCATGGTCCGCCTCGTGCAGCCCTGGTCGTTGCGCTACCCGCTCATCGACGGGCAGGGCAATTTCGGCTCCGCCGGCAACGACGGCGCGGCCGCCCCGCGGTACACCGAGTGCAAGATGGCGCCGCTGTCGATGGAGCTCGTGCGCGACATCGACCAGGAGACGGTCGACTTCGTCCCCAACTACGACGGCAAGACGCTGCAGCCCGACGTGCTGCCGGCGCGCTTCCCCAACCTCCTCGCCAACGGCTCCGCCGGCATCGCCGTCGGCATGGCCACGCAGATCCCGCCGCACAACCTGCGCGAGGTCGCCGACGCCGCCCAGTGGATGCTCGAGCACCCCGACGTGCCCCGCGAGGAGGCTCTCGAGGCGGTCATGGGCTTCATCAAGGGCCCCGACTTCCCCACCGGCGCGCTCATCATGGGCACCCGCGGGATCGACGAGGCCTACCGCACGGGCCGCGGGTCGATCATCATGCGGGCCGTCGTCGAGGTCGAGGAGATCCAGGGGCGCACCTGCCTCGTCGTCACCGAGCTGCCCTACCAGGTCAACCCCGACGCCCTGGCGCAGAAGATCGCCGAGATGACCAAGGAGGGTCGCCTCTCCGGCATCGCCGACATCCGCGACGAGTCCTCCGGTCGCACCGGTCAGCGCCTCGTCATCGTCCTCAAGCGCGACGCCGTCGCCAAGGTCGTCCTCAACAACCTCTACAAGCACACCCAGCTGCAGACGACCTTCGGCGCCAACATGCTGGCCCTCGTCGACGGGGTGCCGCGCACCCTGCCGATCTCGGCCTTCATCCGCTACTGGGTCGAGCACCAGATCGACGTCATCGTCCGGCGCACCGAGTACCGCCTGCGCAAGGACGAGGCCGCGATCCACATCCTGCGCGGCTACCTCAAGGCCCTCGACATGCTCGACGAGGTCATCGCGCTCATCCGTCGCTCGCCGACGGTCGAGGAGGCCCGCGAGGGCCTGATCAAGCTGCTCGACATCGATGAGCTGCAGGCGATGGCGATCCTCAACCTCCAGCTGCGCCGTCTCGCGGCCCTGGAGCGGCAGAAGATCATCGACGAGCACGACGAGATCGAAGCCCGCATCGTCGACTACAAGGACATCCTCGCCCGCCCCGAGCGGCAGCGGCAGATCGTCTCCGAGGAGCTCGCCGAGATCGTCGACCGCTACGGCGACGACCGGCGCACCCGGATCCTGCCCTACGACGGTGACGTCGCGATGGAGGACCTCATCCCCGAGGAGGACGTCGTCGTGACGATCACCCGGGGTGGCTACGCCAAGCGCACCCGGGTCGACGAGTACCGCGCGCAGAAGCGCGGCGGCAAGGGCGTGCGCGGTGCCTCCCTGCGCGGCGAGGACGTCGTGCGCAACTTCTTCACCACGACCTCGCACCACTGGCTGCTCTTCTTCACCAACCTCGGCCGGGTCTACCGGGTCAAGGCCTACGAGCTGCCCGAGGCCGCCCGCGACGGCAAGGGCCAGCACGTGGCCAATCTGCTCGCCTTCCAGCCGGACGAGCAGATCGCCGCGGTCTACGCGATCAAGGACTACGAGGCGGCGCCCTACCTCGTCCTCGCGACGAAGCGCGGCCTGGTCAAGAAGACCCGCCTGACCGAGTACGACTCACCCCGCAGCGGCGGCCTCATCGCGATCAAGCTGCGGGAGGACGACGAGCTCATCGGGGTCGGCCTCGTGTCGGCCGAGGACGACCTGCTGCTCGTCTCGCGCAATGCGATGTCGGTGCGCTTCCACGCCACCGACGACGTGCTGCGCCCGATGGGGCGCTCGACGAGCGGCGTCACCGGCATGAAGTTCCGCGGTGACGACTCGCTCCTCGCGCTCAACGTCATCCCGGCCGGCACTGACCCCGACGTCTTCGTCGTCTTCGAGAAGGGCGTCGCCAAGCGCACCGCCGCCTCGCAGTGGACCGCCAAGGGCCGCGCGGGTCTCGGGGTGCTCGCCGCGAACTCCGAGAAGGGCGGTCAGCTCGTCGGTGCCCTCGTCGTCGACGAGAGCGACGAGGTCATGGTCGTCATGGAAAAGGGCAACATCGTCCGGTCGGCGGTGTCCGAGGTCAACCGCACGAGCCGCAACACCCAGGGCGTGAACTTCGCCTCGCCGCGCAAGGGTGACGCGATCGTCGCGGTCGCGCGCAACGTCGACCGTGGCGAAGAAACGGACTCCGAGGGTGACGATGTAGCGTCAGACCCTGACGCACCCGTCGAGGACACGGCGGAGACCGCCCAGCAGGGGGATGCCCCCGGAGGTGATCAGGAGTGAGCACGACAGGAGACACCACGGCCGTCCGCACGGCCGGGGGCTCGTCCCAGGCGACAGGACGGAGCCCGGCCGCTCCGGCTGCGGCCCGACCGGCCCCCCGTGCCGGGCGCCGGGTCAAGCTCATGGTCTCGAGGGTGGACCCCTTCTCGGTGATGAAGGTCGGCTTCCTCGTCTCGGTGGCCATGGGCATCGCCATGGTCGTCATGACCGGCGTCATGTGGGCTCTGCTGTCCGCGATGGGCGTCTTCGACTCGATCAACGAGCTCGCCGGCCAGATCATCGGCGACGGGTCGGGCGAGACCTTCGACGTCATGGACTTCCTCGGCTTCGGCCGGGTGCTGTCCCTGTCGATCGTCATCGCGGTCGTCGACGTCTTCCTGCTCACGGCGATCGCGACCCTCGGCGCCTTCCTCTACAACATCGTCGCCAGCCTCGTCGGCGGCGTGCACATGACGCTCACCGACGACTGATCCGCATCCCGGCCACCGTTTTGGTTTCGGCGGCCGGTGTGGGGTAACCTCGGGCGTCGCGCCACGGAGAGATCCCGGTGCACTCGGGCCCATAGCTCAGGCGGTTAGAGCGCTTCGCTGATAACGAAGAGGTCGGAGGTTCAAGTCCTCCTGGGCCCACCAACACACACGGTGAGGAGAGTCCTGTGAAGAAGGTTCTCGTACTCGTCGCGGCCGCGGTCGGCGCGGTATACGCCCGGCGCAAGGTCGAGCAGCAGCGGTCGGAGAAGGACCTCCACGCCGCCACCAGTCGGATGTCCAGATCTCCCAAGCCCGCCGGTGGCGGAGCCTGGGCCGAGGCCACCGACCGTCCCACCTGATCCACCAGCCCTCGGGGGCGTGGCGCAATTGGTAGCGCATCTGCTTTGCAAGCAGAGGGTTGTCGGTTCGAGTCCGATCGCCTCCACCGAGATGAACGAAGCGCCGTCCTGAGGCGTGAGCGCCCCCGGGCGCGAACCACGAAGGAGGGGCGGCCCGCACGAGCGGACCGCCCCCCTTCGTCATGTCTGGGGTCGGTGCTTCTTCGGCAGCTTGGCCACGATCGCCTCGTAGGAGTCGTCGACGGCCTCGAGCAGCTCACGCTCGTGCCGCCGAGGAAGGCGAAGATCTTGCCCCGCTCGCCGGGGCCCACCTTGGCGACGAGGTCGCCCTCCCACGGCTCGTCGGGCCAAGCGCCCGGTAGCGACAGGGCGTGCTCACGGACGGCGTCGGCGCTCATGGGGCCAGCGTGGCAGGTTTCGAGGCTCGCTGGCGCTCGCACCTCAACCAGCGTGGGTGGCCTGGCGCCCGCACCTCAACCAGCGTGGGTGGCCCGGCGCTCGCGCGGGGCTTCCGGCCCTTCGAGACGCTCGCCCGCTGCGCGGACTCGCTCCTCAGGGACCGGGGCAGGGGGGTGTTCCGCACAGCGGAGCGCCCCCCTTCGCGCGGCCTCCGGGGCCATAGGTTGCCGACATGAACGCTGTGCAGACCACCAACCCCGAGGTCGCCTCGACGATCGACGTCGGCGGCATCGCCACCAACTACCACGACGTCGGCGAGGGCGACCCCGTCCTGCTCATCCACGGCTCCGGTCCCGGCGTGAGTGCCTGGGCCAACTGGCGCGGCGTGCTGCCGGCGCTGTCGCAGGAGCACCGGGTCATCGCGCCCGATGTGCTCGGCTTCGGGTACACCGAGCGGCCGGAGGGCGTCACCTACGACATGGCGACGTGGACCCAGCACCTCGTCGGGCTGCTCGACGCGCTCGGCCTGGAGCGGGTCGCGGTCGTCGGCAACAGCTTCGGCGGGGCGCTCGCGCTCAACATCGCGACGCACCACCCCGACCGCGTGAGCCGGCTCGTCCTCATGGGCGCGGCGGGTGTGCCCTTCGAGATCACCGAGGGCCTGGACAAGGTGTGGGGCTTCGAGCCGTCGCTGCCCAACATGATCGAGCTCATGGACGTCTTCGCGTATGACAAGTCGCTGCTCACCGAGGACCTGGCCCAGCTGCGGCTCGACGCGGCGACTCGGCCGGGGGTCCACGAGGCCTTCAGCGCGATGTTCCCCGCCCCGCGGCAGCGTTGGGTCGAGGCGTTGGCCGTGCCCGACGCCGACATCCGCGCTCTCACGCAGCCCGCGCTGATCCTCCACGGCCGCGACGACGAGGTGATCCCACTGAGCACCTCGATGCGACTGCACGAGCTCATCGACGACTCGCAGCTGCACGTCTTCGGCCGGTGCGGTCACTGGGTGCAGATCGAGCACGCGGAGGGCTTCGCGCGGCTCGTCGGGGACTTCCTGGGCTGAGTGGGCATGACGAAGGGGGCCGGTTCCGCAGCTTCGGTTCACATGGTCCTCGCAACACCTCGATCTGAGGAGTTGCGAGGACCATGGTCATTTCGAGCCAAAAGCGGCGTCGTGTTGAGGTCTCTGCGGAGGTAGTTGCTGTGATGGTGGCTGCCTTCGAACGGGAAAGATCGATTGGTGCCGCAGCCAGGGCGGCTGGATGTGCTCACTCCACAGCTCGTCGGCATCTGGTTCGGGCGGGGTTGGTGCAGGCCGAGCCGATGCCGTTGGGCAAGCCGCGTCAGCGGGCCGAGTTTGACGAGCTGATCGCGTCCGGGGTCCACAACGCCGTGGCCGCTCGTCGGGTTGGGGTCACGCTCGACACGGGCCGGTATTGGATGCGGGGCGTGCGTAAGAGTCATGGCCGCACGATCTATCCCGATGGGCGCGTCACGGGCCCGCCGGCCAAGCGAGCGGCTAGGAACAGGCCCATGATCGAGGTCGTGGGTACGGGCAGGTTGCTGTCATTGCAGGATCGTCTGGTGATCGCCGACGGGCTGATCAACCGGGAGTCGATGCGTTCGATCGCTGCCCGGCTGGGCCGGCCGACCTCGACGGTCACACGTGAGGTCGCCGCCCACCGCGATGAGCAGGGCCGGTACGCGCCCCACCGGGCGCATCGTGACGCCGCGGATACCCGGGCCCGGCCGAAGGCATCAAAGCTGGCGCGGCCGGGAGCGCTACGCGAGTACGTCGTGGACGGGTTGTCACGGAAGTTGTCACCGGAGCAGATCAGTAACAGGCTCAAGGTCGATCACCCCGACGACGAGAGCATGCGTGTGAGCCACGAGACGATCTACCAGGCCCTGTACTTCCAGGCTCGTGGCGGCCTCAAACGTGAGGTCCAGACCGCGTTGCGCACCGGTCGTACGATCCGCAAACCCCAAGCCCACGGGGTGCGGCGGCCGCGGTTCGTCGACGAGATGATCATGATCAGCGACCGGCCTGCCGCGGTTGAGGACCGCGCCGTTCCCGGGCACTGGGAAGGCGACCTGATCACCGGCAAGAACAACGGCTCAGCGATCGGAACGTTGGTCGAGCGCTCGACCCGGTACGTGATGCTGCTGCACCTGCCGGGCACCCACGACGCGATCACGGTGCGTAACCAACTGGTCGCCGCGATGCGACGCCTGCCCGATCACCTGCGCGGGTCGCTGACCTGGGACCAAGGCGCCGAGATGGCCGCGCACGCCTCGTTCACCACCGCGACCGACATGCCCGTCTACTTCTGCGACCCGGCATCGCCCTGGCAGCGCGGCTCGAACGAGAACACCAACGGGCTGCTGCGCCAGTACTTCCCCAAAGGCACCGACCTGAGCGTCCACGGCCCCGAAGAGCTGGAGTACGTCGCCCAAGAACTCAACGCCAGACCACGAAAGACGCTCGACTGGGCAACCCCAGCCGAGCGTCTTCGTGATCTACTCCAAGAGGCCTAACCACCCAGGCCGAAATCCACACGGTGTTGCGAACACCCCATGAATCCGCCCAGCAGCGGAACCGGCCCCCCTCGTATGGCCCTGAGACGGGCGCGGGGCGCCCTCCTCAGGGACCGGCCTCGATCAGGCCTTGCCGTCGTCCTCGACCGGCAGGTCGCCACCGAGGTTGTGCGGCGTGACGTCGCTGCCCTCGGAGGTCTCGGTCGTCGACGGGACGGCCGAGCTGTCGGCCCAGTCGCGGGCGGAGCTCCACGCGTCGGTGCCCTCGACGGACTCGTCCTGGGCGCGGGCCTCGGCGGTGTCCTCGACGGGGGCCGCCGGCGCGGCCAGCGGGTCCTCGTCGATCGCGGCCGGCGCGGCCAGCGGGTCGGCGGCCGGGGCCTCGGACGTCGTGGCGGCAGCACCAGCGGCACCGGCAGCGGCCGGGGTGGAGACCGTAGAGGCGCGGCCCGAGGCGGGCGCCTTGTAGGGGTCGCCGGCGGGGACGGCCCACGGGTCCTTCTTCGGGCCCTGCTTCTGCTTCGCGACGACGGCAGCGATGCCACCGGCGACGAGAGCAAGGAGGAGGAGCTTGAGCCCGCGGCGCTTCTTCTTCGGCTGCTCGCCCTTGGCGGCGGCCAGGGCCAGCTGCGGGTCGCGGTCGTCACGCAGAGCGGCGACGACCTCGGGGGCGCGGGTAGCGGCCTCGTCGGCGGCCTTGCGGCTCGCGGCGGCACCGGCGGCGGCCAGGCCGCTCGCCGTGGTGACGACCTTGGGCAGCACCTCGTCGACGAAGGTGTCGCGCACGTCCTGCACGTCCTTGCCGGCCTGCTTGCCCTGCTTGCGCGCCTGCTTGCTCGTCTTGCGGACCTGCTTGCGGGCGGTCTTCTTGCCCTTCTTCGCGTCCTTGGCGGCCTGCTTCCTGGCCTCCTCGGCGGCGTCGCGCAGCTCGTCGGCCTTGGCGGCGGCGCTCTCGCGAGTGGCGCTCGCCTGCTGGCTCGCGGCGACCTTGAGCTCCTGCGCCCGCTCGTTGCCGTGCTCGGTGTGCTCGGCGACCTTGTCGATGATCTCGTGCACCTTGAGCGAGGCCGCCTCGGCGGTCTCGTGGGCCCGGACGCGGCCGTCCTCGACCTTGCTGTTCTTCTGGAACACACTTCCTCCTGCGCCATTGGGGTACACACCCATCCTGCACCGGATCGCCGGGCGATGAAACCGCGAGCGGCGATGAGGCCCGCCACGTCCCCCCTTCGGCCCCGGTCGATAGCATGGGCGGCATGAAGGCGATCCTGCACACCAACCACGGCGACATCTCCATCGAGCTGTTCCCCAACCACGCTCCCAAGACCGTCGACAACTTCGTCGGCCTCGCCACGGGCGAGAAGGAGTACCAGGACGACGCGGGTCGCACCAACCCGACGAAGTTCTACGACGGTCTCGGCTTCCACCGGGTCATCTCCGGCTTCATGATCCAGGGCGGCTGCCCGCTGGGTCAGGGCGTCGGCGGCCCCGGCTACGTGTTCGACGACGAGATCCACCCCGACCTGACCTTCTCCAAGCCCTACCTGCTCGCCATGGCCAACGCCGGCAAGCAGATGGGCCGCGGGACCAACGGCTCGCAGTTCTTCGTCACCGTCGGCGAGACCCCCTGGCTCAACGGCAAGCACACGATCTTCGGCGAGGTGGCCGACGGCCCGAGCCGCGAGGTCGTCGACAAGATCGCCGGCGTCCAGACGGGTGCGATGGACAAGCCGGTCGAGCCGGTGACCATCGAGTCCGTCGAGATCGTCCAGGACTGATCCCGTGTCGCTGCCGCCGTCCGGCTGGGGCGGTTCGTCCACGGACGGCGGCACCGGCGCCACCCCCGAGACCCCCACGTGCCCCCGGCACCCTGACCGGGTCTCCTACATCCGCTGCCAGCGGTGCCACCGACCGGTGTGCCCCGAGTGCCAGCGATCGGCCGCCGTCGGCGTCCAGTGCGTCGACTGCGTCCGTCAGGGGTCGAAGGGGGACCGCCCCCAGCGCACCGTCTTCGGCGGCCGCGCAGGCAGCGGTGGCGACGCGCCGCGTCTCACCATCGCGATCATCGCGATCTGCGCCCTCGTGTGGATCGGCGAGCTGCTCTCGCCGCGGGTCTTCCAGGAGGTCGCCTTCGCGCCCGCCCTCGGCACCACCGAGCCCTGGCGCCTGCTGACCTCGGCCTTCGCCCACAGCCCCAACCAGCCGATGCACATCCTGTTCAACATGCTCGCGCTGTGGCTCGTCGGCGGCTACCTCGAGCGGATGCTCGGCTGGGCCCGCTACCTCGCGATCTACCTCGTCACCGCGCTGGCCGGCTCGGTGACCTGGCTGCTCTTCCAGCCCGTCGACCCGGCCGACCCCGAGGCCTACGTGCCGATCGTCGGGGCGTCCGGCGCGGTCTTCGGCCTCTTCGCCGCCGTCATCGTGCTCAACCGGCACCTCGGCCGCGACAGCTCGTCGATGGTCGCCACGATCGGCATCAACGCCGTCATCGGCTTCCTCGTCCCCAATGTCGCGTGGGAGGCGCACCTCGGTGGCCTCGTCGCCGGTGGTGTCCTCGCGGGTGTCATCGCCCTCTCGCGCAGCCGCGGTCGGCCGGGCCTGGCGTGGGTCGGGGTCGGCGCGGTGCTCGCGCTCGTCGTCGTCCTCGGGCTGGCGCGCTATGCCCTGTCCCCGAGCGGGTTCGAGGCTCCCTTCGGGTGATGACACCGGCGGTCCCGGGCCATCGCAGGCTGTGGACAACGCCGAGTTACACGCGTGTCATTTGTCCCCAGATGTGAAAAAGCCTGTGGACAACTCGAGTTGTCCACAGGCTTGTGGGGGAAACCGGCAGATTCCCACAGGGGGAACCTGCCGGTCAGCGCGTCATCGCCAGCGCGTCGTCATGGCGAAGCCGGCGAGGATGAAGGCGAACCCGGCGCCGAGGTTCCACCGGCCCCACGACTCGACGGGGTACTGCTCCTGCGTGATGTAGAAGGTCACGACCCACACGAGCCCGATGAGCATCAGGCCGAGCATCACCGGCACGAACCAGCTCGGGTTGCCCACCCGCTGGGCCTTGACCTTGTGTCGCGAACGGCTGGCCTCGCCGGCCTCGGCCGCTGCCGCGCGCTTGCTCGGGTTGCCGGAGCGGGCGGCGCTCTTGCTCGCGGCCTTCGCCCTGGCCGTGGCCGTGGTCTTGTCGGCCGGGGCCTCGGTCGTGTCCTTCGCGTCGTCGGCGGACTTCGCCACTGGGTGCTCCTCGGGTCTACGGGGGTCGTGGCCTAGCGTAGATGCCGAGCACCGATCCACCGACCGAAGGGGGTGCCCCGTGCCGGACCGTGACCTGCGCAGCCGAGTGCGCACCTGGCTGACCCATCGGCCGAGCCGGTGGTCGGCCCTCGTGCCCGTCATCGCCGCCGGCGCCGGCCTGCTCTTCGCGACCTCGAGCACGACGGCCCGTGGGACCGACCTGCGCAGCGAGGCGACGGGGGTGCCCGACGTCATCCGTGAGCGCACCCTCGACAACGAGCGCTCCGCGCAGCGGGTGCAGACCCTGCGTAGCGAGGTCGACCAGCTGACGAAGTCCGCCGCCCCCGGCAGCTCGCGGCTGCGCGCCATCGACGAGGAGAGCCGGGCCAATGCGCGCTCCGCCGGCATGACCGCCGTGCAGGGCCCGTCGGTGACGGTGACGCTCGACGACGCCCATCTCAAGGCGAGCGAGGTGCCGGAGGGGTTCACCGTCGACGACGTCGTGGTCCACCAGCAGGACGTGCAGGGCGTGGTCAACGCCCTGTGGCGCGGCGGTGCCGAGTCGATGCAGATCATGGACCAGCGGGTCGTCTCCACCAGTGCGGTCCGCTGCGTCGGCAACACCCTGATCCTCCAGGGCAGGGTCTACTCGCCGCCCTTCACGATCACCGCGATCGGCGACCAGGAGGACCTCCAGGCCGCCCTCGACGAGGACCCCGCCGTGAGCGTCTACAAGCAGTACGTCGACGCCGTCGGCCTGGGCTACGAGGTCGAGCACGACGACGAGACCGAGCTGCCCCCCTTCGACGGGCGCACGACGCTCGACCACGCCCGACCGCTCTCGTCCCGACGATGAGGGACATACTGTTCCGGTGAGCCGCATCCTCGTCGTCGACAACTACGACAGCTTCGTCTTCACGATCGTGGGCTACCTGCAGCAGCTGGGGGCCGAGACGACGGTCGTGCGCAACGACGCCGTCGCTCCCGCCGACGGCGCCGACTTCGACGGCGTCCTCATCTCGCCCGGCCCCGGCACGCCCGAGGAGGCCGGTGTCTCCACGGCGATGATCGAGGCCTGTGCCGAGCGGGCCCAGCCGATGCTCGGCGTCTGCCTCGGCCACCAGGCCCTCGGTCTCGTCCTCGGGGCGACGGTCGGGCGGGCGCCGGAGCTGCTACACGGCAAGACGAGCCGGGTCCTGCACGACCAGACGGGGGTGCTGGCGGGGCTCGCCTCGCCCTTCACCGCCACCCGCTACCACTCGTTGACCATCGACCCGGCGACCGTGCCCGACACCCTCGTGCCCAACGGCCACACCGAGTCCGGGGTCATCATGGCCGCGCACCACCGCGACCTGCCGCTGCACGGCGTGCAGTTCCACGCCGAGTCGGTCCTCACCGAGGGCGGGCACCGCATCCTCGCCAACTGGCTGGCCATGACCGGCGACGCCGGCGCCGTCGAGCGCAGTGCGGGCATGTCCCCGCTCGTGCGTGACGTCGAGGGCGTGGCCCGGGCCGTCGCGGCCGGCTGACGGGCGAAGGGGGGAGCATGGGCGAGCCGACGGTCGGCCCGCTGGACCGGATCCAGCGCCGGCACCCGGTGCTCGGCTTCCCGCTCGCGGTCGTCTACAAGTTCTTCGACGACTTCGGCGGCTACCTGTGCGCGCTGCTGACCTACTACGGCTTCCTCTCGCTCTTCCCCGGGCTGCTGCTGCTGTCGACCGTCGTCGGCTTCGTCCTGCAGGGGCAGCCCGAGTGGCAGGACCGGATCCTCGACTCGGCGCTGTCGGAGTTCCCGATCGTCGGTGACGAGCTGCGCACGACCGGCACCCTGGGTGGTGGCCCCGTCGGTCTGGTCGTCGGTGGACTCGCCGCGCTCTACGGTGGGCTCGGCGTGGGTCAGGCCCTGCAGTACGCCAACAACACCGCGTGGATGGTTCCGCGCAACAGCCGGCCCAACCCCTTCGCCAGTCGTGGCCGGGGGATGCTGCTCCTGCTCGTGGCCGGCATGACCATCGTGCTCACCACCGGCCTGACGACCTATCTGCAGCGACTCGTCTCCGGTGGCTACGCCGGGTGGGCGATCACCATCGCCTCGATCGTGCTCAACACGCTCGTCATCTCACTGATCTTCATCATCGCCACCACCCGGGCGCTCAGCCTGGCCGACGTGCTGCCGGGAGCGACCCTCGCGGCGCTCGCCTGGCAGGGGATGCAGACGGTCGGTGCGGTGTACGTCAGCACCGTCATCGAGCGGGCGAGTAACCTCAACTCGGTCTTCGCGATCGTCCTGGGCCTGCTCGTCTTCCTCTACACGATGTCGGTGGCGATCATGCTCTGCGCCGAGGTCAATGTCGTGCGCAAGGAGCACCTGTGGCCCCGCGCGCTGCTCACGCCCTTCACCGACCAGGTGGTGCTCACCAGCGCCGACCAGCGCGCCTACGCCCGGCACGCGGAGGCGCAGCGGCTCAAGGGGTTCCAGCGGATCGACGTCTTCTTCGACGAGACGCGCGGGCGCGACGGCGACGACTGACCTCTCGGGGCCAGCTGGCCGAACGGCCGGCAGGTTGTCGGGCAGATTCAGTGGGACAGGGCAGCCGGCTCGGCTGCGCTACGCCGTTGCTCCGTGGTCTGGGTCGTGACCCGTCCTGTGGAGCAACGGTGAGTCACCCAGATCCGACCGCCAGGGGTCCGATCGCCCCGCCCTGCCCGCTCTCGCGGACCGGCTGCACGCGCGCACCGACCGGCCACCCCGCGCCCGCGCACCGGCCGCCCTCACGGGCTCCTGCCTCACGGACTCGCGGGCGACTGCGTGGTCCGGTCGGTCGTGGGTCGGTCCGTCGAGGTGGGCGAGGGGCTTAGGGTCCCGCCCGTGGGCTCGCTCGTCGACGTCGGGTCGCTCGTCGGCTCGTCCGTCGTCGGCTCGTCGGTCGTCTCGTCGGTCGTCTCGTCGGACGTCGTCGAAGGTGTCTCGGTGACCGTCGTCGTCGACTCCGGCTCGGTCGCGACGGTGAAGGTCACCGTGCGCCCCTGCTTGATCTTGCCCGCGCCGGGGTTCTGCCCCAGCACCGTGCCCGGCTCCTCGCTCGAGGTCTCCGACTCGACCTTGACGTCGAGGCCGAGCGCGAAGATCTCATTGCGCACCTCGTCGATCTGCTGACCGGTATAGTCCTTGAGCTCGACGTCACCGCTGGCGACGACGACGTCGACCTTGCTGCCGCGGGCGACGGACTCGGCCACACCGGGGCTGGTGCTGATGACGTGGTTGGCCGACTGGTCGGGGCTGTCCTCCTTGGTCACCGTGCCGAGCTCGAGCCCCTGGGCCTCGAGCGCGCTCTTGGCCTCGCCGCGGCTCATCCCGACGATGCTCGGGACCGTCACCTCGTCAGGCCCGCCGGAGACCTCGATGGTCACCGTCTCGCCCTCGGCCACGCTGGTGCCCTCGCCAGGGTTCTGTGCGACGACCTCGCCGACGGTCGCGTCGTTGGTCACCGTCTCGACGTCGGTGCGCAGCCCGGCCTTGTCCAGCTCGGCGCGGGCGGCGTCCTCGTCCATGCCGACGACCCGTGGCACGGCCACCTCGACGACGTCGTCGCCCTGGCTGGCACTCCACGCGTACCACCCGAGCAGGGCGAGCGGGATGAGCAGGAGTGCGGCGATGACCCAGCCCAGCCCGGAGCGTCGGCGTCGCGGCGGTGCCGCCGGCATCGACGCGGTGTCGGGCTCGGTGCGCAGGGGCGCTCCTTCGGGCCGGGCGGCGGCGACGGGCAGCGCGGTCGTCGCGGCGTCGAGGTGCTCGGTGACGACCGGGCTGATGGGCATGCCCCCGCGGAAGGCGCCGAGGTCCTCGGCCATCGCCCGGGCATCCGGGTAGCGCTCGTCGCGGTCCTTGGTCAGGGCGTGCAGGACGATCGCGTCGAGCTCCGGCGGCACGCTCGGGTTGACGGACGAAGGGAGCGGGATGTCGGCGTTGACGTGCTGGTAGGTCAGCGAGATCGGCTCGCCCGTGTAGGGCGTGCGTCCGGTGAGCAGCTCGAAGAGCAGGCAGCCGGTCGAGTAGACGTCGCTGCGCTTGTCGACCGTCTCGCCCCGGGCCTGCTCGGGGGAGATGTACTGCGCCGTGCCGATGACCGCCTGGGTCTGGGTCATCGTGGCCTGGGTGTCGGCGATCGCGCGGGCGATGCCGAAGTCCATGACTTTGACACTGCCGTCGTCGGCGAGCATGACGTTGCCGGGCTTGATGTCGCGGTGGACGATGCCCATCTCGTGGCTGTAGTCGAGGGCCTCGAGGACCTGCTGGACGATCCGCGCCGCCTCGTCGGGCTCGATCGTGCCGGTCTCGGAGTCGTTGAGGACCTCGCGCAGGGTCCGGCCGTCGACGTACTCCATGACGATGTAGGGGATGTCGAGCGTGGCGCCGCCGGTCTCGGTGATGCGGTCCTCGCCGGAGTCGTAGACGGCGACGATCGAGCGGTGGTTGAGGCCGGCGACGGACTGCGCCTCGCGCCGGAAGCGGCCGAGGAAGGCCGCATCGCGCGCGTGGTCGGTGCGCAGGATCTTGATCGCGACGGGTCGGCCGAGCCGGGCGTCGTGTCCCAGGTGGACCTCGGCCATGCCGCCGCGTCCGATGAGCTCACCGACCTCGTAGCGGCCGCCGAGCAGGCGGGGTGTCGAGCTGCTCATGCTGTCCCCCTGGACTCGCGGGTGGGTGGGGTGCTCAGGACGGGGTTCACTGCAGGGCCGCCTTCATCACAGCCGAGCTGATCGGTCCGGCGACCGATCCGCCGTAGGCCTCGTTGCCCTCGCGGCCGCCGTCCTCGACGACGACGGCGACGGCGACCTTGGGGTTGTCGGCCGGCGCGAAGCCGGTGAACCAGGCGTGCGGAGGGGCGTCGGTCGCGTGCTCGGCCGTCCCGGTCTTGCCGGCGACGCTGACGCCCGGCACGGCGGCCTGCGTGCCGGTGCCCTGCTCGACGACGAGCTTCATCATGTCGGTCAGCTGGTCGGCGGTCTCCGGCTCCATGGCCTTCGACAGCTGCTCGGGCTTGGTCTCGCTGATCTCCGACAGGTCCTGCCCGAGGACCGACTGGACGAGGTGCGGGGTCATGACGACACCGTCGTTGGCGACGGCGGCGCTCACCATGGCGACCTGCAGCGGGGTGACGCGCACGTCGTACTGGCCGATGCCGACCTGGGCCTCCTGCGGGGGGCTCAGCTCGTCGGGCACCGTCGACGGCGTGACGTTCATCGGGATCTCGAGGTCGTCGCCGAAGCCGAACTTCGCGGCCTGGTCCCGGACGGCGTCGCCGCCGAGCTCCATGCCGAGCCAACCGAAGGCGGTGTTGCAGGAGTCCTGCATGGCGACGGCCAGCGTGACCATGTCGTTGGGTCCGCAGGCACCCGCGTGCGAGTTGGGTAGCCCGACCTCGGTCTGCGGCAGGTCGAGCACGGCGGGCCCGGGGATGGAGGAGTTCTCGTCCCACTGGCCGTCCTCGATGGCGGCGGCGGCGGTGACGATCTTGAAGACCGAGCCCGGGGGGTAGAGGTTGCCGGAGATCGCGCGGTTGACGAGTGGGCGGCTGGAGTCGGAGTTGAGCTCCTCCCAGGCCTTCTTCTCCGTGGACGTGTTGTGGCTGACGAGCGGCGTCGGGTCGAAGTCGGGGTGGGAGACCAACGCGAGGATCTCGCCCGTGCGCGGGTCGAGCGCGACGACGGCGCCGCGCTGGTCGCCCAGGGCCTCGTCGGCGGCGCGCTGCACGCGCGGGTCGATGGTCAGCTCCAGGCTCGCCCCCTTCGGGGTGCGCCCGGCGATGGTGCTGGTGAGCCGGTCGTAGAAGAGGCGGTCGTCGCGCCCGGACAGCAGGCCGTCGGCGGCGAACTCGACGCCACCCCCGGGACCGTAGGTGAAGGAGTTCCAGCCGGTGACGTGGGAGTAGAGCTGCGGGTCGCTGTAGGTGCGCTGCCACTGCAGGTCGTCGTCGGTGGGCGACGACGAGGCGATGGCGCGGCCACCGAGGAGGATCTGGCCGCGCTCGCGGGCGTAGCTCTCGAGCTGGGTGCGGCGGTTGCCGGGGCGGTCGTTGATGTCCTGGCTGCCGAGCACCTGGATCCACGTGCTCGCGCCGAGCAGCAGCACGAACATCACGGCCACGAGCGTCGACAGCCTGCGGATGGGCTGGTTCATCGCGCCTTCACCACCTGCGTCGGGGCGTCCATCGAGGCGGGGTCGAACTCCGGCTCGGGGCGGCGGGCGTGGTCGCTGATGCGCAGCAGGATGGCGATGAGGGTCCAGTTCGTCAGGAGTGAGGATCCGCCGTAGGCGACGAAGGGGAGGGTGAGCCCGGTGAGCGGGATGACCCTGGTGACGCCACCGATGACGACGAAGACCTGGATGGCCAGGACGAAGGTCAGTCCGCTCGCGAGGAGCTTGCCGAAGCCGTCGCGCAGGCCGATGGCCGAGCGCAGGCCGCGCTCGACGAGCAGCGCGTAGAGCATGATGATCGCGAAGACGCCGATCAGGCCGAGCTCCTCGGCGATGCTGGTGAAGATGAAGTCCGACTCGGGCAGCGGGGTCAGCCACGGCCGCCCGCGCCCCAGACCGGTGCCGGAGATGCCGCCGGCGGCCATGCCCATGATGCCGGCGCCGATCTGCCCGCACTGCTCGACGCCCTCCTCGGAGAAGGTGTCGGTCCAGCACAGGATGCGGGTCTGCACGTGGCTGGCGAACTGGTAGACGACGAACGCGCCGGCGGCCGCCATGCCCAGACCCAGGACGATCCACGAGGTGCGCTCGGTGGCGATGTAGAGCATCGCGACGAAGAGCCCGAAGATCAGCAGCGTGGTCCCGAAGTCGTTTTCCAGGACGAGGACCGCGGCCGCGGCGAGCCAGGCGATGACGAGGGGGCCGAGGTCGCGGGCGCGGGGGAAGGTGATGCCGAGGAACTTGCGCCCGGCGAGGGCCAGCATGTCGCGGGTCTGCACGAGGTAGCCGGCGAAGAAGATCGCCAGCAGGATCTTGGCCACCTCGGCGGGCTGGAAGGTGAAGGCGCCGAGCTTGATCCAGATCTTCGCCCCGTAGACCGAGTGCCCGAAGGGGGTGAGCGGCAGGGCGATGAAGATCAGCGCGAAGAGGCCCGCCGTGTAGGTGTAGCGCCGCAGCACCCGGTGGTCGCGGAGCGCGACGAGCACGACGAGGGCGATGGCCACCCCGAGACCCGTCCAGATGAGCTGGCGCAGGGCCAGCCCGGAGCTGAAGTCGCGGCCGGCCGCCAGGTCGAGCCGGTGGATCATCACCAGGCCGATGCCGTTGAGCAGGGTGACGATCGGCAGGATGATCGGGTCGGCGAAGGAGGCCCGCCAGCGCAGCACGAGGTGCACACCGAGGGCGATGGCCGCGAGGATGCCCGTGTGACCGAGCAGGTCGGGCGGGATCTCGCCCGACTCGGCGACCGAGACGTTGATGTAGGCGAGGATCACCACGCCGATGGCCAGCGCCGTGAGCAGCAGCTCGACGTTGCGGCCCCGCGCGGGGGTGATCGTCGTGATGGCTCGGCTCATCGTCCGCAGGGCTCCCCGGTCGCCCGCAGCTGCCCGCACTTCTTGGCCGCCACGCGCAGGCTGTCGACGCGCTGGTCGGCCGCGCTGCGCGACTCGACCGAGATCGTGCCCTCGACCTCGTCGCGGTAGAAGGACGGCAGCTCGGACAGCTCGATGTCGGTCTGGTCGACGGCCGTGTTGAGCGAGATGGGCCCGAGGTCCTGGGCGACGCCGCGGTAGACCGTCACGTGGCCGGCCTGGGCACCGACGTAGTACTGCTGCTGGGTCCAGGCATAGCCGGCGTAGGCGACGGCGCCGACGAGCAGCACGGCGACGACGAGGCCCCCGAGACGGCGCAGCCACCGGCCGCGTCGGCCGTGGCCCTCCTCGTCGAGCTCGACGCCCTCGTCGTCGTCCTCGTCGCGGGTCAGGGCGGCGGCACGCGCGGCGGGGGAGTTGTCGACCCGCTTGCGCGGGCGGCGCAGGGCCGCGGAGCCGACGACCTGGGGCTGGGTGGAGGGTGCGGTGCCGGCCTCGACGACGTCGGCGACGATGACCGTGACGTTGTCGGGGGCGCCCGCGCGCAGCGCGAGGGAGACGAGGTCGTCGGCGGCCTGCCCCGGGGGCGTGCCGCCGGTGAGGATCTCCTCGATCGTGTCGAGCGCGACGAAGCCGGACAGGCCGTCGGAGCACAGCAGGTAGCGGTCGCCCTTGCGTGCCTCGCGCGCCCCGAGGTCGGGCTCGTCGCTGTCGGCCCCGGTGAGCACGCGGGTGACGACCGAGCGCTGCGGGTGGGTGCTCGCCTCCTCCTCGGTGATCCGACCCTCGTCGATGAGCGTCTGGACGAAGGAGTGGTCCTTGGTGATCTGCGACAGCCGGCCCTCGCGCAGCAGGTAGGCCCGCGAGTCGCCGATGTGGGCGAGGATGAGCTTGTTGCGCGCCCGCATGATCGCGGTGACGGTCGTGCCCATGCCCTCGAGCTCGGCGTTGTCGGCGAAGGTGCGCGCGATCTCGTCGTTGGCCCGGGTGATCGCGCGGCCCAGCTGCGAGGAGGCCTCGGCCGCGGTGAGGGAGTCGTGGTCGATCTCGACGAGCTCGGTGATGACGGTCGCCGAGGCGAGGTCACCGCCCGCGTGCCCGCCCATGCCGTCGGCGACGACGAGCAGGTGGGGGCCGGCGTAGCCGGAGTCCTGGTTGTCCTTGCGGACCAGTCCGACGTCGGAGCGCGCTGCGTAGTGGAAGGTCAGCGCCATCGCTAGTTCCTCAGCTCGATGACCGTGCGGCCGATCCGGATCGACGTGCCGGTCTCGACGGGCACAGGGTCACCGACGCGGTACTGGCCGAGGAAGGTGCCATTGGTCGAGCCGAGGTCCTCGACGTACCAGCCGTCCTCGCCACGGATGATGCGGGCGTGCCGCCCGGAGGCGAACTCGTCGTCGAGCACGAGCGCGCACTCGGGGTTGCGGCCGATGAGGACGCCCGAGTCGCGCAGGGGCAGGGAGGTGCCCGTGAGCGGCCCCGTCGTCAGCACGAGGTGGGTCGGGGTCCGGGGGTTGCGCGGCGGACGCGGGGTGGTCGCCTCCGGGGCCTCCTTGGACCTCGCGCTGCGAGACGCGCGGGCGGCCTTCTTGGGCGGCGTGGGGCGTCGGTTGACCACGCGCGTGCCGAAGAGGTCGGTGCGCAGTACGGACGCGACCGAGAGCACGAAGACCCACAGGAGCACGAGCAGGCCGAGGCGCAGCACGGTGACCGTCAACTCGCTCAACTCCGGGACTCCTGTCGTGTGTGCCGGCTCAGCGGCCGGCGTGGAAGGTGGCGTGCGTGCGACCGACGGTGATCCGGTCACCGTCGTGCAGGCGCACGGCGTCGGTGGGCTCGCCGTTGACGAAGGTGCCGTTGGTCGAGCGCAGGTCGCGCAGGTGGGTCACGAGGTGGGGGCCGTCGTGGGTGACCCGGACCTCGCAGTGCCGGCGCGAGATGCCGGGGTCGTCGAGGACGACGTCGGCGCTCTCGTCGCGGCCGAGGACGGTCATCGCGGCGATGAGCGGGTAGCGCTCGCCGTCGACCTCGAGCCACGGTCGGTCGTGGACCGAGCGGGTCGGGCTCTGCCGCGGCGGCTGCGGACGGTGGACCGCCGTGGGCGCGTCGTCGGCGGGCTCGGGCTGCGGGGCCACCGGCGGGCGGGGCGAAGGGGGGCGAGGCACGGTCCGCTCGGGCGCGGCCACGGGGGCCGGCGCCTCCTCCACCTGGTCGTCGGTGAGCTCCCAGCCGCCGGAGTACTCGTCGTAGGCGTCGTCGTCGCCGGACTGCTCGTCGGCGTAGGAGCGGATCTGGTCGGCGCGCTCGACGCGCTGGCGGGCGGTGGCCGGGCGGACCCGGAAGACCCCGGTCTCGAGCTCGTCGTCCTCGTCGAAGAGGACCTGCAGCGGGCCGCCGGGCTGGTAGCGCTGGGACTCGGCGTGCTCCTGCGCGGCGGCGACGAGCTCGTCCTCGAGCTCCTGGTCGAACTCGGTGAGGCGCTCGTAGTCGCTCGGGGCGAGCTCGATGGTGAAGAGGTTGGGCACGATCGTGCGGCCGCGGCCGAGCATCGTCGCCCGGTCGTCCATGGCGCGACGCAGGGCGGAGGCGAGCTCCAGAGGCTGGACCTCGGCGCGGAAGGCGCGCGCGAAGACGCCGTTGACGGTGCGCTCGAGCTTGCGCTCCATGCGTTCGAAGAGGCTCACGCTCTCCTCCCTTCGGGCAGACGTCATCACGGACACACGGTGCGGCGAGCCTAACGTCTGACCCTGAGGGATGCCTGCAACCCATGCCGATGCGCGCCTCGCGGCCAGCTGCCGCCCGCTCCCTGAGGAGGCCGTCCGCGGCCGTCTCGAAGGGAGGTCCGGCGAAGGGAGGGTCCGCGCCCGCCGAAGTCCCTGCGTCGGTCGACGACGTCACGTCGGTCAACCGGACTTCGGCTTGATGTGCGCGGACCCTCCCTTCGCCTCCCCCTGGTCAGTGCCGGGGCAGCGTCTTCGGTCGGAGGGCGTGGCGAAGTGCGTGCCCGCGGCGGGTGCGTCGGGAGATCTGCTGGGGCCGGGGGGCGGCGGGTGTCGTCCTGGGCGATCGCCTGAAGCTCGGCGGCGAGCCGGACGTCGTCGCGGTCGGCGGGGGCGGTCGGGTCGAAGGGGAATCGGAAGCGGCTCATGCCTCCACGGTCCTCCCCGAGACCGTGCGGGACAAGCGATGATTATCGACGGATTGTTCGGTCCGGGCGTATGGTTGGGAGATGCTCGACGTCAACCGCATCCGGGTCTTCCGCGCCGTCGTCGCCAGCGGCTCCGTGCAGGCCGCCGCCCGCCATCTCGGCTACACGCCGTCGACGATCAGCCAGCACATCACCGCCCTCCAGCGGGAGACGGGGCTGACCCTCTTCGAGAAGGCGGGACGCGGCATCGTGCCAACCGCGACCGGTCGCCTGCTCGCCGCCGAGTCCGAGGAGCTCATGGGCAACCTCGCCCGGCTCACCGGGATGGTCGACGACTTGCGGGCCGGGCACACCGGTGGTCTGGAGATCGCCTCCTTCAGCTCGGCCGCGCAGCAGTGGGTGCCGTCGGTGGTCCGCCGGTTGCGCGAGGAGTTCCCCGGCCTGGTCGTCGACCTGGCGCTCAACGAGACGGCGCTGCAGCAGCAGGGGTTGCGCGCCGACATCGACATCCGGGTCGAGGATCTCGAGGTCGAGCTGCCCGAGACGCCCGGCCGCTGCCGTCGCGTGCTCGCCGAGGAGACCTACGTGTGCGTCGTGCCCCGCGACCACCCGCTCGCCGATCGCGGCGAGATCGGGCTGGCGGACCTCGTCGACGAGGCGTGGATCCGTGACGACCGGGTCGAGAGCATGTGCACCCAGATCATCAACCGCGCCGCGGCCGCGGCCGGGGTCACGCCCAACTACGTCGCCCGCTCCGACGACCATCACACGGCGATGGCCTTCGTCGCTGCCGGGGTCGGCGTGTGCGTCCTGCCGCGGCTGGCGGCGCTGACTGCCCCTGCCGGGACCGCCGTGCTCGAGGTGAGTGATCCGGTGCCGCGCCGCCGCATCGTCGCCCTGCTGCGCGACTCCTCCGAGACCAACCCGGCGGCGCAGCGCGCGATCGACCTGCTGCTCGAGGCCGCCCGCGGCGTCGACGAGGCCCGCGCCGCCTGAGGCCGCCCCCTTCGCCCGCCCTTCTTTCGCAATTCCTCAAGGTCGTGCGGCGCCCGGGTCGGGTCGAGGTGGCAGCGACCGGATAGCCGGTCGCGGATACCTCCACCGGCGGGAGCCGCGCGTCAGGCGACCCGCGAGCCCAGGCGGGTGCGGGCCCGGGCGCCACGTCGGCTCACCTCGACGGTGCCGGTTGCCGCCCCCAGGCCGATCTGCGCGCCGTTGCCGTAGAGGGTCTCGACACCGCTCGCGGGCACGGCGAAGGTCTCGTGCCAGATGCCGACGGCCCCGGGGTGCTTGCGGCCGGCGGCGTTGAAGGCCTTCCACGCCGGCAGGTGGGCGTGGTCGGCGGAGCTGGCATAGCGGTAGAGCTGCTCGGTGCTGCGCCAGTACTGGACGACCCAGGGGCCGCGGCGGCCCATGAGTGTCGTCGCGCCGAGGAAGCCGAGGTCCTCGGCCTCGCCGCGCTCGGCTGCCGCGCGATTGCGCTCCAGCTCGGCGATCATCCGCGGCATGGCGACGAAGACCGGCCACCAGAGGTCGATGCGGTGGGGCCTGGCGATGGTCATGCCGATGTTGAAGACGACGACGTCGTCGTCGTGCGCGTGGGTGTGGTGCTGCATGGTCGGTGCCTCCCTGGTGCCAAATGGATAGTGCCGCTATCCAGTATTGGGTAGGACTACTATCCGGCGCAAGAGGTGAGCCTGATGAAGATCTCCGAGCTGTCCGCGGCGACCGACGTCCCGGTCGCCACGCTCAAGTACTACCTGCGCGAGAGCCTGCTGCCGCCGGGCGAGGCGCTGTCGCGCACCAGCGCGGCCTACGGGGACGCGCACGTCGAGCGGGTGCGTCTCATCCGCGCGCTGACGAGTGTCGGCGGGCTGTCCCTGGCCACGACCCGGCAGGTCCTCGAGGTCATCGCCGACCCCGGCACCTCCCGGGTCGACGTGCTGGGCGCCGCCCAGCGGGCCCTCCTGGGCGAGGACTTCGTGGCCGGTCCCGAGGGTGACGACCCCGACGAAGGGGGGAACCCCCCTTCGCGGGCCCGTGCCTGGCTGGCGGAGGCGGGCTGGCAGGTGCACCCCCACGACCCGGTCATCGACGATCTCGACACGGCGTGGGCCGCGTGCGACGCCGCCGGCCTCGGTCTCGACGAGGCACGGATGACGACGTACGCCGACGCCGTGCTGCGCATCGCCCGCGTCGACGTCGACTCCGTCCCGCCGGACGCCGCCGGCGCGGTGCGGCAGGTGGTGCTCGGCACCGTCCTCGTCGACCGGGTCCTCGCCCCGCTGCGTCGCCTCGCCCAGCAGCACATCGCCGTGAGCGAGAGCGACTGACCCTCGCTTTGGGGATCTGCCCGGTCATGGGGCACAATGAGACGGCTCGTGCGCCGGAAGGCGATGGGCGCACTCTTTGCGCGAGTGGCGGAACGGCAGACGCGCTGGCTTCAGGTGCCAGTGTCCGAAAGGGCGTGGGGGTTCAAATCCCCCCTCGCGCACACATGTCGAAGGGCGTCGCACCAGCTGGTGCGACGCCCTTCGTCGTGCTCGGCGCGGGTCAGCCCTCGATGACCTCGCCGTTGTGCGGGAGCCGACCGTCGCAGCTCATCGGCACCGCGCTCGCCACCTCGACGGGCAGCCGGTCGATGGCCTGGACGTGGACGTGGGGCTCGGTGCTGTTGCCCGAGTTGCCGCAGCGCGCCACCGGCTGACCGGTGCCCACCTGCTCGCCGACCGTCACCGACAGGCTGCCGCGCTGGAGGTGGCACAGGACGACCACACCCCCTGCGCAGCGGATCATCACGTGGTTGCCGGCGAGGGCGGGCCAGCCGGCGGCCGCCCGCCGACCCTGGGTCAGGGCGTAGCCGAGCGACGGCAGCCCGCGGTACGCCCCCACCGACCGCCGCGATCGTTCGTCAGCCCGCCGTCCAGTTTTCGGGCTCGTCCTCATGCGTCGTGGGTCCTGATGCCGCAGCCGTCGCAGACCAGCAGAGCGAGGTAGGAGAGGATCTGGACCGGAGTCTGAGGTCGGTGGTCGGACCCGCGGCTGAAGGGCGAGCTGCCTGGTTGCAGGCAGCCTTGGCTCGAGTAGTCACGACGTGGCTGGACCGGGAGTGGTGAGACAGTGCGGGACTTAGCCAAGGCAGCGGCGATCCCCGAGGACCGGTTAGGGCGCATCCTGCGGGGCGAGGTCTGGATGAGTTGGGCGACGTGGTGGCTATCGGTCTCGCACTCGACGTTAACCTGCTGGCCGCGGTAGCCCTCCGGAGTCACGGTCAGTCGGACACCTGGGTCCTTCCACCCAGCTGACGCGGCGGCGTGGTGGCACACAACCGTCGGTGAGGGGTCGCTGTCGCTACCCGTCCGTAGGATTAGACCAGCGGGTTTACCGCTGCCATCAGTGCATGTGGGCAGAAGGAGTCTGGGCGTGACGCTCATCCCGATCATCGACGGGCCCGACGAGCGCGGCCGTCGACAACTCGACCTCCGGGTGGGCGGCTCATGATTCGCCACCGCGACGCCGTCACGTCGCAGACGAAGACCCGGGAGCGCGTCCGTGACCTCGCCGAGGTCTACACGCGCGAGCGGGAGGTCAAGGCCATGCTCGACCTCGTCCCCGACATGTTCCCCTCGGGGGCCGACCCGAAGAACATCGGCCGAACCTTCCTCGAGCCGGCATGTGGATCCGGGAACTTCCTCGTCGAGATCCTCGACCGCAAGCTCGCGTACGTCGGCCGCCCGCACCAGCGCACCGCAGCCACGATCGAAGCGGCTGCCCTGCGGGCTCTGTCGTCCATCTACGGGATCGACATCGACCAGTCGAACGTCGACGCCTCTCGGCACTACATGCGTGTCGAGATGGAGCACCACATGAACATCGCGTTGAGCACAGAGGCAGTCTCGTCGGGCTTCTTCAGCGCCGTCGACGCGGTCCTCGCGTCGAACATCGTGCGAGCGAACACCCTCACCGACGCCAAGGACATCGACATCGTCGAATACCACTGGCAGCGCAAGGCCGGGTATGTGATCCGCGAGTGGTCGAAGCTCGAGGAGACCGAGCAGGAGTTCGACTTGTTCACCTCGCTGTCTGAGTCTGCCCCGGCGCGGGACACCGTTCCCATCCACTTCAGTCTGCTTGCTGACAACCCCGACCCGGTTGCCGCGCCCACCCCAGGCAAGGGAGCTTTCGCATGAGTAAGGCCGAACTGGCGAAGCAGATCCGGACAGGCCAGCACATCCCCGACATCCTCGACTGCCTGGCCCAACTCTCGAACGACGAGGTCCCAACCCCGCCGAAGCTCGCGCGAGCGATGCTCGACATCCTCCCGGGCGAGGTCTGGGGCAAGGACGACTACGTGTGGCTCGATCCGGTCTGCAAGTCGGGGGTCTTCCTGCGCGAAGCTGCGGCCCGCCTCCTCGAAGGGCTCTCCGACCAGATCCCCGATTTCGACGAACGCCGAGAGCACATCTACAAGCATATGCTCTGGGGCACCTCGATCACCGAGATGACCGGGATCATCTCGCGCCGGTCCCTTTACTACTCACGAGACGCGTCCGGCGAGCACAGCGTCTTCCGCTTCGACCATCCCGACGGGAATATCCCGTTCGTCCGCGCCGAGCACACCTTCCCGAAGAAGAAGGACGGCACCGTTACTGGTGGCTGCACAGCCTGCGGCGCACCTCTCGATCTCGAACGCGGCGAAGGTCGCGAGAACCACGCCTACTCGTTCATCCACGGGGTCTACCCGACCAAGGAGATGCAGGACATGAAGTTCGATGTCATCGTCGGGAACCCGCCGTACCAGGTCGACGACGGAGGACACGGTACGAGCGCAACCCCGATCTATCAGGAGTTCGTGTCCACGGCGATCAGCCTCGACCCTCGTTACGTGGTCATGATTACCCCTTCGCGGTGGTTCGCGGGGGGCAAGGGGCTGGATACGTTCAGGGACTCGATGCTGTCGGACTCTCACCTGGCAGAGTTGGTCGACTACCCCAAGTTGTACGACTGCTTTCCGGGAGTGAAGATCAGGGGCGGTGTCTCCTACTTCCTCTGGGATCGTGAGCACTCGGGTCCCTGCCGCGTGCAGACGATGTGGGACGGCGTGCCGGTCGGCCCCGCCGTATCCAGACACCTGGGGGGCTACGGAGTCCTGATCCGACGGAACGAAGCAGTCCCGATCCTGGACAAGGTCAGGTCGCTAGGTGAGGCGACGCTGTCCTCGAAGGTTTCGAGCCGCAAGCCTTTCGGCCTGCCGACGAACTTCCACGGTTCCCCCACACCCGAGGGCAAGAACTCGCCTATCCGCCTCTACGGGTCGCAGCGACGCTCCTGGGTGAGTCGAAGTGAGCTCGTCACGAATCGTGCCTGGAGCGACGACTGGAAGGTGCTCATGACAGCAGTCCAGGGGACCAGTGCCGCCGTCGAGACGATGTTCCTCAGCCGTCCTATCGTTGCGGGTCCAGACACCGCCTGCACAGAGACCTATTTGGTCGCTGGCCGCTTTGCAACGCAGGGCGAGGCCGAATCTCTAGCCGCATACCTCCGCACGCGCTTTGTGCGGTTCTTGGTCTCACTACGCAAGCCATCGCAGCACGCAACCAAGGACGTTTATGCCTTCGTCCCCGACGTCCCGTTGGACCGCCACTGGACGGACGCTGCGCTCTACGAGAGATACGGGATCTGCCCGGAGGAGATTGCTTTCATTGAGTCGCAGGTCAACGAGATGCCGGCGCCCGAAAAGGAACCGCTCACGTGACGGGCGGCCAAGTGTTCGTCGACGAGGGGGTCGAGGAGACCTCTCCAGCACCCCTGACGACCAAGCGGATCTACGTCTACACGGTGCCGGGTCGTAGCGAGCCGGCGTGGGAGCGCACGGTCGGCCAGACGCACACGACCGGCGTCGGTCTGGTCAAGGTCGGGGAGACGACGAAGCCGACGGCCCGTGACCGGATCAGGCAGCAGCTGAACACTGCGTACCCGGGCTTGAAGGGTGTCGACATCCTGCTGGACGAGCCGGCGCAGCGCGTGGACGGTACGTGGTTCTCAGATCACGACGTTCACCGGGAGCTCGTGGCTCAGGGCATCGCGAGGGACCAGGAGTGGTTCGAGGCGACCCTGGACGAGGTGAAGGCCGCGATCGTCGCGGTCCGCCAAGGCACGGCCTTTGAGTCGACCCGGACGCTGGACTTCCCGATGCGTCCCGAGCAGGAGGATGCGGTCGCGGTCACCGCCGGGTACTTCACCGCGCACGCTGGCGACTCCCGTGCGCCGAGGTTCTTGTGGAACGCGAAGATGCGGTTCGGGAAGACCTTCACGACGTACCAGCTGGCCCGAGAGATGGACTGGAACCGGGTGCTGGTGCTCACTTACAAGCCTGCGGTGCAGGCCGCCTGGCGGGACGACCTGCTTTCCCACGCGGACTTCGAAGGGTGGCACTTCGTCGACCGCGCCACTTCGATCGAGGACGCCGATGAGCTCGTCAACGGTGCGGCCCCGCTGGTGTGGTTCGCGTCGTTCCAGGACGTCACCGGCAAGTCAGCGGACGGCACGATCAAGGCGCACAACGAGACGATCCATCTGACCGACTGGGACTGCATCGTCCTCGACGAGTACCACTTCGGTGCCTGGCGTGACTCGGCTCGCGACCTGTACGACCCGACCGACAAGAAGCTGGCCGAGCTCGAGGAGCCCGAGGACTGGGTGACCGAGGACGACCTGGGCTTCACAGCACGGAACTACCTGTACCTGTCGGGGACACCGTTCCGGGCGATCACCAATGGTGAGTTCACCGAGGACGCGATCTTCAACTGGACGTACATCGACGAGCAGGCCGCCAAGGAGCGGTGGGACCCTGCCGTCGGGCAGAACCCGTACGTGGACCTGCCGCAGATGCGGATGTACGCCTACGAGATGGGGGCCGGCGCGATGGCGTATGCCGAAGACGGCGAGTTCAATGGTTTCAACCTCAGCGAGTACTTCCGGGCTGAGCGCGTCGACCCGAAGTCGAAGTCGACAGCCCCCGGCGAGTACGTCTTCATCGACCCCACCAGGGTCTCGGAGTTCCTCGAGATGCTGCGCGGCAAGTTAACCGAGCAGATGAGGATGCAGATCCTCGGGCAGAGCAGCAAGAAGGCCCCGTTCCCGTACGAGTCAGCCGACTTCGCCAAGGCCATCACGCATTCCGTCTGGTATATGGCCGACGTCGCCTCGTGCTTCGCGATGCGCGACCTGCTCCAGGCTCACCCCTACTTCTCCGGGTACGAGATCCACGTCGCCGCCGGCCCGAAGGCCGGCATGGGCGCCGCCGCCAAGCCGCTCGTGGAGAAGGCCATCAAGACCGCCCGCGATCAGAACCGGTCTGGGTCGATCACCCTCTCGTGCGGGAAACTCATGACCGGGGTGACCATCCGCGAGTGGGGCGCGATCTTCATGCTGCGGTCCCTCAAGTCACCAGAGTCGTACTTCCAGTCCGCGTTCCGGATTCAGTCACCGTGGTCCTACCGGCAGCCCGACGGGTCGCTGGACGTCCAGAAGGACGTGGTGTTCGTCTTCGAGTTTGACCCGAACCGGGCCTTGGGTCTCGTCGCCGAGTACGGCATGAAGCTGGCGACCGTCGGGGACGACGCGACCCCGCAGCAGGCCATCGGCGACCTGATGAACTACCTGCCGATCTTCCAGTTCTCCGGCGGCCAGATGCTCCAGCTCGACGCCGCAGACGTCCTGAACATCGCCACCACCGGCGTCGGGGCCTCCGCCCTGGCCGCCCGGTGGAACTCCCCGGTGCTCGTCGAGGTCAACGAGCACACGCTGACCGCGCTGCTGGACCAGAAGGAGCTCCTCGAGGGGCTGGAGCAGATCGAGGACTTCCGCAACCTGGCGAACATGGCCCAGCAGGTCGTCACCTCGACGAGCAAACTGAAGAAGGTCGAGCGTGAGAAGGGCAAGGGGAACCTCGAGCCGGACGAGAAGAAGGAGAAGAAGGAGTCCAACGGCGTCAAGAAGCAGATCCGCGAGAAGCTCCAGAAGTTCCTCGCCAAGATCCCCGTCTTCATGTACGTCACGGACTACCGCGAGGAAGCTCTCAAGGATGTCATCGAGTCCCTGGACTCGGACCTGTTCACCCGCGTCACCGGCCTGACCGTGCAGGACTTCCAGTTGCTCAACAAGATCGGTGTGTTCAACGCCCAGCACATGAACGCGGCCATCTACCAGTTCAAGTCGTTCGAGACGGCCAGCCTGCACTACGCCGACCAGAGCGTCCCCGACCAGACCGGGCACAAGGTCGGACTGTGGGACACCACGATCGACGAGTCAGAGCTCGGCCAGGAGTGCGAGTCGTCGACGACCTCCGTTGACTGAGGCCAGGGAGCTCACTCCCTGCTCGAGCGGTCCCCCTGGGCCCACCACGCGCTCGAGCCACGGACAGGGGCGAAGCGGCCTGGGTGAAGGTCGGCAGGATATTGCACTGGGCCTCGTAGCGCTGGCCATCATCGGTGTATGCCCCGAGGCTTCGTTGTTCGTCGGCTCGGGGAGGGCGACGATGATGCTGGCGTCCTCGTCGAGGTCGAGTTGGTCGCAGATCGCGTCGAGGTAAGGCCGCGGTCGGGGCAACCCGCGCCGGGCGATGCCGGAGGCACTCCTGGCGCTCGCGGGAGCCGCCTTCGCGATCGTTGCGGCGCTACCGACGCCACCTCGCGTGGGGCCTGCTTCGGCGGCGGTGGGTGTCGGAGGTGACGGTTACATTGACCGCATGCATCTGGCCCAGGTCTTCGCCGTCATGATCGCCTCGCCCTCAGACGTGCCCGAGGCTCGTCAGGCCGTCTACGACTCGCTCGCCGAGTGGAACGATGCAAGCGCGCGGACCCGTAAGGTGATTCTCCTGCCGTTGAAGTGGGAGACGAGCGCCGTTCCACGGCTTGGCGGGGACGCGCAAGAGATCATCAACCATCAGCTCGTCGACGATGCAGACATCGTCATCGCTCTTTTCGGCAGCCGACTTGGACGGGAGACCTCCCGCGCCTTGTCTGGCACTGCCGAGGAGATGAACCGTGCGCATGCCGCAGGGAAGCCCGTACACCCGTTCTTCTCGGACGAGCCGCTACCGCGGGATGTTGATGTTGACGAGCTCAAGCGGCTGCGCGACTTTCAGGAGGAGCTGGCAGGCCTGTACAGCACCTTCGCCAACACCGGTGAACTGAGAAGCAAGGTTTGGCAGGCAATCGAGCACGACATCGCCCAGTTGCAGCACTCTGTCGATGCGCCGCCCGGGACGAACAACGGCGTCGACTTCCTGGTCCAGCCCGCCAGCGAGCGGCTCCCCAAGACAGACAGCCGAGGCCGCCTGAAGTACGAGACCAAGCGTTGGGTCGACTTGACGAACAGGGGGGACGTCGACGCCGAGGATGTCGTGGTCGAAGCGGCCCCGGACACCAGTTTCTGGCTTCACTGGTCCGGGCCGACGACAATCCAGCACGGCCAGACCCGCAAGGTCCCTGTGACCTACAGCGCGGCTACGTCCAGGGCTGCGATCGTTGTGAGTTGGACTGAGGCTGGCGAGGAGCGCAGCCGTCAGTTCGACATCGACTGAGGGAGCTGACAGGTCGTTGTCGACGAGCAGGCGACCGTCATGGCCATGCCAGCCCACCGACCTCCGTCGCCGGATAGGGGGGCGTCGAGGTCGTAGCCATCGAGACGATGACGACACGACTGGCTCCAGCCGCTGAACCGTGTACAGAACCCGGATGATCGCGTGACCATCGTCGCGTCGCGGTGGCCCTGCAGCCCAGTCCTGGGGCTTTGTGTGAACACGCCACAGATGTCGTACTCAGGGTCAGGCCGACACGACCTCCCGTTGGGGGGGAGCCGACCGTCGAAGGTCATCGGCACCGCCTGCGCCGCCTCGACGGGCAGGCGGTCGATGGCCTGGACGTGGACGTGGGGCTCGGTGCTGTTGCCCGAGTTGCCGCAGCGCGCCACGGGCTGACCGGTGCCCACCTGCTCGCCGACCGTCACCGTCAGGCTGCCGCGCTGAAGGTGGCACAGGGCGACCACACCCACTGCGCAGCGGATCGTCACGTGGTTGCCGGCGAGGGCGGGCCAGCCGGCGGCAGCCCGCCGACCCTGGGTCAGGGCGTAGCCGAGTGACGGCAGCCCGCGGTGCGCCGCGTGGTCGGGCTCGCCGTCGTGGGCCACGACGACCTCGCAATTCACGGGCGAGACGATGGCCCGGCCGAAGCCCGGGAAGTGCTCCGGCGGCTCCGGTCTCAGGAGGCTGCGCCACGTGAGGGGCGCGGTCCGCTCGTCCCCGCCCACGGGGACGAAGTCGATCGCCTGGGCCGACGCGAAGCGGGTCGTGCCGTGGCTCGGCACCCGATTGGCGGGCGAGTTGCGCACCTGCCAGGCCCCGACGAAGGGGAGGGCGAGCTCGATCGTCATCGGACCGGCTCCCTTCGCCTCGTGCGCAAGGCCACCGACGACCCCGTGCTCACTAGGGTCGCACCATGAGTGCACCGGCGCCCGCCTCTCGACCCGCGTCCTCGGGGACTCGGTCTGCACTGGCGGCCGTGCTCATCAGTCTCGGCGTCCTGCTGGGATGTTGCGGACTCGGCGTCGTCGGTTACGGCGGCCTCGGCGCCATCATGGTCGACCAGGCGAGCGAGGACCCGTGGGTCGTGTGGTCGCTGGTCCTCGGGATCGCGGCCTGCGTGATCGCCCTCGCGGCGCTCGTCATCGGCATCGTCCTGCTCCTGCGGCGGCCTCGCGCCTGACGAGCAGGCGTGGCGCGGAGTGTTCCTCGCGCGCTGACGGCAGGGCTGGCCTGCTGTCGCACGGGTAGTGCTGACGACGGGGAGACGAGTCCATGCGCCAGCTGATCCGGACCACGACCATCGCGGTGGCCGCGGTGGCCGCGCCAAGCACGAGCGTCGCGGTCGCCGAGGGCCTTGACGTCACCATCGGTGGCTGGGCCGAGGGCTCGGCGGTCCTGCCCGACGGAGATGTTGCGCCCGCCGGCCGCGGCCCGGGCGCGCTTCAGCGCGACCTCGATGCCGTCGGTGACGAAGTGGAGGTCGTGCCGCCCTGCATCTCGATCGGCTCGTGGGCGAAGTGCGTCAGCACGAAGACCGGCCCGTGGTAGGGCGGCTCGTCGCCCCACCACCCCCCGCCAGTCACGGTCCCACTCGCCGCGGACCCGCGGCGAAGCCGTCGGCGGAGGTTGCGACGTCGGAGTAGACGATGCCCACGGCGGGGCCCCCTTCGTCAGATGAACTCGAGCGGGTCGAACTCGTCGATCTCGATGACCCGAACGCGCGGCAGCCGGCTCTTGAAGGCCGACACGTCGTACTCGAGGTCGAAGAACTCCACGCCGTCGACCTGCCGCAGCCCGCCCGCCATGAACTCGCCGAAGCCGACGATGCCGAGCCGACGCCCTTCGTCCTGGGCCAGCGCGTCCATCTGCGGCGTGAAGTCGTTGTCGTGGCTGACGAGCATGACGTCGGCGTCGCGCTCGAGCAGCGCCTCGGCGGTGCGCTGGATCGCGATGTCGACGACCTTGCCCTCGCCCCGCAGCGGCACCGGCCGATAGCCCATGGCGAGCAGCGCCTGGACGAAGGAGGCCGGCAGCTCACCGGCGACCGCGAGGAAGAAGAGCCCCTTGACCGGCTGGTCCCACACCGCCTCGGTGTACTCCAGCAGCGTGTTCCACCGCGGGCGCTCCTGCGGCTCGGGCCGCCGCCCGAGGACGGAGACCCCGAGCGTGGCGTCGATGTTTTCCCCGTCGACGAGGAGGTAGGTGGTGCGATCGGCCATGCTCGGACCCTACTGTGAGAGGGGCCGGCACGTCGCCGGCTCCATGACGACGAAGGGGAGTGACCGCCCGTGTGCATGCCGGTCCGGTGCCAGCAGTGCGGCAAGACGACGTGGAGCGGCTGCGGTGAGCACGTGGCCCAGGTCCGGGCCCAGGTGCCCGCCGACCAGTGGTGCCAGTGCCCGGAGAATGCCGACCCGAACGCCTGACGCGCATCGCTGGTCGAGGGCGTGAGGAGCCCCGAGACCACGGTGGTCGAGGTGTGAGGGCGCCCCGCGCCCGAGCCTCGAGACCTGGTGCGTTGCGCGGTCTCGAGGGCCTCGCTGGCGCTCGGCCTCCTCGACCAACGGGTGGGGCGGCGCTCGGCCACCTCGACCAACGGGGTGGGTGACTGTCAGCGGAGGGTGACGCGGACCTCGGGGGGTGGGCCCTCGGCGCCGGAGAGGGCCCAGAGGCGGCCGAGGGCCGGCTGGAGCAGCCATGTGCCGAGCTGGCGGACGAGCACCCGGACCGCCTGCTCGGTGACGGGGGTGCGGCTGGCGCCGATGCCGTGGTCGCGCAGGGTCTGGGTCTGCACGATCTGCTCGTCGAGGAGCTTGCGCACCAGACGACCGTCACCCGCACCGGGCGTGACGACGACCCGCCGCAGGTAGTCCACGGCGTGCGGGTTGGCGCGGAACATCGCGTTGACCGCGGCATCGCGCCCCGCGACGACCTCGTCGACCGGTCCGTCGAGCGGCACCGAGCCGAGCGCGTCGTGGAAGAGCCCGACGACCGCGTCCTCGACCGCCTCCTGCAGCCCGTCCTTGCTCCCGAAGTAGTGGCCGACGAGACCGGGGGCGACCCCGGCGGAGCGGGCGACTTCGCGCAGGCTCGTCGCGGCGACTCCCCGCTCGGCGAAGAGCGCCAGTGCCGCGTCCCGGATCCGCGTGCTGGTGTCGCCGGCGGCGCCTTCTCGTGAACCCACGGGGACCTCCCTTCGGTGTGACGGTGAACAAGTCGACCCACCATTGCACATGTGTTCAACGGCTGCGTAGGGTGCGAGGCGAACCCCAGCAGTGACCCGCGAAGGAGCCGGCCCATGCCCGAGCAGCCCCAGGCGATCATCTACGACGCCGTCCGCACGCCCCGAGGGAAGGGCAAGTCCTCCGGCTCCCTCCACGAGGTCAAGCCGATCGACCTGACCGTCGGCCTCCTGCAGGCGATCCGGGAGCGCAACCCCGGCCTCGACGCCGCCCAGGTCGACGACCTCGTCATGGGCATCGTCTCGCCGGTCGGCGACCAGGGCGCGGTGCTGCCGCGCATCGCCGCCCTCAAGGCCGGCTACCCCGAGCCGGTGGCGGGCGTGCAGCTCAACCGCTTCTGCGGCTCCGGCCTCGAGGCGGTCAACCAGGTCGCGGCGCGGGTGCGCTCCGGCTTCGAGGACCTGCTCATCGCCGGTGGCGTCGAGTCGATGTCGCGCGTGCCGATGGGCAGCGACGGCGGAGCGTGGGCGATGGACCCGCGCACCGCGCTCGAGACCGACTTCGTGCCCCAGGGCATCAGCGCCGACCTCATCGCGACGATCGAGGGCTACGACCGCGCCGAGGTCGACCGCTTCGCCGCCCAGTCCCACGCCCGCGCGGCGGCCGCCTGGGAGGGCGGCTACTTCGACAAGAGCGTCATCCCGGTCAAGGACGCCAGCGGCATCACGATCCTCGACCGCGACGAGACGATCCGCCCCGGGACGACGGCCGAGTCGCTCGGCGGGCTGCGTCCCTCCTTCGCCGCGATGGGCGAGCAGGGCGGCTTCGACTTCGTCGCGACCGAGAAGTACCCGCACGTCGACGCGATCAACCACGTCCACCACGCCGGCAACAGCTCGGGCATCGTCGACGGCGCCGCGCTGCTGCTCGTCGGCAACGAGCGCGTCGGCCAGGAGATGGGCCTGACCCCTCGCGCCCGCATCGTCTCCACCGCGGTCATCGGCTCCGAGCCGACGATCATGCTCACGGGCCCCGCCCCGTCGTGCCGCAAGGCCCTCGACCGGGTCGGCATGAAGGCCAGCGACATCGACCTCGTCGAGATCAACGAGGCCTTCGCCGCGGTCGCCCTCAAGCTCATGCGCGACATGGGCTGGAGCGAGGAGCAGACCAACGTCAACGGCGGCGCGATCGCCATGGGCCACCCACTCGGCGCCACCGGCGCGATGATCCTCGGCACCCTCGTCGACGAGCTGGAGCGCCGCGACCTCGAGCGCGGCATCGCCACCCTCTGCATCGGCGGCGGCATGGGTGTCGCCACGATCGTCGAGCGCGTCTGACCCCCCTTCGTCACGGACAGGAAGCACGAGAAGCCATGAGCGAGAACATGATCCGCTACGAGCGCGACGACGAGGGCATCGTCACGCTGACGATGGACGACCCCGGTGCGGGCGCCAACACGATGAACGACACCTACATCGCGGCGATGGGCGAGACCGTCGACCGCCTCGAGGCCGAGCGCGACGACATCACAGGTGTCGTGCTGACCTCCGCCAAGAAGACCTTCTTCGCCGGCGGCAACCTCACCGACCTGCAGTCGGTCACCGCCGAGACGGCGGGGGAGTTCTTCACGGGCATCGAGGGCATCAAGTCGCAGCTGCGGCGCCTCGAGCAGCTCGGCAAGCCCGTCGTCGCCGCGATCAACGGCGCCGCGCTCGGCGGCGGCCTCGAGCTCGCGCTCGCGACCCACCACCGCATCGCTGTCGACGACCCCAAGATCAAGCTCGGCCTGCCCGAGGTCACCCTCGGCCTGCTGCCGGGTGGCGGCGGCGTCACCCGCCTCGTGCGGATGCTCGGCATCCAGGAGGCCCTCATGGGCTGGCTGCTGCAGGGCCAGCAGTACGCGCCGGCGCAGGCCCACGCGAAGGGAGTGATCGACCAGCTCGTCGCCACCCGCGAGGAGCTCGTGCCGGCCGCGAAGGCCTGGATCCGCGAGCACGCCGGCGACGAGGGCGCGGCCACCAAGCCGTGGGATGTCAAGGGCCACAAGATCCCCGGTGGCACCCCGTCGGTCCCGAAGTTCGCCGCCAACCTGCCGGCCTTCCCCGCCAACCTGCGCAAGACGCTCAAGGGCGCCCCGACGAAGTCGCCGCGCGCGATCCTCGCCGCGGCCGTCGAGGGCTCGCAGGTCGACTTCGACACCGCGAGCCGGATCGAGTCGCGCTACATCACCGAGCTCGCGGCGGGCCGCGAGTCGACGGCGATGATCCAGGCCTTTTTCTTCGACCTGCAGGCGATCAACAGCGGCAAGCTGCGCCCCGAGGGCGTCGAGCGCCGCCAGGTCGGCAAGGTCGGGGTCCTCGGCGCCGGGATGATGGGCGCCGGGATCGCCTACTCCGCCGCCATGTCGGGCATCGAGGTCGTCCTCAAGGACGTCTCGATCGAGGGCGCGCAGAAGGGCAAGAGCTACTCCGAGAAGCTGCTCGCCAAGCGTGTCGAGCGCGGCAAGATGGACCAGGCCAAGGCCGACGCCGTGCTCGCCCGCATCACGCCGACCGCGGACGTCAACGACCTCGCCGGTGTCGACGCGGTCATCGAGGCGGTCTTCGAGGACTACGACCTCAAGAAGCAGGTCTTCGCCGAGGTCGAAGCGGTCGTCGGGCCGGACACCCTGCTGTGCTCCAACACCTCGACCCTGCCGATCACCTCGCTGCAGGAGTTCTCCAGCCGCCCGGCCGACTTCATCGGCCTGCACTTCTTCTCCCCGGTGGACAAGATGCAGCTCGTCGAGATCATCCGCGGCGAGCAGACCTCCGACGAGGCGACCGCCCGCGCGATCGACATCGTCCAGCAGATCCGCAAGATCCCGGTCGTCGTCGGTGACGGGCGCGGCTTCTACACCAGCCGGGTCTTCGGCACGCTGATCCTCGAGGGCGCCGTGGCGGTTGCCGAGGGCATCGACCCGATGGTCGTCGAGCGGGCCGCGACGACGGCGGGCTTCCCCGCGCCGCCGCTGGCGATGCTCGACGAGGTCTCGCTGACCCTCACCCAGCACATCCGCGCGGAGGCCGACAAGGCCGCGGCCGCGGAGGGCACGACCCTGCCCAAGGGCCCGGGCGAGGAGCTCATCGACACGATGGTCGCGGAGGGTCGCAAGGGCCGCGCCGCCGGCGCCGGCATGTACGACTACCCGGCCGACGGGCCCAAGGTCCTGTGGCCCGGGCTGCGCGAGCGCTTCGCGAAGGGGACGCAGGTCCCCCTTCGTGACCTGCAGGACCGCTACCTCTTCATCATGGCGCTGGAGACCGCGGGCTGCTTCGAGGACGGCGTGCTCACCGACACCGAGTCGGCCAACATCGGTGGCATCTTCGGCATCGGCTTCCCGCCGCACACCGGTGGGCCGGCGACCTTCATGACGAACTACGAGCACCGCTCCCTGAGGAGCGACGAAGGAGCCTCGAAGGGCCTGGCCGGCTTCGTCGCCCGCGCGGACGAGCTCGCCGACGCCTACGGCGAGCGCTTCCGCCCGTCGGAGTGGCTGCGCGGGCGGGTCGCCGCCGGCACCCTCGTCGACAAGGCCTGACGTGTCCGGGCCCCTGACCGGCGTCCGCGTCGTCTCGATCGCCATCAACCTGCCCGGGCCGGCCGCCGTCGCGCGGCTGGCCGGGCAGGGGGCGAGCGTCGTGACGGTCCTGCCCCCGGGCGGTGACCCGATGGAGCAGTTCGCGAGGGACTACTACGACGAGCTGCACGTCGGTCAGGAGGTGCGCCGGGTCGACCTGAAGTCCGACGCCGGTCGGGCCGAGGTCGACGAGCTCCTCGCTGCCGCAGACGTCTTCGTCACGAGCTCGCGGCCGTCGGCGCTGCGCCGGCTCGGGCTCGACTTCGAGTCCGTGCATGGCCGGCACCCGCAGGTCTGCCAGGTCGACATCGTCGGCCACCCCGGCGACGACGCGGAGACCCCCGGTCACGACCTCACCTACCAGGCTGTGACCGGACTGCTCGGCGAAGGGAGGATGCCCACCACCCTCGTCGTCGACCTCGCCGGGTCGGAGCGGGCGGCGGCGGAGGCTGCGGCCGCGCTCGTGGCCCGGGCCCGCACGGGTGAAGGGGTACGCCGCGAGGTGGCCCTGTCGGACGTGTCGCAGACGATCGCCGGGCCGCTCCTGCACGGGCTCACCACACCCGGTGCCCTGCTCGGCGGCGGCCTGCCGGTCTACGCCGTCTACGACACCGCCGACCGACCGATCGCGCTCGCCGCGCTCGAGCCGCACTTCACCGCGCGGGTCGTCGAGGCGCTCGGGATCGCGCCCGAGGAGCTGACCACGGAGCGGCTGGCGGAGGTCTTCGCCACCCGCACGGCCGACGAGTGGGCCACATGGGCTGCGGAGCACGACGTGCCGCTCGCCCCCCTTCGCTCCAGCTGACCGACCCCGACCAACGTTGGTCGAGGTGCAAAGGCCGCCCGCGGCCGAGCCTCGAGACCGAGCCGGGCTTCGAGGCTCGTCGCAGAGCTCCTTGCACCTCAGCCAGCGTGAGAGAGAGGCAACGATGCCCGAGATCCTCATGCCCCAGCCCTATGTCTCCCCGTGGATGCAGGACGAGGTGGCCGACGTGCTCACCCTCGCCCGCACCTTCTTCGAACGGGAGGTGACGCCGCACGCGGAGCGCTTCGCCGAGCAGCACCAGGTCGACAAGGAGACCTGGCTGGCCGCGGGCGCCGCGGGCCTGCTGTGCATCTCGATCCCCGAGGAGTACGGCGGCGGTGGCGGCAGCTTCGCCCACGAGGCGGCCGTGATGTGGGAGCAGGGGCGGGCCGGCGACGACGCGCTCGGCTACTCCGTGCACTCCTCGATCGTCGCCCACTACCTGCTCGCCTACGGGTCCGAGGAGCAGAAGCAGAAGTGGCTGCCGCGCATGGCCTCCGGCGAGCTCATCGGTGCCATCGCGATGACCGAGCCGGGCACCGGGTCGGACCTGCAGAACATCACGACGACCGCCAAGCGCGAGGGCGACCACTACGTCATCAACGGGTCGAAGACCTTCATCACCAACTCCTCGCACGCCGGTCTCGTCGTGATCGTCGCGCGCACCGGCGGCGAAGGGGCACAAGGGATCTCGCTCATCGTGGCCGAGGTCGACGGTCTCGAAGGATTCGAGCGCGGTCGGGTGCTGCAGAAGGTCGGCCAGCACGGTCAGGACACCCGTGAGCTGGCCTTCACCGACATGCGGGTGCCCGTGGCCAACCTGCTCGGTGAGGAGGAGGGGCAGGGCTTCTACCAGCTGATGATGCAGCTGCCGCAGGAGCGGCTGGCGATCGCCGTCGGCGCGGTGGCCTCCGCCGAGCTCGCCGTGGACCTCGCGGTGGCGTACACCAAGGAGCGCACCGCCTTCGGCAAGCCGATCAGCGCCTTCCAGAACACGCGATTCACCCTCGCCGAGGTCTCCACCGACGTCATGGCGGCGCGGACCTTCCTCGACCACTGCGTCGCCCTGCACGTCGACGGCAAGCTCGACGCCGCCACCGCCTCGCGGGCGAAGTACTGGACGACGGACGTCCAGTGCGAGGTCATCGACCGCTGCCTTCAGCTCTTCGGCGGCTACGGCTACGTGCTCGAGTACCCCATCGCGCGGCTCTACGCCGGCGCGCGCGTGCAGAAGATCTACGGCGGGACCAACGAGATCATGAAGGAGCTGATCTCGCGGACCCTGTGAGGCCCTGGCGCCGCTGCTGGCGGGTCGAGGTATCCGGGTCCGCTTATTCGGTCGTGGGCACCTCGGCTCGGCCGGCAGGAGCGGCCTCAGCGAGCGAAGGGCGGCGACGTTCGGCGCGCAGGGCCGGCAGCAGGCACCAGACGCCGCCGAGACCGAAGACTCCCGCAGCCGCCATGGCCATGGGGGTCGAGGTCGCGTCGGCGAGCAGGCCCGCGAGCGCGCAGGGTGATGGCGGTCGAGCCGAAGGCGCACATCGACGCCAGTGAGAGCACGGTCGCACGGTTGGTCGAGGTCGCCTCGCGGTGCAGCAGCGCGCTGTAGGCAGGGCCCTGCATGCCGTGGCCGGTGTAGGCGAGCAGGTGCGCGACGTGTGGGCGGCCTCGCACCTCGACCAACGTGTGGGCGGCCTCGCACCGCCCACACGGAGCGTGGGACCCAGACCAGCGTGGTGTCACGGGGTCTCGAGGCTCGGCCGCGGGCGGCCTCGCACCTCGACCAGCGTGGGAGTGGGTCTCGACCAACGTGGGGGAGGGAGGTGTTCGTGTGCACGACAGGCGGTGTTCTCCCTTCGGTCCTAGCGTCGGGTCTATGACGCCACGCATCCGCACGGCCGGCGCGCTCGCCGGAGCCGCTGCCCTCGCCCTGACCCTGGCCGCGCCGGCCGCCGCCCGCCCCGGACCCGAGGAGGTGCGCTTCGCGACCTTCAACGCCTCGCTCAACCGGGCCACCGAGGGCCAGCTCGAGCAGGACCTCTCGACGGGGGACAACGAGCAGGCGCGCAATGTCGCCGAGACGATCCAGCGGGTCGACCCCGATGTCGTGCTGGTCAACGAGTTCGACTACTCCCGCAAGGCCGCTCGCCTCTTCCGCGACAACTACCTGGCCGTCGGCCAGCGAGGCGCCGACCCCGTGGACTACCCGTACCACTACATCGCGCCGAGCAACACGGGCGTGCCGAGCGGCCACGACCTCAACAACGACGGGATCGTCGGTGGCGGCGACGACGCCTACGGCTTCGGGCTCTTCCCCGGGCAGTACGGCATGGTCGTCTACAGCAAGTACCCGATCGACACGCGCAAGGTGCGCACCTTCCAGCAGCTGACGTGGCAGTCGATGCCCGGCAACCGCATGCCCACCGACTACTACTCGCCTGCCGAGCAGCGCGACCTGCGGCTGAGCAGCAAGAGCCACTGGGACCTGCCGATCCGCATCGGTCGCCAGACCGTCCACCTCCTCGCCAGCCACCCGACGCCGCCCACCTTCGACGGTCCCGAGGACCGCAACGGCCGGCGCAACGCCGACGAGATCCGCCTCTGGGCCGACTACGTGAGCGGCGGTCGTGACGCGCGCTGGATCCGCGACGACGAAGGGAGGCGAGGTGGCCTCCCGCGGGGGGCCAGCTTCGTCATCGCCGGCGACCAGAACGCCGACCCCGACGACGGCGACAGCACCGACTGCGAGCATCGTGACTGCGCCACCACCTGGGGTCTGACCCTTGCTTATGACCGGCCCTGCGGGTGCCCTCGCGTTGACGTGTCGGCCCCGGGTGGTGGCGTTCACCAGGCTGCTGGCCGGGTGGGCAGTGACCTGATAGGAGCCTGACTCGACCAGGGCCTCATCGCAGTCCTGTCCGCCCACTCCGGCCAGCTGAGCCATGGACAGCCCGCCCGGAAAGTGCGAGAGAGGATCCACAGCCCGATGCCCAGCATGCAGCTTCGGCGTGACGATGTCATCGTCGGCGTCGACACCCACAAGGACAACCACGTAGCGGTCGCGATCGACGGCTTTGGCGGCCGGCTCGGCGACATCGTCGTGCCCACCACCATCGCCGGGTTTGAGGAGCTCCTCGCCTTCTGTCTGGCCTTCGTCGGGTCGGCCGGTCGGCTGATCGGGTTCGGCGTCGAGGGCACCGGCTCCTACGGGGTCGGCTTGGCGCGCTACCTGCGCAACCACGGTCACGACGTCCACGAGATCGCCCGCCCAGCACGGGCCGCGGAACGTCGACTCGCAGGGAAGAACGACACCATCGATGCCGAGCACGCTGCACGCCAGCTACTGGCTGGGCACGGGCTGTCGACACCCAAGACCGCCGACGGCGCGGTCGAAACGATCAGGCTGGTCAAGATCGCCTACGACGGTGCCGTTCAAGCGCGGACAACCGCGATGATCACGCTCAAGGCGACCCTCGCGACCGGGAGCGAGGCGTTGCGGGCGGAGCTGGAGACGCTCACCGACCACAAGCTGATCCTCGCGTGCGCGGCGCTGGAGGGTCCGACTCCACTGCCGCCCGTGCGCCGTGGCGCACCTGCCGTTGTTGTGCCGGGCGACCCGGATGTGGCGATGCGACACGTGCTGTCCTCGATGGCGAAGCGTTGGCTGGCGCTGCACGAGGAGGCCAAGGCTCACGCCGCATCACTGAAGGCACTCACTGCGGCCGCTGCGCCCCAGCTCGTCGAGGCCGTCGGCGTCGGCTACGACACTGCGGCACAGATGCTGATCACCGCCGGCGACAACGCCAACCGGATCAAGTCCGAGGCAGCGTTTGCCAAGATGTGTGGCGCGTGCCCGATCCCGGCTGGATCCGGCAAGACCAACAGCCGGCACCGTCTGTACCGCGGCGGGAACCGGCAGGCCAACGCCGCGCTGTATCGCGTGGTCATCGTGCGCATGCGCTGGCATCAGCCGACGATCGACTACGTGGCCCGTCGCACCGCCGAGGGCATGTCGAAGCGGGAGATCATCCGGTGCCTGAAGCGGTACTTCGCTCGCGAGCTCTTCCGCCTGCTGCTGGCCCCGGACGCCATCGCCAAGCCCGTTAATGGAGAGCTCGAAATCGCGGCCTGATCGACTTGACGATCTATAGGAGCATCAACGCGATCCACCAGCTGCTCGACCACCCGCGGGTCAACACCTCGAAGACGCCGACGAGCCGCGGTGCCGTCGAGGCGAGCGAGCAGCAGGGCGGGATCAACGACGAGCACGTCGGCGACCCGGCGGAGGACACCGCCGACTTCGCCGAGCCGCCGGGCAACATCCGCGCCGACTACGTCCTGCCGAGCAGCGACCTGCCGATCCGGGACGCGCGGGTCTTCTGGCCCACGAGCGACAGCCCGCTGCACCGACTCACCGGCAGCTACCCCTTCCCGACGAGCGACCACCGGCTGGTGTGGGTCGACACGACCGTGGGGCGGGGGCACGGCCGGGGCTGACCCCCCCTTCGCGCCAACTCAGCAAGACAAACTGCCCCTCCGCAAGGGTTTGAAACTCTTGCGAAGGGGCAGTTTCTCGGGTGACCCGAGAATCGTGGGGCGGATGAGGTTCGGGCCCGCCCACCCAACCGCGTTAGTGTCGCCACATGTCCGCAGCGGCCAGCGCAGAGACCTCCTCCGGCCTGATCGACGACTACCGCGAGGTCGTCACGAGCAGCGAGGGCGTCGACGAGCTCGTGACGCTCGAGGGGGTCCGTGAGGCCTCCGAGCCGCTCGCCGACCAGGTCGGCGGGGCCGGGCTGACGGCGCTGCTCGCGGCCCGTGCTGCGGCCCGGCGCTTCGTCGCCGACGACGGCATCACTTACGGCGCGAGCATCACCCCCGACGAGGACGCGACCGCCGAGGGCCGGCAGATCCCGACCGAGCCGCGCGAGTGGGAGCTCGACCCGCTGCCGCTGACCTTCGGCGCCGGCGAGTGGAGCACCCTCGAGCAGGGCGTGCGCCAGCGGGCCGCACTGCTCGACGCCGTGCTCACCGACCTCACCGGCGAGCAGCGACTGGTGCGCGACGGCGTCGTCCCCGGGGCGGCGGTCTACGGCCACGACGGCTGGCTGCCGCAGGCCGACGGGATCCAGCTGCCCGGTCCCCGCCAGCTCGTCATGCCCGCGATGGACCTCGCCCGGGACCGCAACGGCACCTGGCGCGTCTTCGCCGATCGCACCCAGGCCCCGAGCGGCGCCGGCTACGCGATGGCCAACCGCCGGATCATCGCCCGCGTCCTGCCCGACCTGCACCGCCAGGTCGACCTCGCCCGACTGCGCGGCTTCTTCTTCCAGGTGCAGAAGGCGCTCGTCACCGCCGCCCCGCAGACCGACGACGTGCCGCGCGTCGTCATCCTCACCCCCGGTGCCCTGAGCGACGCGGCCTTCGACGAGGCGCTGCAGTCCACCGTGCTCGGTGTCCCCGTCGTCGAGTCCGAGGACCTCGTCAGCCGCGACGGGCGGATCTGGATGCGCACGACCTCCGGGCTGACCCCGGTCGACGTCATCATGCGCCGCGTCGAGGGCGATGCCATCGACCAGCTCGACCTGCGCGGCGACTCGCGCCTCGGCCTGCCCGGCCTCGTCGAGGCCGCCCGGCTGGGCAATGTCTCGGTCGTCAACCCGATCTCCTCGGGCGTCCTCGAGAACCCGGCGCTCATCCCCTACCTGCCGCAGATCTGCCGCCAGGTCCTCGGCGAGGACCTGCTCCTCGCCTCCACCCAGACCTGGTGGGCCGGCGACCCGACCCACCTGAGCCACATCGTCACCCAGCTGGGCAGCCTCGTCGTCAAGCCGGCCTCGCGCAGCGGCGCGACCAACTCGGTCTTCGGCTGGCAGCTGAGCGCACAGGAACGCGACGACCTCGCGATGCGCATCCAGGCGGAGCCCTGGCGCTGGACCGCGCAGGACCCGTTGACGATGTCGACCGCCCCGGTCGTCACCGCCGGTGGCCTCGAGCCGCGCCATGTCGTGCTGCGCACCTTCGCCGTCGCCGACGAGGAGGACTACGCCGTCATGCCCGGCGGCCTCGGCCGCGTCTCGGTGCGGGCCGACTCCGGCGAGATCTCGAGCCTCACCGGCGCGATGAGCAAGGACGTGTGGGTCCGCGTCGACAGCGAGACCCCGCGCCCCGAGGGCGAGGTCCTCCCCGTCTCGAGCCTGCTCGAGGGCACGAGCGCGGCCGGCTATGCCGCACCGGCCCCCCGTGTCGCCGCCGACCTCTACTGGATGGGCCGCTACGCCGAGCGCGCCGAAGCGGCCGCCCGCCTGCTGCGAGTCGCCGACAACCTCGTCGACGACCACGCCGCCCGCCCCGGCACGACCGGCCACGCCGCGATGCTCGCGATCCTCGGGGCGGTCACCGAGGTCATGGCCGTGCGCCCGGGGTTCATCGGCGAGGAGGCGCAGGAGCGCCGGGCGGACCCGCTGCCGCACCTGCGCGAGCTGACGCTCGACCCGCGGATCGTCGGGTCGGTCGCCTATGCCACCCACCGCGCCGTCATCGCCGCCCAGGCCGTGCGCGAGAGCCTGTCGCTCGACACCTGGCTGGTCATGTCGCGCCTCGAGCGGACCCTGCAGCACGCCCTCCCCCAGGACGACCTGCAGGAGCTGCTCATGGAGACGATCGAGGGTCTGCTCGCGCTCGCGGGCATCGGCGTCGAGTCCCTCATCCGCGACCCGGCCTGGGCCTTCGCCGACGCCGGCAAGCGCGTCGAGCGCGCCCAGCAGACGATCCGGCTGCTCGCCTCGGTCATCGCCGTCGAGCGCACCCCCGTCGTCGAGGGCACGACGACCGAGGCAGCCCTCCTCGCCGCCGAGTCGGTCATCACCTATCGCCGTCGGCTCACCGCGGGCCTCGGCGGGATGTCGGCGCTGCAGGCCGCCCTCGACCTGCTCCTGCGGGACCGGACCAACCCGCGCTCGGTCGCCTTCCAGGTCGACCGGCTCGTCGAGGGGCTCGAGCTCATCGACGACGAGGCCGCGCTGCCGCAGGCGCGGGCCATCGCCGACCAGATCGCCGGGCTCGACCTCGACGCGCTCTTCGCCGACAACCGCACGCCCCTCGTGCGCACCCTGACCCGGCTCGGCACCGACCTGCGCGAGACGCACCGGTCCATCGACCGGGCCTACTTCCAGCGCAAGACCCCGGGCCGCAACGTCCAGTGGGTCCAGTGGAACGGTGGGGAGGAGTCCTGGTGAGCACCGACGAGCAGCCTGCCGACGAGCAGCCCCCCGCCGACGAGTCCACGCCTGACGTCGTCAAGCCGAAGGGGGAGTCCTCCGTCCCCGAGCGGCCGCCGGCTCCCGAGCCGGTCGCCACCGGCGACCCCACGGTCCCCGTGATCAAGCCGGAGCACCACACCCTTCGTCAGTACGAGGTGCGCCACCGCACGACCTACACCTACGAGGAGTACGTCACCGACTCCTTCGGCCGGGCGCTGCTGCGCCCCAGGGAGACCGGGCAGCAGCGCGTCCTCGAGCACCGGGTGGAGATCTCGCCGGAGCCGCACATCCTCACCGAACACGTCGACCACTTCGGCAACCACTCGAGCTTCTACGAGGTGCGCACGCCGCACACGGTCCTCGACGTCAACAAGGTCAGCCTCATGGAGATCGAGTGGCCGGCCCCCGACATGGAGCGGCTGGGCCAGTGGACCGTCGCCGAGGCCGCCGAGCTGCTCGCGGCGGGTGAGGGCATCGACCGCGCCGAAGCCGCCCAGTACCTCCTGCCGTCCGCGCTCGTCGAGATCGCGCCCGAGGTCGTCGCCTACTCGGCCGGCATCCTGCCGCCGGACCGGCCCTTCGGCGAGGCTCTCGTGGCGCTCTACGCCGACATCTACCGCGACTTCCGCTATGCCAAGGGCACGACGAGCGTCAAGACGACGCTGCCCGAGCTGCTCGCCCAGCGCGAAGGCGTCTGCCAGGACTTCGCCCACCTCGCCGCCGGGTGCCTGCGCGCCGTCGGCATCCCCGGCCGCTACGTCTCGGGCTACATCGAGACCCGACCGGCGCCGGGCAAGGTCAAGCTCCAGGGCTCCGACGCCTCGCACGCGTGGGTCGCGGCGATGACGCCCGACGGCGACTGGGTCGACCTCGACCCGACCAACAACCACTTCGCCGACTCGCGCTACATCGTCACGGGGTGGGGGCGCGACTTCCGCGACGTCTCGCCGCTCAAGGGCGTGATCTTCGGCGAAGGGGGTGGCTCCAGCCTCAAGGTCGGCGTCGACGTCATCCCCCAGGACGGTTCCGACCCGCGGGCCGACACCCCCGCCCAGTAATCTGACGCCCATGTCCACGACCGCCTTCGTCCTCGGCGGAGGCGGTGTCCTCGGAGCCACGCAGGTCGGCATGCTGCGCGCGCTCCTCGCCGCGGGCATCACCCCCGACCTGGTCGTCGGCACGAGCATCGGCTCGGTCAACGGCGCCTTCGTCGCCGCCGACCCCACCGCCGACGGCGTGGCCCGGCTCGAGGAGCTGTGGCGCGACGTCGTCCGCTCGGGCGAGATGAGCGAGAGCCCGGTCCGTCAGGCCGCGCGCTTCGCGCGCCACGGCACCCACGTCATGCGACGCGGGCTGATCCCCGGGCTCGTCCAGCGCCACCTCGGGGTCGACCTCATCGAGGACCTGCCGGTGCCCTTCCAGTGCGTCGCCGCCGAGATCGAGAGCTCGGCCTCGCGGTGGTTCACCGCCGGGCCGATCGCCACGGCGGTCGCCGCGAGCTGCGCGGTGCCGGGTCTCTTCGCGCCGGTCGAGATCGACGGGGCGCACTACTACGACGGCGGGCTCGTCCACTCGATCCCGGTCGGGCGGGCGATCGCCCTGGGCGCCACCGAGATCCACGTGCTGCAGGTCGGCCGGGTCGAGCAGCTGCTCTCCGCGCCGACCAACCCGCTCGACGTCGGTCTGGTGGCCTTCGAGATCGCGCGGCGGCACCGCTTCGTCGAGGAGATCGCCGAGGTTCCCGACTCGGTGCGCCTGCACGTGCTGCCGAGCGGCACCGACAAGGCACCGACGACGTCGGTACCGCTCGGCCGGGGCACCATGGCCAAGGTCGAGGACCGGATGTCCCGGGCCTTCGACGCGACGAGCGCCTACCTCGACGGGACCACGCGATGAGGATCAGTGCCCTCCCTTCGCTCCCGGCGCCGCCGCTGTGGCTGCGGATCGTCCTGCAGGCGATCTACCCGCTCTTCGGCATCGTCATGTCGCTGCTCTTCCTCGTGCTCGTGCCCTTCCTGCTGCTGCTGTGGCCGTGGGACCGGCACCTCGCGCTGCTGCGCTGCCTCTTCCTCACCGTCTACATCATGTGGGAGGACATCGGCCTCGTCGTCGAGTGCTGGTACCTGCGGCTGCGCTCGCCGCGCGGTACGAGCCCGACGTGGGACGCCGACCACCTCGCCCTGATCCAGCGCGCCCTCAACAACGTGCTCTACACGGCCAAGAAGGTCGTCGGCTTCCACATCGAGATCGAGGGTGAGATGACCGTGGGACGCCCCGGCCACCCGCTCGTCGTCATCTCCCGGCACGCCGGCCCCGCCGACTCGCTCGCCATCGCCTGGCTGCTCGCGGGCACGGCCGGGCGGATCCCGCGGATCGTCCTCGCCGACGCGATGCTCTGGGACCCGGGCATCGCGATGGTGCTGCAGCGGCTCGACTCCTACTTCGTGCCCTCGCGCTCCGGCGCCGGCGACGACCGGACCAAGGGGGTCGCGACGCTCGCCTCGACCCTCTCGGCCAAGGACGCGATGCTCATCTTCCCCGAGGGGCGCAACTGGACCCGCGAGCGGCACGAGGACCAGCTGCGGAGGCTCAAGGCGGCGGGCGAGGCCGACCGGCTCGCCACCGCGGTCTCGAGGCCGTGGGTGCTCGAAGCTCGCTCCCGCGGCGTCGCGTCGATGCGTCAGCACGCGCCCGACGCCGATGTCATGGTCATCTCGCACACCGGGCTCGACATGATCTCGGGGCCGGCCGCGGTGATCCGGGCCGTGCCCTTCCGCAACCGGCTGCTCATCCGGGGCCGCACCTATCGCAGCGAGGACGTGCCGACCGACGGCGACGCGGTCGCCGAGTGGCTCGACGCGCGGTGGGGCGAGGTCAACCACTGGGTCGACACCCGGATCAGCGGGCGCGAGCACCTGTGAAGCCGTGGTTCCCGCCGACGGTGAGCTCGGTGGCCGTTGCGGCGGCGGACGAGGCGGACAACCGCGTGCACCGGTGGCCGCTCACGCCCCGGATCACCCGCTGGCTGCGGACGAAGGGGGCCGAGGCCCGCCTTGCCGGATTTGAGGCGGATCGCGCTGCCCTGGGGGTCGAGGTCGAGCGCGATGTCCGCGGGGACCTGGTGCTGACGAGTTCGCATTGCCGTAGGGCAATGCGAACTGAGGGGGCGTGGGTGCTGTGGGTGCACGGGGGCGGCTTCTGCTGGGGGTCGGCGCATGACGGGACCGGGCTGCGGCTCGCGGCCGGGCTCGGGCGCCCGGTCGTCTCGGTCGAGTACCCGCTCGCGCCCGAGGCGCGCTTCCCGGTGGCCATCGAGCACTGCCTGGCGGCCTACGAGGCCGGGGTGCGCGAGCGCGGGCCGCGCGTGCTGCTCGGTGGCGTCTCCGCCGGTGCCAACCTGGCCCTCGGTGTGCTGCAACGGATCCGGCAGCAGCGTGCGGCCGGCGAGGACCTGCCGCTGCCGCTCGGGGTGGTGGGGTTGACCCCCTTCGGAGACCTGGCAGGGGAGGGCGACTCCTATCGCGTCAACGAACGGCGCGACGCCTACCTGCGCTGGCGCGGGCAGCAGGAGCGCTTCGCGCGGGCCTATGCCGGGTCGGCGGACCTGCGCGACCCGCTCGTCTCCCCGGTGCACGCCGACTGGTCGGGCGAAGCGCTGCCGCCGGCGATCTTCACGACCGGCACGCGCGACCTCTTCCTCTCGGACACCGCCCGGATCCACACCGCGTGGCGGGCCGCCGGTGGCGACGCGGACCTCGTGCTCGCCGAGGGGATGTGGCACTCGTACCTGTCCGACGCACGGCTGCCCGAGTCGGCCGGGCTGATGACCCGGCTGCTCGACTGGTGCGAGGGCGTGCTGGCGGGTCGGTGAGCGTGACCCGTCTGGTGGAGCAGCGGCGTCGTGGGTTGAGGGGCCCGGTGGTCGCCGGACCCGGGGGCGGTGGCGACGTGAGCCGAGCCCGGCCAGCGCACTACGCTCCTGCTCCACCAGGTGGGTCAATGACGCGCGGCTGCCGCCGCCCGCACCGGCTCACCGCCTGCGGCAGCGCGAGCCTCATCCGCCCAGCCGGCGCAGCCGGTCGAGCCACTCCCGCGCGGCGACGAAGGCCGCGTCGCTCGTGATCGGGTCGACCGAGATCGGGGTGCCGGCGGCGGCCGGGTAGGACCCGAGGAAGCGCACGTCGGCGCACACCCGGTGCAGGCTCATCAGCGCCGCGCCCACCCGCTCGTCCTGCACGTGCCCCTCGAGGTCGATGGAGAAGCAGTAGGAGCCCATCGACTCCTTCGTCGGCCGCGACTCGAGCCGGGTCATGTTGATCCCGCGGACGGCGAACTGCTCGAGCAGCTCGAGCAGCCCGCCCGCGCGGTCGCTGCGCTGGTAGAGCACGACCGTCGTCTTGTCGCGTCCGGTGGGCGCCGGGAGCCAGTCGGGCCGGGAGACGACGACGAAGCGGGTCACCGCATTGGTCATGTCACCGATGTCGTGCCCGACGACCTCGAGCCCGAAGTGCTCGGCCGCGATCGGCGCGCACACCGCGACGTCGTAGCCGACCTCGCCCGGGTGCTCGGCCAGGTCCTTGGCCGCCGACGCCGTCGACAGCGTCGGGACGTAGATCGCCTGCGGCGCAGCCTTGCCGGCCCATCCGCGGACCTGTGCCCACGCGTGGCTGTGGGTGCCGATGGCGCGCGCCGCGGCCAGCGTGGTGCCCGGCCGGGCGCATGCGACGAAGGTGATCGGCACGAGGACCTCGCCGACGATGACGAGCGGGTCACCCGAGGCGAGGGCGTCGAGGGTGGCCGAGACACCCCCTTCGACGGAGTTTTCGATCGGGACGACCGCCGCGTCGACCTCGCCCGAGCGCAGCGCGTCGAGGGCCGCGTCGACCGACCCGAGCGGCACCTGCTCGTGCTCCGCGTCGGCCACCCACGACAGCAGCGCCTGCTGGGTGAAGGTGCCCTCGGGGCCGAGGTAGGCGTAGCGGGTCATCTCTCTCCTCCTGGTGACGGACGAAGGGGGTCAGGCGTCCGGTGACCCGGTGCGGGCCGCGGCGAGCGCCTGGCGCTCCTCCGGGGTGAGCGTGGCGTCGGCATCGCCACCGACGACGCCCTTGGCGTAGGTCCGCGACTCCCCGCGGCCGTGGATGCTGCTCACGACGAGGCCGTCGCCGGCGTCGTCGATGATCGCCGCGGAAAAGGACAGCCGCCCGCCCATGTCGCCGAAGGCGTCGTAGCGCACGACCGCCACGTGACGCAGCGCCTGCGCGATGTCGTGGCGAAGGGAGGCGAGGTCGCCTTCGCCGACGGGTGAGCGGTGCTCGAGCTCGGCGACCCGTGCCGCGAGCCGCCGGCAGGCGGCCAGCGCGACGGCGGCGAGTGCCAGCGCGACGACGAGCCCGCACAGCAGGGCGATCTCGACGGCGGTCATGGCGTCACCCTAGGCGCTGCCTCCGGCTCCGCGGCCGTCATCTCACGGTCGCTGCGCCGCACCGCCCACGCGAGGAGCACGAGGACGACGACGCTGCCGATGACATTGCCCTCCTGGAGCAGGTCGCCGACCCAGCGCGGCTCCCGGTCGGCGCGCACCCACAGCACGCCCCAGAAGGGCAGGGTGCAGACGAACCACGCGACGACGACGGCGGCAGCGGCGACGCGCGGCCAGTCCGGCCGGCGCCAGCGCACGACGCATGGGCCGAGGATCGCCGGGACGATGACCATGATCCAGTGCAGATGGTGCACCCACGAGACCGGGGAGAGCAGGAAGCCGGCGAGCCCGACGGCCGCGACCTCGGCGACCCAGTCGCCCTGGCGGTGCGCCCGGCGGGCGACCCAGTAGACGGCGACCCCCACGACGAGCAGCCACGGTGCCCACCCGAGCAGCAGCTCGGGGCCGTCGAGGCCACGCCGCAGGAGCGTCGCGCGGAAGGCCTGGTTGGCCGACCCCTCGTTGGGGCCCAGCCGGGTCGGGTCCGACAGCGCCCCGCCCCAGAAGGCGAAGGAGGCCTGCGGCAGGAGGAACCATGCCGCCAGCGAGACGAAGGTCGCCGTCCCGATGGCCCATCCGGCCTCGCGCCACCGCTTGCCCACGAGGTAGTGGATGACGAAGACGCCCGGCGTCAACTTGATCGCCATGGCGAGACCGACGAGCACGCCCGGTGGCACCGTCATCAGCCAGCGCTGCCGGGGCCGCTGCAGGTCGAGCAGGCAGGCGAGGACGAGGAAGGCGTTGACCTGGGCGAAGCGGATCCCGTCACCGACCGGCTGGGTCCACAGGAAGCCGGCGGCGACGACCCCGACGAGCACCGGCGCCCACACCCCGACCCGCTCGCGCAGCCGGTACCAGGCGAACCAGACGATCGCGACGTCGGCGGCCAGCTGGGCGATGGTCCACCCCCAGGCCGCCACCTCGAAGGGGACGAAGGCCAGCGGGACGGACAGGAAGGCCGCGATCGGCGGGTAGGTGAAGGGCAGTAGCTGCGGCGGCTGGGTCATCTGCGCGTAGATGTCGCGCCCCTGCAGCACCGACAGGCCGCCCTCGCGGTAGACCTGCACGTCGACCTGCCATTGGTCCTGCGGGAAGAAGATGAGGAACTTCGCCACCGGCCAGGCCGCGACGAGCACGAAGAGGACGACCCCGAGGATCAGGTGGGGTCGGCTCAGGCGGCGCATGTCGCCATTGTGTCCGACGCCTCCCCGCCCGGCCCGGATCACTACGGTGGGTCCATGGCCAGCGGACGTCACCCCCTTCGTCCCCGGGGTGCGCCCGCCCTGCTGCTGGCCCTGCTCGTCCTCGCGGGTCTGGCCGTGCCGCCGGCCTCCGCCGCCCCGCAGGACGAAGGGGGACCCCGTGACGTCGTCGTCATCGGCGCCCCCGGCCTGTCGTGGAGCGACGTGACCGAGGAGGGCGCGCCGGCGATCACGAGCTTCGCGAAGGGGGCGGCCCTGGCCAACCTCAACGTGCGGTCGACGTATTTCACGTCGTGTCCCAGCGATGGCTGGCTCGGGTTGTCTGCCGGGACCCGCGCCGCCGAGCCGCGCGACGTGACGCGCGCCCAGCTGCGCGCCGACCCGCGGGCGCTGCCGACGTGCAGCGCCCTGCCGCAGGTCGACAGCTCGTCCGACCTCACGACCGTCGAGATGGACCCGCAGTACTGGGCCGACCTGTCGCAGCGGATCTCCCAGCAGGGCTTCGACGCGCAGATCGGGACGCTCGGCGAGACCGCCGAGGAGGCGGGCGTCTGCGTCTCCGGCAGCGGACCGGGGTCGGTCCTGGCCGTCGTCGACCACGCCGGCGGCGGCTGGTCCGGGAGGGCGGGGATCAACGAGCCGTGCCCGATCACCCTCGTCGGCGCCCCCGCGATCACGGTGCCCGACGGGGTCCGGGCCCAGCAGGTCGCGGCGGTCGACCGCACCGTCGCCGACGTCGTCGCGTCGGTCGACGGCGACACGGTCGTCATCCTCGCCGGCCTCTCCGACGACGGCGGGAAGCCCGGGCTGCGGGTGCTCGCGATGCACGGCGCCGACGTCGAGCCGGGCTGGCTGCACTCCGACTCGACGACCCGCGACGAGATGGCCCAGGTCGCCGACGTCACCCACACGACGCTCGCGCTCGCCGGGCTGACGCCCCCCGACCGGGTCACCGGCCGAATGCTCGTGCCGGTCCTCGACGACGGCGCCTACGAGGACCGGCGCGCCTCGCTCGTCGACGACGACGCCCAGCTGCGCGCGGCCGACGAGGTCATCCCGCCCTTCTTCCGGGGCTTCGGCCTCGGGCTCGCCGGGCTGCTCGTCATCGCCGGGCTCGGCGGGGCGCTGGGCCCGCGGTCCCGCCGCCCCGTCGTCCGTCGTGCCGTCGGCGTCGTCGCCCTGGCGGCGATGGCGGTGCCCGCCTCGACCTACCTGCTGACGCTCACCCGGTGGTTCGACACGCCTTCTGCCATGGGCGGGTTCGTCCTGCGGCTGGTCGTCATCGACCTGGCCCTGCTGGCGCTGGTGCTGGTGGTCGTGCTGCTCGTCCAGCGGCGCTGGCCCGGTGACGAGGGAGCGTCGGGCGGGCCACGACGGGCGGCGCTCGTCGCCGTCGGGACCGTCGCCGGCGTGACGTGGGGTCTGCTCGCCGTCGACCTGCTCCTCGGCGGGCGCATGACGATGCTGTCCGTCCTCGGTCTGCTGCCCCTCGACGGCGGCCGCTTCCACGGCTTCGGCAACGTGCCCTTCGCGATCTTCGTCGCGGCGGCCTTCTTCCTCATGGCGGCGCTGGCCTCCCCCTTCGTCGCGGCGGGGCGCCGGCGGACGGCTGCGCTGGTCGTCGCGGTCGTGGGGGGCGCGACCTTCGTCGTCGACGCCTGGCTCGGAGCCGACGGCGGGGGCGCGCTCGCGCTCATCCCGTCCGTCGGCTACCTCGTGCTGGCCGTGGCGGGGGTCCGGCTCGGCTGGGGCAAGGTCCTGGCGATCGGGGTCGCGACGGTCGTCGGCTTCCTCGCGATGGCCGGGCTGGACTGGCTGCGTCCCGAGGAGTCGCGCACCCACCTGGGACGCTTCTTCGGCAGCCTGCTCGCTGGCGACGCGTGGGGGATCCTCGTGCGCAAGCTCGAGACCAATGTCGACCTGCTCCTCGGGCCGGAGCGGACCGCGCTGCTCGTGCCGGTCGTCCTCGTCGCCGTCATCTGGGTGCTGGCGCGGCCGGACAGCGCTGCGGGGCAACGGATCCAGCCCGTCCTGGCGGCATACCCGGCCCTGCGCGTGGGACTCATCGGTCTCGTCGTCGCGCTCACCGTGGGCTTCCTGCTCAACGACTCGGGCACCGCGATCCCGGCTGCGGCAGCTCTCGTCCTCGCGCCGGCGCTGCTCGTCCTGTGGGCCGGTGCCGGCGACTGACCAGCGTCTCAGCGTCAGGGAGCTTGCAGCTGACGGGGGTAGCAGGCGTTGTCGAGGTCGTCTCCGCTCAGCCACGAGAACTCGACCGCGCACCATGCCTCGGCGTCCTCGCGGCTGGTCAGCCATCCGGGGTCGACGATGGTCATCCAGATCTTGTCGTCGTCGGCTCCCACGGTGCTGCCAAGATCTTCGGCCTTGAGCAGGTAGACGTCGGTCCAGGCGTAGGTCGACTCGTACCCCTCGTGCAGCTCGAGGATGTCGGGGAGTCGGAAGACGTGCGACCCGCTGCTCGTGACCTGGCGGTCGTCACGGGTGCCGTCCTGCTTGGCCGAGAGGCTCACCGCCCAGTCGCCGTCGGTGTCGAGCCGGGCGAGCGACTCGTCGCGCTTGTCGCTCAGCTGCTCGGCCGCACTCGGCGGGGCCGCGGTCGTGGTCACCGTGGTCGTGGGCGGCGGCGTCGCGGTACTCGTCACGGTCGTCGTGGGCGGGGGTGTGGAGGTCACGGTCGTCGTCGGCGTCGAGGTCGAAGGGGGCCCGGCCGCGGGCTCGCCGTCGGAGCCGAAGAACCACAACGCTGCACCACCCGCACCGAGCAGCAGGACACCGGCAACGACGGCAGCGACGATTGCGGTCCAGGGCGGGCCGCCGTGCGAGCCGGGGGGTGGGGCCATCGAGGCCCCCGCTGTCGGTGCACCGGCAGTGGGCGTGACCGGGAGTGGACCTGTGCCCGTGGGCGGCGTCGGCTGCACGATCCAGTCGTCCCCCGAGGTCTCGGGCGACGGCTGCGGCCAGCCCGGGCCGGGGTCGAGTGCTGCCTGGGCGCGGGTTGGCTCGTCGTCCTGCCAGAAGCGACCGGCGTCGTCCGTACCACCATCGGTCGCCATGCGGGCCCCGCACCCGGGGCAGAAGGCCCCCGTGCTCGTCGTCCCGCACGAAGTGCACTCCATCTCGTCCCCCCGGGTCGCGCGCGATCACTGGATCTTAGATCCGTTGACCCCTTCCTGACCATCCCCTGACTCGACTCTGACGGGCTTGCCGGCACAGCACCCAGATCGCGACCCACACGGCGACCGTGGCCAGTGGCGACGCAACGAAGCGGAAGCCCAGCGTCACCGTCTCGATCTTCTCGGGCAGCTGGACGCGACCGGGGACGTAGGCCAGGGCGAGGACGAGCGAGCGACCCACCAGCAGGAGCAGCACCGGAGCGAGCCGACGCCACCCCTCGCGCCCCACGACCCCGACGAGCACGGCGGTCGCCAGCCACTGCGGCAGCTCGTACCAGGGCAGGACGTAGCCCGCGCCGAGCGCGTAGGCCGTCGTGAGCACCCACAGCGCCCGCACCACGACCACGTCGGTCAGGCCCTCGGTGATCCGCCACAGGGCGATGGCGAGCAGCAGGCACGCGCCCGCCGCGATCCAGGTCGTCGTCGTGCGCGCGAAGGGCTCGCTCGTGGCGAGGTCGAGCAGCGTGTAGAGGCCACGCCACGGCATCGCGTAGGAGATCCCGCCGCCGGCCTCGGTGATCCGACCGAGCGCGTGGGCACCCACGACGGCATGAGCCGGCACGAGCACGAGGAGGGTCCCGAGCACGAGTGCACCGGCACCGGCCCACCGACCCCCACGCCGTGAGAGCAGGTCCCACACCAGCGCGACGCCGACGACCCCGGCGGTCAGCTTCACGCTCGCGGCGAGCCCGGTGGCGAGCCCGGCGAGCAGCGGTCGCCGGGCGAGGCCGAGCCCGAGGGCCGCGGCCATCGCGCAGACGGCGAGGGTGTCGACGTGCGCCCCGAGGACCCCGGCGCCGAGGACGAGGACATTGGCCGTCCACCACCGGTCGACGGTGGGCCGGGGTGTGCCCAGGCGCACGAGCAGCTCACGGGTGCCGAGCCAGGCCGCGACGACGAGCGCCTGCCAGACCCACACGACCTGCCGGGCGACGTCACCGCCGACCCCGGCCGCGAGCCCCATGAGCCACGTGCCGACCGGCCCGTAGACGCTCGTCGCCTCACGCCACGGGTCCTGGACCCGGCTGACGACGGGGTCGGCCCCGCCGCGCCACTCCGCCGGCACGACCGACCACGGGTCGCCGCCCTCGACGAGGATCCGCCCGTAGGCCGCGTAGTTGGTGTGGTCGGCGGTCCCGAAGGGCGCGGTGAGCAGCACCAGCCCGGCGAGCACCACGAGGTGCCACCACCGCAGGCGAAGGGGGGTCGGCCGCCGCACGTGCCGCCACAGCGAGACCGCGCCCAGGGCGTAGCCGGTGGCCTGGAGGGCGATGACCGTCCAGCCGCCGAGCCGCCACGGGAGCGAGGGGGGAGCCCAGCCCCTCGGTCCCAGGGGAGGGAGGGCCAGCGAGGTGCCGCTCGCCCCGACGAGCAGGAGCAGGCCGATGCCGACGACGAGCAGGCCGAGCCCCAGCGGGTCGCTTCCACGGTGGTCGAGGTGCGAGGCCGTCCACGGCCGAAGCCTCGAGACCCCCTCGCCCGGGGTGCTCACGACAGGAAGCGCCGAGCCAGCAGCGCCGTCGACACGTCGCGCAGCTGCATGGCCCGGTGCACCCGGCCCTTGATGTCGTTGCCGGTGCGCCGGTGGGTCAGCTCCACGGGCACCTCGACGACCCGCCGGCCGGCCCGCAGCACGTCGACGAGCATGGCCGCCTCGACGCCCCAGCCGGACGCCAAGGGGGTGGCATCGGCGAAGGTCGCCCGGGTGAGTGCCCGCATGCCGTTGAGCGGCTGCTCGATCGTGCGCCCGGTCATCGCCTCGATCTGCGCGCGGGCCAGCCGGACGACGCGGCCGGAGCCGAGCGAGGACGCCGAGCGCGGGATGTTGGCGACGGTCAGGTCGGCGGACCCGAGCAGGACCGGGACGAGGAGGGGCTCGAGGTTGGCTGCGGACTCGGCGAGGTCCGCGTCGGCGAAGAGGAGCACGTGCTCGGGCGATCCGGTGCGCTGCTCCTCGGTGACGAGCCGGGCGACGCCGGTCTCGAGGGCAGCCGCCTTGCCGCGGTTGGCGGGGTGGCGCGCGACGAGAGCCCCGGCGTCGGCGGCCTCGCTGGCCGTGGCGTCGGTCGACCCGTCGTCGACGACGACCACGACGTCGACGTCCTGGAGCGAGAGCAGTGCGGTGACCGTCGCGGCGACCCGCTCGGCCTCGTCCTTGGCCGGGACGATCGCGGCCACTCTCGCGGACATCGTCAGCGCAGGGTCACCTGCCGCGAGAGCAGACCGGAACGGGCCCGGCGCTCGTCGGCAGTGAGGTCGTCGGTCGTGGCGGCCGCGGCCGCGTAGCGGGTGGCGAAGTCGGCCACCGCGCCCTCGTGCTCGGCGGGCTCGGAGTCGGCCGCGACCTCCCACACGGGGACGACGAGGCCGCCGGCGCGGAACATGCCGAGCAGGCGGCGGTCCTCGTCGAGGTGCGCCTCCCCCTTCGCGTGGAGTCGGGCCAGGGCGGTCGTCGCGCTCTCCTCGTCGTCGGCGAGGACGTGGCGGATGTAGGTGCGCTCGCCGATGCGGCACCAGTAGGTGCTCGGGGTGCCGGCGATCGGGGTGGTCGGGACGACGGACTCGTTGGCCCGCTCGAGGGACGCGGCGGCCTCGCCGCTCACCTCCTGGCCGTCGACCCAGAAGTCAAAGCCCTCGTGGACGGTGATGTCGAAGGGGGCGGAGGTGTCGACGAGGTCCTGCAGCCGCGGGGTCTCGGCGGTCGTGCGCGGCAGCTGGGGGATCGGGGCGCCCGGCTCGGCGGCCAGGGCGGTGAGCAGCGCCTGCGCGAGGTCGCGGCTCGGGTCGCCGCTGCTCGACCCGGACTGGCTGGCGATGAGCACGCTGCCGTCCTGACGGCGCAGCGCCGGCCAGGCCATCGGCAGCACGCTCGCGAGCGTCACCGTGTCGGGGGAGTCCGCGGGCACCGCGTCGGACCGCAGCGTCAGAGTGGCCGTGGCCGCCGGGAGGATCTCGTAGGCGGCCACCCAGTCGGGCTCGCCCGGCAGCCCCTCGAAGGGGCGTGCGACATATGGCACGGGGGCGACCTTGGTCTTGCCCTGTGCGTCCTTCTTGCGACGTGAAGCCTTACCCATGGCGGTCAGCGTAGGCGCTGCACGGCCCGGGAGTTGGGTCGCACCGCCGTGGCAGGGACAATGACCGGGTCCGCGACCGCGACGAAGGGATCGTCAGACATGGGGCAGCCACAGGACGGCGCCGCGACCGCACCGACGCTCGACTCCTTCGGGGGAGAGATCGGCCGCGGCCAGGCCCGCACGATCCGGGCCCGCTGGGAGCTGCAGACCGTCACCCGGGTGCGCGAGGCGATCGCCCTCGACCTCGCGGCGCGTGAGGTCAGCGAGCAGGTCATCGGCGAGGCCGAGCTCGTCGTCACCGAGCTGGTGACCAACTCCCTTCGGCACGCCTCGCCGCTCGCCGACCGGACCGTGCGCATCCACTGGAAGGCCCGCGGCGACAACGTCGAGGTCGAGGTGAGCGACGGCGGCGCCGAGACCGAGCCGGCCCCGGCGCCCCGCCAGATGTGGGCCACGTCCGGCCGCGGCCTGCGGATCGTGCGCAGCATCGCCCACGAGTGGGGCGTCCAGCGCGACGACAAGCAGACGACGGTCTGGGCGGCGCTGGGCGGCCCGTCGCGGCGTCGCGTCGGCCCCTGATCAGACCTTGCTCTTGCGCCACCCGGCGTTGCGCGCCTGCGTCTCGGTGCAGATCCAGCGCTCGCCCTTGCTCGTGTCGATCTTCGTCACGTTGTAGAAGCGCTGCCCGGGCAGGTGGTAGATCCGCTCGCCGCTGCTGCTGATGTTGCCCTTGATCTTGCAGCTGGTGCTGACCGGCGTCGGCTTCGGGGTGGACACGCACGAGCGCCACAGCCCGCGCTTCGCCGACTTGGCCCGGCTCTGGGCACGTCGGTGCGAGTACTGCCCGGCGTACTTACGGTTGTAGGTGTACTCCCGCGCGTAGCCTCCCTCGATCATCTTCAGCGCCAGCGACGTGCCGCCGGGCGTGTAGACGTGGCGCAGCAGTCGGCCGTACGTGTCCTTGTTGCCCTGCGAGCCGTCGGCCTTGATGTAGACGGTGCCGCCCTTGGTCAACTGCTTCATCCGGCTCGTGGCCTGGGTGCCGTAGCACTGCCGAGGGTTGGTCTCGGGGGCGTTGAGCCCGATGAGGCGCACGGGCGTGGAGCGGCCCTTGACCCGGACCCGGATGGTGTCGCCGTCGGTGACGCTCACGACCTTGACCGCGTAGCTGCCCTTGGGTCGGGCGCTCGTCGCCGAGGCGACGGCCGGCGCGAAGACGGTGACGGCAGAGGGTGCGACGGCAGCTGGTGCGGCGCTCGCGGCGGTGGGCAGGGACAGCATCAGGGCAGCGGCAGCCAAGGTGGCGGTAGCGCGGATCACGGCAGAGTCCGCGTGACGAAGGGGGGTGAAAGGGTGAGTGGAGGCCCCTGCGATGCACCGCTCCCGCGGTTCCCCCGGGCGTCATCGTGGCGGAGGGTGATTGATCTGTCAACGGTCTGGTGGTGAGTCCGTCCCACGCGCCGGGGTGCGGTCCTCCTAGGGTGTGGCCATGAGCTACGCGATGCCGCCCCAGCAGCCCACGAAGCGCGGGACCCCCTGGGTCTTCGTCACCGGTCTGGTCATCCTCCTCATCTCCTTCGTGCTGTGCGGGATCGGCGGGTTCTCCGTCTTCGGCCAGAGCCAGGAGCTCGCCGACGAGCCGATGCAGACCCGGTCCTACTCGGTCACCCTCGAGGAGGGTGAGTCGGTGGCCGTCTGGTCGGAGACCGCGACCGCATCGTGCACCGTGACCGGTCCCGCCGGCGCCGTGTCCGACTCCGGTACGGGCGACCAGTCGGTGACGGCAGGCGACAAGACGTTGCACCGGGTCATGGCCTTCGACGCCGAGCAGGGTGGCGGCTACACGATCAGCTGCACGGCGCCCTTCGTCGTCGGGGACAACCTGTCCGTCGGCAGCATCGTCATGGCCTCGATCGGTGGCGCACTGTGCTGCCTCGCCGTCGTCGTCACGGTCATCGGCCTCGTCGTCTGGCTGCGCCGCCGACGCGCCTGATCCCTGACGGACCGGGTGCCGGGCCCGGCAGATAATCACTGGCGAGCGGCCCGGCACCGGTGCCACCGTGGTGCCGATGAGCGACACCACCACCGTCCCCACCCTCACCGACCTCGGGTGGGACGACACGACCGCGGGCGCCTTCGACGACGCCGTGACGGGCTCCCCCCTTCGTGGCTCCTCCGTCGCTCCTCAGGACGGCGCCTTCGACCTCGTGGCGGGGCGCGTCGGCCGGGTCGACCGCGGGCGGGTGACCGTCCACACCGCCGACGGGCCGACCCCGGCGCTCGTCCGGCTGCCGGCGGGCAGCGAGCTCGAGGACCAGCCGACGACCGGCGACTGGGTGGGCCTGGAGCGCCGCCCCGACGGTGACGTCGTCCGCGTGGTCCTGCCGCGCAGCTCCGCGATCGTGCGCAAGGCCGCCGGCGAGCGGTCCGACGCCCAGGTCATGGCCGCCAACCTCGACCACGTGCTCGTGGCAGTGCCCTTCGAGACCCGGGTCAACCTGTCGACCATCGAGCGCTATCTCGTCGTCGCCTGGGAGTCCGGGGCGCAGCCGCTCGTCGTGCTGACGAAGTGCGACCTCGCCTACGACCCGGACGCCACCCGCGCCGAGGTCGAGACGGCCGCGCCCGGGGTCGACGTCCACGTCGTCTCCGCCGAGACCGGCGAGGGCGTCGACGTCCTCGCCGCGGTCCTCTCCGGCGGGACCACCGCCCTCGTCGGCCAGTCCGGCGCGGGCAAGTCGACGCTCGTGAACGTCCTTGCGGGAGAAGAGGTCCAGCTCGTCTCCGGGACTCGGCAGGACGGCAAGGGTCGGCACACGACGACCGCGCGCGAGCTCATCGCCCTCACCGGCGGAGGGGTGCTCATCGACACCCCCGGCCTGCGCTCGATCGGGCTGCACGACGACGGCGAGGGCGTGGCGCTGACCTTCCCCGACGTCGAGGAGCTCATCGCGTCGTGCCGCTTCGCCGACTGCGCCCACGAGACCGAGCCCGGCTGCGCGGTGCAGGCCGCACTGGCCTCCGGCGAGCTCGACGAGCGTCGCTGGCACAGCTGGGGCAAGCTCCAGCGCGAGGCGGCGTGGATCGCGATGCGCACCGACCCCGCCGCCCGGGCCGCTGCCCGCAAGCGGTGGGCGGCGATCGGGAAGTCGGGCAAAGCGCGGGCAGCGCTCAAGCGGGGGCGCGACCCCGTCGCCTGAGCCGTGGGCCTTGTGGTCGCCGGCTACCAGGGCTGGACGAGATCGGCCAGGTCCCGGCCGAAGCGCTCGGCGCTGCCCGGGCCCAGGTGCAGCCCGGTCACCGAGATCGTCACGACCACGACAAGCATGCCCAGTGCCGCGAGCTGGGCGGTGCGCCGCTCGCCGTGGGCGTCGCCGTGACCGGCCGGGTCGCGCAGCGACAGCCAGGTCGTGAGCGCCAGCGCGAGACCGGCCTGGACGAGCGCGATCTGCAGCATGCCGGCCGACAGCGCCCGGAAGGGCGAGACGAGCGGCAGCGCCACCTCGAGGACGACGACGGCCGCCGCCACCGCGAGGGACTGGAGCAGCCGGCGGCGCGGGGCGCTCGCGGGCCGGGCGGTCAGGTGCATGCGGTCGAGGGCCACGGCGAGCAGCACCCACTCGACGGCGAGGACGGCGACCCCGAGCGGCGGGCTGAGCATGCCGACGCGCACCGTCGGCCACAGCGTGAAGGTCGCCAGCACCATGACGACGATCCCGACGACCGTGCCGTGCCACATCGGGGACAGCCGGGCGGGGAAGGTCGTCGGCTGCGTCGAGCGTGAGCGCAGGCAGGCGATCAGCCCCACGGCGAGCGCGAGGCCGGCGGCGGCGATGCCGCCCCAGTGGGCGAGGACCCGGTGGCCGGCCGCGACCTTGCAGCCGGGTTCGGCGCACGAGCCGGCGTGCTCGGGATAGGAGGCGGTCGCCGACCAGCCGACTTCGACCAGGGCGAGGAGGGCCACCGCGACCAGCGCCCACGGCCAGTGGCGAAGGGGGGATCCTCCCCCCTTCGTCGCGGGCCGGGCCGCATCGGCCGAGGCCGCCTGACGGGTCGCCGACGGGCTGGTCACCCGATCATCCTCACCCACGGGTGCGACATCGCTGCGGCGACGCGCCCGGTGGGGTGCGCCCCCCTTCGTCGGGAGTCAGGGGGCCGACGAAGGGGGGAGCGGCACGCCTCAGAGGACGTCGTGGCCGGGGTGTCCGCCCTGCGCCATCGCCTCGGCGATCTCGAGGGCGGGGCGCACCTTCGGCGTCTTGGGGATGACGCCGAGGCGGCCGGCCTGGAAGTCCTCGAAGGCGGTGACGAGCTCCTCGCGGGTGTTCATGACGAAGGGGCCGTAGGCGGCGACGGGCTCGCGGATCGGGCGCCCACCGAGGAGGACGACCTCGAGCGAGGGGCTGCGCGAGTCCTGGCGGTCGTCGGCGGTGATCTCCAGGGCGCCACCGGCGCCGAAGACCGCGAGCTGGCCCTCGCGGATCGGGCGCCGGTCGGGACCGACGGTGCCCCGGCCGGAGAGCACGTAGGCCAGGCCGTTGAAGTCCTCGCGCCACGGGATGTGCAGCCGCGCGTCAGGGGCGACCGTGGTGTGGATCATCGAGATCGGTGTCGTCGTGATGCCCGGGCCCTCGTGGCCGTCCAGCTCACCGGCGATGACCCGCAGCAGCGCGCCGCCGTCGTGGCTGGAGAGCAGGCCGACCTGACCCGAGCGGATGTCCTGGTACCTGGGGTCGGACATCTTCTGGTGGCTCGGCAGGTTGACCCACAGCTGGAGCCCGTGGAAGACGCCACCGCTCACGACGAGCTCCTCCGGCGGGGCCTCGATGTGCAGCAGCCCGGAGCCGGCGGTCATCCACTGGGTGTCGCCGTCGGTGATCAGGCCGCCGCCCCCGTGGGTGTCCTCGTGGGCGAAGGTGCCGTCGACGATGTAGGTGACGGTCTCGAAGCCGCGGTGCGGGTGCCAGCTGGTGCCGCGCGCCTCGCCCGGGGCGTACTCGACCTCGCCCATCTGGTCCATGTGGATGAAGGGGTCCAGGCGCGCCATGTCGACGCCGGCGAAGGCGCGGCGGACTGGGAAGCCCTCGCCCTCGAAGCCCTTGGGCGCGGTGCTCACCGACAGCACCGGGCGGGAGATCGCCTCGGGTGCCGGCTGGGTGACGCGGGGGAGGGCGAGGATGTTGTCGACGGTCACGGCGGGCATCTGGTGCTCCTTCGGTTGATGGTCACCTGGGTCAACAGTAGTTGAAAATCAAACATTCCGCCCGGGTGGACGGGCACGTAGGGTGCGCCGCATGGCTGCCTCTCCTGATCCTTCGACCGCTCCGGCCCGGCGCCGTCCCTGGACGATGATCATCGGCGGGCTGCTGGTGCTGCTCGCGATCGGCTCGTGGGCCCTCGCGATGGGTCTGATGGTCAAGGAGGCGCACGACGTCGAGTCGCTCCCGCTGCAGACCGAGTCCCAGACCGTTCAGCTGGAGGCCGGTGACAGCACTCGGGTCTTCTCCGAGTCCGAGCAGGCGAGGTGCACCGTCGAGGGCCCCGGAGGGCGAGAGACCAACAACGGCTACCCGACGGCGCCCATCGACCTGGGCTCCGGTGACCTCTACCGGGTGATGACGGTCGACGCCGACGAGAGCGGCGAGTACGCCGTCGAGTGCACCGCGGGCTTCGTCCTGCACGCCCAGGGCAATGCGTGGGTGCCGCTGCCCATCGGGTGCGCCCTCGGGTGCGTGGGCTTCGTGACCTTCGTCATCGGCCTCGTCCTGTGGCTGGTGCGCCGCTCCGGCGAGCGGCGCGCGCACCCGCTGGCCGGCTGAGTCCAGCCCGTGCCGCCTCGCTCGCCCCTGCCCGCGCGCCACGGCCTCGGCGCGGCTTGGGTGCGCACCCCCGACCACGACCACGGCCGGCCGCGCCCGTGGTCGACGATGGGCCACTGGCTGCGCGACACCTCGCCCGAAGGGGTGGACGTCGACGGGATGCTGGCCGACGAGCGCTTCGTCTACGACGACGCTTCGGTGCTGCTGGCCGACGACGCCTACCGGCCGCACACCTTCGTGTGGTTCCACCGCAACCTGCGCGAGGAGCCCGCGGTGCCTGGCGAGATCACGGTGCTGCACCGTGACGAGCGACTCGTCGTCGTCGACAAGCCGCCCTTCCTCTCGACGATCCCGCGTGGGCGGCACGTCATGCAGAGCGTCACGGTGCGCCTGCGCGACGAGCTCGGTCTGCCGGAGCTCACCCCGCTGCACCGGCTCGACCGCGTGACTTCTGGCGTGCTCCTGCTCGCGACCGAGCGGCGGTGGCGCGGGCCCTACCAGACGCTCTTCGAGCACCGCCGGGTCCGCAAGACCTACGAGGCGCTCGCGCCCCGGCGTGACGACCTGGCCTTCCCGCTCACGGTGCGCAACCACATCGCCAAGACGCGCGGGGTGTGGCAGGCACAGGTCGTCCCCGACGCCCCGGTCAACGCGGTGACCGACATCGAGGTTGAGTCGGTCGCCGGGGACCTCGCCGTCTACCGGCTGACGCCCCACACCGGGCGAACCCACCAGCTGCGGCTGCACCTGCACGGCCTGGGCCTCCCGATCGTCGGTGACCCGCTCTACCCCGAGGTGCTCGACGTGTCGGTCGACGACTTCTCGACGCCGCTGCAGCTGCTCGCGAGCACCCTCGAGCTCGTCGACCCGGTCGACGGGCGCGAGCGGCGCTTCGTCAGCGGGCGGAGCCTGCCGATCGCCCCGCCGGGCTGACCCTCCGAGCCTCTGGGTCGGCTCGTGGCGGGCCGGCTGCCGCTGACTCTGCAGGTCCGTTGGCTGCATACGCCACTGCTCCGTACCTCGGGTCGGCCCAGAGGACGGAGCAGTGGCGTAGGGGCCCGGGTCGGCCGCTGGCCTCCCCGCGACAGGGTCCCCGGACCCGCCTACCGGGTCTCAGCCCCGGCGCGCGCCGGCCAGGTCCGAGTCGACCGACGCGCCCGGCTCGGTGGACTGGCTGGCGGCGGCGCCCCCTTCGCGCGTGGTGCGGTGGTCGCTCTCACCGGACTCCGACGCAGAGGCGTCGAGCACCTGCTGGCCGGCGTCTCCGACCGGGTGGTCGTCGTTGGTCTCGCGCAGCGGGGTGTTGGGGATGAAGAGCGTCGCGACGAAGACGACCGCGAGGATCGGTAGGCCGAGCGCGAAGGCGTCGGTCAGCTTGTCGGCCAGACCCCAGCGGACGGCGTCGGCGACGGCCGGGGGCAGCTTGGCCAGGGCGCTCGGGTCGAGCACCGCCCCGGCGTCCATGTGACCGCCGGCCTGCGCGGGCATGCCGCCGGGCAGGTGCGAGGCGATCTTTTCCTGCAGACCGCTGGACATGACCGCGCCGAAGATCGCGATGCCCACGGTCGAGCCGACGTTGCGGAAGAACTGGGTCGACGCGGTGGCGACGCCCATGTCGGAGCGGGAGACAGCATTTTGCACGACGAGGGTGTACTGCTGCATCGCCATGCCGAGGCCGATACCGAGGACGACCATCGCCTCGGTGAGCTGGAGGCTCGTGGCGGTGTGGTCGAGGCGGGTGAGCAGGAAGACGCCGACCGACATGACCGCGATGCCCGTGAGCATGAAGGGCAGGTACTTGCCCGTGCGGGTGATGAGCATCCCGGTGAGGATGCCGCAGATGATGAAGCCGAGCATGAGCGGCATGAGGATCAGGCCGGAGTTGGTCGCGTTGACGCCGATGACGCCTTGGGCGAAGACCGGGATGTAGATGATCGCGCCGAACATGACGATCGCGACGCCGAAGGCGGAGACCAGGCTCAGGCTGATCGCCCGGTTGGCGAAGAGGCGCAGCGGCAGCACCGGCTCGACGGCCTTGCGCTCGACGAGGACGAAGGCGGTGAGGGCGACGACGCTCAGGACGAAGAGGCTGATCGACTCGGTGGAGCCCCAGGCCCAGCTCGACCCGCCGAAGGAGACGGCGAGCAGCAGCGCGACGAGACCGGTCGAGAGGGTGGTGATGCCGAGGTAGTCGATCGGCGCCTTGCGCGGCGTGTGCGGCACGTGGAGGAAGCGTGCGATGAAGAAGAGGGCGATCAGGCCGATGGGCAGCGACACGAAGAAGAGCCAGCGCCAGCCGAGGTGGTCGGTGATGACGCCACCGAGGAGCGGTCCGGCGACCGAGGTGACACCGAAGACCGCGCCCATCAGGCCCTGGTACTTGCCGCGCTGCCGCGGCGGGATGATGTCGCCGATGATCGTCTGCGACAGCGGCATCAGCGTGCCCATGCCGAGGCCCTGCACGGCACGGCCGGCGACGAGCATCCAGAAGGACTGGGAGAAGCCGGCGATGAGCGAGCCGATCATGAAGACGACGATGCCGCCGAGGTAGAAGCCGCGCCGGCCGTAGAGGTCGGAGAACTTGCCGACGATCGGGACGGTGACGGCCGAGACGAGCATGGCCGCGGTGGCGACCCAGCTGTAGTGGTCCATGCCGCCGAGCTCGGAGACGATCCGGGGCAGGGCAGGACCGACGATGGTCTGGCTGACGGAGGCGACGAGCATGCCGAGCATGAGGCCGGCGAAGACGCGCTTGTTCTCCGTGCTCAACGTGTAGGGGGCGGATGCCGTGGTGGAGCTCACGGGGCGGTCCTTCCGGTGGTCTGGAGGGGCGAAGGGGGGTGCGTCGCCGGGTGCGCCTCGGCGGCAAGATCGGTGGCCAGTCGGCTGAGGAGACGGTCGAGCTCCTCGAGGTCGTCGACCGGCCAGTCGGCGAGCATCCGGCCGAGGAGGCCGGTGCGGGCCGAGCGCTCGTCGGTGAGCGCGTCGTGACCGGCGGCGGTCAGGCGGACGGTCGAGGCCCGGCCGTCGCTCGGGTCGGGCAGTCGCTCGAGGAGGTCGTGCGACTCGAGGTGGGTGACCCGCCGGCTGATCGTCGACAGGTCGTGGCCAAGGGTCTCCGCGAGCTTCGAGATGCGGATGCCGGCCTCGGTGGGGCAGTGCGCGAGCGACCCGAGGAGGGCGTAGTCGGTGCGACTCATCGCCTGGGGGTCGGTCGCCTGCCGGCGCGCGATCATCTTGGAGAAGAGCCCGAAGACCTGGCCCAGGGTCTCCTGCAGATGAACTGCGACGGTGGAGGTGGTTGTGTGCACCCATCAACTATATGCCTGCATGAGGCAACCAACCAAATCGCCCGACCTCAAGGAAATGCGACGGGGGACACGGTGCGGCGTCCGCGGCGGGCGGGGCGGTGGCAGTACGGTGACGGCGGCTGCGTGGTGGACGTGGTCGGGGAAGCGCGAACGAACGACGGGGATGGACCATGGGGGAGCAGGACTGGCAAGCCAAGGCGCAGTACCACGCTGCGCGCTCGCGGGAGCGGGCCGAGCGGATCGCCGAGCTCGGGGAGGAGCTGCTGCGGGCTCGCGCCGGCGCAGCGCAGGACGTGGTGCCGCCCGTCTACGGGGTGACCCGCTACAGCCTCTTCCAGCCGGAGAGCCCGGACTGGCGCCTCTCCCAGGTGGACGCCGCGGAGTACCGCGACCGGCTCTGGGCCCCCGAGCGGATGGCGCCGCGCCAGCAGATCTTCCTCGAGTGGGCGGTGCCGGTGTACCAGCGCTTCCACGAGCGGCACGGCTACCGGCACATCGTGCAGCACAGTCCCGACCTGCCCGACCGGTGGCTGGACCCCCTTCGTGCCGCGGCCGAGGCCAACCCGGCGCTCGTCCTCGACCCGGTCGGCGGGTGGAAGGGGCGCATCGGCGCGATCCGTGACGACCTGCGGGCCCGCGGTGTGCCTGCCGGGCCGCTCGCCTGGGTGCGCGTCGACGACGACGACCTGCTCGCCACCGACTACCTCGACCGGCTGCTGCCGCTCGTCACCCTGGCCCACGACGGGTTCGCGGTGAGCTTCGGTCGTGGCCTCACCGCTCGCTACACCGACGGAGCCCTGGCCGACTTCGGGGTGACGGTGCAGGCGATGGTCTCGATGGGCCTGGCCTTCGTCGGGCATCACGACGGCACCGGCAGGACGAGCTTCCCCTCGTCCGCCCGTAGTCACGCGGTGCTGCACCGGCACCTGCCGACCGTGCTCGACTCACGTCAGGTGTCGTACCTCCGGCTGCTTCACGGCCAGCAGGACCGAGACGTGGGTCGGGCGGCGTCGGACCCGACGCAGAGCCGCGTCGTCCCGGATCTCGACGAGACCCTGGCCCGCCTCTTCCCGACCGTGGTCGGGGCCTCCGACACCGCCTCCGGCACGTCCGGGGAGGTCAGGCCCCCTTCGCCAGGTAGGCCATGAGGGCGACGGTCATCGCGCTGATGCCGGTCCGCAGGGAGGGCACGTCGAGCGCGCGCGGGATGTCGCAGCCGAGCTCGTGCAGCCGGTCGGCGACGATGCCGGCGAGCAGGGGCCGTGCGTCCGTGGCCATGCCCTCGGTCTGCACCCGGGCGGGCAGGCGCGAAGGGTGACGGTCAGCCCTGCTCGATGAGCAGGGTCGGGGTGCCCAGGGCCCGGTCGCGGACGGTCGCCACGCGGGTGCCGGGCTTGCGGCCCGTGCGCACCTCGGAGACCTCGACGCCGCCTGCGACGAGGCGCTCGCGGGTGGCCTCGATGTTGGCGGACCGCCAGGCGAGGCCGCCGAAGCTGTCGGGCTCGCCCGTTGGCTCGATCGGCGCGGCGACTTCGACGACCGCGTCGCCGCAGCGGAAGAAGAGCCCGCGGAAGCCGTGCTCCGTCAGGCGCCGGTCCAGCCGCAGGTCGAGGCCGACGCGCGCGCCGAGGTCGGCGGCGGCCCGCTCGGCGTCACCGGTGCGCACGACGACGTGGTCGAGGACGAGGTCGGTGCTGCTGGGGCTCCCTTCGCCCTCGACGAAGGGGGCGAGTCGCCAGGTCAGCCCGCCGAGGTCGAAGCCGCCGGCGTCACCGTCGAGGCCGCGCCGCTGGAGCAGGCGTTCGGTCGCCGCGACGTCGTCGACGCCGAGGACGACGGCGGCCAGGCCCCCTTCGCCCGGCGTGACCTCGATCTCGCGGTCGAGCGTGCCGAGTCGCCGCCAGGCGTCCTGCGTGGCGGCGACGTCGGGGCTGGTGATGGTCAGGCCGGTGATGCGCACCTGCCCATCATGCCGTCGCCGGCTCCTTCGGTGACCACGGCTGGGCGAAGGGGGTCGCCGGGCGGCCCGTGTCGGCGAGGACCAGCTCGAGCGAGGTCGCGCCGTCGATCTGATCGCGGATGATGTCGGCGTGGCCCGCATGCCGGGCGAGCTCCTCGATGAAGTGGCCGAAGGAGTAGCGCATCGCGGCCTGCGAGGAGTCCATCAGGCCGTACCACGGGGCCGGCGGGACGGTCTGCTCCGCGCTCGGGTCGCTGCTGCGGATCCACTCGACGACCGCGACCCGGCGTCGGTCGAAGGTCGCGATCGTCTCGGCGAGGGTCTCGTCGGCGCGCAGGGCGAAGGTGTCCATGAAGGCCGCGTAGGCGTCCTCGGTGATCTCGCCGCCCTCCTCGACGCGCGCCTCCTTGTCGTCCGGCGCGGCGATGACATAGCTCGTGTGCTTGATGATCCCGCCGATAGACAGTGCTGAGCGGGTCGGGGTGAGGCGAGCCTGCTCCTCGGTGAGGCCGTGGGCGCTGGCGCGCAGGCTCTCGAGCTGCTGGTCGACGTACTCGGCGTAGCCGGTGATCTCGTCGTGGACGGCCGGTGTGTACATGGCGTGCTCCTTGCGGTCGAAGTCTCGCTGCTCGTGCCGCGAAGGGAGGGACCTCCCTTCGCCCGGAATCCACTGTCCACGGCATTGCGGACACTTTCTGTCACCAATCCGGCGGATGATGGTGGGCATGGCCGAGACGACCGAACGTGCGCTGCGCCTGCTGGGGCTCTTCGAGACCCGGTCGGTGTGGACCGGGCCGGAGCTCGTCGAGCTGCTGGGGGTGACCACCCGCACCCTGCGGCGCGACGTCGAGCGGCTGCGCGAGCTCGGCTATCCCGTCGAGGCGACGCCCGGGGTCGGCGGCGGATACCGGCTCGGCAGCGGCGGGCGGATGCCGCCGCTGCTCCTCGAGGAGGACGAGGTCGTGGCCGTGACGGTGGCACTTCGCGTTGGCGCACAGGGGATCTCGGCGATCGGCGAACCCGCCGTGCGGGCCCTGACCAAGCTCGACCAGGTGATGCCGCCGCGGCTGCGCGGCGAGGTGGCGGCGCTCGCCGACGCCACCGCCCTGCTGCCCGGCGCGACCGACGACGTCGACACCGGCGTGCTCGTCGTCCTCGCCCACGCGGTGCGTGACCACGTGCGGGTGCGCTTCGGCTACACGGGGCGCTCGGGCGAGGTGAGCGATCGCGACGTCGAGCCCTATCGCCTCGTCGCGACCGGTCGGCGGTGGTACCTGCTCGCGTGGGACGGGCGAAGGGAGGACTGGCGCACCTTCCGCCTCGACCGGATGTCGGGGGTGCGGGCGTCGACCTTCCGCTTCCGGCCGCGGCCGTCGCCCGATGCCGTCGAGCACGTGCGGCGGGCGGTGACCCGGGCCGGCTATGCCCACCGGGTGCGGGTGCGCCTGACCGCCGACGTCGGGGCGGTGCGCCGCCGCGTCCCCGCGGCCTACGGGGTCGCGACCCAGGTGCGCCCCGGTGTCACCGACCTCGAGTCGAGCGCCGACGACCTCGCGAGCCTCGCCCGTCACCTGACGATGGCGGCCTTCGACCTCGGCGCCACCCTCGGGGTCCTCGAAGGGCCCGGCCTCGCCGACGCCATCGACGACTTCACCATCCGCCTCGCCACCACCCGCCAGACGTGAGTCTGCATTGCCGTAGGGCAATGCAGATTCAGGTCGGCCGGGAGGCCGCATTGCCGTAGGGCAATGCAGAGTCGGGCGTCAGAGCATCTTGCGCACGACGGAGAGCGGCAGCACCTTCATCGCGGAGCCGACGGCGACCCAGGGCTTGGCGGGGACGAGCGCCTTGGCCTTGCGGCCCTCGATGGCGACGACCATCGCGCGCACGCCGGTCTCGGTGTCGACCATGAACTTCGTCTTCTGCTCGACCTTCTCGTTCATCTCCGAGCGGATGTAGCCCGGGTAGAGGACGGTGACGTCGATGTGGAGCTCGGGCTTGCCGATCATCTCGCTGCGGATGCCCTCGCCGAGCGAGGCGAGGAAGGCCTTGGAGGCGCCATAGGTCGTCATCGACTTCGGCATGCCGCGCAGCGCGGTGACCGAGGCGATGAGCACGAGGTGGCCGGCCTTCTGCTCGCGGAAGATCGCCATCGCGGCCTCGGTCTGGATCGCGGCGCCGAGCACATTGGTCTCGATGGTCTGCCGGTTGGCGTAGTGGCTGCCCTTGCCATAGGGCGCGCCCTTGCCGAGTCCGGCGTTGACGATGACCCGGTCGAGGCGGCCGAAGTCCCCCTTCGCCTGGTCGAAGACGGCGGTGACGGCGTCGTCGTCGGTGACGTCGAGGGCATAGGTCTCGACCCGGCGACCGGGGTGGGCGGCGAGGATCTGCGCCTTGAGCTCGTCGAGCCGGTCGGTGCGGCGCGCGGTGAGCGCCAGGTCGTGGCCGAGCGCGGCGAACTGGCGGGCCATCTCGGCGCCGAGGCCGGAGCTGGCGCCGGTGATGAGGGTCGTGAAGGTCATGCGGACTCCTGGGTGTGGGGCGAAAGGGGGATCAGCCGATGAGGGCGCGGCAGCGGGCGTCGAGATAGGTGACCATCGGTCCGAAGGCCGCGAAGCGCGGGTTGGTCGTGGCGCCGGAGACGTAGCGGGCGTAGATCTGCTGGGCGATGCCTGCGAGGCGGAAGAGGCCGAAGACCTCGTAGAAGGCCCACTCCCGAGCGCTCACCTCGAGTCCCCGTGCGGCGCAGTAGCGCTCGACGATCTCGGCGCGGGTGAGCATGCCCGGCAGGTGCGTCGGCTGCAGGCGAAGGGAGCGCATCGTCGCGTCGTCGTCGGCCTGGGCCCAGTAGGCGAGGGCCCCGCCGAGGTCCATGAGCGGGTCGCCGACGGTCGCCAGCTCCCAGTCGAGGACCCCGACGACGCGCGTCGGGTCGGCAGCGTCGAGGACGAGGTTGTCGAGGCGGAAGTCGTTGTGGATCAAGGCATGCGGCCGATCGGCCGGCTCGTGCTCGGCCAGCCAGGCCATGACGTCCTCGAAGTCCGGGACATCGTCGGTCGCCGCTGCGCGGTAGCGGGAGGACCACCCTTCGACCTGGCGGTGGACGTAGCCGTCGCCGCGGTCGAGGGCCGCGAGCTGCGGCACGGCGGTGACGTCGACCTCGTGCAGCTCGACGAGCGTCGCCAGCGCGGCCTCGCACAGGGCGGTGGCCTGCTCGGGGGTGAGGGTGACGCCGTCGGGCAGGTCGCGGCCGAGGATCGTGCCCTCGAGCTTGTCCATGACGTAGAAGTCGCTGCCGAGGACCTCGGGGTCCGTGCACAGCCCGACCATCCGCGGCACGTGGGGGAAGACGGGGTGCAGCGCCGCCTGCAGGTCGTGCTCGCGGTGCATGTTGTGCGCGCTGCCGCCGAGGGCCCCGTGGGGTGGGCGACGCAGCACGAGCGCCCCGGTGGGCCAGCGCAGCTCGTAGGTGAGGTTGGACGCCCCGGAGTCGAACTGCCGCACCTCCGGCTCGCCCTCCAGCACCCCGACGACCTCCGGGTCGCCGTGCTCGCGCAGCCACGCGCTCACCCGCGCCACGTCGAAGGCGTCCTCCTCACGCACCGCTCCCGCACTCATCGCCGCTCCTGTCCTGAACCCGGGTTCATGTCGCCCGACCCTACCTGCCGCAGGATGAAGGGGGGGTGGCTGCGCATCGAGCGGACGGCGAGGAGGGTTGGCGCAGCGTCAAGCCGAACCCTGGCGGGCCTGTCCTTCGTGCTCCTGTCGGCCGCCGCATCGACCCAGCCGCTGGGGGCCCGCTGCCCGCGGGCAGTGGTGCTCAGCCCGCGACGCGGATCGCCAGCGCGTGCTCCTCGCACCGCACGAGCAGTCGCCGGGCCGGGCCGACCACGTCACCGTCGAGCTGCACGTGCAGCGGCTGCTCACTCGTCACCTCGACTTCCCGCGACGCGCGGGTCGCCAGGCCGGCGACGTCACCGGGGAGGCGGAAGACCCCCTTCGCCGCGACGCCGAGCCACTGCCCGGGACGTCGCACCGTCACCTCGAGCACGTGGAAGAGCCCGTCGTCGACGAGCCCGCCCGGCGCGATCCGCACGCCGGCCCGCACCCGTTCGCAGTTGGCTGCGAGGACGCTCCACACCCGCAGGTGCTCGGCCTCGCCGTCGTCGTGACGGACCGTCACCGGCACCGGGCGCCGCAGCGCCTTGACCGCCGCCGGCGCGACATAGGCCGGCCAGCCGATGCGCTCCTTGAGGGTCGGGTTGGTCGCCGCCACCGTCGCCGCGTCGTGGCCCATCCCCGCCAGCACGACGAAGGGGAGGTCCCTCGCCTCGTCGTCGACCCGCGCGATGCCCAGGTCCACGGGTCGGGCGCGGCCGGTCAGCGCGACCTCGACGGCCCCCTCGACGGTGCGCGGCAGGTCGAGGTTGTGGGCGAGGAGGTTGGCCGTGCCGATCGGCACGATGCCCAGGTCGACCCCGGTGCCGCCGAGGGCGTGGGCGACGTGCCGCACGGTGCCGTCGCCGCCGGCCGCGACGACGAGCTCGGCGCCGGCCTCGACCGCGGCGCGGGCCTGGCCGTGACCGCAGTCGTCGCGGGTCGTCAGGTGGACGTCGGGGTCCGGCCAGCCGGCCGCCTGGGCCGCGGCGACTACCGCCTCGAGCGCGCGCTCCCAGCCCCCCTTCGAGGGGTTGAGGACGAGCGCGGCCCTCATGGCGCGGTCCTCACAGGGTCCGCGAGTCGTCGAAGACGATGATCGAGCCGCCGTAGCTGGCGACCCACACGCGCTTCTTCGTGGGCTCGTAGGTGATGCCGATGGGCAGCGCGTCGGTCTTCTCGGTCTGCACGACCTCGAAGTCCTTGGTCCGGATCTTGCTCACCGTGCTGCTGCCGTAGTTGCCGACGTAGATCGCGCCGCCGTCGGGGCTGATCGCCATCGAGCGCGGCTCGGACCCGACCTGCACCTCGCGCAGGGTCTTGCCGGTCGTGGCGTCCACCTCGCTCACGGTACCCGCGCCGTTGTTGGAGATGTAGAGCTTCGAGCCGTCGGGCGAGACGAGCAGGTGGCGCGGTCCGTCGCCGGTCGCGGCGAAGTCGCTGACCTTGCCGGACTCGAGGTCGACCCGCACCGTCTTGTCCGAGCCCATGACGGCGACGAAGGCGACCTTGTCGTCGGGCGTGATGGCGATGCCGCGGGGGTGCTTGCCGTCGATGGGGATCGTGGTGACGACCTCTCCCTTCGCCGTGTCGACGACGTCGAGGTCCATGGAGCACCAGTTGGTCACCAGGACCTTGCTGCCGTCGTGGGTCGCCGCGACGTACTTGGGCACGGCGCCGACCCGCACGACGTCCTTGATCTCCAGGCTGTCGGTGTCGATCTTGTAGAGGTAGCTGTCGGAGATGCCCTCGGGGCCGGTGCACGCGTCGGCACCCTCGGGGGAGAAGCCCTCGCCGTACATCGCGTAGTTGCTCACCCACGCGGTCTTGCCGTCGGGGCTGAAGGCCATCTCGACCGGCGCGCCCTTGCTCGTGCCCGGGTGGCCCTTGACCCCGAAGTCGGAGAGCTTCACCGCGTCCGAGATCGTCTTCTCGATGGCGCCGTCGGGGGTGAGCGCGGTGACCGAGTGGCTGTACATCATGTTCTGCGCGAAGACGTGACCCGTGGGCGAGGCGACGACCGACTTGGGCGTCATGGCGCCGGTGAGCCGCTGGATGCGCACCATCGACGAGTCGGCGGGTGCGGCCTCCTTGCCCTGCTTCTGCGCCGGCTTGACCGCGGGCGCCGCCTTTTCGACCTTGGCCGGGGCCGCGCGCTTCGCGGGGGCGGCCACCTGCTGGGGCGTGCCGGCGGAGGCGGTCTCGTCGCCGCCGACGAGCCGGCCGATGCACACGACGAGGACGATGAGCACGACGATGAGCACGGCCATGGCGACACGACGTCGCTTGACGTAGACCGGGTCGTTGTTGATCTTCACGGGGCACCTCGGAGTCGGTTTCCCAGCAACCTAGGGCCGGTGCGGCCGCGGCCGGGGGAGGCGCACCGGCCCTGACCGATCCTGTCCCAAAGGCTGACGAAGGGAGCGACCTTCGGCCGATGTGCCGTCCACCGGCCTCTTCGTAGCCTCGTCGTCATGGGAGGCAGTCAGGTCTACGAGATGGTCATCGACGGGCGTCGGCACCGCGTCGAGACCTCCGTCGGCGACGGCTGGAGCAACTCGGCGACGTGGTGGGTCGACGACGAGGAGCTGGCCACCGCGAGGTCCTCCACGGCCGACAACCTCTACCTCGTCGCGGACGAGGGCCACGAGCTCGCCGACGAGGTCGGTGCCGTGCGCGCTCGCTTCACCACCCTGAGCAAGCCGGTCCGCGCGACGTGGTTCGAGGGAGACCGCTCGGCCGCGGAGGCCAAGGCCCAGGTCGGCGTCGGCGGGCTCGACCTCGTGCCCGAGCCGGGGTCGCCGGCCGCGGTACGTGAGGAGCGGATGCGGGCCAGGCCGCGGCTCTACGCTGCCCGGCACGTCGCGGCCGGGGTGGGCAAGGTCGTCATCCCGATCCTGCTCGCCGCGCTCGCGGCCCGCTTCGTCGTGTCGATCCCGTGGCCCGACTGGGACCTGCCGAGCATCCCGATGCCGGACCTCGGCCTGCCGAGCATCCCGTGGCCTTCGATCGACCTGCCCGCGATCCCGTGGCCGGACTGGACCGCGCCCGGGTGGCTCGTCTGGATCCTCGACCACGCGAAGTACATCCTCCCGATCCTCGCCGGCCTCTTCCTGGCCCGGGCCGAGATCCGGCGCCGCCAGGACCAGGACGCCGAGCGTGCGCGGAGGGGCGCAGGGGGCCCCTCCGCGCAGGGCTCGGACCGGTCCGGCGAGGACCGCGTGAGCGAGGAGCGGTCGGGCAAGGACCCGTCAGCGGTGCGGGACGTCCCGGCGGCGGAAGCCGACGACGCCGAGCACAGCGAGGGCCAGTCCGCCGACCCCGGCGACGACCGACCCGGTGACGTCGACCGCCTCCGCCGGGACGTTGCCGACGAGGCCGAAGGGGGCCCACTCGACCAGCCCCGCAGGTAGGTCGAGCCCCGGGCCCATGTAGCCGATGACCGCGGCCACGGCGAAGACCGCCCAGACGGCCGGCTGCCACCGCGGGACCCAGCCGAAGAGGGCGAGCGAGAGTCCACCGAGCAGGAGCATGACCGGCAGGTGCTGGGCGGCGGCCGTGACGAGGGTGGGCACCCAGGACGAGTCGCCCAGTGCCGCAGCGGTGCTCACCGCGAGGGCGATGGCGCCGGCGGCGCCGACGACGAGGGTCCCGCCGGCGACGACGAGCAGGTGCGGGGCCAGCCAGGCGGTCCGGCTCCGGGCTTCGCTCAGCTGCAGCTCGAGGCGGCCTGAGGTCTCCTCGCCGCGCAACGACCCGAGCGACTGGAGCACGTAGCCGCCGACGAGCATCGACAGCAGCAGGACGAACATCGCGGCCATCGGCTCGACGATGCTGCTCGTGTCCCCGCCGATCCACACCTCGAGGTCGGGGTTGCCGGTGATCGCGTCGATGACCGTCTGCATGAGCGAGCCGTAGGTGCCCATGAGCACGGCGACGAGCACCGCCCAGCCGAGCGTCACCGTGCGGTGCTCGCGCAGCGCGAGGCCCAGGGGTGCGACGAGCCCGGCGCTCGCCCGGCGCGGCCCGGTGCGGGGGGCGACGAGCGAGCCGCCGACGTCGCGGCGGGTCGAGAGGCGGAGGGCGGCGGCGATGAGCAGCGCGGCGGTGGCCAGGCTCAGGACGAAGGGGAGCGCTCGCGTCTCCCCGAAGGCCGCCACCTCGTCGTACCAGCCGAGCGGGCTGAGCCACAGCACCCACGTGCTGTCGACGGCGCCGACGCCACGGACGAGGTAGGAGACCAGGGCGACCGCCAGGCTCGCCGCCCAGACGGTGCGCCCGTGCCCGAAGGCCTGGGCAGCGACGGCGGCGACCCCGACGTGGACCGCGCCGAGGCAGGCGAGGGCCGCGCCGTAGACGAGGGAACCGGTGGGGTCGGCGTCGGCGGCGAGGAAGGCCAGGGCCGAGAGCACCCCGACACCCACGAGGGCGGCCAGGGCGAGACCGATCGCCGCGACGAGCGGTGCCTGTCGCCCCACGCGGGAGGCGAGGAGCAGCTCGAGCCGCCCGGCCTCCTCCTCGCGACGGGTGCCGCGGACGGTCAGCGCGGTCGCGAGGAGCGGGATGGCGAAGGCGACGACGAAGCCGAGCTCGTTGACGAGGACCCCGCCGAGGGTGTCGGTGCCGGCGACGTCGCCGTTGAGCACCCGCATGCCGGGGCCCGCCGTGGTCTCGGCGTAGGAGCGCAGCTTGTCGGGGGTGTCGTAGAGGCCGGTGATCGAGGTCGTCGTGAGCAGCACGACCGCGGTGAGGCCGAGGACCCAGGCGAGCACGACCTTCCACCCGGTGCGCCACTGCACCCGCAGGCTGGTCCCCACCCCGGCGATGCTCATGCCGACACCCGGTACTGCTCAAGGAAGAGGTCGTCCAGGCTCGGCGGCTGGATCGTCAGGGTGTGCACGCCCGCGGCGTGCAGCCGCCCGACGACGTCGGAGACGGCGTGCGCCTCGACGTGGCAGCGGGTCTCGACGCGGCCGTCGACACTCCCTTCGTCCAGGGCGGTGACGCCGTCGAGCCCGGTGAGCCCGGGGGAGGAGTCGGTGACCGCGTGGACCCGGCTGCTCGTACTGCGGCGCAGGTCGGCCAGCGTGCCGGTCGTCACCGTGCGGCCGGCGCGGATGATGCTCACCCGGTCGGCGAGCGCCTCGACCTCGCCGAGGATGTGGCTCGAGAGCAGCACGGTCGTGCCGCCGGCGACGCGCTCGCGGACGACCTCCTGGAAGACCTGCTCCATGAGCGGGTCGAGGCCGGAGGTCGGCTCGTCGAGCAGCAGCAGGTCGACGTCGGCGGCTAGGGCGGAGATGAGCGAGACCTTCTGCTTGTTGCCGGTGGAGTAGTCGCGGGTCCGCTTGCGGGTGTCGAGGTCGAAGCGCTCGACGAGATCACGGCGACGCCCTTCGTCGAGGCCGCCGTGCGCCCGCCCGAGGACGTCGATGCACTGGCCGCCGGTCAGGCCGGGCCAGAGTGTGACGCCGGCCGGCACGTAGGCCAGCCGGCGGTGCAGCGCGACGGCATCGCGCCACGGGTCGCCGCCGAGCACGGTGATCCGGCCGGCATCGGCGCGAGTCAGGCCGAGCAGGACCCGGATCGTCGTCGACTTGCCGGCACCGTTGGGGCCGAGGAAGCCGTGCACCTCGCCGGCCTCGACGTGCAGGTCGAGACCGTCGAGGGCGTGGGTGCTGCCATAGGTCTTGTGCAGGCCCTCGGCATGGATGACGGCGTCGCTCATGCGGACTCCTCGGACGAAGGGGGTGGGGTCCCGATGCCGCCGTCTGCGGCTGTATCGGGTGTGGGCAAGATTGCTGCATAGAAGCGCATCGCCTCGTCGCCCCAGCGGGCGAGGCCCTCGCCGCGCAGCGGGTCGACGCCGAGGATCTGGCGCCAGTGGTCGGCGAGGAAGAGGGTGCCGAGGTCGGACGACATCGCCAGCGCCGCGCGCATCTCGGGGTCGGGGCCGGCGACGAGCTTGCCGGCGGCGTCCCAGATGCGGAAGACCTCGACGGTGCGCCGGTGCCACGCGGTGAGCAGCTCGGTCGCGAGCGGGTCACCACTCATGAGGATGCGGCGCAGGTAGGGCACGATCGGGGAGCCCTCCGGCAGCGCCTGCTGGAGCATCTCGCCAATGGACGACCACTCGGCGGCCTGCATGTCGGCGGCGAGGTCGGTGTCGGTCGACAGGTCGAAGAGTTCGTCCATCCAGGCGCGCACGTGCTCGACCACCGCCTCGCGCAGCCCGGCCTTGGACCCGAAGTGGTGGACCACGAGTGCCGGCGACACCTCGGCCCGCTCGGCGATCTGCCGCATCGTCACGGCGTCCTCGCCGCGCTCGGCGAAGAGCTGGAGCGCGGCATCGCGCACCCGCGCCCGTCCGGTGCGATCGTCGACTGAACTCATGTTCAGCAGGCTAAACCCGCGTTCAGTACTCGGTCAAGGAGTCCGCATTGCCCTACGGCAATGCGGACTCCACACGGCATTGCCGTAGGGCAATGCGCGATCCCGCTCCCTGCCTCTCGAGATTTAGGCTGCCCGTATGGCCCTCGTCCACGGACTCCTCCTCGCCGCCGGCGCCGGTCGTCGGATGGGCCGGCCCAAGGCCCTCGTCACCGACCCCGACGGCACCTCGTGGCTGGCCCGGGCGGTGTCCGTGCTGGACGAAGGGGGCTGTGCCGCAACGCTCGTCGTGCTGGGAGCGAGCGGGGAGCAAGCGGAGCTGGACCTGCCACGCACCTCGTGGACGCAGTGCCCGGACTGGGCGAAGGGGGTGGGTCACTCCCTTCGTCATGGCTTGCGTGTGCTCGGCGAGGGTGGGGCCGATGCCGCCCTGGTCCACCTCGTCGACCTGCCGGACGTCACCGCGGCGGTGGCGCGGCGGCTGCTCGGGGGAGAGGTGGGCAGCGGCTCCCTTCGACGGGCGGTGTACTCCGGGAGGCCCGGTCACCCGGTGCTCCTCGGCCGTGACCACTGGGCGCCGCTCGTCGCCGAGCTCGACGGCGACCGGGGGGCCGCGGACTACCTGCGGCGGCGCGACGCCGAGACCGTCGAGTGCGCCGACCTCGCGACCGGTCAGGACGTCGACCGGCCTCAGGCGTGAGTGTGGTGGATCGGGCCGCCCCGGTCCGACAGCCATGACCCCGCGCCGCCCCAGCGCAGCGAGCTGAGCCGGGCGATCTCGTCGTCGGGGCGGCGCAAGGTCGTGAAGATCACCGCGCTCGGTGAATCGGAGCTCAAGCGCACCCGGGCGGCGCGGGCGAAGCTCGACGAGCGACTCTTTGCCCACAACCCCCGACGCAAGCAGGAGATCATGGCCGAGCTCAACGAGCTCAGCGATCGTTGGGCCGAGCTCGCTGCGGAACTCGCGGCGGCCGAGGACTGACGAGGTCCGACGAGGTCCGACGAGACGGTCGCGGGACTGTCGGGCCCGAGGCGTAGCGTCGGGCCCATGACGACCCAGGCGGGCCAGGCGCCCGTGCTCAGCGACGACGAGTTCCCCGACAACCCGTGGCCGGCGCTGTGGGCCCTGGTCGTCGGCTTCTTCATGATCCTCGTCGACGTCTCGATCGTCTCGATCGCGACGCCGGCGCTCATGGAGTCCTTCGACACGGGCATCGAGCCGGTGCTGTGGGTGACGAGCGCCTACCTGCTCGCCTACGCGGTGCCGCTGCTCATCACCGGGCGCTTCGGCGACCGCTTCGGGCCCAAGCGGCTCTACCTCACCGGCCTGGCGATCTTCACCCTCGCCTCGCTCGCCTGCGGGCTCGCCCCGACCATCGGCTGGCTCATCGGCGCACGCGTCGTCCAGGGCCTCGGTGCGTCGATGATGACCCCGCAGACGATGGCCGTCATCACCCGCACCTTCCCGCCCGCGCGGCGCGGGTCCGCGATGGCCCTGTGGGGTGCGACCGCGGGCGTCGCCTTCCTCGTCGGCCCGCTGCTCGGCGGCCTGCTCCTCGACTCGGCCGGCTGGGAGTGGATCTTCTTCATCAACGTGCCCGTCGGGATCATCGGCTTCGTCGCCGCGGCCCGGCTCGTGCCGCGGCTGCAGCAGCACGCGCACCAGATGGACTGGGTCGGCGTCGGCCTGTCGGCGGTCGGGCTCTTCCTCGTGATCTTCGGCCTGCAGGAGGGTGAGGGCCACGACTGGGGCCAGATCGTCGGGCCGCTCACCGTCCCGATGCTCATCGGCGCCGGGGTGCTCGTGCTCGTCGGCTTCGTCGTGTGGCAGGCGCGAGGGCCGGCCGAGCCGCTCGTGCCGCTCGGGCTCTTCCGCGACCGCAACTTCTCGCTGTCCAACCTGGCGATCACGACGATGGGCCTGTCGGTGACGGCGATGATGTTCCCGCTGCTCGTGTGGCTGCAGAGCGTGCGTGGCTACACGCCGACCGAGGCCGCGCTGCTCATGTCCCCGCAGGCCATCGCCTCGATCGCGCTCGCCCGCCCGGTCGGCCAGCTCGTCGACCGGATCCACCCGCGGGTGCTGCCGACGCTGGGCCTGGGCGGCTTTGCCGTAACGCTCTTCGTCCTCTCGCGCCTGATGACCCCCGACTCGTCGATCGTCGCGGTGTGCGTCGCGATGACCTTCATCGGGGTCACGGGTGCGTGCATCTGGGGTCCGCTCGCGACGACGGCCAACCGCAACCTGCCGATCCACCTCGCCGGCGCCGGCTCGGGCATCTACAACACGACCCGCCAGGTCGGCTCGGTCATCGGGTCCGCGGCCATCGCGGCGCTCATGTCCGCGCGCATCGCCTCCCACCTCGGCCCGCAGGCGGCCGAGCGCTTCGGCTCGGGCGAAGGGAGCGCCGCCGCCGGTCCCGCAACCCTGCCCCCGCAGGTCGCCAAAGCGCTGTCGTCCGCCTTCGCCGAGTCGCTGCTCCTGCCCGCCGCGGTCCTCGTGCTCGGGGCGGTGGCCGCCCTGGCTCTGGAGCAGATGCGGCACCAGCGCGGCTGACTCCCTTCGGTTGAGGTACCTCGGTGCGCTGGGACTCACTCTCATACATCGGCTCGCGCGCCCCGCTCACCCCAGGTCGGTGACCGCGGCCTCCCACGCGGCGGCCAGCGCCTCCAGATCTGCCCGGTGGTCACGGATCCGGCAGCCGAGCGCATTGGGCTTGACCTCGATGCCCTCGACCGCCCACTCGATGAAGGCCGCCTGCCGCAGGTGCGAGGGCAGGTCGCCCGACGCATTGGTCACCCGCCACCACGTGACGTTGCTGCCGTAGACGCGCATGATCGAGCCGACCTGGCGCGGGCCGGTGCCGACGAGTGCGGCGAGGTCGCCGTAGGAGACGACCCGGCCCCGGGGCACGAGCTCGACCGCCCGCAGCACCCGCTCGACGAGGACGTCGTCCACGGCTCCTCCGTCCTCGGCCCGGGGCCTACTTCTCCGCGATCGTCACGCTCTCGATGGTGTGCACCGTGGCGGGGGCGCCGTCGCCGGCGGACCCGTCGGCCTCGATCTTCTCCACGGCGTCCATCCCCTGCGTCACCTTGCCGAAGAGGCTGTAGCTCGGCGGCAGCTGCACGCCCGCGTCGCCGGTGATGATGAAGAACTGCGAGCCGTTGGTGTTGGCGCCCGCATTGGCCATGGCGACCGACCCGATCTCGTAGTCGCCCTGCTCCGGCAGCTCGTCGTCGAACTCGTAGCCCGGCCCGCCGCTGCCGTCGCCCGAGGGGTCGCCGCCCTGCGCCATGAAGTCCTTGATGACCCGGTGGAAGGTCAGCCCGTCGTAGTACTTGTAGCGCGAGAGCACGACGAAGTTGTTGACCGACTTCGGCGCCTGCTTCGCGTCGAGCTCGATCGTCACCTCACCGGCGTCGGTCGTCATCGTCGCCGTGTAGGTCTTCGCCTCGTCGATGCACATCGGCGGCGCCTGCTCGAAGCTCGTGGCCCGCACCTCGGCGCCGCCCTCCGGCGGGCACTCGGTCTCGCCGCTGATCGCCGTGGTTTCGGCACCGGACGACCCGTCGTCGCCGGACCCGTCGTCGGAGCCGCACCCGGCGAGGGCGAGCACGGCGGAGGCGGCGAGGGCGGCGGCGCGTCGGGTCATGGGCCGGAGTCTAGGAGTGCACGGAGCATGATGAGGGACATGTTCGCCATCACCGACCTGCTCGGCACGACCCACCCGATCATCAGCGCCCCCATGGCCGGCGTCGCCGGCGGCCGCCTCGCGCACGCCGTCTCCGCGGCGGGCGGGCTCGGAATGATCGGCGCCCGCGGCACCTCGTCGCCGGAGTGGATCGCCGAGCAGGCGGCGATCGCGGGAGAGGGGGCCACCCCCTTCGGCATCGGGCTCATGGCGTGGGTGCCGCAGCTCGACGAGCAGATCGACGCGATCACCTCGCTCACCGGCCTGTCGCGGCCCAAGCTCGTGTCGGTCTCCTTCGGCGACCTCGTCGAACCCGTCCGGCGCCTGCACGAGTGGGGCCTGCTCGTCGCCTGCCAGGTCGGCAACGCGGCCGATCTCGAGCAGGCGATCGAGGCGCGCGCCGACATCATCGTCGCCCGCGGTGGCGAAGGGGGCGGACACGGCCGTGACGAGGTGGCCACCGACGACCTGCTCGCGATGGCGCTGGCCGCGACCGAACGCCCGGTGCTCGCTGCCGGCGGCATCACGACCGCCGCCGACGTCGCCCGCGTCATGGGTGCCGGCGCTGCCGGCGTGTGGTGCGGCACCCCCTTCCTCACCTGCGTCGAGGCGGACAACACCTCCGCAGCCAAGGCCGCGCTCGTTGCCGCCGACGTCACCCGCTACTCGCGCGTGCACGACGTCGCGCAGGGCCTCGCGTGGCCACGGGAGTTCGGCGGGCGGGCGGTGGACACTCCCTTCGTCCAGCGGTGGGCCGGTGACGAGGACGCGATGACCGACGCCGCCCGCGCCGAGCACGCCGACGGCCGGGAGCGCGGCGACACCGGCTACACCCCGCTCTACGCCGGGGTGGGCGTCGACCGGCTCACCGCCGAGACCGACGCAGCGAGCGTCGTGCGGTCCCTCGTGGACGTCATTTGATCTGACGTGAGCGCCGTCACAGGATGAGGGCATGAGCGACGAGACCACCGCGGGTGTGCACTTCCCGGCCGACGACCAGGGCAAGCGGTCGACGACCACGACGACGAAGGGAGTGCTCGCGGACTCGGTCCGTGGCGTCGACCCCGCGCTCGCCGAGCGCATCGACGGCGCCCGCGAGTGGCGTACCGACTACGTCGACCTCGTCCACGACGTCACCGCCGCCAGCGCCCGCTCGACCGAGGCCGCGCGCCGGATCGCCGCCGACGGGCTCGCCTCGATGCGGCGCCGGATGGTCCTCGTCGACGACGCCGGCAGCGAGGTGCCCCTCGACGAGGCGCACGCGGGGATGCCCACCGGGGCGGCCCCCTTCGGCACCGAGAGCGTCCGCGGCACGGCCGAGCCGGTCACCGAGCTGCGCGTCCCCGTCGGCGGTCGCGAGCTCGCCGGCGAGGAGCTGCGCGGTCAGCTCGGGGCCTGGGTCGACGCCGGGCTCGTCGAGCCCTCCTTCGCCGAGGCGGTCGGTGAGGTCATCGACCACCCGGAGTGGCTGGCTCTGCCCGGCCACCGCGCGCTGCTCGTCGGGGCCGGTGCCGAGATGGGGCCGCTCGAGACGCTGCTGTCGTGGGGCGCCGACGTGCTCGCCATCGACCTGCCGCGCAGCCGCGCCTGGCGCTACAAGAAGGGTCTGGCCAGCCGAGGTGCCGGCACCCTGACCTTCCCCGTCGACGCTGCGGGCGACTCCGGCGCCGACGTCGTCCACCAGCCCGGCCAGGTCCTGGAGTGGGTGCGCCGGGTGCGCGGCGACGAGCCGCTCGCCGTCGGCATGCACGCCTACGCCGACTCGGGGGTGCACGTGCGGGTGAGCGCCGCGATGGACCTGCTCATGGGCGAGCTGACCGACGACGACGCGCGGACCGCGCTCGCCTGGCTGGCGACGCCGACCGACGCCTTCGTCGTGCCGCCGGAGGTCGTCGAGGAGTCCCGGCGCCGTTGGGCCGCACGGGGGTTCGCGCTCAAGGGGGTGCAGGCGCCGGCCCGCGCGCTGGGCCGCGGGCGGCTCTTCGCGCCGGCCTACCGCGACGCCCGTGCGGGGGAGTCCGGCATCGCCGACGTCCTCGTGCCGCAGCAGGGCCCCAACTACGCGGTCGCCAAGCGGCTGCAGCGCTGGCGGGGTGTCGCCGCCGAGGGCGCCGGGCAGACCGTCTCCTTCAACGTCGCGCCGGCGACGTGGACCCGATCGGTGACCAAGAACCCCGTGCTCGGCGCGGCCTACGGCGGCGCCCACCACTTCGGGGTCGAGGTCTTCCGCCCCGAGACGGTGCGCCCCCTCATGGCGGCGCTGCTCGTGCGCGACCTCGTACGGGAGACCCCGCAGCGCGCGCACCCGGAGGAGCTCTTCAGCGAGGCCGCGGCCCACGGCGGCCTGTGGCGCGTGGGCTACGAGCCCAAGACCGCGCTCGAGGTCGCCGCCGTGGCCGGCCTGCCCGGCTCCCTTCGCCGGCGACTGCGGGGGTGAGGGGTGCCCCCTTCGCCTCATGATTTACGGGTGACCCGAGAATCTGCCCCTTCGCAAGAGTTTGAAACCCTGGCGAAGGGGCAGTTTTCCGGGTGACCCGATATTCGTGTGGCGCGTGAGGTGACCGCCAGCCGGACGAAGGGGGATCAGCTCCCGTCGTGCCCGCGCAGCAGCTGGCTGAAGTCGGTCACCGGGCCCAGCGTGCCGCTCGCCTCGTCACCCGTGGGCGCGAAGCCGGCGACGCCGGTGCGCTCGGCGACGACCAGGGCGGCGAGCTCGCCCGCCGCGCGGTGCACGCGCCGCTCGAGGTCGGTTTCGCCACCGAAGTCCTCGGTGGCGGCGAAGACCGCGGTCGGCACGACGACCGCGCGCAGGTAGGCGAAGAGCGGGCGCATCGCGTGCTCGAGCACGAGGCTGTGCCGGGGCGTGCCGGCGGTGGCCGCGATGAGCACCGGCTTGCCGATGAGCGCGTCCTTGTCGAGCAGGTCGACGAAGGTCTTGAAGAGGCCGGAGTAGCTCGCGGTGAAGACGGGCGTGACGGCGATCAAGCCGTCGGCGGCGACGACCTTGGCCTGGACGGTCTCCAGGCCGGGCGTCGGCCGGTTGCCCGAGACCATTGTCTGGGCCATCTCGACGGCCAGCTCGCGCAGCTCGACGAACTCGACGTCGACCGACTCGCCGCGCCCGCCCACGGCAGCGCGCATGGCGTCGGCGAGCTGGTCGGCGAGCAGCCGGGTGCTCGAGGGCGACGACAGCCCAGCGGTGATGACGACGACGGACCTGCTCATCGGGTGGCGACCTCCTCGCGCTGCGCTGCCGCCTCCTGCTCGGCGATGGCGACTGGGCTGGTGACGACCTTACGGTGCGGGCTGTCGGGCCCCTCCGCCGCCAGCGACGCGTGGGTCGGCGGCTCGCTCGGCACGCCCTCGGGACGACGTGCCTCGAACTCCCTTCGCAGCACCGGCACGACCTCGCGACCGAGGATCTCGACCTGCTCGAGGGCCATCTCGAGCGGCAAGCCGGCGTGGTCCATGAGGAAGAGCTGGCGCTGGTAGTCACCGACGTGGTCGGCGAAGGAGAGGGTGCGCTCGATGACCATCTCGGGCGTGCCGACGGTCAGCGGCGTCTGGCGGGTGAAGTCCTCGAGCGAGGGCCCGTGCCCGTAGACCGGCGCGTTGTCGAAGTAGGGCCGGAAGATCCGCTTGGCCTCGGCCTCGCTGTCGGCCATGAAGGCCTGTCCGCCGAGCCCGACGATCGCCTGGCTTGCGTCGCCGTGGCCGTAGCGCTCGAAGCGCTGCCGGTAGAGGCCGACCATCTGGGCGGTGTGCTCGATGTTCCAGAAGATGTTGTTGTGGAAGAACCCGTCGCCGTAGAAGGCGGCCTGCTCGGCGATCTCGGTGGACCGGATCGAGCCGTGCCAGACGAAGGGGGCGACGCCGTCCAGTGGCGCAGGGGTGGCGGTGAAGCCCTGCAGCGGCGTGCGGAACTGGCCCTTCCAGGTGACGTTCTGCTCGCGCCACAGGCGGCGGAGCAGGTGGTAGTTCTCGATCGCCAGCGGGATGCCCTGGCGGATGTCCTTGCCGAACCACGGGTAGACCGGGCCGGTGTTGCCGCGGCCCATCATCAGGTCGACGCGCCCGCCCGACAGGTGCTGGAGGAAGGCGTAGTCCTCGGCGATGCGCACCGGGTCGGTCGTCGTGATGAGGGTCGTCGCGGTCGAGAGCTTGAGGTGCTCGGTCTTGGCGGCGATGTAGGCGAGGTGGGTCGTCGGCGCGGAGGGGACGAAGGGCGGGTTGTGGTGCTCACCCGTGGCGAAGACGTCGAGCCCGACCTCCTCGGCCTTGAGCGCGATCTGGGTCATCGCGTTGATCCGCTCGCCCTCGCTCGGCGTGCGGCCGGTCGTGGGGTCCATCGTCACGTCGCCGACGGAGAAGAGTCCGAACTGCATTGCCGCCTCCAGTTTGTTGAATCCTCAACTAGTCTAGCGGCAGGGGGTGACGATGCATTCCCGTAGGCCCCGAGATTCTCGGGTGACCCGAGAAACTGCCCCTTCGCAAGGGTTTGAAACCCTTGCGAAGGGGCAGTTTCTCTTGCTCAGTTGCCGTCCGGGCCCTCGGTCAGTCCCGTTCGAGCAGGGCCGCGACCTCGTGGGTCAGCTCCTCGGCGGCCTCGATCTCGACCCGTCGGCTGGAGACGGACTCGATGTTGAAGCCGAAGGGGATGCCGAGGTAGCGGCAGAAGTCGGTGAGCTCGCGGGCCGCGTTGAGCGCGTGCTGGCGGGACCACTTCAGCGGGTCGTCGGCGTGGACGATCTCGTTGCGCACCCAGCTGGGCACGCGCACGCCGAGCCACTCGAGGAAGCTCAGCGTCTTGTCCGATCCGCACAGCGACAGCGTGAAGATCAGCGGCGCCGGGTCGAGCTCGTCCTCGACGACGGCATAGCGGTAGTCGGAGGCGAGGTTCTTGGCCGCGCCGATGTCGTAGACGATCTGGCTGATGAAGAAGCCGGCGCCCCCGTGCTGCTTGCGCAGGAGGCGCTCGTGCTCGTCGCCGCGACTCGAGTGGCGCTCGGGGATCGTCACGCCACCCAGGGGCAGGCTCGGCCGCACCTCGCGGTGCAGCTCCAGCGCGCGCGGCAGCGTCGTGCTCACCTCGGCATCGCTGCTCGAGCTGCCGACGAAGACGGTGAGGACGTTGTCGGGTGCGGCGGCGAGCCACTCCGTGAGCTCGTCCTCGCGGTACTTGCCGACGGCCCGGTAGACGATCGCCGGCCGGTCCCAGCCGGCGAGCTGCTCGCCGAGGTAGTCGCCCGGGTCGAGCATCGAGGCGAAGGGGAAGGGGCGGGGGGCGGCGTTGCGGTCGGCCTCGTCGGTGATGTCGTAGAGGACGAGGGCGTCGACCGGCAGGGCCTCGACGCGGGCGAGGGTCCGCGCGGCGATCTCGCTGATCCGATCGGGCGCGGTCTCGGCGCGGGGTGGGGTGATGCCGAAGAGCAGGACCTCGCGCGGGTTGCGCACCGCGGCGGGGAAGTCGCCGGGGGAAGGGGCCTTGGATTCCTCCGGAGGGAGCTCGCTCATGCGGGCACCGTAACCGGCGATCGGCCACTGGCTAGGCTCGGCCCGACACCCGGACACCGTCCCCCTTCGAGGAGAGCACCGTGCAGATCACCGACACCGCCGCCATCGTCACCGGAGGAGCCTCGGGCCTCGGCGCCGCGACCGCCGCAGCGCTCGCCGCGGGCGGCGCGCGGGTCTTCGCCTTCGACCTGCCGGCCGCCATCGAGGGCGCCCCGCAGGTCGACGGCATCGAGTACGTCGCCGTCGATGTCACCGACCCCGAGCAGGTCCAGGCCGCGGTCGACACCGCCGCCGGTGCCGGCGTCCCGCTGCGCACGGTCGTCAACTGCGCCGGCATCGGCCCGTCGATGCGCATCCTCGGCAAGAAGGGTCCGCACGACCTCGGCCTCTACGCCAAGATCATCCAGGTCAACCTCATCGGCTCCTTCAACGTGCTGACCCTCGCCGCCGAGAAGATCTCCCAGACCGAGGCCCTCGAGCACGGCGCCCGCGGCGTCATCATCAACACCGCCTCGATCGCCGCCTACGACGGCCAGGTCGGCCAGGCCGCCTACTCCTCGAGCAAGGGCGGCATCGTCGGCCTCACCCTGCCCGCCGCCCGCGACCTCGCCCAGCACGGCATCCGCGTCATGACCATCGCCCCCGGCATCGTCGAGACCCCGATGCTCGCGACCGTCTCCGAGGAGTTCCGCGAGGGCCTGGCCAAGGGAGTTCCCTTCCCGCAGCGCCTCGCCCGCCCCGAGGAGTACGCCCAGCTCGCGCTGTCGATCATCGACCACGACTACCTCAACGGCGAGGTCATCCGCATGGACGGCTCGCTGCGCATGGCTCCTCGCTGAGTGTCGGTCCCCCTCGGCAGCGACTCCTCGCTTGCGTCCGCTCCGCGAGGCCGTCACGTCAGGCCGGTCCTCAGTGAAATACACGGCGCGTGATCGCTCACGCGCTGTGTATTTCACTGCGAGGGGGGCGCGCGTCAGGCGGGGTCGGTGACGTCGGCGACGGTGGCGTCGAGGTGGGCGAGCATGGCGTCGGCGTCGAGGGTGGCGGCGACGCTGTGGGCGCCGGCGCCGATCGAGACGGTGCGGCCGGCGACGGTCTCGTCGGCGACGACGGGCAGGGCCCGCAGCGAGCCGAAGGGGGTGATCGTCCCCCGCTCGTAGCCGGTCACCTCGCGGGCGATCTCCTTGTCCGGCAAGGAGATTCGGTTGACCGACAGCAGCGCCCGCAGCTTGGGCCAGGAGATCTGCCGGTCGCCCGGGACGAGGACGAAGAGGTGGTCGCCCTCCCCCCTTCGCACGACGAGGGTCTTGATGATGTCGCGCGGCTCGACCCCGCGGGCCGCGGCCGCCTCCTCGAGGGAGCGGACCCTGCCGTGCCGGGTGATCGTGTGCTCGATGCCGCTGTCGACCAGGGCCTGTGCCGCTCGGGTGCCACCGTCCATGGTCAGCAGCCTACGGCCGCCCGAGTCGCGCTCTCAGGCGCTGGCTCAGCTCGACGTCGTGCTGGAGCCGGCTGAGCTCGGTGGCGCGAGCAGCCACTCCCTGCGTCCGCAGGTGCTCCGCCAGGGACTCCCAGTGGGCCTGTGCCATGTCGTCAGCCGTGAGGTCTTCGTCGGGCTCGTCCGGGCCGACCACGGTCACAGCCGTCTCGGCGATCTCCTCGACGGTCGTGTGCTGCCAGAGGTCGTCGGGGCCCTGGGTGGTCCAGCCACGGTCGGTGAGCAGGACCCGCCGGGTGCCGTCGTCGAGGACGGCCAGGTGGAGCGCGGACACGGACATCGACCGGGGGCCGTTGGTGCCACCGTCGAGGTCGACGACGGTCAGCAAGCGAGTCACGGAGTCCATGACGGTTCATCCTGCCAGCACGCACACATCACATGACGTTATGAATACCCAAACGCAGGCTTATGATTGGACGCATGGCCTTCTTCACCTTCCCCAACCCGGTCAACGACAAGGCGGCGCGCACGGTCGCCACCGGTGTCGTCGCGATCAGCGTGCTGACGCTCGTGACCGGCTGGTGGTGGCTGCTCGTGCCGCTCGCCCTGGGGTTCCTCGGTCGGGTCCTCGCCGGACCCCGGCTCAGCCCGCTCGGCTGGCTGGCGATGCGGGTCGTGGCGCCTCGCCTCGGCGAGCCGGTGCTCACCCCGGGCCCGCCCAAGCGCTTCGCCCAGGGCATCGGCCTGGCCTTCTCGACGACCGCAGCGGTCCTCGCCCTCGGCCTCGGCCTGCACACCGCCGCGGGGATCCTGCTCGGCGTGCTCGTCGTCTTCGCGACCCTCGAGGCGGCGCTCGGCATCTGCGCCGGCTGCTGGGCCTTCGGTCACCTCATGCGCCTGGGCGTCATCTCCGAGGACACCTGCGAGGCCTGCGCCGACATCACCCGTCGCCGCCCGGCTGTCGAGGAGCCGGTGACGACGGCCTGAGTCGCCGCCCCCCATTCGAAGAAGAAGCGCCCGGAGATCCGGGCGCTTCTTCTTCGACTCAGGGGCGTGATGCCCCCTTCGGCCCTCAGCGACCGAGGAAGGCGTCGAAGAGCGCCTGCGTCTCGGGCAGCGAGGCTCGCGCGCGGATCGTCTCCGCCTCGTCCCGACCGCTGTCCTCACGAGGGCGAAGGGAACCGGCCCGCAGAAGTCGTCGGGTCTGGCCGTAGGCACCGGCCGGTCCGGCGGCCCAGACGGCCGCGAGCTCGTGGGCCCGGGCGAGCGGGTCGGCCGCGATCTCGGAGACCAGGCCCTGCTCACGGGCCTCGTCGGCCGACAGCGGCTGGTCACGCAGCGCGAAGGCGAGCGCCCGCTGGCGACCCATCGCCAGCGGCAGCAAGGTCGAGGTGCCGCAGTCGGGGTTGAGCCCGATCTTCGGGTAGGCGACGACGAACTTCGTGCCCTCGTCCGCGATGACGACGTCTCCGGCGAGCATGATGCCCAGCCCGGCGCCGGCGACGGCTCCGTGGACGGCGACGGCCACCGGCTTGGCGAGCGCCTCGAGCGCGGCCACGGCCGCGTCCCCGGCGACGGCGAGCTCGTAGAGGTCCGCGGCGGTGTCCTGCGAGTCGGCGAAGGAGGCGATGTCGCCGCCCCCGCAGAAGCGCTTGCCGGCACCGCTGAGGACGACGGCGCGCACCCCTTCGTCCTCGGCAGCCCGCTCGGCGGCCTCGCGCAGGCCGACGCCGAGCGCCAGGTCGAGGGCATTGGCCGACTCCGGTCGGTTGAGCTCGATGTGGGCGACCCCGTCGCCGACGGTGTACTCGACGGCCGCCATCAGATCCGCCGGAACATCGCGGCGAGGGCCTGACCGCCACCGATGCACATCGTCACGATGCCGAGCTCGAGGTCGCGGCGGACCATGTCCTTGGCCAGGCGCAGGGTGAGGATCGCGCCGGTCGCACCGACCGGGTGACCCAGGGCGATCGCGCCGCCATAGGGGTTGACCCGAGCGGGGTCGAGCTCGGTGTCGCGGATGACCGCCACGGCCTGCGAGGCGAAGGCCTCGTTGAGCTCGATCGACCCGATGTCGGAGGGCGTCGTGCCGGTCTTGTCGAAGAGGGCGCGCAGCGCGTGCGTCGGCGCATAACCCATGAGCTCCGGCTCCATCGCGGCGGTGGCGACGGCCTCGAGGCTGACGAGACCGGTGAGGCCGCGCTCGGCGACGGCGGACTCGCGGCCGAGGACGACCGAGGCGGCGCCGTCGTTGATGCCGGAGGCGTTGCCGGCGGTGACCGTGCCGTCCTTGGCGAAGGCCGGGCGCAGCTTGGCCAGGGTCTCGAGCGTGGTGTCGGGCTTGGGGTGCTCGTCCTTGTCGGCGGTGAAGGGCTTGCGGCCACCGACCTCGAAGGGGGTGATCTCCTCGGCGAAGGCCGCCTGCGCCTCGGGGGTGGCGGCGCGGCGCTGCGACTCGAGGGCGAACGCGTCCTGCTCCTCGCGGGAGACGCCGTACTTCTTCGCGACGTTCTCCGCCGTGACGCCCATGTGGATGTCGTGGAAGGGGTCGGTGAGCATGAGGACGGTGCCGTCCTGCAGCTGGCGGTTGCCGAGCTTGTAGCCGCTGCGGGCACCGAAGTCGTAGAAGGGCATCCGGGTCATCGACTCGTCGCCGCCGGCGAGGGTGAAGTCGAGGTCGTTCCACCGCATCTCCATCGCGGCGGACCAGATCGCCTGCAGGCCCGAGCCGCACAGGCGGTTGACCGTGTAGGCCGGGACATTGGTCGGCAGGCCGGCGGTCACGGCGACGCGACGCGCGTTGTAGGCGTCGGGGCCGACCTGGCCGATGCAGCCCATGACGACCTCGGAGATGTCCTCACCGGCGACGCCGGCACGCTGCAGCGCCACCCGGCTGGCCTCGGCGCCGAGCTCGAAGCCCGGGGTGTCCTTGAACATCCCGCCGAAGCTTCCGGTCGGGGTACGGGCGCCGTCAACGACGACGATCTTCTCGGTGCTCATCAGCTGCTCCGTGGTCGGTGGGTGCGTTCGGGGGTCAGCATCCCACCACCTCCTCGTAGTCCATGAGTGGGTCCCACGTTCCGCGTGGGCGGTCGCCCCGCGACCGTCTCGAAGGGCGGTCGTAGCCTGTCCGCATGGCACTTCGTAGCGCAGAGAGCGTCCAGACCGCCCCTGTCGCCGCCCTCGGGCTGATCGGCGGCTACCTCACCGCCCGCGAGAGCGGCATCCGGCCGCTCGGCGGGGTCGTCATCGGCGCCGCGGGCCTCTTCGCCGGCCGCAGCTGGCTGGCGAAGACCGACCCGGCGACGACCGCCGCTCTCTCGGCGATCTACCTCGGCGGTTTCGGCGCCTCCCACCCGCTGGCCAAGAAGGTCGGTGCCTGGCCGGCCGTCCTCGGCGTCGCTGCCGCCTCGGCCGCCGCGTCCTACGCCCTGTCCGACCGCCGCTAGCCGGGGGTTGAGGTGCGACGAAGGAGCCTCGAAACCGCCCTCACGGGCGCCACCGGCCGTATCGGCGGCCGCGTGGCCGCACGCCTCGCGACGAAGGGGGTCCCCCTTCGCCTCCTCGTCCGCGACCCCGACCGGGCACCGGACCTGCCTGGGGCGACGTCGGTCGTGGCCCCCTTCGCCGATGGTGATGCGGTCCGCGCGGCCCTCGCGGGTGTCGAGACGGCCTTCATGGTCTCGGCCTCGGAGGCGGCCGACCGGGCCCAGCAGCACGTGACCTTCGTCGAGGCGGCCGCGGCCGCCGGGGTGCGGCACCTGGTCTACCTGTCCTTCCAGAGGGCGAGCCGGGAGTCGACCTTCACCTTCGCCCGCGACCACGCGGTCACCGAGGAGGCGATCCGGGCGTCGGGGATGGCGTGGACCTTCCTGCGGGACAGCTTCTACGCCGACTTCATGCCGGGGCTCGTCGGTGACGACGGGGTGATCCGCGGCCCGGGAGGGGACGGCCGGGTGGCCGTCGTCGCCCAGGACGACATCGCCGATGCGGCTGCCGCAGTGCTCCTCGACCCGGCAGCACATGCAGGGCGCACCTACACGCTGACCGGACCGGCAGCCTTGTCCTTCAACGAGATCGCGGCGATCGTCGGCGAGTCGAGCGGGCGCGACGTGCGCTATGTCGACGAGACGCTCGATGAGGCTCGGGCCTCACGTGCCGGCTACGGCGCACCCGACTGGGAGGTCGCCGGCTGGATCTCGACCTACACGGCGGTCGCCGCCGGCGAGCACGCCGCGGTCACCGGCGACGTCGAGGCGCTCACGGGGCACCCGGCGACGCCGCTGCGCGAGGTGCTCGCCCCCGCTGGCTGAGGTGCGACGGCCTCCCCGCTGGCTGAGGTGCGACGGCCTCCCCGCTGGCTGAGGTGCGACGCAGGAGCCTCGAAGCCTCGCAGCCCAGGCTCAGGCGCCGTAGGGAACCACCAAGTCGGTGCGCAGCGTGCTCGGGTCCATGTCGGGCGAGGGCTCGGTGACGTAGACCTCCCAGAAGGGCAGCCCCGGCTGACGCCCGTCGGAGGCGACTCGCTGCATGAGGTCACCCCATGCCCCGCCGAGCCCGTCGTAGCCGCCGAGGTGCGAGATCGTCGCGACCTCGGCCGCCGGCAGCTGTGACGGGACGAAGGTGATGCCGCCCGCCTCGAGCTCCCCGTCGAGCGGCGCGGCCACGGGCATGCCGACCTCGAAGGTCATCGTCGCCCCCGGCATGCGGTGGTGCAGCGAGAAGGCCGGGCCGGCGATCTCGATGCCGCGCTCGGCGAGGGCCGGCACGAGGGCGGTGAAGGTCTCGTCGAAGATCGCCGGCATCCCGTCGGGGGCGACGTCCTTGGCCAGACGCACGACGGTCGGCACACGCGGGCTCGACAGATAGGTGACGTCGGTGTGCGGCGGGGCGAAGTAGCTCGGCTGGCTCATGGGTCCCTCCTCGGGCTGCGGTTGTTGATCATGCCCACGGCTACCCAAGCGGCCGCGACGAGCACGCCGCCGCCGACCGGGTACCAGCGCGGCACCTCGTCGAAGAAGGCGAAGCCGAGGCCGAAGGCCATGGTGATGATGACCGCGATGATCGCGGGTGTGCGTGTACCCATGCGGCGAGTCTGCCGGGGGCCGGGGGCGCTGTCCATGACCGGAAGGTCGGATCAGACCCCTACGTGCGACTCGAAGCGCTCACGGGTCAGGTAGACCATGCGAGCGTCCTTGTCGCCGACGCGCACCCGCTCGCCGAGCTCGAAGCCGATCTGCTGCGCGCGGAGGAGGACCGCGCGGTTGGAGGCGTCCGGCTCACCGACGAGACGGCGCACCGCGGGGTCGCTGAAGATCCACTCGTAGATGCCCACCCCCACCGCGGCCGCGTCCTCGCCCGGCGCGACGAAGACGTGCGCACCCACGTCCCCCGGCTGCACGTCGTAGGCCTCGGCGACCGGGTCGTGCTCGGGCTCGTAGGTCTGCACCAGCGCCACCGGCCGCCCTTCGCTCTCGCCGATCCACGCCCAGTGCGCCTCGAGGGAGTCGACGAAGGCGTAGATGTCGCGCACCTCCTCGACGCTCTTGTCGCCCATGCCCCAGAAGCGTCCCCGTGGCTGCGTCACCCACGCGTGGACCAGGGGCGCGTCCTCCTCCGGGCGAAGGGGGCGGAAGGTCAGGTCAGTCATGTCGTCTCCTTGTCGGTCAGGGTGTGCAGGTCGCCCGCGCACCAGGTGTCGTGCTGGTCGTGGGCGTGCGGTGAGTCGGCTGGCCCGTCGGCGCCGAGCGGCACGACCCACGAGCTCGGTCCGTCGAGCGACCACACGAGTCGGGCGGCCGGCCCGCGCCAGCACAGGTCGCTCAGGCCGGGCGCGGCGGCCGTGGCCAGCACGCAGTCGCCGTCGCCGCCGAGCGGCCCGCTGGGTGGCGTGCCGGTGTGCGCCGCCCGGACGAAGGGGGCGACATGCCGCTCCCCCCACGTCCGGTCGTCGGCAGGGGCCTGCGCGACGCGCACGAGGGCCTGTACGGCGAGCTCGTCGAGCGGCAGCCCCCAGTCGGGCCCGACGTGCACGATCCGCTCGATGCCGGCGCCGACCCGGGCGACGGGGTCGACCCAGGGCGCGAATAGCGCTGCGAGACCGCGGGGTTCGTGGATCGGGGCCAGCAGGGGGTGGGCCGCGACGGCGAGGACGAGCTCGGTGCGCCAGGCCGCGAAGAGGGCCGCGGCGTGGCTGCCGGCGTCCATGTGCCCGTCCCAGGCGAGCAGGCACAGGCGCAGCTCCTCGGCGGGGCCGGTGGCCGCGACCCCGCCGAGGAGAGTCTGGAAGGTCGGCCAGGAGCCGAGCCGGGTGTCGGTCTGGATCTCCGCGAGGCCGGCGACGTCCCAGGTCGGGCGCCCGCCGAGGAGCTCGGTGATCCGGTGCGCTCGGTGCGGCGCGGCGAACTCCTCGCCGAGCATTGCGACCGAGGCGCGCCGGTCGTTGGCGTGCACGACGACCTCGCCGTCCGCCAGGTCCCGACGGGCCGCCGGCGCCGCCACCGTCCCCACCTGAATCTGCATTCCCCCGGGGGAATGCGAACTCGGCGTCCCCACCTGAATCTGCATTCCCCCGGGGGAATGCGAACTCTCGATGGTGACGAGGCGGCCGGCGACGCGCTCGCGGACCCGACCGTCGGCGCCGGCGATGACCACGGCGTTGACCGGCTCGACCCAGCCGTCGAGGGCCATGTCGACGTCGTCGACCGTCCGCGCCAGGAGCAGTCGGCGCATCGTGGCCAGCCCGATGTCGCCGTCGACGCCCGCGGGCGAGATCGGGTGGGGGACAACAGGGTCCGCGTCAGGGGCGATCTGCTGGTAGTCCGCCATCGCATGGGTCACCGCCCACGCGACCGAGCCGGCGTGACCGAAGTGCGGCACCCCCGGCACACCCGCGAAGGCGAGCCCGGACACGTCGATGTCGGGCGTGGCCAGACGCACCTGCTGGTAGATCCCGGGGGCCTCGAGCACGCGGTGCGGATCGGCGGCGATCATCGGCGCGCCCGTGGCAGTGCGCGACCCGGTGAGCGCCCAGGCATTGCTGCCTCCGAGCGGCACGCCCTCGTGGCTCAGCAGGTCGAGCGCGACCTCGCCGAGCTGCGCGCGGACGTGGCGGCGCCACAGCAGGTGCCCGAAGTTGCCCATGAGCACGTGCTGGACGAGGAAGACCCCGGCCGGCGACCAGCGCTCCCACCGCTCCGGCTCCGTGCCGGTGGCGGCGAACTCCGGTGCGCGGGAACCCCCTTCGTCCAGACCGTCGTTGACCCCGGAGACGTAGGCGTCCACCCAGGCAAGCGTCTCGTCGTCGAGACCCGCGACCGCGGCCCGCGCGATGCCGGCCAGGTCGGCCCGCTCGGCGAAGTCGTCCCAGTCGGACGGTCCGAGCAGCGTCGCCGAGGTCGCCTCGGACCGCCGCCGCTCGACCTCGATCTGCCAGGCCCGGTCGATCGCCGCCGAGCGCCCCTGCGCGTAGGCGAGGTCGTTGAGCGTCTCCCCCCAGCAGAGCGGGATGCCGAGGGCATCCCGCTCCACCCGCCAGCGTCGGCTCACCCGGCCACGCCCCCTTCGCCGGCCCCAGAACTCTGCATTGCCCTACGGCAATGCAGTCCTTCGACGTCAAGACTGTGCATTGCCGTAGGGCAATGCGCGTGGAGTGGGTTGGCGAGGTCGCCGACCCGGATGAGCGAGCCCTCGGGGTCGGTGAGGTCGACCATCTGCAGGGTGTTGCGCAGCTGCAACCGGTTGAGGCAGGAGTGCTCGAAGCTCTCCCGCAGCAGGTCCAGCCGCGCGGCCCGCGGGTGGTCGGCCGCGTGCGCGGCGATGCACTCGGCGACGAGCGCCCAGAAGTCCTCACCGGTGAGCACCTCGTCGTCGGCGAGGATCTCGGCGACGAAGCGCAGCACCCCGTCGATCACGTCGGTGAGCACCGACAACGACTGCACCTGCGGGTCGAGGACGTGCCGGATGCGCTCGACCTCGGGCGGCAGCTCCCGGTCGGACATGACGACGACCTCTTCGCCGATGTCCTTCATGAAGACGCCGGTGGGCACGTGGTCCTCGAGCACGAGGATGAGGTTTTCGCCGTGGGGCATGAAGGCCAGGTCGTGCACGCCGAGGCAGTGGACGACGGGCCGCAGGTAGGCGCGCAGCATCCGCCGCACCCACTCGCGCGCGCCGATGGGGCTCGCCGCGATGAGCTCGGTGATGAGCGCGGCGCCCTCGGCGTCGCGATGCAGCAGCCCGGTGAGGGACTGGAGCCGTTGTCCCGCAGCGAGCTTCGGCACGGGCGATTCGCGCCAGAGTGCGGCCACCATCTTGGTGTGCGGGTTGGGCACCCCGAGGCGGTGGTAGGCATCGCCGGTGTAGCCGATCGCCGCGACCTCGCGCAGCACGCGGAAGCCGCAGTCGGCGAGCTCCCGGTCGCCGGCGACGACGTCGGCCACCCAGTCGTTGATCGCCGGCGTCGCCTCCATGTACTTCGGCGAGAGCCCGCGCAGGAAGCCCATGTTCTGGATCGCCAGCGCCGTCTTGACGTAGTGCCGCTCGGGACGGTCGGTGTTGAAGAAGGTCCGGATCGACTGCTGCGCGCGGTAGCGGTCGCCCGTCGGGCCGAGGTGCACGACATCGCGCCGGGCAATGTCCGCGGCGAAGGTCACCGCGAGCTTGTGGTCCCACTGCCACGGGTGGACCGGCATGAGCAGGTAGTCCGCGGGGTCGAGCCCCAGCATCTCCAGGCGAAGGGAGAACCGCTCCCGGTCCGCAGGGTCGAGCTCGCCCGCGTAGAGGCCCTCCTCCGTCGTTCCCTCGGCCAAGGAGAGGTGAGCGACGTTGCGCCGCAGCGCGATCCACTCCAGTCGCACGTTGGCGCCGGCCTCGGGGGAGTAGGCCACGTGGTCGGTGGCGGAGAAGCCGATCCGGCCGTTGTTGGCGATGAAGGCGGGGTGGCCCTCGGTCATCGCGGACTCGATCGTCTGGAAGTCGGCGTCGACGAGGTCGCGGCTCGTGTGCCGCGCGTGGTGCCACTTGTGCGCCAGGCTCGCCAACGTGCCGCTCAGCTCCTCGAGATAGGTCGAGCGCAGGTGGTCGGGGATGCCGAGCACCTCGTGCAGGTCGGAGACGACGCCGAGGGCGTCGACCTCGGTGACCTGCCCACCGACGGTGCGCTCGATGCTCGCCGGGTCGACCCGCCAGTGCTCGAGGGCGTGCCGGGTCGCGGCGAAGGTGTACGTGGCCGCCCCGGCCGAGATCGTCCACCGACCGTCCGCGGTCGGCTCGGGCGCGAGCACCCGTTCGTGGGTCAGCTCGCCGAGCGCCTTGGCCGCGACGTGTCGGTGAGCGCGGGCCATGACCTCGGGCTCGAGGTGGGCGACGTCGGGCGAAGGGAGGCGCTCACCCCCGCGCTCGAGCTCGCTGCCGGCGAAGGCCTCGAGCGTGCAGAAGCTCAGCAGGGCCTCCTTGTCCGACAAGGTGATTCGGCGATCGACGACGAAGCCGGCGGGGGCGTTCTTGGCGTGGATCGCCTGGTTGCGCACGTCCGGCTCGACGACCACCTCGGTGACCGAGGGGTCGCGGAAGCAGAAGTGCATCACCGCGCGGAAGACCTGCGAGGTCATCCCGTGCACCGGGGCGTCCGTCGGCGCGACGAGCACGTGCATGCCGAGCTGCCCGGGCTCGACGCGGTAGTGGGTGGCAAGGACCGAGTGGACGGGGTCGTAGGTCTCGGTGAGGAAGGTCGGGACGCCGTCGACCCGGCCGAGCCACGCCGCGTGGTGCGGGTCGGCGTCGATCTCGTCGAAGGCCGCGCGCGACTGCTCGAGGGTGAAGCCCTGCATCCCCCAGAAGGCCGACCTCGGGTGCGTCACCCACGCGTGCAGCAGCTCGATGTGCTCGGCGGGGACGACCGGCTCGATCGTCACCCGCCCGACGGGCGTGATCATCGCGAAGTCGCTCATCGGGCCATCACCTCCGCCGTCCCCCGGTCGTCGAGTGGGGAGGCCGCCCGCTGGCTGAGGTGCGACGAAGGCGGTGTCCTGAGGTGCGACGAAGGAGCCTCGAAGGAAGCCGCGAAGCCACGCACCACCGGCGACTCGATCTCCCCGACACCGAAGTGCTGGAAGGCGATGCGCTCCTCCACCGGGTAGACCTCACGGCCCGTGATCGCGTTGATGATCACGGAGTTGCGGTAGGCGCCCATGCCCAGGTCGGGGGCGAGGACGGAGTGGGTGTGCTCCTCGGCGTTCTGCACGAAGATCCTTCCGTCGAGGTCGACGCTGTAGTCGGCCCCGGTGTCGTAGCGGTCGCGGGCGTCGCGCCGGATCCGGTCAGCGACGGGCGCGAGGAAGTGTGGGGTGCGCGGACGGTAGCCGGTGGCGAGGACGAGGCCCTCGCTGCTCACCTCGACGGCGGCGTCCTGCTCCTCGTGGTGCACGCCGAGGAGGTAGCGACCCGTGGTTGCGTCCCAGCTCGCCTCTCGCACTTCGCTGTTCGTCAGCAGGGTGGTGGGCACGGGTGCACCGGTCTCGACCCGGATCCGGTAGAGCGTGTCGTAGATCTGGTCGACGAGGTCGCCGCTGATCCCCTTGTAGAGGTTGCGCTGCTCGCGCAGCAGCACGTCGCGCCGCTCCATCGGCAGCTCGCGGAAGTAGCGGGCGTACTCGGGCGAGGTCATCTCGAGCGTGAGCTTGGTGTACTCCATCGGGAAGAACCGCGGCGAGCGGGTGATCCACGTCAGGTGGTAGCCGTGCTCGGGGAGCCCCTCGAGCAGGTCGAGGTAGATCTCGGCGGCGGACTGCCCGCTGCCGATGACCGTCACGGACTCCTTGTCCTGCAAGGCCGCCCGGTGCTCGAGGTAGTGGCCGGAGTGGGTCACCGGCCCCGCGAGTCCCTCCGCGACCGGCGGCACGGTCGGCTCGGTCCCGATGCCGAGCACGACATGACGAGCGCGAAGGGAGGTCACCGTCTCGTCGCCGAGGCGGGCCGTGACGAGGTAGGTGCCGTCGGCCTCGCGCTCGACGGCGGTCACCTCGTGGCCCCACCGGATCGTGTCGAGCTGGTCGGCGACCCACCGGCAGTACTGGTCGTACTCCGCGCGCAGGGGGTAGAAGCTCTCCCGGATGTAGAAGGGGTAGAGCCGCCCGATCTGCTTGAGGTGGTTGAGGAAGCCGAAGCGGCTCGTCGGGTCGGCCATGGTCACCAGGTCGGCCATGAAGGGCACCTGGATCGTCGCACCCTCGAGCATCATCCCGGGGTGCCACGAGAACTCGTCGCGCGCCTCGAGGAAGACCCCGTCGAGGTCGGGCAGGTCGTGGGTCAGCGCGGCGAGCCCGAGGTTGAAGGGCCCCAGGCCGATGCCGACGAAGTCGTAGGTGTGCTCGCTCATCGCGTCACCCCCGCCATCGTGGGTCGAGGTGCGAGGGCGTCCGCGCCCGAGCCTCGAGACCCCGCGGTGACGCGCAGCTCGTCGAGTTCGTCCTCAGCGCGCAGCGCCTCACCCGTGGTGGCGATCGTCTCGATGATCCCGCGCAGGTGCGCCAGCGAGGTCTGCGGGTTGAGCAGGGTGAACTTCAGCCAGGCCCGACCGTCGATCGTCGTGCCGGCGACCATGACCGAGCCGTCGTCGAGGAGGGCGTGCCGGATGCGGGGGTTGAGCGAGTCGGCCTCGGTGACGCCGACTCCCTTCGGCCGGTAGCGCAGGAGCACGGTGCTGAGCACGGGCTCGACGGCGACCTCGAAGCGCTCGTCGTCGCGCAGCACCTCCCACACCCGGTGGGCGCGGTCGATGACCTCGTCGAACATCTCGCCGACGGCATCGGCACCGGTGACCCGCAGCGTCAGCCACAGCTTGAGCGCGTCGAAGCGCCGCGTGGTCTGGAGCGACTTGTCGACCTGGTTGGGCGTCACCGCGGTCCGCGGGTTGAGGTAGTCGGCGTGGTGGGTGACGTGGCCGAGCGTGGCGCCGTCGCGCACGACGATCGCGCTCGAGCTCACCGGCTGGAAGAAGGTCTTGTGGAAGTCGACGGTCACCGAGTCGGCGCGCTCGATGCCGTCGAGCAGGTGACGACGACGAAGGGAGGTCAGCAGCCCCCCGCCGTAGGCAGCGTCGACGTGCAGCCAGGTGCCGTGCGCGGTGGCCAGGTCGGCGATCACCGAGACCGGGTCGATGACCCCGAGGTCGGTCGTCCCGGCGGTGGCGACGACGGCCATCGCCGTCTCGCCCCGCTCCCGGATGCCGTCGAGCTCGGCAGCGAGGGCGGCCGTGCTCATGCCGCCGGTCTCGGCCGTCGGCACGGCGATGACGGCGCTCGGGTGCAGGCCCATGATCCGGGCGGCCTTGATGACGCTGAAGTGGCTGTGCTCGGTCGCGAGCACCCGCAGGGTGGCCTCGCTCCCGGCCCGACGGACCGCCTCGCCGCGCGCGAGGAGCAGGCCCTGGAGGTTGGACTGCGTGCCGCCGCTCGTGAAGACGCCGTCCGCGCCCTCGTCGAAGCCGATACGCCCAGCGGTCCAGCGGATGAGGCGCTGCTCGACGAGCGTGCCGCCGGCGCTCTGGTCCCAGGTGTCGACCGAGGTGTTGACCGCCGCGATGATGCCCTCGGCGAGCACCGCGGGGAGGGCGACGGGACAGTTGAGGTGGGCGACGTAGGAGGGGTGGTGGAACCAGATCGCGTCGCGCAGGTAGATGTCGGTCACCTCGGCCAGCGCCGCGTCGAGGTCGGCGGCGGGCCGGTCGAGGTCGACACCCTCCACGGCGGGGGTGAGGTCGGCGACGGTCGCCCCGGTCGAAGGGCTGTCCGCGGCGAGGTGCTGGGCGACGAGCTGCGTCACGCGCGCCATGCCGCGGACGTAGTCGTCGGCGGTCTCGTGCGTCAGGAGGTGGGGGTTCACCGAGCATGCTCCTAGAAGTAAGGGATACCTAACTTAGGTTGTGCTGGCCTAACATAACTGCCGTGCGTCGCCCTCGCTCGTCGAGTTCCGCGGCGCTGCGCATCACTGCCGATGCGCGATGACCCCTACCCGGGCGCCTGCCCACGAGCGCGAGGAAGATCGCCGTGACCACCACTGCCCCGACCGTCACCCGAGGCGCCGAATCCCTTGGCGCAGAGCGGTTTCGGCTCATCACCGCGCTCTACTTCACCCAGTACCTCGGTGTGGGCTTCCTCACGATCGGGCTCGTCGCGATCCTCCGCGACGGCGGCACCTCGCTCGCCACGCTCGGCCTGATCCAGACGATCGGGCTCATCTGGCCGCTGAAGTTCCTCTGGGCCCCGCTCGTCGACCGCTTCGGCAGCCGCCGCTTCGGTCACTACCGCTCGTGGCTCGTCCCGCTCCAGCTGGGGCTGGTCATCACGCTCCTGGCGCTCACCCCCTTCGTCACGCCGGCCGACCACCTCGGGCCGGTCATCGCGATCTGCTCCCTCTTCGTCCTCTTCTCCGCCACCCAGGACATCGCCGCCGACGCGCTCACCGTGCGCCTGCTCGGCGAAGGCGACCGGGGGCTGGGCAACGGCATCCAGGTCGGCGGCAACTACCTCGGCAGCGTCGTCGGGGGCGGTCTGGCCGTCGTCGTCTACGACCAGTGGGGCTGGGTCCCGGCGATCCTGCTGCTCGCCCTGCTCACGGCGACCGCGCTCGGGGTCGTCATCGCCTTCCGCGAGCCGGAGCGCGAGGTGCTCGTGCGTCGCGCCGGGCTGCGCGAGCTGCTCACGGTCTTCGGCCAGCCCGGTTGCCGCAGCTGGGTGCTCGTCGTCGTGCCGCTGTACTACATCGGCGCCGCCGTGGGCTACGCGATCGTCTCGCCCGCGCTCGTCGACGCCGGCTGGTCCCTGACCAAGATCGGCATCGTCTCCGGCGCGATCGCCTCGGCCCCGGCGGTGCTCGCCGCCCTCGGTGCCGGTGCGCTCATCACCCGCTGGGGTCGTCGTCGGGTGCTCGTCCTCGGGGGTGCGCTGCTCGCGGTCGCGACCCTCGGCCTGCTCCCGCTGGCCCTCGGCGAGACCTCGACCGTGTGGACGACCGTCGCGCTGTGCGCCTTCATGGCGGCCTACGCCGTGGCCAATGTCGTCGTCTACACGATCAACATGGACTTCGCCCGGCCCGACTCGGCGGGCACCGACTTCACGACCCTGACCTCCTTCGCGCTCGCGATCTCCTTCGTCGCGGCCGCCATCGCGCTCACCGCCGCCGCGTGGATCGGCTACGAGGGCGTGCTCGTCGCGTCCATCGTGCTCGTCCTGCTCGGCACCGCCCTCGGCGTGCGTCACCAGCGCCGCCACGGCGTCACCGCCTGACCGGCCGCCCCAACTCTGCATTGCCCTACGGCAATGCAGCCTCCCGACCCCTCAGGCCGCATTGCCGTAGGGCAATGCACAGGTCAGGGGGCGCGGCGCCAGGTGCGGGTGCGGTCGGCGGTCGTCGTCGCGACGACCACGGCGCCGCGTGGCTCCGTGGCGATCGCGGCCAGCCGGCCCGGGAGCTCCGTGGCCGGCAGCTCCTCGGCGCCTGCCTCCACCCGCACGACCCGCGTGGTCCGGGGTTGCTCGCCTCGCGCCGGTTCGCTGTGCGCGACCGTGTCGACCGCACCGGCCGCCGTCCGGATCGTCGGCGCCGGCGAGTGCACGGCATCGGGCAGGACCGTCCGCGGCCGCGCCGGGGCCAGCCCGTCGTCGATGAGGGCGACCCGCCACAGGACGACGTCCTCGTCGCTGCTGCCGGCGACGACGCAGTGGTCGGCGGCGCAGTCCACCGCCATCGGTCGTTGGGTCCCAGCCCCGGTCGAAGGGAGCGAGACCTCACGCCAGGGTCCGGCCGGCTCGGCGGCGGTCCACAGGACCGCCTCGTCACGGATGCGGTCGCCGAGCACCGTCACCCAGCCCACGGCCAGCAGGCCGCCTCCGGGTAGGTCGGTGACCGCACCGGGGGAGGGCTGGCGGGTGGCGGTCGCCGCCAGAGGAGTCCCCGGACGCGTCGGTCGGGCCCACCGGTCGCCGTCGCGGGTCCAGACGGCCACGTCGAGGCCCTGCCGGCTCCGCGCCGCCCAGCTGCCGAGGATCACCGGACCGGCTTGCGAGAGAGCCGTGCCCGTGAGCCCGCCAGCGTCCCAGCCGCCGAAGACCTCGAACCGCTGCGGCTGCTCGACGACCTCGTCGAGGTCGCCGCTCCACACGGTCCAGCGCACGTTGCCGTGCGCGCCGGCGCGGTGACCGCCGACGGCGACGACCTCCCCTTCGCGCTCGCTGACGGACAGCAGCTCCGCCTCCCGCCCGGCCCACTCCCAGCGGGTCTCCATCGCGACCGGGCGGCTGCTGCCGTCCGGCCCGACGACCGTGAGCGACGCCCGCTCTTGCGCGCTGTCGTCGTAGCGGCCGACGAGCAGCCCGTCATCCGCCCCGGTCAGGGTGACCACCCGCCCAGCCCCGGGGAGGTCGACCGGCTGCCACCGGTCGGCCTCCGGCGCGGGGTTGGTGCACGCGGTCAGGGTCAGCGCGATCGTCGCGACGAGCCCTACGACCGACGAGCGCACGGGGGTCACAGCTCGCGCAGGTAGCACAGCATGCGGTAGTCGGCGCCCGGGTGGACGTTGACGAAGCCGTGGCGCTCGTAGAAGCGGCGCGTGTCCACGTCGACCTCGTCGACGTTGATGTGCAGCTCCGCGGCTCCCTTCGCCACGATGCGCTCGACCGCGGTGGTGAGCAGGACCGTGCCGATGCCCTGGTCGCGCAGCTCCGGCACGACGTAGAGCTCCTCGAGCTGGCCGAGCAGCCCGTCGTAGTAGGGCGTCGGGCGCAGCGTGAGGTACGCGAAGCCCGTTGTCGCAGCGCCCTCCTCGGCCAGCAGCACGAGCACGTCGTCGCGGGTCAGCAGGTGCTCGAAGCGCCCGGCGAAGTCTGCGGCGCTCGGTGTCGTCTCCTCGTCGAACTCGACGTTGAAGTCGTGGAGCAGCCACCCGACGAGGTGGGCGTCGGCCGGTCCGGCGGGGCGCGTCGTCGCTGCCATGCCACCAGTGTGGCGCGTCGAGGACCTCACCGGTCAGATGATCCGGCGCCCCTCGTCCTTGGCGGCGCGCCACTCCTTGTAGAAGGCCATGCAGATGACGGCGAGGACCAGGGCGACGATCGCGGGCCAGATGAGGATGTAGAGGGTCAGTGCAGAGATCGACATGTGGATCCTTCCGGGTCAGGCGCGAGCGGGCTCGAGGTCGGGGTCGTCGTCGCCGGCGGGTTGGGCGTCGGCCGCCTCGTCGTCGGTGAAGTCACCGGTCCGCCGGGAGATGAGGGCGAAGTCGAAGGGCTCCTCGCGGGAGGCCACCGACATGACGGCGCAGACGATCGTCGAGACGGCGTAGGCGGCGAGCGAGCCGGACAGGGCAGGCGCTCGTCGTCACCCTCGACACGACGATGCTCGGGTGGCGTACGCAGGACCTCGACCTGGGGTCGCTCCCCTTCGCCCGTGGCCAGGGCATCGCCCAGTACACGTCCGACCCCCGCTTCATGGAGCTGGTCCGCGAGCGGCTCTCGGCCGGGGCGCGCGCCGCGCAGTCCCTCGGGATCGACCCGCGCAAGCCCCTGCAGGCGGCCCGTGCGGCGAAGGGGGGAGTCGGCACCCTGCTCTCGATGAGCCGCGAGCACCCCGGCGGGGTCCGCGACAACCTGCGCTCGCCGGAGCCGCGGGCGGCGGTCGAGACCTTCCTCGACATCTACTCCAACCGGCGCTGTCGTGGGAGCACATCGCGACCCTGCGCGAGCGCACCAGGCTGCCCGTGGTGCTCAAGGGGATCCTCCACGAGGACGATGCGCGGCGGGCCTTCGACGCCGGTGTCGACGCCGTCGTCGTCTCCAACCACGGTGGGCGACAGGTGGACCGGTCGATCGCGGCGCTCGACGCGCTGGTTCGAGTGCGCGAGGCGGTCGGGCCCGAGCCGACCGTGCTCATGGACAGCGGGGTGCGCTCGGGGGCGGACCTCTTCGTCGCGCTCGCCCTCGGTGCCGACGCCTGCCTGCTCGGTCGGCCGCACGTCTACGGGCTCGCGCTCGACGGTGCGGCCGGGGTCAGCGCGGTGATCGACAACGTGCTCGCCGAGCTCGATCTGACGATGGGTCTGGTGGGCGCGGCGACGATCGCCGACGTCACCCGGGAGCTGCTCGTCGAGGGGTGATCCGGCCCCCCGGCACTCGTGGGCCCCGCCCGAGCCACGCCGAGCCAGTTCCTCCGAAACGCTTGCCGTGGCGGGGGATCTGCGATGGGGTATGGGCATGAGCCAACCTCCCTACCCGCCACAGCAGCCGCCGCCTCCCGGGTCCGGTGACTCGACGGGAGGCGGGCAGCCCTACGGCGGCGCCCAGCCTTACGGCGGTGCCCAGCCCGGTGGCAACCAGCCCTACGGCGCTCCACCGCCCCCCCCGGGTGCCGGTGGTCAGCCGCCCTACGGCGGCGGGTACGCGGGTGGCGGGATGCCGCCCGTGCCGCCGGGAGGTGGCGGACCGGCGCCGGCCATGGGGCCCTACAGCCCCATGGCCGCCATCGAGTACGCCTGGGGGAAGTTCACCGCCAACATCGGCCCCTTCCTCGGCATGGGGGCGATCATCACCGTGCTCTCGGTCGGGATCCCCTTCATCTTCGGCATGGCAAGCGGAGGGGTGGAGGTCTTCAACCCCGACCCGATGGACCCTGACGGGGTGAGCGATGCGGGCCAGCTCGGCTCCTCCCTGCTCCAGCTGAGCGGCCAGCTGATCGGCGGCGCCATCCAGTGGATCCTCGGCATCGCCCTCCTGCGCGGCGCCCTCGACGTCGTCGACACCGGCCGCGTCGAGTTCGGGGCGATGTTCTCCCGGGTTCCGTGGGGCCAGGCGCTGCTCGCCGCGATCCTCGTCTTCCTCGCTTCCCTGCTCGGCCTTCTGGTGTTCTGCATCGGCCTGATCGTCGTGCTCTTCTTCCTGTACTACACCAACGCCGCTGTCCTCGACGGCAAGAGTGCGACCGAGGCGGTCTCGGCGAGCTTCACCTTCGTCAAGGAAAACTTCGCCGACACCTTCCTCTACGCGCTCATCGCCATCGTCGTGATCTTCGTGATCACGTGCTTCACCTGCGGGATCGGCGGGATCCTGACGACCCCGCTCTTCGCGATCAGCACGGCCTACACGTGGCGGGTGCTCCAGGGACGACCTGTCGTCCACTGACCCATCCATCGCTCCCCGAAGGGAGGTGCCCCGGCGACACGGCCGGGGCACCTCCCTTCGTCGTGCGGGGTGTCGGACCGCCGTGTCAGGGTGAGGCCATGACCGATGTGTGGGACCTCGTCCACGGGGAGCGCGCGGCGCTCGCCGCCGATCTCGAGCGGCTCGACGACGAGCAGTGGCGCACGGCGTCGCTGTGCGAGGGGTGGAGCGTCCACGACGTCGCGGCGCACCTCGTCGCCAACGCGCTGGCCACGCCCTTCGGCCTCGTGCGGGGGATGGTGCGGGCCCGGGGTGACTTCGAGCGGATGACCCAGCAGGGCGTCGACCGGCACCGCGGGGCGACGCCGCGCGAGACCTTGAGCAGCCTGCGTGAGGTCGCTGCGCGCCGCACCGGGCCGCCCACCCGGCTGGCTCACGTCGACAGCCGGCTCGTCGAGGAGGTCGTCCACGGCGAGGACATCCGGCGCCCGCTCGGCATCTGGCACGACTACTCCGCCGAGGCGATCGAGGGCGCGCTGCGCTACCAGGCGCGGACCCCGGCCTCGGTCGGCGGCTCGCGCGAGACCGCCGAGCGGGTGACGCTGCGAGCCACCGACCTCGACCTCACCCTCGGCGACGGACCGGAGGTCGCCGGGCCGGCCCTCGCGCTGCTGCTCGCGATCTCGGGGCGTGACGTGGCGAGGGCCGACCTCGACGGCCCGGGCGTCGCCGTGCTCTCGGGGTGACCGACCCGCGAAGCGTGACCGACCCGGGAGGCGGTCACCGCCCGTCGGCGATGATCTTGGCGATGTTGCGCTCGGCGAGCGCGGTGATGGTCAGCGAGGGGTTGGCCGTGCCGGTGCTGCCGGGGATGCCGGCGCCGTCCATGACGTAGAGACCGGGGTGGCCCTTGACCCGGCCGTAGGCGTCGGTGCTCCTGCCGATGACGGCGCCGCCCAGGGGGTGCGCGGTGAAGCTCGTCCCGACGTCCGGCACGCCGAGGACGGGCGCGCCCACTCCGACTCCCGCGGCCTTGGCGACCTTGTTCTGCATCTCGCGCAGCGCCTCCTCGGACGCCTTGTTGCCGTCCTCGGGACAGTCGACGATGACGTCGTCCTTGGCGGCGCTGTGGACGAACCTCGCGCGCTGCGGGTCCATGACCATGCCGAGCGACCCGATGATGCCGGCGTTGACCTGGACGCCGAGGGCGTACCAGTTCTCCATCCGCGCGGGCATGTCGAGGCTCGCGTCGAGGGTGGTCGACGCCGAGGGTGATCCCTGCGACAGCCCCTTGGACAGCGAGATGAACTGCACCATCGCGGCATCACCATTCGTGCCGAAGCCCTCACCGACGGAGTCGTCCAGGTGTTTGAGGGTGCCCTCGGCCCGGGCACGGACGAGCAGCTCGGAGGTGCCGATGCTGCCGGCGCCGAGGACCTGGCGGTCGCAGGTGACCGTCCGGGTCTCGAGGACCTCGCCCGTGGGGTCGACGACGCGCAGGTCGACGGAGTAGCGGCCTCGGGCGTCCTGGCCGATGCGGGTCGACGACGTGCCAGTGGTGCACGGTCACCCTGCCGGTGGCCTCGGCCTGCGGCAGGGAGTTGAGCGTGAGATCCCACTTCGCGCCGTTGGCATTGCCGTAGTTGCTCTCGCCGATGGTGGCCGAGCGCCGCGAGCGGCCCTGCAGCTCGGCCCGCACGACGTCCCAGTCCCAGATGCCGTCGAGCGGCTCGGGGGTGTAGCCGGCCGCGCGGACATTCGCGTCCCAGCGCCGGGAGTGGCCGAAGGGCGCGCTGCCGTAGATGTCACGTGGCATCGGCGAGGCCCGGAGCATCCTGCGAGCCCTCGGGTACCAGGTGCGGTGCATCTCGTTCTGGCTCACCGTGTCCCCGAAGAGGTGCTCGAAGTACTCCTTGGGCGGCTCGAGGAGCACGCCGGTGAAGACGATCGAGCCGCCGCCGACGGCCGCGCCCCGCCACACCCGCAGGTGCTCGTAGGTGGTGTCGTCGAGCACGCCGCCGAAGCGGTCGACAGGCTGCGGGATCCCGACGAGGTTGGTGAAGGAGCGCTTGTGCCAGATGCCGCGGCCGTCGAGCACCATGTCGCCGGGGTGGATGCGCCGCCACGGGTCACGGGGCCAGCGGGAGCCCCGCTCGAGCATTGCGACGGTGGCGCCGGCACGGCCGAGCCGAAGGGCGGCGACGCTGCCTCCGAAGCCGGTCCCGATGACGATGACGTCGATGTGCGAGGCGACCTTCTTCGGGGCGCGGAAGATCTCGGGTACGGCCAGCCGGTGCTTGGCGTCGGCGGTCGCGGTCGGCAGCGCGGTGAGTGCGCTGGCGGCTCCTGCCCCGGCGATCACGGCGCGGCGGGTGGACTGTGCGGACATGGGGCTCCTCCTCGACGGAGTGCCACCCCCCGGGGCGCACCGCCATTGGTGTTCCGATGGCGCGAACCTACTCGCGGGTATCGGATCGTGCAGCGGGAGGCCCCACAGCGGGGTGCCAGCACGGCGTGCTGAGGTGACCCCGTGCGACGCCTCCCCACCCTCGTCCTGCTGGCCGTCGTCGTGGCGAGTGGGCTCGCCCTGCAAGGGTTTCGTGACCTGGCGTGGACCGACGCAGCCGGCAGCGTCCTCTACGCGATGGCGGCGGTCTTCTCCCTTCGCGTGCTGTGGCCGAGTCGTGAGACGCCGCGCCCGCTCGTCGTGGCCGGGGTGGCCCTGGCGCTGTGCGTGGTCGTCGAGCTGGCCCAGCTGACCGGTCTGCCGGCGCGGGTGCCGCAGCTGCGCTGGGTGCTCGGGACGACCTTCGCCCCGGTCGACCTCCTCTGGTACGCGGTGGGCGCACTGGGAGGCGCCGGGGCGATGGTGCTGGTGGGGCGCTCGCGCCCCTGAGGGAGGCCGGGCCGGGCCGGCTCAGTCCTCCGGCAGGGCAGCGAAGGTCTGCTTCATCTCGTTGTACCAACCGAGCGCCTTGCGGGGGCGGCGCCAGCGCTTCTTCATCTCGTCGCGGGCGGGCTGGTGCGCGGCGTCGCCAGCCTTCTCCATCGCCTTGAGGTGCTGGTCCTGGGCGTTGATGACGTCGTCGTGCGTCTCGCCGCGGTGGGCGAGGTCGCAGGGGCCGCCGAGCTGCTGGCAGGTCATGGTCTTCATGGGGTGATCCTCTCGTGTGTGGGTCTCGTGGGGTTGACGATCGGGGGAGTGCGGATGTGACAAGGGGCCTCGCACCTCAGGACGAGCGCCGGGTGTCTTCGCGGCGGTGCACCCGCTCGAGCACCTCGGGCTCGGCGCGGAAGGTGATGCCCTGCACGACGCCGTCCACGACGTCGAAGTCGAAGAGCACCCTGGCCTCGCCGCGGTGGAACCACGCGGCGCCGGGCCGCTCGTCGACGAGCACGGCGAGGGCCGCGTGGGCGCTGCCGTTGAAGAACTCGGCGATCTCCCGCTGCCCGTCGACCCGCTCGGGCGTGCCGCTCGCGACGGCGGCGGCGTCGGCGGTGATCGTGGCGTCTGGTGCGAGCAGCCGCAGCAGGGAGTCGAAGTCGCCCTCGCGCGCGGCCGCCATGAAGGCGTCGACGACCGCCCAGTCTGCCCTCTCAGCCCCCTGGCCCCGCACCTTGCCCCGGGCCCGCGAGGCGAGCTTGCGTGCCGCGGCCGGCGTCGTGTCGAGGATCGCGGCGATCGTCGCGAAGTCGAAGCCGAAGCTGTCGTGCAGCACGAAGGCGACCCGCTCGCCGGGGGTCAGGCGGTCGATCACGGCCTGCAGCGCCACGCCGACGGTGTCCGCGAGGACGACGTCGTCAGCGATGTCCGGCGTGACCTGACCCGGCTCGATGTCGCTGTGCTGCACCGGAGCTCGTGACTTGAGCCGGTCGAGGCACAGGCGGGTCGTCACCGTCGTGAGCCATGCCGGGAGGGACTTGATGTCGGTGTCCGTGCCGTGGAGCCGCAGCCAGGCCTGCTGAACGACGTCCTCGGCCTCGGCGTGGTCGCCGAGGATGCGCGTGGCCAGGCCGACGAGCCGTGGGCGCTCCGCCTCGAAGTCCTCTGCCTGCTGTGCTGGGTCCATGTCCCTCACCTCTGCTGTCGATGCTGTCACCCATCTGACGACCCGGGCGGCGCCGGCGTGACAGCGTGACGGGATGGGTGGTCGGGTCCACGTCGACACCGGTGCGCCGCTGCGCACCCTTGCTCGGGTGAGGCCGTTCTCGACCGCCCGACCGGTGGCCGACTTCTCCCCAGACCAGCGGCGAAGTTCCTTGAATTCACAGGGCTCAGGGGGTTCCCGAGTCGGGTCTTTCGAACGTATGATCGAAGCATGTCAGTGGCGACGCAGTGGGAGGGTCTGGGGCTCGTGTCGGGCCTGCGGGACTCGGTGCGCGCGATGACGATGGCCTCGCTGGAGGCGCCGCGGCTGTGGCAGGCGCCGGACGAGGAGCTGGCGGAGGGGTTGGCGGCGATCGGTCGGGCCCGGGCGGTGCTCGAGGCGGCCGAGGTGGCGTTGGTGCGTGAGGGCATCTCGCGGGGTGTGCCGGGGCAGGAGTCGTGGTCGGAGGCCGATTGGGTCGGGGTGAGCGAGGGGCGGACCGCTCCGCGGCCGGCGGTGCGGGACGTCGCTGCGGTGGTGCGGGTGGCCAGGGCGGGTCTGCGGGCCGGGTCCGCGCTCGTCGACACCACGCACGATGACGAAGGGGGCGGCGCCCCCCTTCGTCCGGACGCGCCTGAGCAGGTGGCCGGGGAGACGCAGCCAGCCGCGGGGGAGTGGGGTGAGCGGCCGCAGCCGGTCGGCCTCGCCGGGGTGCTCGCCTGCGTCGAGGGCGGCCAACTGTCGGTGGGCAAGGCTGATCAGTTGGTGCGCTTCCACGAGGGCGTGTGCCGGGTCGCTGACCCCGAGCTCTTGGAGGCGGACCTGGGGGTCCTGCTCGGTGCGGCCCGTGACGAGGTCGTGCGCACCGGGCCGGGTGGGCGGATCTCGAGCCGGGTCCCGGGGCTCGACGAGCGCAAGCTGGCGACGGCGATCACGCAGACGACGCGGATGTTGCGTCCGGCCAAGGATCTGGCGGCGGATGACGAGCGGGCGCGGTCGGCGCGGTCGTTGACGAGTCACACCGATGCGAGTGGGTTGACGCGCTACAAGCTGGTGCTCGATGCGGAGGGCGCGGCGATCGTCGATGCGGCGGTGGCGGGGTTGTCGAAGCCGGTCAAGGGTCCTGACGGCGAGCGTGACCCGAGGCCGCCGGCGCGGCGCCGTGCCGATGCCCTGGTGTCGATCGTGGGTCGTGGGGTGTCCAGCCCGGGCGAGGTGGGCACGAGTGACAAGGCGCAGGTGATGGTGACCATCTCGATGTCCTCGCTGCTGACCGCCACCGATGGCACGTGTGGCGTGTGCGGCTCACGACGCCCGGGCGGTGCGTTCGGGCCGACGGGCGTGCCCCTCAGCGACGCGCATCCCTTCGGGTACCGCTCGACGGACCCCGCTCCCGACCGTGACGGTGCGGGTGGCCCGGCCGCGGTGGGTCTGGGTGCTGGTGGCGTGGCCGGTGGCGGTCACGCCGGTGGGGTCACGGCCTCGGGGGCGGTGCTCTCGCCGGCGAGCGTGCGGAGGCTGGCCTGTGAGGCGGGGGTGATCCCCGTGATGCTCGGCAGCGATGGTGAGCCGCTGGAGCTCGGCCGCGCCACGCGCTTCTTCACCCCGGGGCAGAAGCGGTTGCTGTGGCTGCGTGACGGGGGCTGCACCTTCCCGGGGTGCACGATGCCCGCGCACTGGACCGATGCCCATCACGTGGAGTACTGGTCGTTGGGTGGCCGCACCGACATCGGTAATGCGGCGTTGTTGTGCGAGCGGCACCACACGCGGGTGCACGCGCAGGAGCTGTCGTGCACGGTCCGCGACGACGGGGTGACCTGGCACCTGTAGCGGTCGCGCCCCGCGCCCGACCCTCGTCCGGGTCGGGCGCCGCGGCATGCCCCCTGCGGCCCTGAGGTGGGGGCCGGTGATGTCGCATTGCCCTACGGCAATGCAGCTTTGGGGCCCGGGCTCCTGCATTGCCGTAGGGCAATGCAGGTTGCGGGGTGGGCTAGCCCCGGCGTTCGCAGGTGATCACCTGCACCCCACCGGGTAGCGAGGTGACGTCGACCGTCTCGAAGAGCGTGGGCGTGAAGCCCCCGTCGAAGAGCGGGACCCCCGAGCCGACCACCGAGGGGTTGAGCTTGATGACGAGTCGGTCGATCTCCGGCAGGAGAGTGTGCGCGAGACGGCCGCCACCGACGAGCCAGATGCCCAGACCGTCTTCGGCCTTGAGCTCGCGCACCCGGGCGAGCGGGTCACCGGCGACGACCTCGACCGCCGCCGCGGGCGCCTCACCGAGCGTCGTCGACACGACGAGGTGCCGCAGGTGGGGGTAGGCGTCGTCGATGCCGGCGGCGAGCCCGATCTCGTAGGAGCGTCGCCCCTCGACCACGGTGTCGAAGACCCGGCCGGGCTCGGTCAGGCCCATCGCGTCGCGGGCCGGCCCCGGCAGCGTCTCCGGGTAGTGGGTCGCGATGAACTCGACGAGGTCCGGCGTCACCGCCATGAAGTCCTCGGTGCTCGGGTCACCGCCGTCCGGTCCCGCGATGAAGCCGTCGAGCGTCGACGCGACGTAGTAGGTGAGTGTGCGCATGGTGCCCCTTCCGTTGGGCGCACGCTACGGGCCGAAGGGGGCCGTGTCGCAGCGAATTTTGTCCGCGCCTCAGCGTGACGGGTCGATGATCGTCATCCCCGCGACGCTCGCGGTGTCGAAGCCGGGCAGCAGCGCCGCAGCTTCCTCGAGCCCGACGACCCGTTCGACGAGGCGCTGCGGCGCCAGGGCGCCCGACTCGATGAGCGCGAGCATCCCGGGGTAGTCGACGGCAGCCATGCCGTGGCTGCCGAGCACGTCGATCTCCCACCCGATGACCCGCGCCATCGGCACCCGCGGGTGACCGTCGACCGGCGGCAGCAGCCCGACCTGGACGTGCCGACCGCGCCGCCGCAGGCTGAGCAGCGCTGTGGCACAGGTCTGCTCGCTGCCGACGGCGTCGACGGCGACGTGTGCCCCGCCGCCGGTCAGCTCCATGACCGTGGACGCGACGTCCGTGCCGTCTGCGCCGGCCTCACGCGCGTCACCGCCCCGGACCCCGGCCCCGACGACGTCACCGCCGGCGACCACGGTGTGCTCCGCCCCGAGCTCGGCCGCCACGGCCAGCGCCGCCGGGTTGCGGTCGACCGCGACGACCCGCGCACCGAGCGCCCGGGCGATCATCACCGCACTCAGACCGACGCCGCCGGCCCCGACGACGGTGACCCATTCCCCCTTCGTCAGGCGCGCGCGGGCGACGAGGGCCCGGTAGGCGGTGGCGAAGCGGCAGCCGAGGCTCGCCGCGGTCGCGAAGTCCACCCCTTCCGGCAGCGCGACGAGGTTGGTGTCGGCCGCGTGCAGCGCGACCTGCTCGGCGAAGGACCCCCAGTGGGTGAATCCGGGCTGCTCCTGGTCGGGGCAGACCTGCGCGTCGCCGTCGGCGCACCACGAGCACCGTCCGCAGCCGCAGACGAAGGGCACGGTCACCCGGTCGCCGACCCGCCACCGCTGCACACCGGCACCCACCGCGCTCACGACGCCGGCGAGCTCGTGGCCCGGCACGTGCGGCCAGGTGATTGCGTCGTCGTGGCCGGCCCAGGCGTGCCAGTCGCTGCGGCACAGGCCGGTCGCCCGCACGTCGACGACCACCCCACCGTGAGGGGCGAAGGGGGCCGACACCTCCCTGACCTCGGGCTGGGCTCGGACGTCTTCGATGACCACGGCGCGCACAGCGCCATCGTGTCAGGCCGGTGCCGCCAGCCCCGCGACCATCTCGGCGATCGTCTCGGTGGTCTGCCGCGCGGCCGCGGAGTCGCGGTCGGCCAGCCAGGTCGTCGTCAGGCCGTCGGTGAGGGTGACGGCCAGGCGGGCCACCTGCTCGGGGCCCACCCGCCACCGGACGCCGGTCTGCTCGGCCATGCCGACGAGCAGCTGCTGGATCCCGTCGTAGTAGCCGCGGTACTGCTCCGTCGCGAGCTCCCGCAGGGCCGGCGTGCGCAGCGCGTGGTGGTTGAGCTCGAGCAGGAGCAGCTCCTCGCCGGAGCGCTGCTCGAGGTGGTCGAGGTAGCCGAGCAGCGCCATCCGCACCGTGCCGGCGAGGTCGGTGACGGTGCCTGCCTCGGCAGCCGCCAGGGCCAGCCGGGCCGAGCCGCGCTCACGCTCGGACAGGTCGACGATGAGCGCGCGCAGCATCTCCTCGCGGCTGTCGAAGCAGTAGTGGAAGGCCGCCAGCGACATCTCCGCCTCCTGCACGATGGCCCGCGTCGTCCCCGCGGCCACCCCGCCCTCGGACATCACGCGGTAGGCGGCCTCGAGCAGCTTCACCCGGCGCTCGGCGGCAGGCATGTTGGGCACGGCGATCCCTTCGTCGGCGGTGGGTCAGGACCGGTCGTAGCGCTTGGCTGCGTCCACGAGCTGGCCGAGGTCGGTGCCGCAGTCGACGAAGGGGGTGCCCGTCGCCTCGAGGTGGGCGATGACCGCCCGGGACATGCGGACCGGGTCGAGCGCCTCGTCGATGGCGATGTCGATCTGGCCCCTCTTGGTTCGCATGATGCCGTCGTCGCGGGTGAACCCCAGCTGCTCGCGACGGACGAGCACGTAGAAGGTGTCGCCCCGCTGCCAGCGCGAGTGATCGCCCAGGTACTCGTTCAGGTCCGCCCGCAGCACGGCGCGGATGGCGAAGTCCGGGATCCGGCTGCCGACGTAGGAGATCGCGTCCGGGTGGATCTCGACGAAGGGCTGGCGCAGCTTGAGCTCCGCCGTCTGCATGAAGGACCTCGGGATGACGGTCGCCATCACCACCGCGCCCGCCAGGATGAGGAGGGTCCACCACCAGTCGCGCAGGGGGTCGTAGGGGATGACGCCCGTCAGCCCGAGGACGATGAAGAAAGCCCCGACGATGAACCCGATTGGTCGGGTGACGCACCCTCCGAGACGAGCGAAGTCCCGCAGCCCCGGGTGTGCCTCGAAGACGGTCTCCGGCTCGGTGCCGCGCCCACGCTCGGTCACGTCTGATCCCGCAGGTAGCGCCCGAAGTGCGGGACGGTGAAGGCGATCCGGCCGCGCTCGGCCGAGTAGATCAGCCCCTTCTTCAGCAGCGCGTCGCGGGCGGGGGAGAGGGACTGCGGCTTCTTGCCGAGCGAGGTGGCCACGGCCGAGGTGAGGACGGACTCGATGTCGTCGAGGCTCTCCTCCCCCTTCGCCGCGATCTCGGCCGCGACATCGGCCATCGCCTTGAGGTACTCGCGCTCACCGGGCGTGGCGCGCTCGTAGCGCGAGCCGAAGAAGCCGACGGCCAGCTCGGACTCGGCCTCGGGGGAGGCGACGCGCACGTCCTCGGCGCGGATCGGCGACTGCGGTGCCTGGTCCCACACCGCCTTGCCGTAGGCCTGGATGAAGTAGGGGTAACCGCCGGTCGCGTAGTAGAGCGCGTCGAGCGCGGCCTGCTCGTACTCCGCGAGCTCGTCGGCGGCCGGCGCGGTGAGCGCCCGGTCGGCCTCCTCGCGGGCGAGCCGATCGATGCGCTGGTAGCGGAAGAGCCGCTCGCTGTAGGACTTGCTCGCCGACAGCACCGACGGCAGGTGCGGCAGGCCGGCGCCGACGACGATGAGCGGCAGACCCGTCTGGCTCATCTCGTGGCAGGCCGCGCAGATCGCCGAGATGTCCTCGGGGCCGAGGTCCTGCATCTCGTCGATGAAGACCGCGACGCCGCGCCCCAGGTCCGCTGCCAGCCCGCCGACGTCGGTGAAGAGCTCGACGAGGTCGATCTCGATGTCGCCCGAGTCGGCGCGTCCCTTGATCGCCGGGGCGTCGATGCCGGGGTTCCACACCTCGCGCAGCTTGGTGCCCGGCTTGGCGTCGCGCTGGGCGAAGGACTTGATGACGCCCAGGACGTGCTCGACCTCCTCTGCCTGGGTGTGGCCGAGCTCGCGGACCGCCTGGTGCAGCGCGCTGGCGAGCGGGCGGCGCAGCCCCTGGTCGGGCCGTGCCTCGAGCTTGCCGGTGCCCCACTTCGCACGGACGGCGGCGGAACGCAGCTGGTTGAGCAGCACGGTCTTGCCGACCCCGCGCAGGCCGGTGAGCACGAGCGAGCGCTCCGGCTTGCCGGCGACGATCCGCTTGAGCACGACGTCGAAGCGCGTCAGTTGCTCGTCGCGGCCGGCGAGCTCGGGCGGGCGCTGGCCGGCGCCGGGGGCGTAGGGGTTGGTGATCGGGTCCACGATGCGACCGTATCCGGCTGTCTAGGCGAAGGGGGATATCTCGCCAGATTCGGCGATCGGCGCGTCGCCCCGCCATAATGTTCACATTGAGGAGGGTTTCGCGTAGCGTGAACACATGAAAATTCTGAACGCCGGGCACTGGGAGCGTGAGGTCGTCGACGCGACGGTGGTCGCGCTGCGCGAGCTCGGCGTCGCTCTGGAGGTCGAGCCCCCGTCGGCGGGGGAGCAGCGTGGCGACCTCCGGCCGGATGGGTATGCCGTGGTGCGGCTCGATGGCCGTGAGGTCAGGTACCCGGTAGAGGTCAAGCGTGGGCTGCGGCCCTCCACGGCCGCGCTCCTGGCGGCACAGGTGGGTGAGGGCCTCCTCATCAGCGACCACATCTCTCCAGCCGTCGGGGATCTCCTGCGAGCGCGCGGTGTCCAATACGTCGACAGCGCGGGAAATGCCCATCTGAGGGGGGCGGGTGTCCTCGTCGACGTCCGAGGTCGACGTGCTCGCGAGGGTGTGGCGCGATCGGTCCGCAAGGCGTCGCCGCTCTTCACCAGAGCGGGCCTGCCCGTCGTCCTCGCCGTCCTCGAGGAGCCCCGGCTGATCGAGGCGCCCCTCCGCGAGGTGCAAGCCCGCACGACGGTGTCCTTGGGCAGCGTCCAGAAGGTCATGGCCCACCTGCGTGAGCAGGGCTACCGGGCGAGTGACACCCCGGACGAAGGCCGGTGGCGCCGGCTGTACGACGGCTGGGTGGCTGCCTACCTGGCCGGGCCCCGGGACGACGCGCTCGTCGGGCGGTACTCGACGCGCCTGCGCCCGGACGACGTCGTGCGTGCGCTCGCCGACGGCGACGTGACCCTGTCGGGCGAGAGCGCCGCGCGAGCGGCCGGGTACGACATCGCCCCGGTGACGCTCGACCTCTACGTCCGTGACTCGGTGGGTCCCGCTGTGACGGCCGGAAGGCTCCGCCCTGACCCGGACGGGACGGTGACGGTGCGGCGCCCGGTCTGGACTCCCGGCTCCGAGCGTGAGCTCGGGAGGGGCGGACCGACGCACCGGCTGGCGCCCGGCCCGGTGGTCTACGCGGACCTGCTCGCGCTGCAGGACCCGAGGGGCGAGCACCTCGCCGAGGAGTGGCGGTCGCATGGCACGCGTCTTCAGCCTCGGACGTGATCAGCACGACGTCCCCGTGGACGTCGTGCAGGTCCTCGACAACAGGGCGCGGGAGCTCTCGCTGCCCATGGTCCTCATCGGCGCCGCCGCGAGAGATCTGTGCGTCCATGCACCGCTGGGCGAGCGTCCACCCCGGGCCACGCACGACGTCGACATCGCGGTGGCCGTGCCGCGGGGAGAGGCGCTCGCGGAGTTCCTGTCGGTCTTCGAGAGGGCGCGGCGCGTGCACACCGTGGTCATCCACGGCGTCGAGGTCGACGTCGTCCCCTTCGGGGGCGTGGAACGGGACGGTCGGGTGGCCTTCGGGGACGGCAGCGTGCTGGACGTCGTCGGTCTCGCGGAGGCGATGCGGGGGCCGGACGTGGTCGCTCTGGCTGAGGGGGTGACGGTGAAGGTCGCCAGCATCGAGATGCAGGCAGCGCTCAAGGTCCTCGCGTGGCGCGATCGGCACGTCCAGAACGCGAAGGACGCCGTGGACCTCCACGAGATCCTGGCCGCGGGGTCTCGTGGCCCTTACGAGGAGGAGGCGTGGGGCGACCTGGCGGCGCTGGAGGCTTGTGACTACGTGCTCGACCTGGCCGGCGCCTATCGCCTGGGTGCACTGTCACGCCGGGCCTTCACCGCGGCTCGTGCGCGGGCGGTGGCCGGCGTGCTCGACGACCCCGTCGTGTTCGCCAGGCTCGGGACCCAGATGTCGCACCTGTCGTCGGGTGAGCTGCTCGACGCGTACGCGCGCGGGTTCCGCAGGGGCGCCCACCCGTTGACCTGAGGCCGAGCGATGAAGGAGCGGGGAGCGGTGAGACACTGCTCACATGCCCGCAGCAACCCCTTCGTCGTACTCCATCACCATCCGCCTGCACACCTCGCCCGACTATGCCGTCGTCGGCCGCATCGCCACCGCGATCGCCGAGCAGGGCGGCATCGTCACCGCCGTCGACATCGCCGACTCGCGACACGACCGGCTCGTCATCGACGCGACCTGCTCCGGCTTCGACGTCAACCACACCGACGACCTCGTCGAGGCCGTCGAGGCGATCGACGGGGTCAAGGTGCACAAGGTCTCCGACCGCACCTTCCTGCTCCACCTCGGCGGCAAGATCGCCGTCAGCTCCAAGGTCGCGCTCAAGACCCGTGACGACCTGTCGATGGCCTACACCCCCGGCGTCGGCCGGGTCTCGTCGGCGATCGCCAAGCACCCCGAGGACGCCCGCCGCCTGACGGTCAAGGGCAACAGCGTCGCCGTCGTCACCGACGGCTCGGCGGTCCTCGGCCTGGGCAACATCGGGCCCGAGGCCGCGATGCCGGTCATGGAGGGCAAGGCGGCGCTGTTCAAGCAGTTCGCCGACATCGACGCTTGGCCGATCTGCCTGGCCTCGCAGGACACCGAGGAGATCATCCGCGCGGTCGAGATGATCGCGCCCGGCTTCGGTGGCATCAACCTCGAGGACATCGCGGCCCCGCGGTGCTTCGAGATCGAGCGCCGGCTGCGCGAGAGCCTCGACATCCCGGTCTTCCACGACGACCAGCACGGCACGGCGATCGTCGTGCTCGCCGCCCTGCGCAATGCGCTGCGCGTCGTCGACAAGTGGCTCGAGCAGGTGCGCATCGTCGTCTCCGGCGGTGGCGCCGCCGGCTCGGCGATCGTCACGCTGCTGCTCGCCGCCGGGGCCAAGGACGTCGTCGTCTACGACCGCGAGGGCCTGCTGTCGTCCGACGACGAGTCCCTGACCGGCGCCAAGCGCGAGCTCGCCGAGCGGACCAACCCGCGCCAGGTCCGCGGCGACCTCGCCGACGGCCTGCAGGGTGCCGACGTCTTCATCGGCGTCTCGGCGCCCAACCTGCTCAAGGCCGAGTGGATCCGCGACAACATGGCGGAGGACCCGATCGTCTTCGCGCTGGCCAACCCCGACCCCGAGATCGACCCGGCCGAGGCGGCGCAGTTCGCCAAGGTCGTCGCCTCCGGTCGCAGTGACTACCCCAACCAGATCAACAACGTCCTCGCCTTCCCCGGCGTCTTCCGCGGGCTGCTCGACGCCCACGCCGAGGACGTGACGATCGAGATGCTCATCCGCGCCGCCGACGCGATCGCCGCGGTGGTCAAGGACGAGGAGATCAACCCCTCCTACATCATCCCGAGCGTCTTCCACCCCGATGTCGCCGACGCCGTGGCCGTCGCCATCGCCGGCGAGGGCAAGACCTCCGCCGGTGCCACCGGCCCGATCAAGGTCGGCTCCCGCTCGACGGCCGCACCCGTCGACGAGACCGGGGCCCTGCCGCGCCTGCGCTGAGCGGAGTCCTGAGCCGGGGGGCGAGGTGGCACCCTTGACCCGTGAAACCTCCCCGCACCTATCGCAAGGACACCTCGGCAGCCCCACGCGGCTACTCCTCGTGGGAGGCGGCCGGGCTGCTCTGGCTCGCCGAGGCGCAGGAGCAGGGCGGCGCCCGCATCGCGCAGCTGCAGGACGTCGACCTCGACCACATCGACCTGCTGCAGTACGACGCGGGGCCGTCGACGAACTTCCACGCCGACGGGCTCGGGGTGGCGCTCGCGGCGACGCACGCGGCGGGGGCACCGGCCTTCGGCGCGCCGCCGGCGCGGTGGACGAGCCACGGGTTCATCGGCCCGGCCGACTCCCCGCTGCCGATGCCGCTGGAGCCGACCGAGCGCTGGGGTGAGTTCTTCGGCGAGCAGCGCATCCGACACCTGCTGCAGCTCGGGCGCTCCAAGGGCCTGTGGGAGGACGACGGCGCCCTCTTCGAGCGGGTTGCGGACCGTCTCGTGGCCGGTGAGTTCGACGACGGTCGGCCGCCGGCCCGTCTCCACGGTGATCTCTGGGCGGGCAACATCATCTGGACCCGCGAGGGCCCCGTCCTCATCGACCCGGCCGCGCACGGCGGCCACGCCGAGACCGACCTGGCGATGCTGCTGCTCTTCACGGCGCCGCACATCGCCCGGATCATCGCCGCCTACGACGAGGCCGCGCCGCTCGCCGACGGCTGGCAGGAGCGCGTCGGCCTGCACCAGCTCTTCCCCGTCATGGTCCACGCGATCGTCTTCGGCGGCGGCTACGTGAGCCAGAGCGTCGAGATCGCCCGCTCCTACGCCTGATCCACGGGCGAAGGGGGGATGTCCCCCCTTCGTCTCGGGGGAGGACTGGGCAGACCGCGACGCCGCGGATCCCTAGGTTGGTCAGGTGACCACGCAGACCATCTCCCCGCCCCTCGAGCGGATCAGCCTCCCGCGGCGGTGGCTCGCCGGCTGGGGCAGCGTGCTGCTCCTCGTGACGAGCACGCTGACCTCGATCGGCGCCATCGTCCTCGTCAGCCTCGTCCTGACCGCCCTCGTCCTGGTGACGGCGGGCGGCATCGGCCTCGTCCTGCTCGTGCCGCTCGTGTGGCTGTGCGGGGTCTTCGGTCACGTCGAGCGGCACCGGATCGTCGCGCTGACCGGGCGCCGCGTCGAGCCGCCGGCGCGGCGGGTGCAGCCGTGGTGGCGCCGGCTCTTCCTCGACGTCCACTCCTGGCGCAGCACCGCCTACCTCGCGCTGCACGGCCTGTAGGGCACCTTCATGGGGTGGCTGACGCTGCTCGTCCTCGCCCAGGCGCTGCTCATGCTCCTCGTGCCGCTGCTCGGCAACCGCCTGCCCGACAGCGGGATCTCGCTCTTCGGATGGATCCCCGTCGACGGAGTCATCGCGATGGCGACCGCGTGGACCATCTCGCTCGTCACCCTCCTGCTCATGCCCCTGGTCGCCCACGGCCTGACCTCGGTCGACGTCATGCTCGCCCGCTGGCTCCTCGGCCGTGACGAGCGCAAGGTCGTCGAGCACCTCACCGCCCGTGTCGACACGCTCAGCGAGTCGCGCCGGGAGGCCGTCGACTCCGTCGAGGCCGAGCGGCGCCGCATCGAGCGCGACCTGCACGACGGGCCGCAGCAGCGGATGGTCTCGATCGCGATGACCCTCGGCATGGCCAAGGAGGCGATCCACCGTGACCCGCAGGGCGCCGCCGTCCTCGTCGACGAGGCCCACCGCTCGGCGAAGGAGGCCATCGTCGAGATGCGCCACGTCGCCCGCGGCATCGTCCCGCCGATCCTCGCCGACCGCGGCCTCGAGGCGGCGCTGCCGGCCCTGGCCGCCCGCTCGGCCGTGCCCGTCTCGGTCGAGGTCCACGACGTCGGCCGCCTCGACCCGACGACCGAGGCGATCGCCTACTTCGTCGTCAGCGAGGCCCTGACCAATGTCGCCAAGCACTCCGGTGCCGAGCACGCCCAGGTCGTCGTGGCCACCGACGACGAGCGCCTCACGGCCACCGTCACCGACGACGGCCGCGGCGGCGCCGACCCGACCCGCGGCACCGGGCTGACCGGGCTGCGCCAGCGGGTGACCGCCGTCGACGGCACCCTCGAGGTGACCTCCCCGAGCGGCGGGCCGACGACGCTCACCGCGACCCTCCCCCTTCGCACCGGACGGAGCCTGTCATGACCGACGAGACGGTCCAGCTCGAGACCACCCAGCCCGCGACCAGGGTCGTGCTCGCCGAGGACTCGGTCCTGCTGCGCGACGGGATCGTGCGCCTGCTGACGTCCGCCGGCTTCGACGTCGCGGCCGCCTGCCCCGACGCCGACAGCTTCATCGAAGCCGTCGACGAGCACCGGCCCGACCTCGTCGTCGTCGACGTGCGGATGCCCCCGACCTTCACCTCCGAGGGGATCGTCGCGGCGCTCGCGGTGCGCGACAAGCACCCCGAGACGGCTGTCATGGTCCTGTCGCAGTACGTCGAGGAGCAGTACGCCACCGAGCTCGTCGCGGCGAGGTCGAAGGGGGTCGGGTACCTCCTCAAGGACCGCGTCGCCGACACGAGCGACTTCATCGCCGCCCTGCGCGACGTCGCCGGCGGCGGCACCGTCCTCGACCCGGAGGTCGTCACCCAGCTGCTCACCCGCGCCCGGCACGCCGACCCGCTCGCCGCGCTCACGCCGCGGGAGCGCGACGTGCTCGACCTCATGGCCCAGGGGCGGACCAACTCCGCGATCGGCAAGCAGCTCTACGTCTCCGACGGGGCGGTCGAGAAGCACGTCACGTCGATCTTCACCAAGCTCGACCTGCCGCCGGCCGAGGGCGACCACCGTCGGGTGCTCGCCGTCCTCCGCTGGCTCGACCAGGAGGACTGACCATGACCACCACGCCGCTACCGCCCCGTCCGGGCGAGCCGACCGACCCCGAGCTGCGCGATCGCTACCTGACCGATGCCGCCCGCGAGCGCGAGGAGCGCCGCGTCGAGTCCGTCCGGCTCGCGGCGGAGCCGGCGCCCTCGCATACGCCCGTCGGTGCGATCCGGGTCATCGCCCTCCTCGTCACCACCGTCCTCGTCGCCGGGGCCGGGCTGAGCCTGCTCGGCCCGATGCTCAAGCAGTCGGAGACGACCGACTACCAGCTCTCTGCGGCAGGCGAGCTCGACTTCGAGGGAGCCGTCGGTGACGTGCGGGTGCGGGCCGCCGAGCCGGGTGAGTCGCCCCGGGCCGTCGCCACGAGCACCTGGGGGCTGCGCGAACCGCGCAACTCCGTGCGCACCTCCAGCGGCGCGACCCGGGTGACGTCGCACTGCCCCAGCCCCGGTCTCGGGACGGTGTGCGAGGTCGACTGGCTCATCGTCGTGCCCGCCGACACCGAGCTCGACATCGAGCACGGCGTCGGGCAGGTCACCGTCGAGGGCACCTCGGGTGACCTCGACGTGCAGGTCGGCGTCGGTGACGTGACCGTCTCCGAGGCCACGGGGGAGCGCTTCGAGGCCGAGGTCGGGGTCGGCGCACTCGAGTACGAGGCCGTCGAGCCGCCGCGGGTCGTCGAGGCCCGGGTCGGGGTCGGTGAGCTCGTGGTGCGGGTGCCCGACACGGTGCGCTACCGGGTCGACACCGGCAACGGCGCCGCCGAGGTGGCCAACTCCCTCGGCAGCGACCCGAGCGCGAACCGCCGGATCATCCTCGAGTCCGGGGTCGGCGCGGTGCGCGTCGACCCGAGCTGAGCGGGTCTGCCCGAGCACGGCGGGGCCGGGGCGCCACGCGGGTGTGGCGCCCCGGCCCCGCTCAGTCTGGCGCGTCGGCGACGAGGACCATGACGAGCGTGCGGGGGCCGTGCACACCCTCGACCCGTTGCAGCTCGATGTCGCTCGTGGCGCTCGGGCCACTGATCCACGTGAGCGGTCGGGCGCCTTCGGCGCCGGGGCGCAAACGTGCGACGGCATCGGGCACGTCGGCGACGACCTGGTCGGCCCGCACGACGCACACGTGGGTGTCGGGCACCAGGGTGATCGCGCGCCGGCCCTGGGCCGGCCCGTGGTCGAGCACGATGGTCCCCGTCTCGGCGATCCCGAGCGCGGCGCCCGTGACGACGCCGTCGATCGCGTCGAGGGAGGCATGGGTCGGGGTCTCGGCCTCCCGGTGCACCTGCGCCACCGTGGCGATCGCGTCGACCCACTCGGCCTCGAGGCCGGTCGGGACGACGACGCTGCTGCAGCCGTGCCGGGTCAGGGCCGTCGTGATCGCCTCGGCCGCGCCCGCCGGGGTCGCGTGCACGACCTCGGCGCGGTAGTCGGCGACCGTCTCGGCGAACTGCGTCAGGCCGTGGGCGTCGACGGGCCCCCGGTCGCGCATCGGCTCGCGGGGCGTGAATCCCGCCGCAGTCGTGACGTCGGCGGTGGCCCCGCGGACGCGGGCGAGGATCTCCTCGCGTGCGCTCATCGCTCGTCCTTCCTCTCGCGGGCCCACCAGTGCCGGAAGGACTCGGTGGGCGGTGTCGGCAGGTCGCGGGCGTCGGTCCACGCGCCGAGCCCCGGGACCGATCGGACCGTGCGGTCGCCGATGAGACGACCGGCGAGCCCGGCGGCTCGCTGCGCCCCGGCGAGGCGGCGCGGGTCGGACAGCACCCACGCGGCGGCGCGCATGGCGGCGGACTCGGCGGCGTGTCCCTCCTGCTCGGTCACCCGGCCCCGCAGCTCCACGAGCAACTCCGGGATGTTGATCCGCACCGGGCAGGCGTCGAAGCACGCACCGCACAGGCTCGAGGCGTAGGGCAGCGACTGGTCGACCTCGCTGGTCGTGCCGCGCAGCTGTGGGTTGAGCACCGCGCCGATGGGGCCGGGGTAGACCGAGCCGTAGGCATGGCCACCGGTGCGTTCGTAGACCGGGCAGACGTTGAGGCAGGCCGAGCAGCGGATGCAGCGCAGCGCCTCTCGGCCGACGGTGTCCGCGAGCACGTGGCTGCGTCCGTTGTCGAGCAGGATGACGTGCACGTCCTGGGGGCCGTCGTCCTCGTGGGCTCCGGTCCACATCGTCGTGTAGGGGTTCATCCGCTCGGCGGTGCTCGAGCGGGGCAGCAGCTGCATCATCGGGCCGAGGTCGTCCCAGGTGGGCAGCACCTTTTCGATCCCGACGACGGTGATGAGCGTCTCGGGGAGGGTCAGGCACATGCGGCCGTTGCCCTCGGACTCGACGACGACGAGGGTGCCCGTGTCGGCGATGGCGAAGTTCGCCCCCGAGATCCCCACGCGGGCGCGCAGGAACTTCTCGCGCAGGTGCAGCCGGGCGGCCTCGGCGAGAGCCGCCGGGTCGTCGGTGAGCTCCTCCGGCGCGGGGCGGCCGACCGCAGCCATCTCGCGGAGGAAGATCTCACGGATCTCGCTGCGGTTGCGGTGGATCGCCGGGACGAGGATGTGACTGGGGCGATCGTGGCCGAGCTGGACGATGAGCTCGGCGAGGTCGGTCTCCCACGCGTGGACCCCGGCCTCCTCGAGTGCTTCATTGAGCTCGATCTCCTGGGTCGCCATGGACTTGACCTTGACGACCTCGTCGGCCTCCTTGGCCCGCACCACCTCGAGGGCGATCCGGTTGGCCTCGGCGGCGTCACGGGCCCAGTGGACGGTCGCGCCCCGGGCCGTCAGCGATGCCTCGAGCTGCTCGAGGTAGTCGCCGAGGTGGGTGAGGGCCTCGTCCTTGGCCTCGGCGCCGGCCACCCGCAGGGCCTCCCACTGCGGGACCTCGGCGACGGCTGCGGCGCGCTTGTCGCGGATCGTGTGCGTCGCGTGGCGCAGGTTCTTGCGCTGCTGGGTGTTGGCGAGCGCGCCGCGTGCGGCCTCCGGGAAGGCGGGCATGCCGACGAAGGTCGGCGAGGTCGCCTGCACGGGGCCACCGGGGGTGCGTGTGCTCATGACGGGTCCTCCTCGGTCGACGCCAGGATCTCGGCGAGGTGCATCTGGCGCACCCCGGAGCGCTGCCGCCCGAGCATCCCGCCGATGTGGGCCAGGCAGGAGTTGTCGCTCGCGACGAGCACCTCCGCCTCGGTGGCTCGCACGCTGCGGCACTTGTCGGCCCCCATGGCGACGGACACGTCGGAGTTCTTCATCGCGAAGGTGCCGCCGAAGCCGCAGCACTCCGTCGCCCCCGGCAGGTCGACGAGCTCGATCCCCCGCACCGCACGCAGCAGCTGCAGCGGCTTGTCGCCGACACGCAGCATGCGCAGGGAGTGGCAGGTCGGGTGGTAGGTGACGCGGTGCGGGAACCAGGCGCCGACGTCGGTCACGCCGAGCACGTCGACGAGGAACTCCGACAGCTCGTGGACCCGGGGCGCCACCTGCTGGACCTGGCCGAGGAGCCGGTCCTCACCGGCCTGCCGGGCGATCGTCGCGTGCTGCTCGCGGACCGAACCGACGCACGACCCCGAGGGGGCGACGACGGCGTCGTATCCCTCGAAGACGTCGACGAAGCGGCGCACCATCGGGACGGCGTCGCGCCCGTAGCCGGTGTTGGTGAGGGCCTGGCCGCAGCACGCCTGCTGCATCGGGAAGTCGACGCGGCAGCCGAGCCGGTCGAGCAGCCGCACGGTCGCCTTGAGTGTCTCCGGCCACATCGTGTCGTTGAAGCACGTGGCGAAGAGGGCGACCTTGAGGTCGGTGCGGGCCGGCGCGGTCACGGGAGCATCCACGACAGGACTGTCGACTGCAGGCCGACGATGAGGCACATGACGACGATGAGTCCGATGCTCCAGGGGAGCACCTTGCGCAGGATGGCGGACTCCTGGCCGACGAGACCGACGGCCGTGGCCGCGATCGTGAGGTTCTGCGGGCTGATCATCTTGCCGACGACTCCTCCGGAGGTGTTGGCCGCGACGAGCAGGGTCGGGTCGATCCCCGCCCGCTCGGCGGCGCTCTGCTGCAGGGTGGCGAAGAGCGCGTTGGCGCTCGTGTCCGAGCCGGTGACCGCCGTGCCGAGCCACCCGAGCAAGGGGCTGAGGAAGGCGAAGGCGGTTCCGGTCCCGGCGATCCAGGCACCGATGGTGATCGTCTGCCCGGAGAGGTTCATGACGTAGGCGAGGGCGAGGACCGAGGCGACGGTGACGAAGGCCCAGCGCATCTTCACCGCGGTCTCCTTCATCTCGGCGGCCAGGCCGGAGAAGCCGATCCCGTAGGCCAGGGCCACGACGACGGCGCAGGCGAGGAGCATGGTGCCGGGGGAGGAGAGCCAGGAGAAGGAGTAGGTCGCCGAGGCGTTGACGCTGCCGTCGTGGGTGAGCACCTCACCGGCCAGACCGGGCCAGGGGATCTTGACGTTGGTCCCCGTGAGCCAGGTGTCGACGGCCGGCACGAGCTTGGCGATCGAGAAGACGGCGACGACGAGGACGTAGGGGAACATCGCCCAGGCGATGCGGCGCGGCGTGAGGGCGCGGGCCTGGGAGTCGAGCTCCTCGGGCGTGATCTGGTAGGCGTCGGCCGACCCGCCGCCGGTCGTAGGGCCGTCGGCCCCGGCGAGGGCGAACTGCTGCTCCCGCTCGACCTGGAGCGACTCGGTGGCCTCGTCACCGCCGGTCGGCTGCCAGGTCCGCAGGAAGGCGACGGCGACGGCGAGCGAGACGAGGGAGGCGATGATGTCGGTCATCTCGACCGAGATCCACGTCGCCGAGACCCACTGGGTGATGGCGAAGGCGAGGCCGATGACGACGGCGGCCGGCCAGGTCTGGCGGACCCCCCTTCGCCCGTCGACCATGAAGACGAGGAGCAGCGGGACGAAGATGGCGATGATCGGTGCCTGGTGGCCGACGTAGGCACCGATCTCCTCGTAGGGGATGCCGGTGAGGTTGCCGGCGGTGAGGATCGGGATGGCGATGGCCCCGAAGGCGACGGGGGCGGTGTTGGCCAGCAGCACGACCGTGGCGGCGCGAAGGGGGGCGAAGCCCACCGCCATGAGCATGACGCCGGTGATGGCCACGGGGGCGCCGAAGCCGGCGAGGGCCTCGAGGAGCGCGCCGAAGCAGAAGGCGATGATGATCGCCTGGATCCGCGGGTCGTCGGAGATGAGCCGGAAGGTCGCGCGCAGGTCCTCGAAGTGACCCGAGCGCACCGTGACCTCGTAGAGGACGATCGCGGTGAAGACGATCCACATGATGGGGAAGAGGCCGAAGACGGCGCCCTCGGTCGCCGCGAGCGCGGCGAGGTGGGCTGGCATCCCGAAGAAGACGACCGCCACGAGGATCGCGACCGCCACGGCGGTCAGGCCGGCCCAGTGCGCCTTCCACTTCAGCAGACCGAGGGTGACGAAGATCGTCACCAGCGGCACGAGGGCCACGAGGGCTGAGACGGTGAGGCTGTCGAGCACCGGAGCGATCTCCGGTGTGAAGTCCATCGGTACGGCGGTGGGGGTCATCGGGGCTCCGGGTGCACGTCGTCGGGCGGGAGGATCGACGTAATGGTCCGACCATTGCGTCGAGGACAACGGTAGACCCGGTGAGGCCCTCCCGTCAATGGTCGGACCAAAAGAACCGGCAATGGTCCGACCACTTCTCCCGGCCGCCGCGAGGCCGTGCCATCCTGTGCTCGTGAGCGAAGATCCCAGCCCCGCGAGGCCCGGCGCGGGCCTCAAGGCCTACGAGGTCGTGCTCGCCTGGGTCGACGAGCGCATCCTCGACGGTCGGCTGCGGGTCGGCGACACCCTGCCGGCGGAGCGCGAGCTGGCCCGGATGCTCGAGGTGGGTCGTGCTGCGGTGCGCGAGGCGGTGCGCACGCTCGAGGCCCAGGGGGTCGTGCGTTCGTCGGTCGGGGCCGGTGGCGCCGGCGGGACGATGATCACCGCGGTGCCCAGCGGCGCCCTCGCCCGTCTGCTGCGCCTGCACGTGGCGCTCGCCAACTTCCCGCTGCCCGACGTGCTCGAGGTGCGGGTGGCTCTCGAGACGGTGAGCGTGCGCCTCGCCGCGGCGCACGCGACACCGGAGCAGCTGTCCGAGATGACCCGGCTGCTCGACCTCATGGAGACCCCGGGGATCGACCGGGAGCGGTTCAACGACCACGACACCGCCTTCCACGTCGCGCTCGCCGAGGCCGCGGGCAACCAGCTGGCCCGCGACGTCACTGCAGCCATCCGTGAGTCGATGCGGCTGCCGATCCTCGACGCCTTCCGCACCGTCGGCGCCTGGGGCGAGGTCGCCGACAAGCTGCGGGCGGACCACCGGCGGATCCACGCGGCGATCGCGGCCGGCGACGGTGATCTCGCGGCGGCGGCCACGGAGGAGCACATCCGCTCGGCATGGCGGCTGATCACCACCGACTGACGGCTACTTGAGGAACTTGCTCGTCCGCCGGTCGGCGAGCGGCTTGCCGCCGGTCTGGCAGGTGGCGCAGTACTGCAGCGACCGGTCGGCGAAGCTCACCTCGCGCACGACGTCACCGCACACGGGGCAGGCCTCGCCAGTGCGTCCGTGGACCCGCATCCCGGCCCGCTTGGCGTCCTTGAGCTCCTTCGCCGGCTTGCCCGAGGCAGCCGCGACGGCGTCGGTCAGGGTCGAGCGCAGGGCCTGGTAGAGCGTGTCCACCTGCTCGTCGGTCAGGGTCGACGCCTTGGCGAAGGGAGACAGCTTGGCCACGTGCAGGACCTCGTCGGAGTAGGCATTGCCCACCCCCGCGATGACCGACTGGTCGCGCAGCACGCCCTTGATCTGGGCGGAGCGGCCGGCGAGCAGCTCGCCGAAGGCCTCGCGGGTGAAGTCGTCGGCGAGCGGGTCGGGTCCCAAGCTCGCGATGCCCGGCACGGCCTGCACGTCGCGCACGAGGTAGGCGGCGAGGCTCTTCTTCGTGCCGGCCTCGGTGACGTCGAAGCCGGAGCCGTCGACGAGCCGCACCCGGAGCGCGATGGGTGACTTGCCGGGCCGCAGCACGGTGCGCGGCAGCTCCTCGGACCAGCGGACCCAGCCGGCGCGGGCGAGGTGCAGCACGAGGTGGATGCCGTCGCAGTCGATGTCGATCCACTTGCCGTGGCGGGTCACCCCGTCGACGGGCGCGCCGGCGAGGGCCTGCGGTGGCGGGTCGAAGGTCTTGAGCACGGAGAAGGACGCGAGCTCCAGCGACTCGACCGCCAGCCCGGCCATCCGCTCGCCGAGGAAGTCGACGAGTCCCTGGACCTCGGGCAGCTCAGGCACGGGCCCGGTCCGTCCCGAGTGCCTCGCGCATCTGCTCGAGCATCGTCCAGCCGTCGTTGGCCCGGCAGATCGGCAGCTCGACGCCGACGTGCTGCTCGAAGTCGTCGGTCGAGATCGGGGTGAAGTGGCTGAGCAGCTGCTCCGTCGTCGACAGCACGCGGATCCCGATGGCGCGCACCCGCTCGGGCAGCTGCTCGGCGAACTCGCCGTAGAGGCTCGGGTCGTGCTGCCCGTCGTCGCCGATGAGCACCCAGCGCACGTCGGGCAGCTCGCGCGCCAGCCGGTGCAGCGCGGCCCGCTTGTGGTCCTGCCCCGAGCGAAACCACCCGGTGTTGGTCGGCCCCCAGTCGGTCATGAGCATCGGCCCGAGCGGGTAGCCGGCGCGGCGCAGGAAGCGGGTGAGGGCGGGCACGAGGTTCCACGCGCCGGTCGAGACGTAGATGATCGGCGCGCCCGGGTGCTCGGCGAGCAGTTCGCGGTACATCGTCGCCATGCCGGGCACGGCGCGGCGGGTGCCCTCGTGGCGGAAGAAGGTGTTCCACGCGGCGATCATCGGCCGCGGCATCGTCGTCGTGATGATCGTGTCGTCGATGTCGGAGACGATGCCGAAGGTCTGGTCCGGCGCGACGATGAAGACCGCGGCGGTCGTGTCGGCAGCGCGTGGCGAGGAGATCTGCAGGTCGTGCCAGCCCGGCTCGAGCCCGTGATCGGTGATCGTCAGGTCGAGCAGACCGGAGCGGTCCACGCGGGTGCGGAACTCGCGCTCGCCGATCGTCACCGTCACCGGCTCACCCGCTGCCGGGGTGGTGAAGAAGACGCGCCACCCCCTTCGCTCGCTGTCGGCGGTGCGCAGCTCCAGCCAGGTGGCGCGGGCATCGGCGGCGGCCGGGGCGTAGGGGCGCCTGGTCATCAGGACCCGGCCGAGGACGCGGACGCGGTCGGCGCTGCCGTAGCCGGTGTGGGCGAGCACGCGGGTGCCCCAGCCCCGGCGGCGCATGGCGCCGGCCACCTGACGGTTCCAGGCGTCCTCGAAGATCGCGGCGGCGTGCGGTCTCGGCATGGGACGAGCCTAGTCCGCGGTCGCGGGCGTGCGGTGCCCCACCGGGCCCTCCTCTGGCAGAGTGGCGCCCGGCGAAGGGAGCGCACGCGGTGGTTGACGAGGTGGCTGGCGGTGGGGTGGTCGACCTCGTGACGATGGGCTGCGCCTGGACCCTCGACCTCACCGCGCTCGACGCCCGCCGCGCCGACGAGACCCGTGACCGGTGGGCGCGGTGCGTCGACCTCGCGATCGACCCCGGCACGATCCGCCTCGACGAGGAGCCGACGACCCTGCGCGTCGGTCTCGGCGACCTGCCCGCGACCGAGGCGGCCGGGTCGGGCGTCGTGGGGTCGGTCGTCACCGCGAGCGACCCGGAGCGCCTGCCCTATGTCCTCTCCCGTGAGATCACCCGGCTCGGCCTGACCCGGCTGCGCGGTCGCGCGAGCCTGCTGCACGCCGCGGCGCTCACCGACGCCGACGGGCGTGCGGTCGTCCTCGTCGCCCCCTCCGGAGGGGGCAAGTCGACGGCCACGCGGGTCCTCGGGGAACGGCTGGGCTATGTCACCGACGAGTCGGTCGTGCTGCTCGCCGACGGGCGGATCGCGCCGCACCCCAAGCCCCCTTCGCTCGTCATCGACCCGGCCGACCGGTGGCACAAGGCGGAGCCGGCGCCCGACGAGGTGGGGCTGGGGCCGACGCCCGCCGCCCCGCGCATCGCCGCCCTGCTCACCCTCGCCCGAGACCCCGACGAGGCGCACCCGCGGATCGAGCCGGTCGGCCTGCTCGACCAGCTGCTCGCCGTGCTCCCGGAGACCTCGTCGACGTGGTGGCTCGACGACGGCCTCGACCGGCTCGCCCGCGCCGTGACGGCCGGCGGCGTCCCCGCCCGCCTCGTCTACGCCGAGGTCGCCACCTGCCACGAGCTCGTCGCGGAGCACCTGGCGCAGGCCGCGCCCGCCGCACCCACCTGGGAGCACCTGCCCCCGGCCGCGCACGAGCGCCTGCCCCGCGACGACGAGGGCTCCGCACCCGAGCCCACCCCCCGGACTCCGCATTGCCCCGGGGGAATGCGCACGGATCAGGCCCCGCCCCGGGTGGTCCGGGCGTCGTGGTCGGACGCGATCGCCTGCGACGGCGAGGTCTTGGTGCTCGCCGGGCCGCGCCCCCTTCGCCTGGCCGGTCCGGGGGCCGTGGCCTGGCGGGCTGCGCGCGAACCGGTCACCGTTGCCGACCTCACCACGACCGTCGTCGCGGAACTCGGGGAGCACCCCGAGGCAGACCGGATCGTGGGCGCGGCGGTCGCCGACCTGATCGACCACGGGGCCCTGCGGCGGGTCGCCTCACCCGCCCCGTGACGTGCGGGTCACGCAAAGAAAATCCCCGGCCCCGCGCGAGGATGAAGCTCCTGCGAGGCCGGGGAAGGTCCTGCTGAGTGGTCAGTCGACCTTCAGCTCGCCCATCTCGTCCCAGCCGCTGCCCTCGACGGTGCGGCTGATGACGCGCGGGGTCTCGGTGATCGCCGGGCGCATCGACTCCATGGCCGCCGCGAAGTGGTCGCTGCCGACGTGGGCCTCGGCGGCGTCGTCCTGGAAGGCCTCGACGAGCACCCACTCGTCCTTGGTCTCCAGGCTCCTCGACCACTCGAAGAAGATGTTGCCCGGCTCGGCGCGCGTGGCCCGGGTGAACTCGTCCACGATCTCCGGCCACCGCTCGGTGTACTCGGGCTTGGTGCGGAACTTCACGACGATGAGGATCATGACTCCACTCTAGTCCTCGGACGCGTCAGCCCCGGACGAAGGGAGCGACCCGGTCCTTGGGCCGGCCGATGATCGCCCGGTCGCCCTTGACGACCACCGGGCGCTGCATGAGGCGCGGGTGCTCGACGAGGACGGCGACGACCTGGTCGACCGTCGCGACGTCGGCGTCGGTCAGGCCCTGGTCCTTGAAGAAGGAGTCGCGGCGCACGAGGTCGGTCGGCTCGTCCTCGAGCTTGCCGATGAGCTCGCGCAGCGCCGCCTCGTCGAGGGGCTGCTTGAGGTACTGGTGCACCTCGGCCGCGACCCCGGCGCCCTCGATCGTCTCGACGGCGGCGCGGGAGGTCGAGCACTTCGGGTTGTGCAGCACGGTGACATCGCTCATGGGGTCAACCTAGACGGCCGGGGCCACGGCCCGCTCGGGCATCCGGCCCAGCGCGACGCCGAAGGCGAAGCCGAAGATGTTCATGACGATCGAGTACACGGCCGCCGGGATGGCGATCTCGGTGCTGCCCATGACGCTGAGCGCGAGGGTCATGGCCAGGGTCGTGTTCTGGATGCCCACCTCGTAGGCGGCCGCCACGCCCTGGGCGCGGTCGAGGCGCAGACCGCGGGCGACGGCGTAGCCGACGCTCAGGGCCAGCGCGCACAGGATGGTGACGAGCAGTCCGGCCGAGCGGGTGTACTCGACGATGTTGTCCCGCTCGGCGACGATCGCCCCGATGGCGACGACGACGAGGAAGACGATGGCGAAGGCCTTGATCGGACGCTCCGCGCGCTCGGCGATCTGCGGGCGGACCGAGCGCAGCCACATGCCGATGGCGACGGGCAGCAGCACGAGCACGACGACCCCGCCGAACTTGCCGAGCTGGACGCCGACCCCCTCGCTCTCCGCGTTGAAGTGGCTCACCGCCCAGCCGGTGATGAGGGGCAGGGTGACGATCGTCAGCACCGAGTTGACCGCCGTGAGCGTGACGTTGAGCGCGACGTCACCGCGGAAGAGGTAGCTGAACATCCCCGCCGTCGTCCCACCGGGCGAGGCGGCGAGGAGCATGACGCCGACCGCGAGGAGCGGCGCGAGGTCGAAGAGCCGGATCAGCCCGTAGGCGAGCAGCGGCAGGAAGAGCATCTGCAGCCCCAGGGCGACGATCACCGCGCGCGGGGCCTCGCGCACCCGGGTGAAGTCGGCCCTGGTGAGCGACAGGCCGAGTCCGAGCATGACGATGCCGATGGCGATGGGGAGCCCGATGGTCAGGGCCGGCGATTGGTCCATGCGCGGAGGTTACCGGCGGGTAGGCGCCGGTGGTAGACCCTCGCGCCGGACGGTCAGTCGGCATAGTCCACCACCACGGCCGCGTGGTCGCTCACCCGCTCCGGACCGCTGGCCGGACGGTCGGTGCCGGCGGTGATCGCGCGCTTCGCCAGGCCGGGGGTGGCGAGGTGGTAGTCGATCCGCCAGCCGGTGTCGCGGTCGAAGGCGCCGCCCATCCACGACCACCAGGACATCGGGCCGGTCGTGTCGGGGTGCATGCGCCGCACGACGTCGACGAGGGTGCGCGGCGAGACGATCGAGTCGAACCACTCGCGCTCCTCGGGCAGGAAGCCCTCGGACTTCTGGTTGGCGCGCCAGTTGGTGACGTCGAGCTGCGTGTGCGCGACGTTGAGGTCGCCGAGCAGGAGGAACTCGCGCCCCGCCGCCCGTGCCGACTTGCGGGAGCGGTCGAGCTGGCGGGCGAAGGAGGCGAGGAAGCCCATCTTGCGCTCGTACTTCGCCCCACCGTCGGGCGCCTCGCGCCCGCCGGGCTTCTGCAGGTGGGCCGGCAGCCCTCCCTTCGGCAGGTACAACGAGGCCACGGTGAGCGGCTGGTCGGAGAGGTCCACCTCGACGTATCTCCCCTCGGAGGCGAAGGGGGACAACCCGCGCGCCATCGTGCCCGGCGGCGACGGCTCGGTGTGCAGATGCTCCTCGCCGGGTGCCCGCATGAGGACCTCGCCGTCCCAGGTCCGCACCGCTGCGGGGCGGGTGCGGGTGAGCACGGCGACGCCGTTGCGGCCGGCGATCTGGCCCGGCTCGTAGGTCAGGTGGTGGTCACCGAAGACGCCGGAGGGCAGCTGCGCGGGCGGGCAGCGGACCTCCTGGAGCGCGACGACATCGGGCTCGCGCTCCGCGAGCCAGGCCTCGAAGCCCCGCCGCTGCGCCGCCCGGATACCGTTGATGTTGAAGGTGGCGACGCGCAGGGTCACTGCGGGATCGCGGCCAGGTCGTCGGGGGTCGGCTGCGCGACGGTGGCGCCGTGGTCGGTGTGCTTGGTCAGCCACTTCGCGACGTAGGGGCAGACCGGCACGACGGTCAGGCCCTCCTCGCGGGTGGCCCGCACGGCCTCCTCGACGACGATGCCGGCCAGGCCGTGCCCGCTGAACTCCTCGCCGACCTCGGTGTGGAAGAAAACCCGGCGGCCGTCGTGGTCGACGAACTGGGCGAAGCCGGCGACGACGCCGTCGGCACTCACCTCGAATCGGTCGGGTCCGGTCTCTCTGCTCACGGAAGCGCTCATGACACCAGCGTCGCACGGGACGGGGACAACGCTGAGACAGCTCGCCTGCACCCGGCCCCGCCGGTTAGCGTGAGGCGACCCACCACCTTCGAAGGAGATCGGCTGTGACCACCCAGGCCCTGCACCCCAACTTCCAAGGGCACTTCGACGAGGTGATCGCGCGCAACCCCGGGGAGCGCGAGTTCCACCAGGCCGTCTACGAGGTCATGCAGTCGTTGTCGCCGATCGCCGGCCGCGTCGACGAGTACGCGCAGTGGTCGATCCTCAAGCGGATGTGCGAGCCGGAGCGGCAGATCATCTTCCGCGTGCCGTGGACCACGGACTCCGGGGACGTCCAGATCAACCGCGGCTTCCGCGTGGAGTTCAACTCCGCGCTCGGCCCCTACAAGGGCGGCCTGCGCTTCCACCCGAGCGTCAACCTGTCGATCATCAAGTTCCTCGGCTTCGAGCAGGTCTTCAAGAACTCGCTGACCGGCATGCCGATCGGTGGCGGCAAGGGTGGCTCCGACTTCGACCCCAAGGGTCGGTCGGACGCCGAGATCATGCGCTTCTGCCAGTCCTTCATGACCGAGCTCTACCGGCACATCGGCGAGTACACCGACGTCCCGGCCGGTGACATCGGCGTCGGCGGCCGCGAGCTGGGCTACCTCTTCGGCCAGTACAAGCGGATCACCAACAGCTGGGAGGCCGGCGTCCTCACCGGCAAGGGCCTGTCGTGGGGCGGCTCGCAGGTGCGCACCGAGGCGACCGGCTACGGCACGGTCTACTTCGTCCAGGAGATGCTCAAGGCCCGGGACGAGTCCTTCGACGGCAAGCGGGTCGTCGTCTCCGGCTCCGGCAATGTCGCGATCTACGCCGTCGAAAAGGTCCACCAGCTCGGCGGCACCGTCGTCGCCGTCTCGGACTCCGGCGGCTACGTCGTCGACGAGTCCGGCATCGACCTGGCCCTGCTGCAGGAGGTCAAGGAGGTCCAGCGCGGGCGCCTGACCGACTACGCCGAGGCGAAGGGAGGGTCCGCCCGCCACGTCGCCGACGGATCCATCTGGGACGTGCCGTGCGACGTCGCCCTGCCGTGCGCGACGCAGAACGAGCTCTCCGAGGAGCACGCCCGCACCCTCGTGAAGAACGGTGTCCGGCTCGTCGCCGAGGGCGCCAACATGCCGTGCGTGCCGGAGGCGATCGAGGTCTTCCGCGAGGCCGGCACCCTCTACGCGCCCGGCAAGGCCTCCAACGCCGGTGGCGTCGCCACCTCCGCGCTCGAGATGCAGCAGAACGCCAGCCGCGACTCGTGGGGCTTCGAGGAGACCGAGCTGCGCCTCGAGGAGATCATGCGCGACATCCACGCCAACTGCCTCGAGACCGCCGAGGAGTTCGACGTCCCGGGTGACTATGTCGCCGGCGCCAACCTCGCCGGCTACATCAAGGTCGCCGACGCGATGGTGGCCCAGGGCGTCATCTGATCCCAACGTTGGTCGAGGTGTGAGGAGCTCTGCGACGAGCCTCGAGACCGCGCCCACCTCGTTGGTCGAGGTGTGAGGAGCTCTGCGACGAGCCTCGAGACCGCTCCCACCTCGTTGGTCGAGGTGTGAGGAGCTCTGCGACGAGCCTCGAGACCCGGTGACCTACCTCGAGACCGCTCCCGGTGAGAGGGCCGGCGCGCTGCCTCGCCCGGTGCCTGAGGAGGCCGACCGCGGCCGTCTCGAAGGGTCGGCGTCGCATGGTCACGTTGTCGTTCTGGACGTCGGCTTGACGCCGCGCCGACCCTCCTCACCTTCCGCGGTCCTCACGAGCACCCGCAGCAGTCGCAGCACTCGTGGTCCTCGAGATGCACCAGCTCGAAGGGAGTCCCGAGGCACAGTCGGACCATCGCGGCGCTGTGCGGCCTCATGCAGATCTCGAAGTCCCCGGCCTCGTGCAGACGCAGCAACTCGGTCGCGGCGAGCATGGCGCTCGCTTCGAGCGGGCTGAGCTCCGGTGCGTAGAGACGGGCGCGCAGCTTGGTCAGCTCGGCGGCGTGGTCGGGGCGCTGGGTGTGTCGGGTCATGCGGCCACCCTGAGCTGCGGCGAAGGGGGTGTCAGCTCCCTTCGTCGGGTCGTAGCTCAACCGCAGCTTGCAGTGAGTCGACCTACCCTCTTGAGGCTCTACGCCGAAGTTATTGCCTTCGTCAGTTGGGCGCTCTTCGCTTCTAAGCGACCAGCCAGAGCTAGCAGTTGCGATCGGTATCTCTTTACATCCTGCGGCGTCGGGATTCGTCCGTCGTTCCCGTGCGCGATATCGTCTCGGCACTTCGTCACATCTCGCAGCATGAGGCGGATGCTGACAGGCTCTGGGTCGTCCTCATTTCCATAGGCGATGTCAATGTCACCATCGCAAACAGGTGACTTCGCGCCCATGAGTTCGAACAGGGCGTCAATCACGTCGCTTTTCGCGCTCGTCACAGTGCGGCGCAGCTTGTGTGGCTCTAGAAGGCCCTGTGGTGGCTTGGCGTCGTCGACCCAAAGGCAGTTGTATGCCACGTACTTTCGGAACAACGCCTCCCGCTGCTTTTGAGCTGGGTTGCTGACGATTTCTTCCATCCGCGGCCTTGAATGGAGCTCGCGAATTCCAACAGGGATCGCTTTGGCGGGAATCTCACCTGTGGATATATCGTCGATGAACTGCTCCGCGAGCGACTTTACGAAGCTTTCAAAGTGGCTGACCAAGAGCACTGTGGCACTGCGACAAATGGCATTCTGTCGGAGTGTGCTGACTGACGACTCGTCGATCAGGTCCAACAGAACCACGACTTCTTCTGTGGCGCCGCTGAAGTCTGCAGATAGTGACATCAGCTAGCTGAAGTCAAAGTCATCGGATGGGTCATCAAAGGCATCAGGGAGATCGACGTGAACGTCGAGCCTCCTAAGTCCATGTGCGAAAGCGCCTACGCGGTAGATCATCCGTTGACGGTCAGCGGTGGCTCGTCCGATCGCCGTTTGAAACTGTTCGTCTTGCAGGAGTGCCTCGAGAACGGCGCGGACGGCTGAGGCTCCGGCGGCCTCTAAGGCGCCATGGTCGGAATGGGCGATGGGGACCATGACGGCATCAAAGAGCGCCTTGTTTAACAGATTCTTTGATCCTGGTACGCGAAACGGAGAATCGCCCAAGATCTTTCCCGCAACGACGCAGCAGTCAGCAAACCGCTGAGCATCTTCTTGGTTGATGGGCTCCTGACGATGGCCCCTCATATACTCGTTTAAGAACTGTCGAAGTGGTGGTTTGTATTCGTCGAGATCGCTCACTAGCGCCAGGAACCGAAGGACAACCTCCTCGAGATCCATCCTCTTGTTGGCAGTCCCGACCAAGTCGGTGAAGTACTCCGCTTGGGCAAGCTCGCGTAGCGAGTCGTTAAAAGGTCCTCGGTAAACCGAGTTTCGCAGCTCTTGCGCGGTCAGTGTAGCGGCACCGGTGTTAAGTCTTTCAAAAACGTCGAACTTGATGTCAGGGTGGCTGTCCTCGGTAATCACGATGCAGCGAATCGTTCGATTCTCGAGGCGGCGGCGATCGCGGGGTGCGAGTTCAGAAAACTTCTTTCCCTCGAGCTCACTCAATACAGGAAGTCCCGACAGCGCAAAGTCATCGAGAAGGAAGTCGCGAATGGTCGTAAGGCGTTGTAGGCCATCGATGACCTCGTACACCCCGTTCTCGTCCTCGGCGAAGTAGCAGACGGGGATAGGTATATTCAAGAGGAGCGACTCGATGAGTCGGCTAGCCTTTGACCGATCCCAGACGTACTTTCGTTGATACTGGATATCGAGGGCGATGTTGCCTTGGGCGATATCATCCACTATCCCCTTGACGCCTAGGTCGTAGGGTTGAGTGACTAGCTGTACTGACCCGGGACGTTAGGTACGGGATGGGCGAGTCGGCGTGACATGAGGAAGACCTCCGAGTGAGGTGTGGAGCTGTTCAGGAACACACAC
>NZ_FWXN01000010.1 GCF_900176385.1 Janibacter indicus | reverse complement strand
GGGTTCCAAGCGCAGGGACGACGACCACGTCGAACTCTGCGGACTCCGACAGCGGGTGGTCCACCGACAGGGTCATCGATGCCGTCGTGGTCACTCGCCGCTTCGGTCCGAGGATGGCGAGTTCGATCGGGTCGATCCGCGGGTCGACGTCGCCGCGGGCTCCGTCGGCCACCCGCACGATGTCGATGATCGACGCGATAGCCGAACCGAAGCAGCCGTCGATCGCGATGAGTCCGATACGCATGACGCGAACAATAGCAATACTGCCGTATACGCCACTCCCCACCGGCCCTCGCTCGTCATACGCTGAACTCGTCCCACGAAGAACCCCGATTTCAAGGAGAGTCCCTCATGTCCACACCCGCATCACTTCCGTATGCCTTCGTCGCCAAGATCGTCGCGGCCGATGGACAGCACGACGCGCTCGCCGATCTGCTCGCCGGCGCTGTCGCACTCGCCAACGAAGAAGTAGGAACGATTGTCTGGTTCGCGGTCAGGACCGACGCCGACACCTTCTGGATCTTCGATGCATTCCCCGACGAGGCCGCTCGCGACGCCCACGCCAACGGCGCCATCGTCGCAGCCCTGATGGCCAATCAGCACCTCCTCGGCGCAGCACCCGAGATCCTGGCGGCCGACGTCCTCGCGTCCAAGCTCCCGTAGTCCGCCAACGCACGAGACGATCGCGCCCCGCCGAGCCGTCGCCAGGTCGCGACGCAACGCCATGCTGCGTTGCCGAGCGGTGCGAGGCCCATCGGCACACGGACAGGATGCCGGCCGCGAGCGCTCAGCCGGCGAGGGGTCCGTCGCACAGGAGAGCGACGTCGGTGTCGGGCAGAGCCGTGAGGCCAGCGCATCGCGCGACCACCAGAACCGAACAGCCCCTGACCTGCATTTCCGCAGGTCAGGGGCTGTTCGCCGGAGCCGCCTGTCGGAATCGAACCGACGACCTCATCACGTCGGCTTTGCGTCTATCGCTTAATGCGCCCACTGGCCGAACGAGCCGCTGACCTGCGCAAACGCTGAGCGTGGGGGACGCCGCCATCCGGTGGTGACCGACGACGACCGACCAGTACCGACCGCTTCACCGGAGCTTGCGGCGGCGTCGAAGCCGAGCAAGCTCCGTTCCTTTAGCTCACCGCGCCCTCCTCCTCGCCGGTCCCGTCGTCGTCGAAGACGTTTCAGGGGTCTTCTCAGATGACGGTGTAGGTCGGCCGGGCGCGTCGGTCCGCAGATAGACGTCGAGGTCTCCCGGGCCGAGGCCGCCGAGATTCCCTTCACCGCGTTCACCTCGAGGAAGAAGGCCGAGCAGGTCGGTGGCCGGCTCGTGGTCCGCCGGATCCCGGACCTCAACACGGCAGGCAAGGACGGGCAGGAGACGCTGTTCGACATCTGGCGCTTCCGCGCGTTCTTCACCACCATGATCGAACAGGTCCACGCCGACCTCAAGAGCTCCGCGCTGGCACACCTGCCGTCCGGGAAGTTCACCGCGAACGCAGCGTGGCTGGTGCTCGCCGTGATGGCGTTCAACCTCACCCGCGCCGCCGCCACCCTCGCCGGACCAGGCCTCGCACGCGCGATTACCGCCACGATCCGCCGCAAGCTCATCGCCGTCCCAGCTCGGATCGCGTCCTCAGCCCGATGCGTGACCATGCATCTACCAACCGGCTGGCCATCGTGCTGTGGTCACGCTCTGCTGCGGTGGAAAACTCAGTCTCGTGCCCGCGAATAAGGCGCGTTCCGAGCGGCGAGCTCGCCCGCTGCCAGATCAAGCGGTGAGTCTCCTCACCGATGCCGGTTGGAACAAGAATGGGAGTCGGGAGCGCTGCAGGAGACATGGCTGATCTCTTCGAATCCCTGACCGTTGGCGCTTGGACGCTCCCGAACCGGCTCGTGATGGCACCGCTGACCCGCAACCGCGCCGAGGGCACAGTGCCGGGCGACCTCGCGGTGGGGTACTACTCCCAGCGCGCCTCGTCCGGCCTGATCATCACCGAGGGCAGCCAGCCCACCGCCGAGGGCCAGGGCTACTTGAACACGCCCGGCTTCCACACCGAGGAGCAGCTCGCCGGATGGCGCCGAGTGGCCGACGGCGTACACGCAAACGGCGGCCGCATCGTCGCACAGCTGATGCACGTCGGTCGCATCTCCCACCCCGACAACACCGGCGGTGAGGAGATCATCGCGCCGAGTTCGGTGGCGGCTCCCGACGAGATGTTCACCGCCGACGGGATGAAGCCGTATCCGACCCCACGAGAGATCACCGTCGAGGAGATCCCCTCAATCGTCGAGGGCTACGTGCAGGCCGCCCGCAACGCGATCGAGGCCGGGCTCGATGGCGTCGAGGTGCACGCCGCCAACGGCTACCTCATCCACCAGTTCCTCGCGCCCGGCTCCAACCATCGCACCGACCAGTACGGCGGATCGCCCAAGAACCGGGTCCGCTTCGCCCTCGAGGTCACGCGTGCGGTCGCCGACGCGATCGGCGCTGACCGGGTCGGCATCCGCATCTCGCCGGCCCACAACATCCAGGGCGCCACCGAGGAGAACCCCGTCGACGTCGCCGCGACCTACCGGCTCCTGGTCGCGGGCCTGGCTCCGCTCGGCCTGGCCTACCTGAGCATTCTCGCCGACCCGAAGCAGGACCTGGTCCAAGAGCTGCGCCGCTCCTTCGGCGGCGTCGTCGTCGCCAACGACGGCTTCGGCGAGATCACCACGCGCGAGTCGGCGCAGGAGATCCTGGACAAGGGCCTCGCCGACGCGGTCGCCGTCGGGCGACCCTTCCTGGCCAACCCGGACCTGCCCGCCCGGTGGCGCACCGGCGCGGAGCTCAACGAGCCGAACCCCGACACCTTCTACGGCGGTGGCGCCGAGGGCTACACCGACTACCCGTTCCTCGACAGTTGATCTGACCCGAGCGAAACTTCCAGTACCTCCGACCTTCGCCCCGACCTAGGTCATCGGCAGTCGGAACGTCTCAACTCGCCGCCCGGGTGCACGATGACGTCAGCGACCTCGGCGTAGAGCACCGCAGTCTCGCCGACCACGACCTCGGGGTGCCCCAACTCTTGCGACCGCCATCGAATCTGACCCTTGGTGTTCCGATGTACTCGTTGCGTTCGTGCAGCTCCGCGTCCACGAGCGCCGCTCCGAGGAGGTGGCCTAACCGTGCGATGACGAACATCTGTTCGGCGTCGGGCTTAGTGGCGTGTCTCAGGACCAGCTGACCCGGTTAGCCGGACAACGCCGCGACGGCGGTCGTACACGTCCAATGGTCGCCGTGATTCTCGATGAACGCGCGTTTCCCCGGGCCGCAGGCTCGACGTCGTCGGGTGCCCGGGGGCCCAGATGGTCCACTCGTGATGTCGTTGGAACGTGACGTGAACCAGCTGGCAGCCGGTCACCGACTCCACCGCGTTAGCCAGCCCTTCGATGACCTCGTCCACGTCGTGACGGTCCAGCATCAGCATGGACATCACCAGCAGCTCATGGAGCCCGGTCAGGGCCCGCCGCAGGTCCAGTTCGTTGTCCGTCGCCGCAGTTTCAGTTGAGGGAGGCTCCGAGAAGGTCATCGCTGGATCCCTAGCCGGTCCGTTCGTACAGGGTGTTCTCCAGTACGAGACCGGACAGCCAGATTCGGGGGTGCACCCTCATGGCCTCGAAGACGACGCCGGTGCCCAAAGCGTCTATGTCGTAGAGGCACAGGATCGACTGGGGGTGCCGAGGGGCGAAGTCGTTGAGCCGGGCCTCGTAGGCGAGCAGGTCCGCGACCGAGGTTCCACCTCCATGTGATCCCTCGCTCCTCCGCGAAGGACAAGGACGGGTTGACCATCCCGTGGCAGCCCGGCGTGCCCGGTGATGCCGACGCGATCGCCGGGATCGGCGGTCGACTTGCTATCGCTTTGGGGTTGGGGCTAGACGACTGGTCTAATACTTGGTACGGTCCAGTCATGCTCGATGCCCGGGAGAACATCCTCGACGCCGGCCAGCGCGCCGTCGCACACAAGGGGTGGGCCGCCGTGGGGCTGACCGAGATCCTCGGCGCGGCCGGGGTGCCCAAGGGATCCTTCTACCACTGGTTCGCCTCTAAGGACGCCTTCGGTGAAGCGATGCTCCAGGCCTACTTCGCGACCTACCTGGCCGAGATGGACGCCACCTTCGCGCATGAGGACGAGACGGCGGTCCGCCGACTGATGGACTACTGGCAGGGCTGGCGCCGTACGCAGTCGCTGAACGACTGTGAAGGGAAGTGCCTGGCGGTCAAGCTGGGAGCAGAGGTCGCCGACCTCTCCGAGCCGATGCGCCGCGCCCTCGAGCAGGGCACGGGAGCGATCGTCGAGCGGATCGCCGCGATGCTCGAGGCGGGAGCCATCGACGGCTCGGTCGTCGCCTTCCGCGACTCCAAGGCCGTCGCGCAGTCGCTCTACGGCCTCTGGGTCGGCGCGAGCGTCCTGACGAAGATCCATCGTGACCCGACGCCCATGGATGACGCGCTCGCGCACACAGAACGGGTGCTTCGCCCGGCATGAAGATCTTCTCGCGCGGACGGCCGGCCGCGCGGGCGACAAGGAGACGACCGGTCTATTGGAGGAATCATGAAGGTGCTCATCGTCCTGACGTCGCACGACCAGCTCGGCGACACCGGCAAGAAGACCGGCTTCTGGCTGGAGGAGCTTGCCGCCCCCTACTACCGGTTCAAGGAGGCCGGGTACGACATCACGCTCGCCTCCCCCGGCGGCGGTGAGCCGCCGCTGGATCCGAAGAGCAACGAGCCCGAGTTCCAGACCGACGACACGCGGCGCTTCGAGGCCGACTCCGAAGCCGTCGCGGCGCTTGCGAGCACGGTTCGGCTCGCGTCGGTCTCGGCTGCCGACTTCGACACGGTGTTCTACGCCGGCGGTCACGGACCGCTCTGGGACCTCGCGGAGGACCAGGACTCGATCCGCCTGATCGAGACGGCACTACGGGCGGAGAAGCCGGTGGCCCTGGTCTGCCACGCCCCCGGCGTACTGCGGCACACCACCCACGAGGACGGCACACCCCTCGTGCGTGGCAAAAAGGTCACCGGCTTCACTAACTCCGAGGAGGTCGGGGTCGGGCTGGACAAGGTGGTGCCGTTCCTGGTCGAGGACGAGCTGGTCCGCCTGGGCGCCGACTACTCCAAGTCCGACGACTGGGCGCCGTACGTCGTCGAGGACGGGCTGCTCCTCACCGGGCAGAACCCGGCCTCGTCGGCCGCGACCGCGGACGCGCTGATCGCCAAGCTCGGCGCGTAGAGCGGCTCGAGAGCATTGAACACGAGTGCCTTGCCCCGGCGACTGTAGCGACGGAGTCCGCCATGCTGTCCCGTCCGGGTTCCCGGCGGCATTTCGACGTCCGTCGACCCCAGCGAGGGGAGCGTACTGGCCACTGGCGACGGGCTAAACGCGAAGGACGCGCAGAGGCTGTCCACTGCTCTCGATCGGGCACTGTGGCAGGGGGGCGTCGAGGAGCACCTGCGGCAGGATCGGCCCCTCGCTCTTCGGAGCGGGGGGCCGTCGTCGTGTCGTCGCGCCGTGGTGTGGCCGCTCTGGTAGGACGGACGATCACGCGAAGGGAGAGTGACGATGACCGACCCCCGCATCGAGCACGCGGCTGAGGTGGTCCGGCGTGCCGTGGCCGAGGTGACCTTCCTCGGGCTCGACGAGAGCCTGGCCGTGGCGGAGGCGCTGCGCGATGCCGGGTGCCTGCCCGACCCGGCGGTGGCCTGGGAGCAGGGCTTCGAGGCCGGCCGCGAGATGGCCCGGCAGTGGGGCGACGCGCAGTGGTGGACCCTCGGCGAGGAGCCGCCCAACCCGTACCTGGCCCCCTGAGGCCACGGTGCCCGGCACCCGGGCCGTAGGCCCGCACGTAGGGTGGCAACATGAGCGAGATTGAGGGTGGTGCCCCCACCGCGCCCGAGCAGGAGGTCGTCCGGATCTGCCGTGACCTGCTGCGGATCGACACGAGCAACTACGGTCCCGGCCAGGACGGCCCGGGCGAGCGGGAGGCGGCGGACTACGTCGTCGCGCAGCTGCGTGAGGTGGGCCTCGAGCCGCAGGTCTTCGAGTCCGAGCCGGGCCGCACGACGGTCTCCGTGCGCATCGCCGGAGCCGACCGCGACCGCGGAGCGCTGTGCATCCACGGCCACCTCGACGTCGTTCCGGCGCACGCCGAGGACTGGAGCGTTCCCCCCTTCGACGCCGTGGAGCGTGACGGGTGCCTCTGGGGCCGCGGCGCGGTCGACATGAAGGACATGGTCGCGATGATGCTCGCCTGTGTCCGCCACCTCGCCCGCACGGGGACGGTCCCGCCGCGCGACCTGCTCTTCGTCTTCTTCGCCGACGAGGAGGCCGGGGGAGTGCTCGGCAGCCAGTTCATGGTCCGGGAGCACCGCGAGGTCTTCGACGGGGTCACCGAGGCGATCAGCGAGGTCGGCGGCTACAGCGTCACCGTCGACGACGCGAAGGGAGAGCCCCGCCGGGCCTATCTCCTCCAGACCGCGGAGAAGGGCATCGCCTGGCTCAAGCTCGAGGCCCAGGGGACGGCCGGGCACGGGTCGGTCCCGACCTCGGACAACCCGATCGTCCATCTCGCCGAGGCCATCGCCCGGATCAACGCCCACAAGTGGCCCCGGGAGTTCATCGCCAGCGTCCGTGGGCTGCTCGACGGCCTGTCCGAGATCACCGGGGTCGGCTACAGCGACGAGGACGCCGAGGCGCTGCTCGAGCGCATCGGGCCCGCCGCGGGCTTCGTCCGTGGGGCCCTGCAGGACACGGCCAACATCACCATGCTCGACGCCGGCTACAAGCACAACGTCGTCCCGCAGACGGCGACTGCGGCCCTGGACTGCCGCTTCCTGCCGGGCCACGAGGAGGACCTCATGGCCACGATCCGTGACCTCGCCGGCGAGCACGTCGACGTCGTTGTCGAGCACCGCGACATCTCCTTGGACTCGCCCTTCGAGGGCGACCTCGTCGAGCGCATGCGGGCCGCGCTGCTCGCCGAGGACCCAGAGGCGGCGATCCTGCCCTACTGCCTCTCGGGCGGCACCGACAACAAGGCGCTCGAGACGCTCGGGGTCACCGGCTACGGGTTCGCGCCACTGCGGCTCCCGGCGGACCTACCCTTCGCCCCGATGTTCCACGGGATCGACGAGCGGGTGCCGCTGGAGTCGCTGGAGTTCGGTGCCCGCGTGCTGTGGCGGCTCGTCGAGGACTGCTGAGCGGGCCTGCCGACGGCGCGGTGCCGTCAGAGTGACGGCAGGGCCGGCGGGCGCGGCACGCGGATGATCTTGCGGCGCAACCACGCTCGCTGCTTGCCGCTCATGTAGACCACGGTGCGGTGCAGCTCCCACCTGCCGTACTCGGCGTGGTCGGCCAGCTCCTGTCGGATCGCGGAGCGCGCGGCACCGCGGGGGAAGACGATCGTGCGGAACTCGTATTCAGGCATCGGTGCCATTGTCGCCCATGACCGGTAGCGTCATGCCCATGAGCGACCCGCGCCCCGCCCTGAACAAGCTGATCGCCGCCTTCGAGCGCCACCTCGAGGCCTCGTCCCAGCGCCGCGGCGAGGACGACCCGACCGTCGTCGCCGCCTACGAGGACCTCGCCGACGCCTTCGAGGCCTACGACGACGCGCTCCACGACGCGACCGGCGAGATGACCCCGCTCGTCGTCGTCGACGAGCAGTTCATGGTCGATGACGACGACGAGTCCGACGACTACGACGACGACGAGGACGACCAGTCCTACTCCGGGCTCGACGACGAGGACTACGACGCGGACGACCGCTCCTGAGGCCCGGTCGGGCGAGGCCCGACCTCAGAGCCAGCCGGAGCGCTTGAAGAGGCGGTAGAGCCCGAGGCAGATGAGCACCATCGCCAGCAGGGCCAGCGGGTAGCCGTAGTAGACGTCACGCCCAGCGAGCTCGACACTCGCCGACAGCTCGGGCATGCCCTCGAAGTTCATCCCGTAGATCCCGGCCACCATCGTCGGCAGGGCCGCCATCGCCGCCCACGCGGAGATCTTGCGCATGTCCTGGTTCTGCTGCACCCCCACCTGCGCGAGATGGGCGTTGAGCACGTCCGACAGCAGGCGGTCCTGCGACTCGGTGTTGTCGACGACGAGCGAGACGTGGTCGTGGACGTCGCGGAAGAGCAGGCGCAGCTCCTCCGTCGGCACCGGGGTGCTCGGCCCGACGAGCTGGGAGAGCGGTCGGGCGAGGGGGAGTGCGGCCCGCTTGAACTCGAGCACCTCGCGCTTGAGGGCGTAGATCTCCTCGGTGCCGACGACCTGGTCGGGTGAGAAGACCCCTGCCTCGATGTCGTCGAGGTCGATCTGCAGCTCGTCCTCGATGTCGAGGTACTGGTCGACGACGAAGTCGATGATCGCGTGGAAGACACCCCACGGGCCGTGCTTCAGGACCTCGTGGTCGTGCTCCTCGAGCTGGCTGCGCAGCCCGGCGAGGGGGCTGGCCTCACCGCGGCGGATCGTCACGATGTAGCCGGGCCCGAGGAAGACCATGATCTCGCCGGACTCGACGTCGGAGGTCTCCTCGACGTAGCGCAGCGGCCGCAGGACCACGAAGTGCCCGTCGCCGTAGCGCTCGATCTTGGGACGCTGGTCGCCCTTGACCGAGTCCTCGATCGCCAGGGCGTGCAGCCCGAGCTGCTCCGACACCTCGTCGAAGGTCTCGGCCGACGGGTCGCGCATGCCGATCCAGAGATAGTCCTCGCTCGCCTCGGACCGGATCTCGTGGAGGGTCGCTCCGATGTCGGTGCACGGGAGTCTGCGCCCTGCGCTGTAGCGGGCCTGGTCGACGATCACCCGGGCATCGTCTCAGGGCCGGGGGCCCCGGCGCCTAGGGTGTGGGCGTGGCGTACTGCATCCTCATCCGGCACGGGCGGTCCACCGCCAACAGCCAGGGCATCCTCGCGGGCTGGACCCCGGGTGTCGCCCTGGACGAGACCGGGCGGGGGCAGGCCTCGGGCCTCGTCGACCGGCTGGGGGAGACCCCCTTCGTCCACGTGGCGACCTCACCCCTCCAACGGTGCCGCGAGACGGCCGGTCCGCTGCTCGAGGCCCACGGGCTCGAGGCGCAGGTGCACGACGGGCTGGGGGAGTGCCGCTACGGCGCGTGGACCGGCAGGAGCCTCAAGGAGCTCGCCGACGAGCCGCTGTGGCGGGTCGTCCAGGACACCCCGAGCCGGGCGACCTTCCCCTCGGGTGAGGAGTTCCCCGGCGAGTCGATGCAGGCGATGTCCGACCGCGCCGTCGCCGCCGTCCGCGAGATCGACGCCGCGGTGACCGAGGAGCACGGCGCGCACGCCGTGTGGGCCGCGGTGAGCCACGGAGACGTCATCAAGGCGGTGCTCGCCGATGCCGTGGGCACCCCGCTCGACGACTTCCAGCGGCTGCACGTCGACCCCGCCTCCATCTCGGTCGTCCACTACACCTCGACGCGGCCGATGGTGCTGCGCACCAACGACACCGGCTCCGCAGTGTTGCGTCCGCCGAAACCGACGCAGGACACCCCGGCGACGGGCGACGCGGCCGTCGGCGGCGGTGCAGGACTAGGGTCGACACCATGACCGTCGTCGAGTTCGATCCCCCGGAGCGCTTCATCCTGGGCACCGTCGGCCCCGCGGGCCAGCGGACCTTCTTCCTCCAGGCGAGCGATGCCACCCGTCGGGTGCAGGTCTCCCTCGAAAAGCTGCACGCCCAGGTCCTCGCCGAGCGCATCGGCGAGCTGCTCGACCAGGTCGCCGGCCTCGAGGCGACCGTCGCGGCGGCTGCGGAGGCCGCTGACAACGCACCGCTCGACACACCCATCGCGGAGGACTTCCGCGTCCAGGCGCTGGCCCTCTCGTGGGACGGGGAGCGTCACGTGGTCCTCATCGAGGCCCACGACCACGATCCCGACGAGATCGACGAGGGCCAGGCCACCCCCGAGCTCAACAGCCTGCGGGTCTCCCTCGGTCCCGCGCAGGCGCGAGCCTTCGCCCGCCGCTGCGAGACCGTCGTGCGCGCCGGTCGACCCGCCTGCCCCTTCTGCGGTGGCGCCATCGACGCCGACGGGCACATCTGCCCGCGGGCCAACGGCTACAAGCGCTGACGGTGGCGGCACCCCCTTCGCTCGTCGGCGGGGACCTGGTCGTCCTCGGCCGGCACCCCCTCGCGAGCAATGCCGTCTTCGTCGCCGAGGTGCGGGGCCCCGACCAGCCCACTGTCGCCGTCGCCTACAAGCCGGTGGACGGTGAGCGACCGCTGTGGGACTTCCCCGACGGCAGCCTCGCCGCACGTGAGGTCGCGGCGTCGCGGATCGATGCGCTCGGCGGCTTCGACCTGGTGCCGCCGACCGTCTGGCGCGACGGGCCGGCCGGCGCCGGTGCCGTGCAGCAGTGGATCGGCGAGATCACCAGCCTGTGCCCGACGCCCGTCACAGTGACGCGCCCCGACGAGGTGCCCGACGGCAACCTCGTGGTCCTCGATGGCGAGGACGAAGGGGGCGCACCGGTCCTGCTGTCGCACCCGGACGACCCGCGCCTGCGCTCGATGGCCGTGCTCGACGCGGTCCTCAACAACTCCGACCGCAAGGGCGGTCACGTCCTCGACCACGGTGGCCGCCTCTGGGGCATCGACCACGGCGTGAGCCTGCACGAGGAGCCCAAGCTGCGCACGGTGCTGTGGGGATGGGCCGGTGAGCCCCTGCCCGACGGCGATCTCGCGCGTCTGGCCCGGCTCGACGCCGAGCTGGCGCGACCCGAGGTCGAGGCCGAGCTGGCCGGGCTGATCACGCCCACCGAATTCGACGCGCTCCGCCGCCGGGTGAACCGGTTGCTGGCCAGGCGCACCCACCCCGTGCCGCACGGTGACTGGCCGCCGATCCCGTGGCCGGCGCTGTGAGTGCCACCTCGTAGGCTGTCCGCGTGAGAGCCTGGCCTGCCCCCCACCTGCCCGTCGTCCCCGGAGAGCCGATCTCCCTTCGCCTGCACGACGTGGCACGTGACGAGGTGGCTCCCGTCGAGCCCGAGGGCGCGGCCCGCCTCTACGTGTGCGGTGTGACGCCCTACGACACCACCCACATGGGCCACGCGGCGACCTACGTGACCTTCGACCTCGTCGGGCGTGCGCTGCGTGACGGCGGACGTCCGGTGACCTACGTGCAAAACGTCACCGACGTCGACGACCCGCTCTTCGAGCGCGCCGCGCGTGACGGTGTCGACTGGCGCGACCTCGGCAGCGAGCAGATCGCGCTCTTCCTGGAGGACATGACGGCGCTCGGGGTCATCCCGCCCGATCACTTCATGGGCGTCATGGAGTCGATGCCCCAGATCATCGCGGCCGTGCAGCGCCTCGTGGACCGCGACGTGACCTACGAGGTCGTCGAGGACGGGGTGCGTGACACCTACCTCGACCTCACCGCCGCCGGCGGACTGGGCGAGCTCAGCCACCTCGACCGCGAGACGATGCTCGCCTTCTCCGCCGAGCGGGGCGGTGACCCGCAGCGCCCAGGCAAGCGTGATCCGCTCGATCCGATGCTCTGGCGCGGCGAGCGCGAGGGCGAGCCCGCCTGGGACGCAGGCGCGCTCGGGCGCGGCCGACCCGGCTGGCACATCGAGTGCACGGCCATCGCCATGGAGCACCTCGGCGACCACGTCGACGTCCAGGGCGGCGGGACCGACCTCGTCTTCCCGCACCACGAGATGTCGGTCGTCCAGGCCGAGGCCATCACGGGGAAGCGGCCCTTCGCCCGGCACACAGCGCACCAGGCGATGGTCGCCTACGACGGCGAGAAGATGAGCAAGTCCAAGGGCAACCTCGTGCGGGTCTCGACCCTGCGCTCAGAAGGCGTCGACCCGATGGCGATCCGGCTCGTCCTGCTGGCGCACCACTACCGCGGTGAGTGGGAGTGGACGGCGCAGGACCTCACGCAGGCCCAGGAGCGGCTCGAGCGCTGGCGTCGTGGACTATCGACGGACGGCGGTCCCGATGCGACGGGGACGATCGCGCAGATCCGGACCGCGGTGGCCGACGATCTCGACACCCCGGCCGCACTGCGCGCCGTCGACACGTGGGTCGAGCAGTCGCTCGCGGGCCCTGGCGAGGTGCGCTCGGCCCCGGGCGAGCTGGCGCGGGCGATCGACGCACTCCTCGGCGTTCGCCTCTGACCGATGCTCTGGAGCGGTTAGGCGGGGTTGTCGGTGCCGTCTCCGCGACGACGCAGGTAGCGCTCGAACTCCTTGGCGATGGCGTCGCCGCTCGCCTCGGGCAGCTCCGAGGTGTCCTGCGCGCTCTCGAGAGCCGAGACGTACTCGGCGACGTCCTCGTCGGTGTTGGCCAGCTCGTCGACGCCGCGCTCCCACGCCTGCGCCTCCTCCTCGAGGTCACCGTGGTCGATGACCGTGTCGAGCAGGTCCTCGAGCTGGCTGAGCAGGGCGAGCGAGGCCTTGGGGCACGGGACCTGCGAGGTGTAGTGCGGCACGCTCGCCCAGGCCGAGATCGAGACCATCTCCGCCTGGTGGGCCCCGTCGGCGACGACGCCCGTGATGCCCGTGGGGCCCTCGTAGCGGGCAGGCTCGAGGTCGTGCTTGAAGGCGACCGCCTCGTCCTCGCTCGTGCACACGACCGGGATGGGTCTGGAGTGGGCGACGTCGGCGAGCAGGGCACCGAGGGTGATGACGGTCGTGACGCCGTTGGCCGCGGCCAGGTCGAGCAGCTCAGTGGTGAAGGCGCGCCAGCGGAAGGAGGGCTCGATGCCGGTGACGAGCAGGACGTCGCGGCCGAGGCTGTCGGGGGAGGCCAGCAGGATGCGCGTGGTGTTCCAGTGGATGCCGCGCCCCTGACCCTGGTTGATCACCCGCGGGCGGGTCACCTGGAAGTCGTAGTAGTCCTCCGGGTCGATGGCTGCGACGGTCTCGGCGTCCCAGAGCATCCCGAGGTGCTCGATCGCCCGGGAGGCAGCCTCGCCGGCGTCGTTCCAGCCCTCGAAGGCGCAGATCATCACCGGGTCGTGCAGCTCGGGCAGGTCCTCGATCTCGATCACGACCACCACCCTACGACGCGTAATCTTGGCGCCTGTGAGCACCGAGCCCGCCGCCCTGCCCGCCGCCGTCCTGTGGGACATGGACGGCACCCTCGTCGACACCGAGCCCTACTGGATCACCGCCGAGCACGAGCTCGTCGAGGAGTTCGGCGGTACGTGGACCCACGAGCTGGCCGTCCAGCTCGTCGGCAACCCGCTGCTCGTCTCGGCGCAGTTCATCCTCGACAACTCGCCCGTCGACCTGCCCCCCGAGGAGGTCGTCCACCGGTTGCAGTCCCGGGTCGTCGAGCAGATCGCCCAGGAGGTGCCGTGGCGCCCCGGCGCACGTGAGCTGCTCGCTGCCTGCCGTGAGCTCGACATCCCGCAGGCGCTCGTGACGATGTCGTGGACCGACCTCGCCGGGGCCGTCGTCGACGCCACCGAGGCGGGCTCCTTCGGGCTCATGGTCACAGGCGACGTGGTCACCCACGGCAAGCCCCACCCCGAGCCCTATCTCACCGCCGCCGCGCAGCTGGGTGTGCACCCGGCCGCCTGCATCGCCATCGAGGACTCGCCGACCGGCGTGCGCTCCGCGACGGCCGCCGGTGTGCCGACGCTCGCCGTCCCGCACATCGTCGAGATCCCGGCCATCCCGGGTTCGGTCCGCGTCGACAGCCTGGCGGGACTGACCCCCTTCGACCTGGTGCCGCTCACCACCGGCGCCGAGGAGCCCGCGCGCACCTGAGCCTGCATTGCCCTACGGCAATGCAAAGTCCTGGTCATCGCCGGCCGTGGCCTCGGGTGGTGCCGAAGGGGGAAAGGGCGGCGGTGTCCCACCGAAGGCCGGGCACAGCGGCTTGAAGTCGCACCAACTGCACAGGCGCGACGGGCTGGGCCGGAAGTCGCCGGTCACACTGGCCTGCTGGATGGCGCTGGACACGGCGCGCACGTTGCGCTCCAGCGCGAGCAGGTCGGCCTCGTCGGGGGCATAGCGGATCACCTGGCCGTCGCGCAGGTAGACCAGCTGGAGCAGGTCCGGCACCCGGCCCGTGGTGCGCCAGTGGACGAGGCCGTAGAACTTCATCTGGAAGAGGGCCTTGCCCTCGAAGCGCTCCGAGGGGGAGCGGCCGGTCTTGTAGTCGACGATGCGCACCTCCCCGGTCGGTGCCACGTCGACCCGATCGATGATGCCCCGCAGGGTCAGCCCCTCGAGCTCGACCTCGACCTTGACCTCACGTCGAGACGGCTCGAGTCTCGATGGGTCCTCGAGGGTGAACCAGCGCTCGACGAGCGCGGCCGCCTCGGCGAACCACGAGTCCTCGGTGCGCGACTCGTCGCCCGCGATCATCTCGGCGAGCTCGGGACGCTCCTCGACGAGTGCCTGCCATCGCCCCGGCACCAGCCCGACCGCGGCCTCCGGGGTGCGCTCGGCCGCCGGCAGCTCGAAGAGCTCTTCGAGGACGGCGTGCACCAGCGTGCCGCGCGCGGCGGCCGGGGAGGGCGCCTCGTCGAGCCGGTCGATCGACCGGAAGCGGTACAGCAGCGGACACTGCTTGAAGTCGGCCGCGCGCGACGGCGAGAGACTCGGGCTCACTCCGGGGCGTAACCGAGGTTGGGCCCGAGCCAGCGCTCGGCTTCGGCCATCGTCCAGCCCTTGCGCCCGGCATAGCTCTCGACCTGGTCCTTGCCGAGGCGCCCCACGACGAAGTACTGGCTGTCCGGGTGACCGAAGTACCAGCCGGAGACCGAGGCGCCCGGCCACATGGCCATGCCCTCGGTGAGCTCGATGCCGATCTCGTCGACGTCGAGCAGCTGCCACAGGGTCCGCTTCTCGGTGTGGTCGGGGCAGGCGGGATAGCCCGGTGCCGGCCGGATGCCGTCGTACTGCTCCTTGATCAGCTGCTTGTTGTCGAGGTCCTCGTCGGGGGAGTATCCCCAGATCTCGGTGCGGATCCGCTCGTGCATCCGCTCGGCGAAGGCCTCGGCGAAGCGATCTGCCAGGGCCTCGAGGAGGATCGCGTTGTAGTCGTCGTTGTCAGCCTTGAACTGCGCGATGCGGTCCTGGACGCCGATGCCACCGGTCACGGCGAAGGCGCCGATCCAGTCCTTGATGCCCGTGTCCCGGGGCGCGACGAAGTCGGCGAGCGAACGGTTGGGCACGCCCGGCCGGTGCTTGCCCTGCTGCCGCAGCATGTGCAGCGTGTGCGCGACCGCGGAGCGCGACTCGTCGGTGTAGACCTCGATGTCGTCGCCGACGGAGTTGGCCGGGAAGAGGCCGATGACGCCCTTGGCGGTCAGCCACTGCTCGGCGATGATCCGGTCGAGCATCTCCTGGGCCTCGTCGTAGAGCTTGCGGGCCACCTCACCCGTCGACGGACTGTTGAGGATGTCGGGGAAGGACCCCTTGAGCTCCCAGGCGTTGAAGAAGGGCTGCCAGTCGAAGTACTCCCGAAGCTCCGCCAGGTCGTAGTCGGCGAAGACCTGTCGCGTCGGTGTGACGCCCGCCAGGTGCGGCTGCTCGACCGTCCAGTCGACCGGGGTGCGGGCCTCGAGCGCCTCCTCGTAGGAGAGCATCGGCCGATCACCCTGCTTGGCAGCGTGCCGCTCGCGCAGCGAGGTGTAGTCGGCGGCGATCTCGCCGAGGAGCTTGTCCTTGCCCGTGGCGCTCAGCAGCTGGCTGACGACGGGCACCGAGCGGGAGGCGTCCTTGACCCAGACGACCGGCCCGTCGTACTGCTGGTCGACCTTGACCGCCGTGTGTGCCTTGGAGGTCGTCGCCCCGCCGAGCAGGAGCGGGATGTCGAAGCCCTGGCGCTGCATCTCGGAGGCCACCCCGACCATCTCGTCGAGCGAGGGGGTGATCAGACCCGAGAGCCCGATGACGTCGGCGTCGTGCTCGCGGGCGGTCTCGAGGACCTTTTGCGTCGGGACCATCACCCCGAGGTCGATGACCTCGTAGTTGTTGCACTGCAGGACCACGCCGACGATGTTCTTGCCGATGTCGTGCACGTCGCCCTTGACCGTGGCCATGACGATCAGGCCCTTGGAGCGCGAGGCGTCGCCCGGCTCCTTGGACGCCTCGATGTAGGGGATGAGGTGGGCGACGGCCTTCTTCATCACCCGGGCGGACTTCACGACCTGGGGCAGGAACATCTTGCCCTCGCCAAAGAGGTCACCGACGACGCCCATGCCGTCCATGAGCGGTCCCTCGATGACCTCGAGGGGCTGGCCGCCGGCGGCGTCGATCTCGACGCGCAGCGCCTCGGTGTCCTCGACGACGTGGGTGTCGATGCCCTTGACCAGCGAGTGGGTGATCCGCTCGCGAAGGGGGAGCGAGCGCCACTCGTGCGTCGCCTCCTCGGCTTTGACCCCGGTGCCGCGGTGCTCCTCGGCGATCTCCAGGAGGCGTTCGGTCGAGTCCTCGCGCCGGTTGAGCACGACGTCCTCGATCCGCTCGCGCAGCTGTGGGTCGAGGGTGTCGTAGGGGACGAGGGCACCGGCGTTGACGATGCCCATGTCCATGCCCGCCTCGATGGCGTGGAAGAGGAAGACGGCGTGGATGGCCTCACGCACGGGGTTGTTGCCGCGGAAGCTGAAGGAGACGTTGGAGACACCGCCGGAGACGAGCGCGTGCGGCAGGTTGGCCTTGATCCAGCGGGTCGCCTCGATGAAGTCGGTGCCGTACTCGGCGTGCTCCTCGATGCCCGTCGCCAGGGCGAAGATGTTGGGGTCGAAGACGATGTCCTCGGCGGGGAAGCCGACCTCCTCGGTGAGGATCGTGTAGGCGCGCTGCGCGATCTCCTTGCGGCGCTCGAGGTTGTCGGCCTGGCCCTCCTCGTCGAAGCCCATGACGACGACCGCGGCGCCGTACTTGCGGCACAGCCGCGCCTGCTCGACGAAGGTCTCGACCCCCTCCTTCATCGAGATGGAGTTGACGATGGGCTTGCCCTGGGTGCGCTTGAGCCCGGTCTCGATGACCTCCCACTTGGAGGAGTCGATCATCAGGGGCACGCGGGAGATGTCGGGCTCGGAGCCGACGAGGTTGACGAAGGTGCCCATCGCGGCGACGCCGTCGAGCATGCCCTCGTCCATGTTGATGTCGATGACCTGGGCGCCGCTCTCGACCTGCTGCTGGGCGACGGCGAGCGCCGCGGGGTAGTCGGCCGCCTCGATGAGCTTGCGGAACTTCGCCGACCCCGTGACATTGGTCCGCTCGCCGACGTTGACGAAGAGCGAGTCGGCGGTGACGTTGAAGGGCTCGAGACCGGACAGGCGCAGGGCCGGCTCGACGTGGGCAGGGACGTGCGGCGTGGCGCCGGCGGCCCCGCGGGCGATGGCCGCGATGTGCTCGGGGGAGGAGCCGCAGCAGCCACCGAGGAGGTTGACCAGCCCGGACGTGGCGAACTCCGCCACGAGCTCGGCCATGTACTCGGGCGACTGGTCGTACTCGCCGAAGGCATTGGGCAGGCCGGCATTGGGGTAGGCCGAGACGAAGGTGTCGGCGACCCGGCCGAGCTCGACGACGTACTGGCGCAGCTCCTCGGCGCCGAGGGCGCAGTTGAGCCCGATGGCCAGAGGCTGCGCGTGGCGCACGGAGTTCCAGAAGGCCTCGGTGGTCTGACCGGTGAGGGTGCGCCCGGAGGCGTCGGTGATCGTGCCGGAGATGATGACCGGCCAGCGGCGGCCGTGCTGCTCGAAGAGCGTCTCGAGCGCGAAGATCGCCGCCTTGGCGTTGAGCGTGTCGAAGATCGTCTCGACGATGAGCAGGTCGACCCCACCCTCGACGAGACCGCTCGCCTGCTCGAGGTAGGCCTCGACGAGCTCGTCGAAGGTGATGTTGCGCAGGCCCGGGTCGTTGACGTCGGGCGAGATCGACGCGGTGCGGTTGGTCGGGCCGAGGGCGCCCATGACCCACCGGGGTCGCGTCGGGTCTGCGGCCATGGCCTCGTCGGCGGCCCGGCGCGCCAGGCGCGCGGCCTCGAGGTTGATCTCGTGCGCGAGGTCGGCCATGCCGTAGTCGGCCAGCGAGATGCGCTGCGCGTTGAAGGTGTTGGTCTCGACGAGGTCGGCGCCCGCGGCGAGGTACTGGTGGTGCAGGTCGACGATGAGCTCCGGCTGGGTGAGCACGAGCAGGTCGTTGTTGCCCTGCAGGTCGCTGCCCCAGTCGGCGAAGCGCTCTCCGCGGAAGTCGGCCTCCGACAGCCCCTGCTGCTGGATCATCGTCCCCATGGCGCCGTCCATGATGAGGACGCGCTCGGTGAGCGCCTCCCGCAGCTCGGTGGTCGCGTCGGGGCGCAGGTCGGTGTCGGTCACCGGGTAGATCCTTGTCCGAAGGGGGCGGGTGGACCTGCCATTATCCCCATCCGGTCCTCTCGCCTAGGGTCGTGTCCATGGCGGCCCCCCACGACGACACTCCCCGCGGGATCCGCCTGGCGACGATCGGTGGTGTTCCGGTCTACCTGGGGTGGTCCTGGCTGATCATCGGTGGCCTCATCGTCTTCCTCATCGGCCCGGGCGTCGCCAGCACCCATGGCCCGGTCACCGGCTACGGCGTCGCCGTGGTCTACGCGCTGTCGCTGCTGCTGAGCGTGCTGGCCCACGAGGCAGCCCACGCCGTGACGGCGCGGTCCTTCGGGCACACCGTCCACCGCGTGGTGGCCGACCTCTGGGGCGGGCACACGGCCTTCGAGGCCTCGCGCGCGACCCCGGCCACCCAGGCGGCGGTCGCCGTGGTCGGTCCGTTGGCCAATGCCCTGCTCGCCCTCGCGTGCTTCCTCGCCTCGGCGGCCCTCGACACCGGGCTGGTGGCGTCCGTCCTCGGCGGGATCGCCTTCGTCAACGCCGCGCTCGCCGTGCTCAACATGCTGCCAGGCCTGCCGCTCGACGGCGGCCAGATCGTCGAGTCGCTCGTGTGGGGCGTCACGGGTGAGCAGGGCCGGGCCCGGGTCGCCGCGGGTCTCCTCGGCCGGGCCATGGTCATCGTCATCGTCGTCGCGATCGTGGGTCTGCCGCTGCTGCGCGGGCAGCAGCCGTCGCTGTCGACGATGGTCTGGACGATGCTCATCGCCGCCTTCCTGTGGTCCGGCGCCAGCTCCGCCATCGCCCACGGCCGGGCGCTGGGCCAGCTCTCGGGCCTCGACGTCGCCGCGTTGATCGAGCCGGCCGCCGCGATCCGTGCCGACGCGTCGGTGGCCGAGCTGACCTCCCTTCGTGCCCTGCCCGTGGTCACCACGCCCGACGGGGTGCCGATCGGTCTCGTCGACCACGACGCGCTGCGGGCCGTGCCGCCGGCAGCCGTCGCGACGACCCCGGTCTCCGCCGTCGTGTCCACGGCCCCGGAGGGCTGGGCGGTCGACCTGCCCCCGGGCCGCGAGGCCGTCGAGCTCGTCCACGCCTTCCAGTCCTCACGCTCGCGGGTCGTCGCCGTGAGCGAAGGGGGAGTGCTCCGGGGCATCGTGCGCGTCGAGCGGGTCAACGCCGCCCTGTCGCGCAACTAGACTCGCCCACCATGACCGCCACCGGATCCGCCTACCGTCGCGGCCCCTTCCGTGAGGGTGACCGCGTGCAGCTGACCGACCCCAAGGGGCGGATGCACACGATCACCCTGACGCCGGGCAAGCAGTTCCACACCCACCGAGGGCACGTCAAGCACGACGACCTCATCGGGGCGCCCGACGGGTCGACGATCACCAACACGGCTGGCACCGAGTACCTCGTGCTGCGGCCGCTGCTGTCGGACTACGTCATGTCGATGCCGCGGGGCGCGGCCGTCGTCTACCCCAAGGACGCCGGCCAGATCGTCCAGATGGCCGATGTCTTCCCCGGCGCGACCGTCGTCGAGGCGGGCGTGGGCTCCGGTGCCCTGTCGATGTCGCTGCTGCGCGCGGTGGGCGACACCGGGCGGGTGCACTCCTTCGAGCGCCGGGCCGACTTCGCCGAGATCGCCCGGGCCAATGCGCGCGCCTTCTTCGGCGAGGACCACCCGGCGTGGACCGTGAGCGTCGGCGACCTCGTCGAAGAGCTGCCGGGCGCCGTCGAGCCGGGCAGCGTCGACCGGGTCGTGCTCGACATGCTCGCGCCCTGGGAGTGCCTCGAGGTCGTCGCCGAGGCCTTGGCGCCCGGTGGCGTGCTCATCTGCTACGTCGCGACGGCCACCCAGCTGAGCAAGGTCGCCGAGGCGATGCGCGACTTCGGCAACTTCACCGAGCCCGAGGCGTGGGAGTCGCTCGTGCGCGGCTGGCACCTCGAGGGACTGGCCGTGCGCCCGCAGCACCGCATGCACGGGCACACCGGCTTCCTCATCACCACCCGCCGGCTCGCCCCCGGGGTGACCCCGCCGATGCGCAAGCGCCGCCCGGGCAAGGGCTACGCCGCCCAGGAGGGCGACGAGACGACGACGCCGGCCGAGGTGCCGCCGGGCGCCGACGACGCCGAGTGGACCTCGGAGGCGCTGGGGGAGCGGGTCGCGTCGGAGAAGAAGATGCGCAAGCTCGCCCGAGGGGTGGTCCCCCCTTCGCCGCGGTGAGTCGACAGGGGAGACTGGAGCCGCGCCGACACGACCGGCCGAAGGGAGCACGACGATGACGACCGAGCCCACGCCCCAGGACCTGCGGGCCCTGCAGGACAAGCTGACCCAGCAGAAGTCCCAGATGGCCACCGTCGCCTCGCAGAACGAGCGCCTCGTGCGCACGCTCAAGGACGCCCGGCAGCAGATCGTCACCCTCCGCGAGGAGATCGAGCGGCTCGCCCAGCCCCCGTCGTCCTATGCCGTCGTCGTCGACGTCCACGAGCAGGACAACACCGTCGACGTGCTCTCCGGCGGGCGCAAGATGCACGTGGCCGTCTCGCCGGCCGTCGAGCCGGCCGAGCTCGGGGTCGGCCGGGAGGTGCGGCTCAACGAGGCGATGAACATCGTGTCCGTCCACCCGGAGGACGTCGCCGGCGAGGTCGTCGTCGTCAAGGAGGTCCTCGAGGACGACCGCCTGCTCGTGCTCATGCGCCAGGACGAGGAGCGGGTCGTGCGCAGCGGGGGTCGGGTCACCGGCAAGCAGGTGCGCGTCGGCGACGCCGTGCTCGTCGACCAGCGCAGCAACATCGCCGTCGAGAGGATCCCGCGGGCCGAGGTCGCCGACCTCGTCCTCGAGGAGGTCCCCGACCTCGACTACGACGACATCGGTGGCCTGAGCACGCAGATCGAGGCGATCCGCGATGCCGTCGAGCTGCCCTACCTGCACGCCGACCTTTACGAGCGGCACCAGCTCAAGGCACCCAAGGGGGTGCTCCTCTACGGACCGCCCGGCAACGGCAAGACGATGATCGCCAAGGCGGTCGCGGCCTCGCTGGCCCGCAAGGTCGCCGAACGCACCGGGCAGGACCGCGCCACGGCCTACTTCCTCAACATCAAGGGGCCCGAGCTGCTCAACAAGTACGTCGGCGAGACCGAGCGCCACATCCGACTGATCTTCCACCGGGCCCGCGAGAAGTCGAGCGACGGCACCCCGGTGGTCGTCTTCTTCGACGAGATGGACAGCCTCTTCCGCACCCGCGGCTCGGGCGTCTCCTCCGACGTCGAGACGACGATCGTCCCGCAGCTGCTCGCGGAGATCGACGGTGTCGAGGGCCTCGACAACGTCATCGTCATCGGCGCGACCAACCGCGAGGACATGATCGACCCGGCGATCCTGCGGCCCGGGCGGCTCGACGTGAAGATCAAGATCGAGCGCCCCGACGCCGAGGGCGCGCGCGACATCTTCAGCAAGTACCTCACCGCCGACCTGCCGCTGCACCCCGAGGACCTCGAGGAGCACGACGGCGACCGGCAGGCCACCGTCGAGGGGATGATCGAGGCGGTCGTCGAGCGGATGTACGCCGAGAGCGACGACAACCAGTTCCTCGAGGTGACCTACCAGGGCGGCGACAAGGAGATCCTCTACTTCAAGGACTTCAACTCCGGCGCGATGATCCAGAACATCGTCGACCGCGCCAAGAAGGCCGCGATCAAGGACCTCATCACCACCGGTGCCGAGGGCCTTCGGGTCGGGCACCTGCTCGACGCGTGCATCGCGGAGTTCAAGGAGAACGAGGACCTGCCCAACACGACCAACCCCGACGACTGGGCCAAGATCTCGGGCAAGAAGGGCGAGCGGATCGTCTACATCCGCACGCTCATCGGCGGCAAGTCCGGGGCCGCCGAGCCGGGTCGATCGATCGACACCGGCTCGCGGACGGGGCAGTACCTCTAGTCACCGCAGGGCGGCGAGCGTCGGGCGAGCACCAGGGCCAGCACGAGACCGCAGAGGGCGCACAGGGTGCCCAGCGCGACGACCCAGGCGAAGCCTAGCCCTGCGGCCGAGGGTCCTCGGGCGTCCGCGGCTGCCGGATGTCGAGCTCTTCGGCGACCCGGTCCCGGTCGCCCGGCGGGACGACGCCGCGGCCCCGTGTCCGGTCGGACGGACCGTGCAGGTCCTCGAGGCCGAGCGGGTCACCCACCCGGGTGTGCTCGACCGGCGGGCGGCCGCGCCCGCGGCGCGGATCAGTCCTCCGCGTCGGCTCGGGTCGCCGTCGGTCCACGGCCCAGAGCACCAGCCGCCACCCGACGAGCGTGACGCCGAGGAAGACCGTGGCGACGATGACGAAGGGCAGGGCCGTGCCCTGACCGACCATGTCCCGCAGGGCCATCCCGCCGAAGACCGTGGCGATCCAGACGGTCAGGCCGTGCCACCAGCGGGTCGGCCAAGTCTGGCTCGAGGCGGCGACGACCACCCAGCCGACGGCCAGGCCAGCGAGGAAGGGCCAGGCGGTGTCCCACCAACCGGAAGGATCGAGGGGCTCGTCGTGGGTGCGTCGCCCGATGAGCGTGAAGACCGCGACGACGAACACGTCGAGACCGGCGGCGAGTGCGGTCCGCCCACCGGGCGACATCAAGGGCTCGTCACGGTCACGCACCGGAGCTCCTCCCCACGAGGTGGCGGCGGATCTCGGTGACGAGCTCGTGCCGCGCCTGGATCCCGGACCGGGCGACGCCGGGGAAGCTTGCGAAGCCGTGCGGCAGCCCGAGGTAGTTGGTGACCCGGACCTCGACCCCGGCAGCCCGCAGGGCCTCGGCGTAGCGCAGCCCGTCGTCGCGGATCGGGTCGAGGTCGGCGGTCTGGATCAGGGCCGGCGCCACCCCAGAGGCATCACCGAAGAGCGGCGAGACGATCGGGTCGTCGTGGGCGACGGCGTCGTCCGCCTCGCCGACGTAGTGCGCGCGGAAGGCGATGATCTTGGCCTCGGTGAGGATCGCGCCCTCGGAGTGCTCACGGATCGACGGGGAGGCCATCGTCAGGTCGGTGGCCGGGTAGATGAGGGCCTGGTGGCGGATCACCGGCTCGCCGGTGGCCGCCCGCAGGTCCCGCAGATGCTGGGCGACGATCGCCGACAGGTTGCCCCCGGCGGAGTCACCGCACAGGCCGATGCGGTCGCGGTCGACTCCGTGGTCGGCGTGCTCGTGGAGCCAGCGGACGACGTCGATCGCGTCGTGGCTCGCCGTCGGTGCCCGGTGCTCCGGGGCCATGCGGTAGTCGACGCTCACGACGACGGCGTCGAGCTCGGCCGCGAGGTGTGTGCACAGCGGGTCGTACATCCGGGTCGACCCCTGCACCCAGCCACCACCGTGGAGGTAGACGAGGAGGGGGCGGTCCTCCCTTCGGCCGGCCGGCGTGTACCAGCGAAGGGGGATGCTCGCGCCGTCGCGGACCGGCGCGCTCCCGTCGTCGATGGTCACGTCCGCGTGCACCCGACCGGTGATCCAGGCGAAGGGGGCCGACGTCGGGTAGACCTTGGCGCGGGCGTCCCGGATGTCCTCGAGCGTGGCGTCGACGATCGAGACCCGACCGATGTTGTCGAGGAAGGTCGTCAGGGCCGCGACGAGGGGGGGCAGGCCGGGGTAGGGACGCTTCATGACCGCTCCTCGTGCAGGTGGTGGGCGACCTCGCCGATGAGCTCTTCGAGCGCCGGCTGTGCGGCCGGAGCCAGCCCCGGGAAGGTCTGGTAGCCGTGGGGCGCACCGCGATAGGTCGTGTGGCGGACCTCGACCCCGGCGTCGCGCAGCGCCTGGGCGTAGGCGTCGCCGTCGGGACGAAGGGGGTCGACCTCCGCCGTCTGGACGAGAGCCGGCGGCAGGCCGGTGAGGTCGCCGAAGGCGGGGGAGACGATCGGGTCGCGGTCGTCACCCTCCTCGCCGAGGTAGAGGCTGCGGAAGGAACGCATCATGTCGGGGGTGAGGACGGGGTAGCGCTGGGTGAGCAGCTGGAGGTCCTCGGTCTCGCGGTCGGAGAGGTCCGGCGCCGGGTAGACGAGGGCCTGGTGCCGCAGGCCGGTGAAGCCCTCGTCGCGCAGGGACTGGGCCACGACGGCGGCGAGGTTGCCGCCGGCCGAGTCGCCGGTGACCCCTACGGCGTCGGTGCGCGCGCCGATCTCGGCGGCGTGCTCGATGGCCCAGCGGGTGGCGTCGAGAGAGTCGTGCGCGGCCAGGGGAGCGCGGTGCTCGGGGGCCATGCGGTAGGCGACCGTGACGACGACGACCTGCGCCTGAGCGGCGATCCGCGTGCACAGCGGGTCATAGACCCCCATGTGACCGAGGACGAAGCCGCCGCCGTGGAAGTGCATGAGCAGGGGCAGCGGACCGTCGGCCTCGGGTCGGTGGACCCGGATCTTCAGCTGGTGGCCATCACGGGCGCTGATCCGTCGGGTCTGCGAGGTCACGCCGCGCTCGGGGCGACCGAAGAACCACGTGTAGGGCGCCCGTATCGGGATGTTGGCGCGCATCCGGGACAGCTGCGCCGCCGTCATCTCCTCGGCCGGGACCCCCTTGCGCGTCAACCAGCCCAGCACCCGCGTCCGCCACGGCATCCACGTCGAATTCACGGCCCCATTCCAACACCCTCGGTGGTCGAGGCGCGACTGGCCGGGAAAGGCGCTCATGACCGGGAAACCCGCGCATGGCCGGGAAACCCGGTGATGGCCGCGCAATTGCGCGGTCATCACCGGAGATCCCGGCCATCTCCGGGCATCCCGGCCACCCCGGGGAGCGCGGGCGCGCGGGCGAATGTCGGTGGTGCCCCCGAGCCCGCTGCACGAGCATGGCCGTCATGAGTCCGACGACCCCGACCCTGCACACCCCGACCCTGGTGACCGAGCGGCTGCGGCTGCGCCCAGTGGAGGACGAGGACGGCGACTTCCTCTGGGAGCTGATGTCGTCCCCCTTCGTGCTGCGCTACTGGGACGAGCCGCCGTGGACCGATCCGTCGCGGGCCCAGAGGTTCGTCGACCAGTCGCGGAGCGCTGCGTCCGAAGGGAGTGGCGCCCGGGTCATGGTCGAGAGGGTGGCGGACGGTGCCCGCCTGGGGTGGTGCGGGGTGAGCAGCTGGGACCCGACCTTCCGCAGCGCGGAGCTGACCCTGTGCTTCGGGGAGGCCTCCTGGGGCCACGGCTACGCGACCGAGGCTGCCTCGGCCCTGCTCGACTGGGCCTACGAGGTGCTCGACCTCAACCGGGTCCAGGCCATGGCGGACACCCGCAACACCGCCTGCGGGCGCGTCCTGCACAAGCTGGGCTTCGTCCACGAGGGCACGCTGCGGGAGGACTGCGTCGTCGAGGGCGTCGTCTCCGACTCGTGGGTCTTCGGGCTGCTCGCGAGGGACCGGACCTAGGGTGGGCCCATGAGCGTGCGGCGGATCATGGGCATCGAGACGGAGTACGGCATCGCGGTCCCGGGCCAGCCCTGGGCCAACCCCATGACCGCCTCGGGAGTCGTCGTGACCACCTATGCCCGCGCCCACGGGCTGCGGGCCGGACACGGGGCGTGGGACTACAGCGACGAGCACCCGCTCGTCGACGCGCGCGGCTTCGAGATGCCCCGCGCCCGCGCCGACATCTCCCAGCTGACCGATGCCGAGGACCCGACCCTGGCCAACGTCGTGCTCACCAATGGTGCCCGGCTCTACGTCGACCACGCCCACCCCGAGTACTCCTCGCCGGAGGTCACCTCCCCCCGGGACGTCGTCGTCTGGGACCGGGCGGGCGAGCTCGTCATGCGTGAGGTCGTCGAGCGCCTCGCCGACAGCCCGCCGGGCATCAACCTCTACAAGAACAACACCGACGGCAAGGGGGCCTCCTACGGCACCCACGAGAACTACCTCGTGAGCCGGGCGACTCCCTTCGACCGGATCGTGGGCAGCCTGACGCCCTTCTTCGTCGCCCGCCAGGTGATGTGCGGCGCCGGGCGCGTCGGCGTCGGCCAGGAGAGCGAGCGCACCGGCTACCAGATCTCTTCCCGCAGCGACTTCTTCGAGGCGGAGGTGGGGCTGGAGACGACCTTCAAGCGGCCGATCATCAACACCCGGGACGAACCCCACGCCGACCCCGACGTCTGGCGCCGGCTGCACGTCATCATCGGCGACGCCAACCAGGCCGACGTGTCCAACCTCGTCAAGGTCGGCTCGACCTCCCTCGTGCTCCGGCTCATCGAGGCCGACGCGATCGACCGCGACCTCGCGCTGCTCCACCCGGTCACCGCGCTGCGCACGATCTCCCACGACCCGACGTGCCGGGCCACTGTCCGCCTGCGAGACGGTCGTGAGCTCACGGGCGTGCAGATCCTCACCGAGTACCTCGAGATGGCGAGCGCCTTCGTCGAGCGAGAGGGCAGCGACCCGGCCACCGACGAGGTGCTCGGTCACTGGGAGCGGCTGCTCGGGCTCCTCGCCGGCGACCCGATGGACGCGGCCGCGGACATCGACTGGGTCGCCAAGCTCGCTCTCCTGCAGCGCTATCGGGACCGTGACGGCATGGAGTGGGGTGACCCGCGGCTCACGGCCATCGACATCCAGTGGTCCGACGTGCGCCCGGCCAAGGGCATCTTCCACAAGCTCGAGGCGGCGGGGCGGATCACCCGCCTGACGACCGACGAGGAGGTGCGCCGGGCCGTGGCGGAGCCGCCCGAGGACACGCGGGCCTGGTTGCGGGGCCGGGTCGTCGAGCGCTTCGGCGACGCGGTGGTCTCGGCGTCGTGGGACTCGCTCGTGCTGCGTCTGCCCCGCGCGGGGCGTGTGGCCCGGGTCCCGCTCCTCGACCCGCTGGCGCACGGCCGGTCCGCCACCGAAGACCTCGTGTCAGCAGGTGACGTGGACGACCTCGTGGCCGGTCTCGGAGCATAGGCTCGGGGCACGACCCGACGCGACAGGAGCAGACGATGGCGCAGGAGCAGATCCGACCCCAGAGCAGCGGCGGGGGCGACGACGCCCAGCCCGACGACGGCTTCGGTCAGGTGGGCGCGACCAATGCCGCCCGCGACGAGGACATCGACTCGGTGCTCGACGAGATCGACGGGGTGCTCGAGTCCAATGCCGAGGAGTTCGTCAAGGGCTTCGTGCAGAAGGGCGGCCAGTGAGCCGCGATGCCGCGCAGGGGCGCCTGCCCGCCGCCTACCTGGCGGCCGGCGGGTCCTCCTTCACGGACTTCGTCGCCCAGCACGACCCGCGCCTGCTCCCCGGAGCCGGCGCCGCTGGCGCCACGACGGGGCAGCCCCTCGAGGCCCCTCACGCCACGACGATCGTCACCCTCGCCTGGGAGGGCGGCGTGGTCATGGCGGGTGACCGCCGCGCCACGCTCGGCAGCCTGATCGCCAACCGCGACATGCGCAAGGTCTTCGCCGCCGACGAGCGCTCCCTCGTGGGCATCGCGGGCGCGGCCGGCGTCGCCGTCGAGATGGTGCGGCTCTTCCAGGTCGAGCTCGAGCACTACGAAAAGATCGAGGGCGTCGTCATGTCGCTCGAGGGCAAGGCCAACCGCCTCGCCGCGATGTTGCGTGGCAACCTCGGTCTGGCGATGCAGGGGCTGTCCGTCGTCCCCGTCCTCGGGGGCTTCGACGCCGAGCGCCGCGAGGGGCGCATCTTCTCCTACGACGTGACCGGTGGGTGCTACGAGGAGCAGGAGCACCACAGCGTGGGCTCCGGTTCCTTCTTCGCCCGCGGCGCGCTCAAGAAGCTCTGGCGGCCCGGCCTCGACCGCGCCGCGGCCGTCCGGGTCGCGCTCGAGGCCCTCTACGACGCAGCCGACGACGACTCGGCGACGGGCGGGCCCGACGTGCACCGCCGGATCTGGCCGGTCGTCGGCGTGGTCGACGCGGGCGGGGTCGACTTCGTCGACGAGGCCGAGAGCGAGCGGGTCGTCGAGACGATCCTCGCCGACCGTCGTGGTCAGGCGGGCCCGCGATGACCCAGCCTCCCTTCTACGTCTCGCCCGAGCAGGTCATGGCCGACCGGGCGGAGTTCGCGCGCGCCGGCATCGCCCGCGGCCGTTCGGTCGTCGTCCTGGGCTACGACGAGGGCATCCTGCTCGTCGCCGACAACCCGAGCAGCCGCTCGCTCAACAAGCTCAGCGAGATCTACGACCGGATCGCCTTCGCCGCCGTCGGCAAGTACAACGAGTTCGAAAACCTGCGGGTGGCCGGCATCCGCTACGCCGACTTGCGGGGCTACTCCTACGACCGATCCGACGTCACCGCCCGAGCCCTGGCCAATGCCTATGCGCAGACGCTGGGCACCGTCTTCACCCAGGACCAGAAGCCCTACGAGGTGGAGATCGTCGTCGCCGAGGTGGGCCGGCTCCTCGCCGGCGACCGGATCTACCGGCTGGCCTACGACGGCTCGGTGACCGACGAGCGCGGGTGGGTCGCCATCGGCGGCGACAGCGAGCGGCTCAACGACGCCCTCGGCTCCCGCTGGGTGCCCGGCATGGACCTGCACGATGCCTTCGACCTGGCCCGCGACGTCCTGTCGCTGCGTGACGAAGGGGGAGACCTCCTGCCCGACGCCGCCCTCGAGATCGCGGTGCTCGAGCGGACCGCGACGCGGCGCTGCTTCCGCCGGGTGAGCGCCCCCCTTCGCGCCGACGGTTAGCCTGCAGACGTGGAGCGACGCATCTTCGGGATCGAGACCGAGTTCGGCATCACGGCCGTCTCCGACGGCCAGCGGCGTCTGACGCCCGACGAGGTGGCGCGCTACCTCTTCCGCAAGGTCGTCACCTGGGGCCGCTCCAGCAATGTCTTCCTGCCCAACGGCTCCCGGCTCTACCTCGACGTCGGCAGCCACCCGGAGTACGCGACCGCCGAGTGCGACGACCTGCCCACACTCATCGCCCACGACCGGGCGGGGGAGCGCATCGTCCAGGACCTCGTCGACGACGCCCAGGGACGCCTCGAGGAGGACGGGGTGGCGGGGGAGATCTACGTCTTCAAGAACAACGTCGACTCCGCCGGCAGCTCCTACGGCTGCCACGAGAACTTCCTCGTCGCGCGCACCTCCAACTTCTCGGCCGTGACCGACGGCCTGCTGCCCTTCCTCATCACCCGCCAGCTCGTCGCCGGCACGGGCAAGCTGATGTCGACCGGCCGGACCACGCAGTTCTCCGTCAGCCAGCGCGCCGACCACATCTGGGAGGGGGTCTCCTCCGCGACGACCCGCTCGCGCCCGATCATCAACACCCGCGACGAGCCGCACGCCGACGCCGAGCACTACCGCCGCATGCACGTGATCGTCGGCGACTCGACGATGACCGAGACGACGACGCTGCTCAAGGTCGGCTCCGCCCACCTCGTGCTGCGCATGCTCGAGGACGGCGTCGCGCTGCCCGACATGACCCTCGACAACCCGATCCGCGCGATCCGCGACATCAGCCTCGACCGCACCGGCCGGACCCCGGTCAAGCTCGCCGACGGCCGGCGCATGAGCGCCCTGGAGATCCAGGGCGAGTACCTCGCCCGGGCCCTCGAGTACGCCGACCGCGAAGGCGTCGACGACCCGGTGAGCCGTCAGGTGCTCGACCTGTGGCAGCGCACCCTCGACGCCATCGCGGGCGATGACCTGTCCGCCGTGGCCACCGAGATCGACTGGGTCATCAAGTACCGCCTCCTCGACGCCTACGCCGCCAAGCACGGACTCGACATCTCCGACCCGCGGCTGGCGCAGCTCGACCTCGCCTACCACGACATCAACCCGCAGCGCGGCGTCCACCACCTGCTCCAGCGGGCCGGTCGGATCGCGCGCGTGGTGAGCGACGAGGCCATCGCCGAGGCCGTCGACACCCCGCCCCAGACCACCCGGGCCAGGCTGCGGGGCGACTTCGTGCGCGCCGCCCGCGAGCACGGCCGCGACGTCACCGTCGACTGGGTGCACCTGAAGATCAACGACGAGGCGCAGCGCACCGTGCTGTGCAAGGACCCCCTCTCAGCGGTCGACGCCCGCGTCGACAAGCTCATCGAGATCCTCTCCTCGCGGCCCACGCCGAGCGGACCGATGAGTCAGGCACCACCCAGACTCCGTGGTTAGGGTGAGCCAGATCGTTGTCCCCGACACATTGAGGTAGACCGTGCCGAAGGCTCCCCGCCTGACCACCGCCGTCGCGGCATCAGCCGCTGCCGTCCTCGCCCTGAGCGCCTGCGGAGGCGACTCCGACGACTCGTCGGACTCCGGCCAGGACGACAAGAAGTCCTCGGCCTCGTCCTCGCCGGGTGTGACCCTCGCCGAGCCCAAGGAGGAGGACTCCAAGGCTGTCGAGGCGATCGAGGTCACCGAGGCCAAGGGCAAGAAGGGCCCCTCGATCACGCTTGCCGACAAGCCGGTGAGCGTCTCCGAGACCACCCGTGACGTTCGCGAGGAGGGTGACGGCAAGGAGCTGTCCGACGACGCCTACGTCGAGGTCGACCTCGCGATGTTCTCCGGCAAGGACGGCAAGGTCATCGAGGGCTCCGAGACCTACACCAGCTCGCCGATCGTGCTCGACCTCGGCAACGCCGAGGCGCTGCCGGGCCTCGTCAAGTCGATCCAGGGGCAGAAGGTCGGCGCGAGCGGCGTCTCCGTCATGCCGCCCAAGGACCTCTTCGGGGACAAGGGCATGCCCGAGTACGGCGTCGACGGCAAGGACAACCTCGTCCTCGTCTACGACGTGCGCGGCCAGCTCCCCGACAAGGCCGAGGGCAAGCAGAAGTCCGTCGACAAGGACCTGCCCCAGGTGAAGTACAACGAGGGCAAGCCGGCCGACATCACCATCCCCGAGGGCGCGACGAAGCCGAAGAAGCTCGTCACCGAGACCCTCATCGAGGGCAAGGGCAAGACCGTCAAGAAGGGCGACACCGTCTACGTCAGCTACACCGGCGTCACCTGGGACGACGGCAAGGTCTTCGACTCCTCGCTCAAGGACGGTCGCGGCCCCTTCTCCTTCCCGGTCGGCCAGCAGAGCGTCATCCCCGGCTGGGACAAGGCCGTCGAGGGCGCCAAGGTCGGCGACCGGCTGCTCGTCGTGGTCCCGCCGGACCAGGGCTACGGCAAGGAGGGCACGCCCGACGGGTCGATCAAGCCCAACTCGACCCTCGTCTTCACCATCGACGTCCTCGGCGCACCCTGACCCCCTTCGAGACGCTCGGCCGCTGACGGCCTCGCTCCTCAGGGACCGAGCTGTACCTCCCACCCCACGACAAGGAGACCCACATGCCCTTCGACCCCACCACGACCAAGCCCGAGATCGACTTCCCCGAGGGCGAGGCTCCCACCGAGCTCGTCGTCGAGGACATCACCGTCGGTGACGGTGCCGAGGTGACCGCCGGCTCGCCGATCCAGGCGCACTACGTCGGTGTCGCCTTCTCCACGGGCGAGGAGTTCGACGCCTCGTGGAACCGCGGCGCACCGCTGGCCTTCACCGCCGGCATCGGCCAGGTCATCAAGGGCTGGGACGACGGCCTGCTCGGCATGAAGGAGGGTGGCCGTCGCAAGATCGTCATCCCGCCGCACCTGGGCTACGGCGACCGCGGCGCCGGCGCCGCGATCAAGGGCGGCGAGACGCTGATCTTCGTCGTCGACCTCGTCCAGGTCGGCTGACCCGCCACTTCTCCACCCGAGAACCCTGCATTGCCCTACGGCAATGCAGGGTTCTCGTCGTCCGGAGGGGGACGGGAGTCGGCTAGGTCAGGAGGGCGGCGGCGTGGCGGCCGGCCAGGGCAGCCGTGGCGAAGGGGGTGACGTCCTGCGTCGCGCTCCGGCCCATGCTCGACAGCGGCACCGGGCTCGTCGCGAGGTCGTCGCCGACTCCCGCACTTGGGAGCTCCACGACCCGCGGCGTCCCGCTCGAGGACGCGACGGCGGCGTCGAGCTGGGCCCGCACCTGCGGCCACGGTGCGGTGGCGTCGTCGGGCACGACGACGTCGGCGCTGCCGAGCAGCACCCGCGACAGGACCGTCGTGGTGTGGTGGGAGAGTCCGAGGTGACGCTCGCGCGGGTCGCTGGCGGACACCCGCGGCACGACGACGGCCCGACCGCGCAGCACGTGCACGGCGTTGAGCACGTCACCCGTGGCCAGCCCCGACCAGCCCCATGTCGTCGACGAGCCGGCATTGCCGGGGCCCTGCGCGACGACCGCGACGTCGCAGCCGAGCACGTGCCTCGCGGCGAGCAGAGCCGAATGCACGGTGATCGCCTCGTGCTCCCCGCCGAAGGCCTGCCCCGCCGTGATCGTCGTGTCGAGCCAGCCGGCGTCGACGAGTCCGGCAGCGAGATCGGACTGGGCGAAGGGGAGCGCTGCCGTGTCCGTCATGACGTAGCCCACGCGTGCGCCCGGCTGGGCAGACCGCAGGCCGGCGAGGACCGCTGGCAGGGCCGAGTGCAGCTCGGCGACGACGACCGGCATCCCCTGGAGGTCGCCGGCGGCGACCGCGGGGTGCTCGCGCATCGCCTCGTGGTGCGGCGACTCCTGCTCCTCGAGCGCCAGCACCATCTGCTGCAGGGGCGTGTAGCGCGCCTTGACGATGTGCCCGGGAGCCGGCGGCGGGTCGGCCGGAGGACGGGTCGCATTGGCGACGACGAGCGCGTGGCCGCCCGTGCCCAGCCCACGACGCAGCGCGGAGACGTTGAGCAGGACGGTGTCGCCGATCTCGGGGGTGCCCACGAGCTCCGGCAGGGCGAGGGCGGGTGTGTCGGCACCGTCGACCACGACGGTCAGGCGCACCGCGCCACGCCGGGCGCCGCCGATCTCGCGGACCGTGCCGCTGCGCCAGTGGATCATGTGCGGCAGGTTAGCCTCAGGACGACGAAGGGAGCGACGTGGCAGCACCCAACACGCCCGCGGCCAAGACGGAGCGACTGCTCAACCTCACGATGACCCTGCTCTACGCCCGCATGCCGGCGCCCAAGCAGCGGATTCGCCAGATGGTCGAGGCCTATCGGGCGATCGAGTCCGACGAGGCCTTCGACCGGATGTTCGAGCGTGACAAGGAGGACCTGCGGGCCATGGGGATCCCACTGGTCACCGAGGACATCGGGGTCTTCGAGGACGAGCAGGGCTACCGCATCGACCGGCGCGACTACGCCCTGCCGCCCGTGGAGCTCGCTGCCGACGAGCGTGCCGTCGTCGGGCTGGCCAGCCGGGTGTGGGCGCACGCGACGATGGCCGGCCCCGCCGCGACGGCCTGGCGCAAGGTGGCTGCGGGCGACGAGGTGGGGGAGGACCCCTTCGTCGGGTTGGAGCCGCAGCTCGGCGGGACCGAGCCTGCCTTCGAGCCACTCAAGGACGCGGTGCTGTCGTCGACGGCCGTCCGCTTCGACTACGCACGCCCCGGCACCGGCGGCTCGCGGCCCCGTCACGTCGAGCCGTGGTACCTCACCGCCTGGCACGGCCGCTGGTACCTCGTCGGGCACGACCTCGACCGCGAGGCCGCGCGCGTCTTCCGACTCAGCCGGATCACCTCGTCGGTGACGGCCACGGGTGACGCGCTCACCGTGCCGGTGCCGGACGACGTCGACCCGGTGCGGATGATCGCCGCCACCGACCCGAGCCCCTCCGAGACCGTCGCGGCGCGCCTGCGCGTGCGCGTCGGCACCGGCCACGGGCTGCGTCGGCGGGCCCACGAGGTCGTGCGGGTCGACGACGAGTGGGACCACGTCGACGTCCACGGGGCCGACCTCGACGGCTTCGTCAGCGAGGTCGTCAGCCACGGCGGCGATGTCGTCGTCGAGGAGCCGAGCGAGCTGCGCGAGGCCGTCATCGGCCGCCTGCGTGCCGTCGCCACCGCCCATGAAGGGAGCGCCCGATGAGCCGTCCCAAGGTCGAGACCGCGACGAGCCGGGTCGAGCGGCTGCTCACCATGGTCCCGTGGCTCGTCGGCCGCCAGGGCATCGAGATCTCCAGGGCCGCCGAAGGTCTAGGCATCAGCGAGGACCAGCTGAAGAAGGACCTCGACCTGCTCTTCGTGTGCGGCTACGGCCCGATGACCGACGAGCTCATCGAGGTCAGCTACGAGGGCGGGCGGGTCTTCGTCACCAACGCCGACACCATCGCCCGACCGCTGCGCCTGAGCGTTGACGAGGCGATCTCGCTCATCGTCGGGCTGCGCTCCCTGTCGGCACTCGGGGCGGGGGAGTCCGGTGCCGTCGAGCGCGCCCTGGCGAAGCTCGAGGAGGTCGCCGGCTCCATCCCCGGGGTCGAGCGCGTCATGGTCGTCGACGACGACACCGAGGCCGGGCGCACCCGCTCGGTCCTGCAGGACGCGCTCTCCGCCGGTCGCCGGGTCCACCTGACCTATCACGTGCCCAGCCGCGACGAACGCACCGAGCGCGACGTCGACCCGATGCGCCTGGCCCGGGTCGAGGGCCACTGGTACCTCGAGGGGTGGTGCCACCGGGCGCAGGACGTGCGGCTCTTCCGCACCGACCGGATCGAGTCGGTCGAGGTGCTCGACGTTCCCTCCGAGCCGCCCGCCGACGCCGTGCGTCGCGACCTGAGCGCGGGCGCCTACCAGCGCGGAGAGGGCGACCTGCCCGTCACCCTGCGCCTGGGACCGTCCGCCCACTGGGTCGCGGAGTACTACCCGGTGACATCTCGCGAAACGTCCGGTGAAGACCTCGTCGTCACCCTGCCGACGAGCAACGAGGGTTTCCTGCGCCGGCTCGTGCTGCGTCTGGGCGGCGCGGCCGAGGTCGTCGAGCCCGAGGCGCTGCGCACCGCGGTCACGGCACACGCGACGCAGGCTCTGGCCGCCTACGACGTCGGCTGAGCCCCGTCCGCAGGCCATGAGACCGACGCCGACCGTCCTACCGCAGCGCGTATGCTCGAGGGGAACGGCGAGATCAATCGAAGGGAACTGTCATGGGCTTTCTGCCCGGCGGCGCTGAGTGGATCCTCATCGCCCTCGTCATCCTCCTGCTCTTCGGCTTCAAGAAGCTGCCCGATGCCGCCCGCAGCCTTGGCAAGTCGGCCCGCGTCTTCAAGTCCGAGGTCAACGAGATGAAGGAAGAGGACCGGCAGCGCGAGGAGGCCAAGAAAGCCCGCGAGACCGGCACGCCCACCGCTGACGGCAATGCCGTCATCGATGAGGCCAAGCCCCGGACGGACAACCAGTCCGGCCCGGTCTCCTGACCCGATCCCCTTCGCCCTCCACCCGCATGGCTCGTAGCCCCCGCACGCCCAAGGACCCCGAAGGGCGGATGCCGCTCAAGGAGCACCTCCTCGAGTTCCGCAACCGGCTGATGAAGGCTGCCGCCGCGATCGTCGTCGGTGCGGTCATCGGGTGGATCATCTACGACGGCGTGAAGATCGGGTCGTGGAGCTATGCCGGGGTCTACAAGCAGCTGACCTACCCCTTCGACGAGTACAAGGCGAGCAACCCGGACAGCGTCGTCACGCTGAACTTCGGCAACGCGACCTCGGCCTTCACGACCCAGCTCGGTCTCTCGCTCTTCACCGGGGTCATCATCTCCAGCCCCGTGTGGGTCTGGCAGATCTGGGCCTTCATCCTCCCGGGCCTGACCAAGCGCGAAAAGCGGATGTCGCTCGGTGTCTTCGGCACCGCCCTGCCGCTCTTCCTCGCGGGCTGCTTCTTCGCCTACCAGACCCTGCCCAAGGCGCTGCTCATCCTCTTCGGCTTCACCCCGGACGACGGCAAGTCGAGCAACATCCAGCAGGCGAGCGACTACTTCACCTTCATCACCCGCTTCATCCTCGCCTTCGGGCTGGCCTGGCTGCTGCCGGTCTTCCTCGTCGGGCTGTGCGCCATCGGTGTCCTCACGGGCAAGGGCCTCTTGCGGACCTGGCGGATGGCGGTCCTGCTGATCTTCATCGCCTCGGCGGTCATCACGCCGACCCCGGACCCCTTCACGATGTTCCTGCTGGCGGGTCCGCTCGTCCTGCTGTACTTCGCGGCGGTGGGGGTCTGCCTGCTCATCGACCGCCGCCGGGTCGAGCGGGGCGAGGAGCCCGACTGGTCGGACCTCCCGGACGACCAGGCCTCGCCGCTGACCTAGGGTCGGGTCCATGACCCGTGTGACCCCCGAACGCATCGGCCTGCTTGTCAACCCCACCGCCGGCAAGCACCGCGGGGAGCGGATCGGCACCCGGGTGGCCGACCTCCTCGAGGCCGGCGGACGTGAGGTCGTCGATCTCACCGGCCTCGACGCCGCGCGGGCCGAGGCCAAGGCACGCCGAGCCGTGGCCACGGGCGACATCGACCTGCTCGCCGTCGCCGGCGGTGACGGGGCCGCCGGGCTCGGTGCCAACATCTGCGCCGACACCGACGTCCCGCTCGGCATCGTGGCGGTCGGCACCGGCAACGACAACGCCCGTGAGCTCGGGCTGCCCGTGCAGGACGTCGAGACCTCGGTCCAGCGGATCCTGCAGGGCTCGGTGCGCACCATGGACCTGGGGCGGGTGAGCGGCCCCGACGGTGAACCGGTCCGCGACTACCTCGGCGTCCTGTCCTGCGGCTTCGACGCCGTGGTCAACGAGCGGGCCAACCGTATGTCCTGGCCCCGGGGGCCGCAGCGGTACAACCTCGCGATCCTGCGTGAGCTCCCGGTCTTCGGTGCCATCCACTACGACCTGACGATCGACGGTGTCGAGCGCGAGGTCGACGGGATGCTCGTGTGCATCGCCAACGGCCGGGCCTTCGGCGGCGGCATGAAGGTCGCCCCGGCAGCCGACATCGACGACGGTCTGCTCGACGTCGTCATCGTCCACGACATCCCCATCCCGACCTTCCTGTCGGTCTTCCCCAAGGTCTTCTCCGGTACCCACACGACGCACCCGGCCGTCGAGATCGTGCGGGGCGCGCGGGTGAGCATCGCGACCGAGCGGATCGTCAGCTACGCCGACGGCGAGCGCGTCGCACCCCTGCCGGCCACCGTCGAGGCGGCCCGCGGCGCGCTGTCGATCGTGCGCTGACGCGCTGGCATAGCGTGGGGTCATGTCCTCGCCCGCCGAACGCTATGCCGCCTCCCGACGCCGTCGCGAAGGGGAGCTGACCGACTTCGCCGAGGGGGTCGGGTTCGAGCTCGACACCTTCCAGCGCGAGGCCTGCGAGGCCGTCGAGGCCGGTCACGGCGTGCTCGTCGCGGCACCCACCGGCGCCGGCAAGACGATCGTCGGCGAGTTCGCCGTGCACCTGGCGCTCTCGCGCGGGCAGAAGGCCTTCTACACGACGCCGATCAAGGCCCTGAGCAACCAGAAGTACCACGAGCTCGCGGCCCGCCACGGCTACGACCGGGTCGGTCTGCTCACCGGTGACGTCTCGGTCAACGGCGAGGCCCCGGTCGTCGTCATGACGACCGAGGTCCTGCGCAACATGATCTACGCCGGCTCCTCGACCCTCGACACGCTGGCCTTCGTCGTCATGGACGAGGTGCACTACCTCGCCGACCGCTTCCGAGGCGCTGTGTGGGAGGAGGTCATCATCCACCTGCCCCGCTCGGTCCAGGTCGTCTCCCTCTCGGCGACCGTGAGCAACGCCGAGGAGTTCGGCGCCTGGCTCGCCGAGGTGCGCGGCGGCACCGAGATCATCGTCTCGGAGGAGCGTCCGGTCCCGCTGTGGCAGCACATGCAGGTGGGGCGCGAGGTGCACGACCTCTTCGTCGACGACGGGTCCGCCGGCACCCCGGCCAAGGTCAACCCCGAGCTGCTCGACGCGATCCGGGCCCGGGTCCGTGGCACCGACGACGACGGGCGCGGGCGAGGCGGACCGCGAGGTGGCCGCGACCGACGCGGCGGTCACCGCCGGGACGGCGGCCGGGGCAGGGGCGGTCACTGGCCGGGGCCACGTGGCGGTGGCGGACGCTTCGGCGGGGCCGCCTCGCGCACCGAGGTTATCCGGGAGCTCGATCGCGACGGGCTGCTGCCGGCGATCACCTTCATCTTCAGCCGGGCCGGGTGCGAGGGCGCCGTCGGTCAGCTGCTGGGCAACGACGTGCGTCTGGTGAGTGAGCGCGACGGCGAGCTCAACCGACGCACGGTCGAGGAGCGGGCTGCCGTCCTCGAGGGGGAGGACCTCGACGTCCTCGGCTACCACCAGTTCGTCGCGGGCATCTCCCGCGGCTTCGCCGCCCACCACGCCGGCATGCTCCCGCTCTTCCGCGAGATCGTCGAGGAGCTGTTCACCGCGGGACGCATCCGGGCGGTCTTCGCGACGGAGACGCTCGCCCTGGGGATCAACATGCCCGCGCGCACGGTGGTCCTGGAAAAGCTGGTGAAGTTCAACGGCGAGTCGCACGTCGAGATCACCCCGGCCGAGTACACGCAGCTCACCGGACGCGCCGGCCGTCGCGGCATCGACGTCGAGGGTCACGCCCTCGTCGTGTGGTCACGCGGGCTGGACCCGATGTCGGTGGCCGGTCTCGCATCGACCCGGACCTACCCCCTTCGCTCCAGCTTCCGGCCGACCTACAACATGGCCGTCAACCTCGTCGCCCAGGTGGGCCGCCAGACGGCCAAGGAGGTGCTCGAGACCTCCTTCGCGCAGTTCCAGGCCGACCGCGCCGTTGTCGGGCTGGCGACCAAGGTGCGCGAGCAGCAGGAGTCGCTCGAGGCCTACAGGGAGGCCATGCACTGCCACCTGGGCGACTTCCGCGAGTACGCCGCGCTGCGGCGGCGCATCTCCGACGTCGAGAAGGAGGGCTCGCGCAAGCGCAATGCCAACCGTCGCGCCGAGATCGCCGTCTCGCTCGAGGCCCTGTCCGTCGGCGACATCGTCCGCATCGGGGGCCGCCGGTCGGGCATCGCGATCGTCGTCGCCCCGCCACGCTCCTACAAGGGCGAGCTGACGGCACCGACCGTGCTCACCGAGCACCAGCAGATCCGCCGGCTGACCGCCGCCGACCTCGACGGTCCGGTCACCCCCTTCGGGCGGCTGGCCGTCCCCAAGGGGTTCAACCCGAAGTCGGCGAAGCAGCGGTCCGACCTCGCCGCCACGTTGCGGATCAAGGCGCCCCACGAGGACGCCCCGAGTGTGCGGGCGCACGCCGTCGAGAGCGCGAAGGGGGAGGACGAGCGCCTCGAGCAGCTGCGCCGCGAGCTGAAGTCGCACCCCTGCCACCAGTGCCCGGAGCGCGAGGAGCACGCCCGCTGGGCGGCGCGCTGGTGGAAGCTCAAGCGGGAGACCTCCGCCCTGCAGCGCAAGGTCGAGCACCGGACCAACTCCGTGGCGCAGACCTTCGAGCGGATCTGCGTCGTGCTGACCCGCATGGGCTACCTCGGCGACGACGGCGAGAGCGTCACCGACCTCGGCACCCGTCTGCGCCGGCTCTACACGGAGAAGGACCTGCTCGCGGCCGAGTGCCTGCGCGGGGGAGCGTGGAAGCGCCTCGACCCCGCCGAGCTGGCGGCCGTCGTCTCGATGCTCGTCCACGAGCCCCGGCACGACGAGCACGACCCCTTCCCGAGGATGCCGACGGACAACGTCTCCGACGCGTGGCAGGACATGGTCCGCCGCTGGAGCGAGCTCGAGGACCTCGAGCAGGCCAATGCCCTGCCCGCGACCGGCGAGCCCGACGGGGGATTGGCCTGGGCGGTCCACCGGTGGGCCAGCGGGCGCCGGCTCGACGAGGTGCTGTCGGGGTCGGACCTCACCGCAGGTGACTTCGTGCGGCGGTGCAAGCAGGTCGTCGACCTGCTCGACCAGGTGGCCGACGCCGCGCCCGAGCCGCACCTGCGGGGCGTGGCCCGCACGGCCGTCGACAAGGTGATGCGCGGGGTCGTCGCCGCCGACCGGCTGGACTGACCTCCCCTTCGGCCTCAGCCCCGCAGGGCGGTCGCGATCCGGTCGAAGGGGGAGGTCAGGCCGTGGTCGACCGCGAGCCGGCTCATCGTGGCCGGGTCGGCGATGTCGGACGGCAGGCGCAGGTCGACGTCGGGGATCGGCACGTCGTGGGCCACCCGCACCACGAGCGGGGCGACGTCGAGGTAGTCGCTCGCGGCCTCGAGGTTGGCGCGGCGCGCCCCCTTGATCCGGGGGTCACCGGAGGCGACGGCCTCGCGCACCCCGGCGAGAGATCCGAAGTCCGCGATGAGCGCGGCCGCGGTCTTGTCGCCGATGCCCTTGACCCCCGGCAGCCCGTCGCTGGTGTCGCCGCGCAGCGCGGCCATGTCGGCGTAGGCGTCACCCGAGGCGACGGCGTACTTGTCCGCGAGGAAGGTCTGGGTCACGACGTCGGGGTCGCGCACCCCACCCCGGGCGGTGTAGATGACCCGCGTGCCCGAGGCGTCGTCGACGAGCTGGAAGAGGTCGCGGTCGCCCGTGACGACGTCGACCGGCATCTGCCCGCGGTGCGCCATGGCGAGCGTGCCGATGACGTCGTCGGCCTCGTAGCCGGCGGCGCCGATGCGGGGGATGCCAATGGCAGCGAGGGCCTCGGCGATGACCGGCACCTGCGGGCTGAGCTCGTCGGGGACCTCCTCGCCCTCCGCGGGGTCGTCGGCGACGCGGTGCGCCTTGTAGGTCGGGATCGCGTCGACCCGCCACTGCGGCCGCCAGTCGTCGTCCCAGCACGCCACGACGTGGGTGGGGCGGTAGCGGGTGATGAGCGTGGCGATCATGTCGAGGAATCCGGCCACGGCATTGGTCGGGATGCCCGACGGCACCTCGGCCCTCGCCGGCACGCCGTAGAAGGCGCGGAAGTACAGGGAGGCGGAGTCGAGCAGGAGCAGGCGGGGCGCCGAGTCGGACATGCCCTGACCCTACGGCTCTCGCTTATGCTTCATCCATGGAAGCGGCGGATCGACGGATCATCGACCTCCTGCGCGAGGACGGACGCATGAGCTACACCGACCTGGGCAAGGCCATCGGGTTGTCGACCTCTGCCGTGCACCAGCGGGTGCGGCGCCTCGAGGAGCGCGGGGCCATCACCGGCTACGCGGCCGTCGTCGACCCCTCCGCCGTGGGCACGCCGCTCACCGCCTTCGTCTCGGTGACGCCTCTCGACCCGCGCGAGCCCGACGACATCCCCGACCGCCTGCGCGACATCCCCGAGATCGACGCGTGCTACTCGGTGGCCGGCGACGCCAACTACCTCCTGCGTGTGCGGGTGGGCACCCCGCAGGACCTCGAGGAGCTGCTGGCCACGGTCCGCAACCGCGGTGGCGTCTCGACCCGCACGACGGTCGTGCTCTCGACGCCGTGGGAGTGATCTCGCGGCTCCCGGTACGTCTGGCCCTGGCCCTCGTCGGGGGCCTGTGCCTGTGGCTCTCCTTCCCGGACCACGACCTGGCCCTCATGGCGGTCGTCGGGGTGGCGCTCATCGGCATCGCCATGTGGGACGTCACCGCGCGCGTGGGTGCGCTGCTCGGGCTCGTCGCGGGGCTCGGCTGCTTCGTCCCCACCCTCAGCTGGTCGGGCATCTTCGTCGGGACCTTCCCGTGGATGGCCCTGGCCGTCACCGAGTCCCTCTACGTCGCCGCGATGGGCGCGGTCCTCGCCGCGGTGCAGCGGCCCCTGCTGCGCCGCGGGCACCCGCTGCCGGCCGCGCTGCTCGTCCCCGTGATGTGGGTGCTCCAGGAGTGGGTGCGGGGCACGCTGCCCTACGGCGGCTTCCCGTGGGCCCGCATCGCCTTCAGCCAGGCGGACACTCCCTTCGCCCGGTGGGCCGCGGTCGGGGGAGCGCCGCTCATCACGCTCGCGGTCGCCCTCGTCGCGGTACCGCTCGTCCTCGTCGTCGTCACCCGCCGCCCGCCGTGGGTGGCCCTCGGGCTGGCCGTCGCGGCCACGGCCGGCGCCTTCGTCGTGCCCGTGCCGACGAGCGGCGACGCGAGTGCCCGGGTCGGGCTGGTCCAGGGCAACGTGCCGCGGACGGGCCTGGACTTCAACGCCGAGCGTCGCAAGGTCCTCGACAACCACGTCGTCGGGACCGAGCGCCTCGCCGAGCGGCACGACGACCTCGACCTGGTCATCTGGCCGGAGAACTCCTCCGACATCGACCCCCTGCGCAACCCCGACGCCGCAGCCCAGGTGCAGCGGGCTCTCGAGGCGGCCGGTGTACCGGTCATCGTCGGGGCGATCCTCGACGAGCCGGCCCCGGCGGTGTCCAATGCCTCGCTGTACTACCGGCCCGGGGGAGGGGAGCCGGAACGCTACGTCAAGCAGCACCCCGTCCCCTTCGCCGAGTACGTGCCCCACCGCGACTTCTACCGGCTCTTCAGCTCCAAGGTCGACCTCGTGCGGGTCGGCTTCGCGAAGGGAGACCGCAACGCCGCCTTCACCGTCCCCGGCCGCGATGGTGACTTCTCCGCCGTGCCGACGATCTGCTTCGAGGTGGCCTACGACGGTCTGATGCGTTCGGCTGTCAAGGACGCGGAGGCGAAGGGGGACCCCAGCCTCCTCGTCGTGCAGACCAACAACGCCACCTTCGGCTACACGGCCGAGTCCACGCAGCAGTACGCGATCTCCCGGATCCGGGCCATCGAGCACGGCCGCAGCGTCGCCCACGTGTCGACCGTCGGCGTCTCCGGATTCGTCAACCCCGACGGCAGCACGACGCCGACCACCGAGCTCTTCACCGCCGCCCAGCCCGTCGACGACGTCGTGCTGCGCAGCGGCCTGACGCTCTCCGACCGGCTCGGGCCGTGGGTGGAGTGGGCCTGCGGCCTCGGCCTGCTCGTCGCGGTGGGGTGGCGGCTGCGCCACCGGGCGACGGGTAGTGTCGGAGGCGAGCCACGGACCGACCCGAGCCCGACCGAGCAGACCGAGGAAGCCACCACCGGTGCCTGACCAGCCCCACGCCCAGCGACCGCCGATCGAGCGGGTCGCGGTGCTCATCCCGACCTACAACGAGCGCGACAACCTGCCGCTCATCGTCGAGCGGGTCCGCGAATCGGTGCCTGCCGCCGATGTCGTCGTCCTCGACGACAACTCTCCCGACGGCACCGGCGAGGTCGCCGACGCCATGGCCGCAGCCGACCCGCAGGTCATGGTGATCCACCGCCAGGGCAAGGAGGGCCTAGGTGCCGCCTACCTCGCCGGCTTCCGGTGGGCGCTCGAGCGCGGCTACGACGCCATCGTCGAGATGGACGCCGACGGCTCCCACCGCCCGGAGCACCTGTCGCACATGCTCGACGTCGCGGCCGACGCCGACCTGGTGATCGGCTCGCGCTACGTGCGCGGCGGCAAGATCGTCAACTGGCCCGCCGACCGCAAGGCCATCTCGATGGCCGGCAACATGTACATCAAGCTCGTCCTGGGCATGCCGGTCAACGACGCGACCGCCGGCTACCGCGTCTACCGCGCCGAGACCCTGCGCACGATCGGCCTCGACGAGGTCGAGAGCGCCGGCTATGTCTTCCAGACCGACCTGACGGTCCGCACGGTGCGTGCCGGGCTGCGCGTGGTCGAGGTCCCGATCACCTTCGTCGAGCGAGAGATCGGCGACTCCAAGATGGACGGCGACGTCGTGCGCGAGTCGATGACCCGGATCACCCGCTGGGGCCTGGCCCACCGCCGCCAGCAGCTGCGCCGACTGGTCGATCGAGAGCCGACGTGGCACCGGTTGTGATCTTCGGGTCCGGGCCGACGGGGCCCGGACCCGCACCGCGCCGCCGCCGTCGGGTGGCGTGGGTGCCGCTGGCCATCGTGCTGTGGCTCGTCGTCGAGGTGCTCGCGGTCTACGGCCTCGCACGACTCATCGGCGTCGGCTGGACGCTCCTGCTCTTCGTCGCGCTGTCCGCGCTCGGCGTGTGGCTGCTGCGACGCGAGGGGCGCCGGACCTGGCAGTCCCTGCGGGTCGCCCTGCGCAGCGGCGAGATGCCCTCGCGGGAGATCGCCGACGCGATCCTCGTCTTCCTCGGGGGCGCGCTGCTCACCCTGCCCGGTTTCGTCTCCGACGTGCTGGGCCTCGTGCTCGTGCTGCCCTTCACCCGGCCGGTGGCCCGCATCGGGCTCGAGGCCGTCATCGCCCGGCGGCTGCTCGCCGCGGGGATGCCGGTGGCGCCGGGGGAGGCGCGGGTGCGGCGTCGGCGGCGCCACGACGGTGGGGATGACGACGTCGTCGAGGGCGAGATCGTCGACGACTGAGGGGTGCGTACGACATGACGAAGGGGGCGGCCCACCGTGATCGGTGGGCCGCCCCCTTCGAGGCTCGCTGGCGCTCGCTCCTCAGTGCGGCGCCTTCGTGGTGCGGGGAGCCGAGGCTCAGGCGCTGCGCTTGCGCGGCTTCTCGCCACGGGAGGCGCGCAGCAGCTCCAGGCGCTCCTCGAGGAGCTCCTCGAGCTCGGGGATCGAGCGGCGCTCGAGCAGCATGTCCCAGTGGGTGCGGACGTGCTTGGCCGGCTTGAGCTCCGGCTCGGGGCCGTCGAGGAGCTTGCCGAGCTTGCCGCAGCGGCACTCCCAGGTGCCGGGGATGTCGGCCTCGACGGAGAAGGGCAGCTCGGTGCGGTGGCCGTCGTCACAGACGTAGGTCGTGATCTGACGGTCGCTCGGGACGACGTTGTCCGTCGTCTCCATGCTGAAGCTGACCATGCGCGTTCCGCGCAGCGTGCGCTCTGCCATGTTGCAAGTCTCCTGGTGTCTCTCGCGATGTCCGCGCCCCTGCCGCGCGGGCCCCTCGTCACATGACAACGCTCAATGAGCATCATCTGTTCCGGCTGCTCGCGTCGTTGCGGCGCCGTGGCCCATGGCGGGCCTTCCGGATGGGCCCGATCTGGTGGTCGGCTCGCGGCACGACCTGGGGCGACCCCACAGGATAGCGTCTCCCCACCGTGTCGCGCACATCGAGGCGCTCGGGGCGGTTAGCCTCGCCTCGTGACCGATGCGACGACATCCCCCGTGGAGCCGACGACCGCGCTGCGAGCCGAGCCGCAGGGCGGCTTCGGCCGGATCCTCGGCTGGGCGATGTGGGACTGGGGCTCGCAGCCCTTCAACACCGTCATCACGACTTTCGTCTTCTCCGTCTACCTGACCAGCTCGAGCTTCGGTCCGACCAACACCACGTCGACGGCGCTGGCGATCGCGACCGCCCTGTCCGGGCTGCTCGTGGCGCTCCTGGCGCCGGTCCTGGGGCAGAACTCCGACCGGTCCGGTCGGACGGTGCGCAACCTGCGCGTGCAGACCTGGGTGCTAGCGGCCGTGTCGGCCGCGCTCTTCCTCGTCCAGCCGGACCCGAGCTTCCTCGTCCTGGGGCTGGTCCTACTGGGCGCCGGCTCGATCATCTCCGAGATCGCGAGCGTCAACTACAACGCCTCGATCGAGCAGGTCGCCTCACCGAGCAACGTGGGTCGGGTCTCCGGCTTCGGCTGGGGGATGGGCTACCTCGGCGGCATCCTCGTGCTGCTCCTGCTGTACTTCGTCTTCATCCAGCCCGAGGTCGGGCTCTTCGGCGTCACCGACACCGACGGCCTGGACATCCGGGTCTCCATGGTCGTGTGCGGCCTGTGGATCCTGCTCTTCACCCTGCCGACCTTCTTCGTGCTCAAGGACCAGCCGCGGGAGAAGGCACCGCGGGTCGGGGTCGCCGAGTCCTACCGACTGGTGTGGGCCTCCCTTCGCCGCCTGTGGGCTCGCTCGCCGCACACCGTCTACTTCCTCGGTGCCTCGGCACTCTTCCGCGACGGCCTCGCGGGAGTCTTCGCCTTCGGCGCCGTGCTCGCTGCGGGGACCTTCGGGATGTCGGCCGGCGATGTGATCATCTTCGGCGCCGCCGCCAACATCGTCGCCGGCGTCGCCACGATGCTCTTCGGCCTCCTCGACGACGTCCTCGGGCCCAAGCGCGTCATCCTCATCTCGCTCGTGGCGCTCGTCGTGCTCGGACTGGCGATCTTCGTGCTCCACGACGGTGGGGCCACGGTCTTCTGGACGCTCGGGCTGGCGATGACCGCCTTCGTCGGTCCGGCCCAGGCGGCCTCCCGCAGCTTCCTCGCCCGGGTCATCCCCGAGGGGCACTCCGGTGAGATCTTCGGCCTCTACGCGACGACCGGGCGCGTGGTGTCCTTCCTGTCGCCGGCCGCCTTCGCCCTCTTCATCTGGCTCGGTGCCGTCATCACCGGCGACGACAACACCCAGTACTGGGGGATCCTCGGGATCGCGGTCGTGCTCATCGCCGGCCTGGCAGTGCTCATCCCGGTCAAGACCCCGCAGGAGCAGGTCGGCTCGCACCAGGCCTGATCAGCCGGCGTACTCCCAGTGCCAGGGCTCCGGCAGCGAGCCACCGGCGGCCGCCCACGACGGGTGGAACCACCCGTAGAGGGGCGCATTCTGCTGCATCCACGCATGGGCGGGGTGGCCGAAGGAGTTGACGCCACCACACAGGTCGAGCGCCTTGCCGAGACCGTGGTTGCTCCTGCCCGGTGTGGCCGCCCACCCGCCACGCTGCTGCTTGGTGACGACCTGCTCGGCGTAGGAGCGGTAGCTGTCGGTGATGCACAGCAGGTGGCCGGTGTCCCGCTGGTAGGCCTTGCTCATCGCGTTGAAGGCCGCGGCGGCATCGGGGCGCAGCGACTCGCCGGGCCCGCCGAGCAGCGGGCACAGCCCGCTCGGGGGGATCTGGCCGTTGGGGTAGGTGCCCATGTTGGTCGAGCAGGGCTTGGACCCCTCGAACTGGCTGACGTCCTGACCGAGCTCCTTGAGCGCGGAGGTCAGGCGGTCGCTCGCCCCCTGGGCGCGGTCGTCGGGCTGGCTGATCAGGGCGTTGACGATCGGGCCGGCCTCCTTGAGCTCCTCGGCGTGCTTGCGCCGCAGGGACTCCAGCTCGCTCTTGCGCTCCTTGAGCACCGCGTCGGCGCGCTCCTTGGCCCGGTCGGCACGACGCTTGGCGCTCGCGGCCTTCTTGAGCGCCTTGTCCTTCTTCTTCGTCAACGACGCCTTGGTGACGGTGTCCTCGCGGACCAGGTCGACGGTGCGGATGCGCTCGTCGGTCAGATAGCTCAGGTCACCGGCCGAGTCGCCCGAGGTCTTCGAGCCGTCGGTCAGCGTGCCGATCATCGTCATCGTGTCGCTGTAGCCCCCGGCCTGGGTGTAGGTGTCGAAGGCCCAGCTGCGCAGGTCCTTGCGGCCCTTGGCCAGGCGGTTGCGGTACTTGTCGAGCTCGCGCTGCGCGGTGTCCGCCTCCGACTTCGCGGCGGTGTACTCGTCGCGGGCCTTGGCCTTCTTCTGCAACAGGCGGTTGGCCTTGGTCGAGTAGGACTTCAGCGACTTCACCGCAGCGGCGATGTCCTTGTTGTCCTTGACCAGGTCGGCGGTCAGGCGGTCGGCCTCGGCGATCTGGTCCTCGAGGTCCCCGGAGGAGAGCGGGGTGTCGTTGGCATCGCCCACGGGAGAACTCTCGTCCACCGACCAGGCCGTGCTGGGATCGGCGGCCGTCCCGTCGTCCGTGGGCTCGGTCGTGGGAGCCGTGGTCGGCCCGACCGTCTCGGTCACGGGAGTCGTGGGGTCGACAGGCTCGGCCGACGCCGACGAGGCGGCAAGACCGGTGGCCAGACACAGCGCGATGGCCGCGCTGGTCGCGCCGCCGCGGCGGCGGATGCCAGATCGCATGAGTTCTCCTGGGAAGGGTCAGACCCGGGTCATCCTAGGCCCGCCGCGGCGCCACGTACACGTCCGCGTGACCGCGGCCTCGTCGAGCCGGCTCGCGGTCAGTCGGTGGACGCCGCCGACCTGCCCGAGGTGGTCTTCGTGGCCGTCGCCTTCTTCGCCGACCGGCTGGCGGGACCGGTCTTGCGGGCGCGGGTGCGCAGACGCACCTGCCGCTGGGAGCCCTCGGCGCGGGTCTCGAGGTAGGGCTGCTCCTCGACGAGGCTGGAGAGCTTCTGGTGGCCGAAGGTCCGTGGGTCGAAGTCGGCGTGCGCCCGGCTGAGGTGCTGACCGACGAGTGCGAGCGCGCTCCAGCCGTCGTCGCCCGAGGTCGCGTTGATCGCCTTGGTCAGCGCGGACTGGAGGTTGATCGTCGTCTCGGGCTCGCCGCCGTCCTCGGCAGGGGAGGGGGACCTCCCTTCGTCCTGGCCGGAGTCGTCGTCACGGGCCTGCTCCTGCAGCAGCTCGAGGAAGATGAACTGGTCGACCGCACGCCGCAACGACTCCGGGGTCTTGCGCAGACCGAGTCCGTAGACCCGCTTGCCTGACTCGCGCAGTCGCGTCGCCAGCCGGGTGAAGTCCGAGTCGGACGAGACGAGCGCGAAGGCCTCGACATTGCCCTGCCACAGCAGGTCCATCGCGTCGATGATCAGCGCGCTGTCGGTGGAGTTCTTGCCGACGGTGTAGGCGAACTGCTGGACCGGCTGGATGGCATTGCGGTGCAGCTCAGGCTTCCACCCGCCGAGCTGCGAGGTCGTCCAGTCGCCGTAGGCCCGCTTGACGGTCGGGGTGCCGTACTTCGCAAGCTCCTCGAGCACCGCGGCAGTGTGCTTGGCGGAGACGTTGTCGCAGTCGATGAGGACGGCGATGCGGGTCGAGCTGCCGGGGTCGTCCATGCCCGCAACCTACCCTCTGGTGCAGGAGCGCGAAGGGGGACATACTGCAGCCGGACGACGGGCCCGGGGGAGTGAGATCGGGCGCCGGATCCGCCGCCCCAGATGTCGACCGTCACCTACGTCGGCATCTACGACGGGGCCTTCGCCGGCTTCCCGGGCACCACCCACCGGGTGTCCGTGCTGATGAAGCGCGGCACCACCGCCGACTTCGGCAAGAACCAGCAGAACTACGTCAACGTCGAGTCCTTCCGCTGCGCCAGCGGGGTCACCGTGCCCCCGACGGGTTCCGCCCCGGCCGGGTGCGAGCTGGCGGCGACGACCCCGATGCGCAACTCCGCCTCGTCGGCCCACGTCTCGAGCACGGGTCGCTCGGCCAACATGAGCGGGACCTTCGCCGCGCGCTCGGGCAAGGCGCGCACCCTGAAGAGCACGCTGCGCTTCTACGCCGCCGACCCCGGCGGTGAGCACTCCTTCGGCCCGGACCTGACCGTGCGCAACGGCTCTGGTCGGGTCACCGGGTTGCTCGGAGGGAAGACGCCGACGAGCGGGTCGGTCCTCGTGACGACCTTCGGGGCCGGAGCGAGGGCTGGGGCACCCGTCACGTCGAGTAGCGACCGGTGCCCCAGCCGAATTCACGCCTTGGTGCGGCGGCGCTGTCGGGGGACCGGGCGGACGACGAGCACCGGGCAGGGAGCGGTGCTCTGCACCCGCTGTGCCGTGCTGCCGATGAAGACCTTGTCGGTCAGTCCGCGGCTGCCACTGGCCACGACGATCAGCTCGATGCCCGACACCTTGGCCGCTCGGATGATCTCGGAGGAGGGCGTGCCGCTGCGCACCCGGGTCCGCACCCTGGTCGTCTCCGACCAGTCGTCGAACTCCCCGGCGATGACCGCGACCGCTGCCTCAGCCTCCGCCTTGAAAGAGCTCCCCGTGAGCTGCCTGGGGGCCTTGGCGTCGGCCGAGATCTCGTCGACGAAGGAGACACTCGCCAAGGGTCTGGTGACTGCCAGGACGAGGATCTGCTCGACCTTGCCCGGGTCCGCGAAGGACTTGAAGTGGCGGGCGGCCCGCAGGGACTGGCGGGAGCCGTCGGTGGCGATGAGCACGTGCATGTCAGCTCTCCAGATCGGTGGTGGGGGTGCCGCCGCCGAGCAGCCGCTCGGCGATGAAGAGGACGACGCCGACGCCGAGCAGCGCCGCGCAGTACAGGAGCGACCCGGGGTCGTCGTAGATGACGTAGCCGAGGATGAGGAAGTTGGCGACGACACCCATCGCGAGGAGTGCCCGGGGCGCTCTGAAGGTCTCGTCGGTGCGGTCATGACGATCGAGCTTGACCGCCGAGACGATGACGAGGGCGTAGATCAGCAGCGTGAAGACGACCGTGACATTGGCCAGCTGGGCCAAGTCGGCTCCGGAGACGAGCAGCGCGGCGATGACGACGACGGAGAAGAGGATCGCCAGCCACGGCACCTGTCGGCTGCTCACCTTGGCGAAGGGGGCGGGGACGACGTCCTCGCGCGCCATGCCGTAGAGGATGCGGGACTCCGTCACGAGGCAGACGAGGCAGGTGTTGGTGATCGCGACCATCGCGATGATCGCGAAGATGATCGTCAGCACGGCGACGGAGAGCGGCAGGATCCCCGTCTTGACGACCTCGAGCAGCGCGGCGTCGGACTCGGCGAGCTGCTGGATGGGGACGGTGACCGCGGCGGTGACGGCGATGAGGACGTAGAGGACGCCGGCGGTCGCCATGCCTCCGATGAGCGCTCGGGGGAAGTCGCGGCGAGGGTTGCGCGTCTCCTCGGCGAGGTTGGCCGCGTTTTCGAAGCCCGTCATCGCGAAGAAGGCAAGGGCCACGCCCGCGAGCAGGCCGAGGGCAGGGTTGCTATCGGTCGAAAACTCGGTGATCCGCCCGAACTCGACCTTGCCCTGGGCGGTCGCGACGACCCCGATGACGAGCACGATGATCAGGCCGGTGACCTCGACGAAGGTCATGATCATGTTGGCGACGACCGACTCGGTGATGCCGATGAAGTTGATGATCGCCAGCGCGACGATGAAGGCCAGGGCCACGACGAGCGCCGGAGCCGCCTCCCACACCTCGCCGAAGTACTGGGCGAACCCGGTCGCGAGCGAGCCGGCCGCCGCATAGCTCGCGGACAGCATGCAGAAGGTGATGAAGAAGGTCAGGGTCTTGTTCTTGAAGGCCTTGTTGACGTAGAGGGCGGCTCCTGCGGCCTGCGGGTACTTCGTCACCAGCTCCGCGTAGGCGAGCCCGGTGATCGTGGCGACCGTCACCCCGACGGCGAAGGCGGCCCAGAAGGCGCCGCCCACCGCTCCGGCGACGAGGCCGATGAGGACGTAGATGCCGGATCCGAGGACGTCCCCGAGCACGTAGAAGTAGAGGAGGCGACCGCTGACCCCTTGCTTGAGCTCGGAGTCCTCGTTGACCGCTGGTGCGCCTTCAGGTCCGGTCGTGTCGACGGACATGCGTTGGCCTTCCTCGTGAGCGGGCCACCGGTGCGGCGGCGTCATGTGTGATCCACACCACAGCCGATGAGGCCCGCTGTCAAACGGAAGGTGTCCCCAGCGTGTCGTCAGTCGTCGCCAGAGGGGCGCGATCGCGCCCGCTTGACCTCTCCGCGGCGCGACTTGGCGGCAAGGCGCCGGCGTTGCGATCCTCGGGTCGGTTTCGTGGCCCGACGCGACGGGGGAGGAGGTGCCAGCGCCTCGCGCAGCAGCGCGCCCATCCGCTCACGTGCAGCGCTGCGGTTGCGTCGCTGCGCACGGTGCTCCGACGCGTCGACGGTGAGGGTGGTGCCCACGAGACGTGTCGACAGGCGCGCCATCGCCCGCTCGCGCTGACGGTCGGTCAGCGCGCTCGTCGTGGCGAGGTCGAGGGAGAGCTGCACTCGGGAGTCGGTCGTGTTGACCCCCTGGCCGCCGGGCCCGCCGGCCCTGCTGAACTGCTCGGTGAGCTCGCCCGCGGGCACGACGAGCCCGCCGGGGATCCCGGGCCCCGGGGGCACACGCAGCTCGCTCATGACCTCAGGGTCTCAGGCCGTCGAGTCGTGCAGGATCCGGGAGATCGTCTGGTTGTGCGGCGTGGGCACCCCGTGCCGCCTGCCGAGCTCGACGACGCGATCTGCGAAGAGGGCCACCTCGGTGGGTCGCCCGGCGAGGACGTCCTGGAGCATCGACGTGCGCCCCTCGCCGGGCAGCCCGGCGAGCACCTGCTCCCACCGCTCGCAGTCGGCCTCGCCCAGCGGCACCCCCTCGGGCCCGGAGACGGCGATGACCTCGTCGCGCAGCGCGAGCATGAGCGAGCGGGCCGGACTCTCGACGGTGAAGTCCGCGTAGGGCCTGCGCAGCACCGCGGAGGCCTGGTTGATGCAGGTGTTGACCATGAACTTCCACCACATCTCGTGGCACATGTCCTGCGGCGTCTCCCAGCGCAGACCTGCGCGGTCGAGGGCCTCGGCGACCCGATGCACGCGGCTCGGGTCCGCGAGGCCGGGGGCCGTGCCGAGGGTCAGCTGGCCGGGGGAAAGGTAGGTGACCTCACGCCCTTCGCGGCCTGCCGCCATGCCGAGGGCGATGCACAGCAGCACGCCCTGCGGCCCGAACCGCTCGGCGATGACCTCCTCGCTGTCCAGCCCGTTGAGCACGGACACGAGGGTCGTCTCCGTGCCGACGAAGGGGGCGACGTCGGCCATCGCGGCCGGCAGGTCGTGGTGCTTGACCGCCACGAGCACGAGGTCGACCGGCTTGGAAGGATCGGCGCCGGGGTCGAGCACGCCGGCCGGCAGGGGAGCGCCGTTGACGGACAGGCCGTCGGCCCGCAGTCGTCGGGCCCGCTCGCCCGAGGCGACGAGTGAGGTGCGCAGACCCCCGTCGACGAAGTGGGCCGCGTACATGGCCCCCATGGCTCCTGCACCGACGACTGCGACGGACTCGACGGGCTGGCTCATGGCCGCAGGCTATCGACACGACCGACGAGCGCGACCGTGGCGAGACAGACCGCTGTCGCCACGACGAGGGCCAGCCCCCCGAGATGGCCAGCGGTGCAGGCCACGACGAGACCGAAGGCGGCCGCCCCGAGCGAGCCCCGGACCACCCCGCCCAGGAGGTCCTGCACGGCCTGCGCCCCGCGCTGCGCGTGGGTGGACGGCGAGAGCACGAGCGCGACGAGGGGGGCCGCCGCCAGCGTCCCGGCGAGACCCGAGCCCAGGGTCTCGACGGCCGCGGTCAGCGCGATGACGAGAGCGGAGCCGATCGCGACGCGGACGACGAGGTCGTGCCGTGCACTCCGCCCGGGCCGGGCCATCGCGACCGCCTCGGCACGAGGCCACCAGGCCAGCGCTGCCAGGGCCACGAGCGCGTGGAGTGCGGCCGTCACGAGGACTCCCTGCGTGAACGTGCGCACGAGGGCGATGCCGACGACCCAGGCGACGAGGGCCATGGCGAGGGCGATGGCGGGGGAGTGGCGTGGGGCCGCGGTCGCAAAGGTGACGCACATGGCGACGACCGCGACCTGGCCCCCGAGCATGCCGAGGGCGCCGTGGGCGAGTGCCTCCGGACCGTGCGACAGGTGGAGCAGGCACAGGAAGGTGCCGGAGGTGAGGGGGAGCCCGACGACGAGGCCCCCGAGGCGATCACCGAGCCGGCCTTGCGCGAGGCTCGCGACGGCGATGACGAGGGGCGGGAGAAGCAGACGGAGCGCGATGGTTTCCACGTGACACCACCCTCGTCCCGGGGTGACCGAGGATGGCACGGATTGCAGCACGCTGACGACGATTCATCCATGATGATCGCGGCGAGATCCAAGGATGGGCGATGATGTCACGGTGAGTAGTCTTGATCGCCTCGATCGAAAGATCCTCGGGCATCTCGTGCGCGACGGACGCGCGACCTACCAGGAGCTCTCCCGCGAGGTGCGTCTGTCGGCGAGCTCGGTCGCCGAGCGCGTGCGGCAGCTGCGCTCGTCGGGCGTGATCCGCGGCTACCGGGCGGAGGTCGACGCCTCTGCGCTGGGGCGGCCGCTGACCATGGTCAGCGAGGTGCGCCTGAGGGAGTCGACGGTGCGGCGCGACTTCGCCGCCAGCCTGTCGGCCATCCCGCAGATCGTCGCGGGGTCGCGCCTGACCGGCGACTACGACTACGAGCTGCGCCTGGCCTGCCGGGACGCCGAGGAGTTCGAGTCGATCGTCGACCGCCTGCGCGCCGACCACGGCGTCGTGGCGATCAGGTCCCGGATGGTGCTGCACGACCTCGAGATCGATCCCGGGGGACTTGCCGGGCTCGAGTAGGCAACCGACAGTCCGTTGTCCCGGACGACCCGAGGGACCTCCCCATCCACTTCCGTCGACGGTCCGACGTGCGTCGAGGCCTGGGCAGAGCCCACTTCGATCTCACGAGAGCGACTGCGGCAGAACAGGACTCGACCGTGGCGCGGGCACTGGTGCTGGGCGCCTCGCATGTCGACGTCGGGCAGCTCCCGGAGGAGGGGTGCGTCGTGCTCGCCGGTCCCGAGGGCAACGAGTTCTCCATCGCCCCGACGACGCGCTGAGCGCGCGCGGCGCTAGCGTGAACTCGTGATCACCTCGGGCCTCGTCAACGTCTTCACCCACGACGTCCTCGAGGCGCTCGAGTTCTACGTCGGGCGCCTGGGGCTCACGGAGACCTTCCGCACACCGACCGAGGGCGTGCCCGAGCACGTGGAGCTCGCCGCGGGCGGCTTCGTCCTCGCGATCAGCAGCGCCGAGGCGGCACGACGGGTGCACGGTCTCGAGGCACAGGTCGGCAGCCCGGCGATGAACCTCGTCTTCTGGGTGGACGACGTCGACGCGACCTACCGGGACCTCACGTCCCGAGGCGTCGTCGGCCACACCGAGCCGCACGACACCGGCAACGACAACCGCAATGCCGTGGTGCTGGACCCGGCCGGCGCTCTCGTCGAGCTCGTGGCCAAGCGCGGATGACCCGCACCGACCGCCTACGGTGAGGCCATGCGCCTGACCGCGGCCGTGCGCGCCTCCGCACGCGACCCACTCCTGCAGGTCGCCAAGACCGCCCTGGCGACCATCGTCGCCTGGATCGTCTGCGACCTGCTGATCACCGACGGTCCGCCGCCGGTCTTCGGCGCGATCGCCGCGATGCTCGTCGTCCAGCCGAGTCTCAACCAGTCCCTGACGAAGGGGGTCGAGCGCAGCGTCGGCGTGGTGGCCGGGGTCTTCCTGGCGACCGGCATGGGGGTCGTGCTCGGGACGTCGTCGTGGGTGGTGCTGCTCGCGGTGAGCGCGGCACTCGTGCTGTCGTGGGCGCTGCGGCTGACGAGCGGATCGGGGATCCAGATCGCGATCACCGCACTGCTCGTGCTCACCCTCGGAGCATCGACACCGGACTACGCCACGATCCGCATCGTCGAGACGATGATCGGCGCCGTCATCGGCATCGTCGTGCACTTGGCTCTCGTCCCGCCCGTCGCCCTGGCGCCGGCTCGTACGGCGCTCGACCTGCTGGGGGAGGAGACGGCAGAAGCCCTCGAACGCCTGGCCGATGCGCTCGTCTCCCGCAAGACCCGACCCGGCCGCCTGCTGCTGCTCCACGACGCCCGGCGGCTGCACCCCCTTCGCGACGAGGCGACGGAGGCCATCGACGCGGCGGAGGACTCGCTGCTGCTCAACCCGCGCGCCGCTCGCTACCGCGGAGAGCTCGGGGCGCTGCGCGACACGCTCGACATGCTCAACAAGGTCGGTACCCAGGTGCGGGGGATGACCCGGGCCTACGTCGACCACTACGACGAGGGCGTCCGGGAGGAACCCCTGGTCGTCGGCATCTCCGAGGAGCTGCGGCGGGCGGCGCACGACACCCGGCTGAAGCTGCGCCTGGCCGTGCCGCTGACGTCGCCGGACGCGCTGGACGACACCCAGCCCGCGCTGACCGAGCCGCTCGACACGAGTGCACCGCAGGGGATGCGGTGGGTGCTCGTGGGTTCGCTCATGGAGGACCTGCGGCGCATCCGGCACGAGCTGGGCGCTGACTGTCGTGGGGGCCAGGGCCACTCGAGCAGCTCCGACTGAACTGACATAATCTATGTTATCGGCGGTGTGATTTAAGGTGTGATTCGATGCGGGATTAGGTATTGGATTCGACTGCGGCGCGTGGCACACTGCAGGTATGAGCACTCAGTCGACCATCGCCCGCGGCGACCTGCGCGCCTACGAAGAGTCGGTGCGGCTGGCCACGCCGGAACTCGTCGAGCGGCTGCGTGACCTGCTCGGCGCCAAGCTGGTTGCCTACCTGGGCTCGGTCCAGGAGACCCGGGCGGTGCGGCAGTGGGCCGACGCCGGCGACGCGCGCACGCCGTCGACCGACGTGGTCAACCGACTGCGGATGGCCTACCGGATCGCAGCACTGCTGCGCGGCAAGGACTCGGCCGCGGTCGTCCAGGCATGGTTCCAGGGCATGAACCCGCGGCTCGACGACGTCGCGCCGGCACGGCTGCTGCGTGAAGGCGACCTCGAGCAGGTCGGCCCCAGCGTCCTGGCAGCCGCGCGCGCGTTCGCCGCTGCCGGATGACGTCGCCGGTGGCTGAGGCGCCCCAGCTGGTCGTCGTCGACGCGGCCGAGGAGGTCTGGCGGGTCGGCTTCAAGCCGGAGCCCTGGGCGTGGTCGGGTTGGGAGTGGGCCGGCGCCGACGGCCGGTTCCACGGTCGCTGGGACGACCGGCAGGGCAACTTCCGCACCATCTATGCCGGCTCCACGCTTCTGGCCTGCCTGCTCGAGGTACTCGCCGGCTTCAGGCCGGACCCGACGCTCGCGCTCGAGCTGGACGACATCGTGGAGGACGACGAAGACGGGGCGGTGTATCCGACCGCGCGGGCCGGCGAGATCTCCTACTCGTGGCTGGAGCCTCGTTCAGCGGCGAGTGCGACACTGACCGGCCGCTTCTGTGCCGTCACGGCGGCCGAGTCCATCGCCGCGCTGCGGCCGCAGTTCGTCGCCCTCGCTCACATGCTGAACCTGCACGACTTCGACGCTGCGGCGCTCAAGGACGGGCGCCCGAGGGCACTCACCCAGTCTGTGGCCACCTACCTGCACGCCAGCACTGAGCTCGACGGCGTCACCTTCGCCTCCAGGCACGGTGACGACCTCGCCCTCTGGGCCATCTTCGAGCGAGCCGAGGACCCCGCGATCAGCCGGACCCTCGACGCGATCGAGCACCACGCGCTCTCCCCTGAGCACTCAGACGTCCAAGAGGCTCTCCGGATCCTCGGCCTCCGCTGGTCGACCCACTGAGCAGCCCAGCTGGCACAAGCCGTTCCACCCCTGCGCAAGGGGTCGGCGTGCCACGATTAACCCGTGGGACTCTTCAAGCGCGGTGAGGCCATCAGGGCCAAGAAGATCGGGGCTCATGCCCGCTACGTCGATGAGGACGTCCAGCGCGTCGACCTCAAAGTCACCAGCACCGACGGCGAGACGGTCACCATCGACCTCAGCCTCGACCAGACCCGCCAGCTCGTCATCGACCTGACCAACGCCTACGGGGCCTGTCGACCGGCTCTGCTGGACCAGAAGCAGGTCGACCGGATCACCTCGTACTTCGGGATGCGCTGATGACCCGCTACGAGTACGACGAGGAGGCCAGCGCGGCCTGGCACATGGACGTCGCGCACGAGGTCGACGACTCGCCCGCGCCAGTCTCTCGGTGGGTGGACGCGATGCGTCGCCTCAACACGATCAACGACCCGCTCGCCCGCAAACTCCTGGCGCTGCACCGCGACTGCGGTGCCGGCACGGGCGTTTGCGACTCACTCGATGACGACCCGGACCCCATGGATCGCCGCTCGACCTGGGGCTGTGAGACGACCGGCCTCATCGCAGACCACTTCGGCGTCGAGTACCCACAAGGCTCGTCGAGCGATCGCCCGTGAGCTCGCACGACTCCAACGGCCGCCTCGTTGACCTCATCCGGGCCGGACTGAGCCGAGCCGACGAGCTCGGCCGCGCCCGGGTGCCGCTCAAGCTCTACCGCCCCGAGGAGCAGGAAGAACTCGTCACGCTCCTCCACGCCTACCTGTGGGACACCGCAGCGCCCCACGACGACGAATGGCATCGCTCCCCCGGCAACATCATGACCTTGTGGGCCGAGCTGCTCAAGATCGGCAAGGAGACCCGCGAACGGCTCATCCCGCTCCGCACTGACCTGGTCAAGGTCCTCACGGAGCGCGGCCTGGGCTACCGGACGCACCCACGGTCGGTGCCAGTGCTCGTTCGCGAGTACAGCGGTCCGATCGAGACCCCAGTCCATCCCGGCGACCCACGCGAAACCTCGAGCACGATCGCCGTCGGGTCCTGGGGAGCCGGCTTCGGAGATGCAGTCACGAACCGCAAGGTCGAGCTGGCCGCCGAGGCGGTGGTCCAGCGCCACTACGAAGCGGCCGGTTGGACAGTCACCCGCGTCGCACACCTCAAGTGCGGCTGGGACCTGACCGCGGAGCGCGACGGCCAGGCGCGCCACCTCGAGGTCAAGGGCGTCTCGAGCTCGCTGCCCTCGATCCTGCTCACCCGCAACGAGCTGCGCAGCGCCGGGACCGATCCCGACTGGCTCTTGGCCGTGGTGACCAACGCGCTCACCGATCCGACGCTCCTCGAGTTCGAGCGCGAGTCTGTCACCGCGGCCGCCGACCCCACCGTCTACCGGGTCAACCTCTCCCAGTGACCTCAGCCCCTGGCCGTGAGCACCGACCACGTCGGTCGTGGATGATGCGCTGATGGAGACACGCGTGGTCGCAGTCGACGTCGGCTCAGTCCGCTCCAACTTCGCCTGGGGCGCCCTCGACCTTCCCGGAAGGCGGCCAGTCGGTGAGGGTGGCAGCCACCCTGAGGGGGCGGCGCTCGCGGTCCTCGAGGCGCTCGACGCCGGTGTGCCGGTGGCGCTCGGGTTCGAGGCTCCCCTGATGGTCCCTGTCAGTCCGGTCGGCCCCGTCGACGGCTGGAGGACGCTGGGGCAGGCGCGCCAGGGCGAGACCGTCGACGGACGCTCGAAGGCCCTGGTCGGCCGGCGCCGGCAGCGGCGCCCTGGCCACGGGGCTGGTGCAGATGGCGTGGGTGCTCGAGCGGGTTGGCTCCGGAATCCCCGGGCTGCGCTGCACGACCAGGCCCGAGCCCTGGCTGGCTGGCGAGGCCGAGCTGTTCGTCTGGGAGGCCTTCGTCTCCGGCACGGGCAAGCCGGTTCCGTCAGAGATCTCCCAGCACGCAGCTGACGCAGCCGCGGCTGCGGACACCTTCGCCGACCGGTTGGAGGCGGGGTCGTTGAGCGCCTCAGACGTCGTCTGCACGCCGGCGTCGTCGTTCAATCTGGCGGCCGCGGCCGCGGCGTACGCGGGGCTGGCGATCGCTAGCAACGAGCTGCGCGACCAGGTGCAGGTCTACCGCACCCGCCCGGCCCTCCTGTAGATCGCCGTCGGCGGGCGCGGCTGGTCCGGGATCTCGACCTCGAGCAGCACGATCCGCTGCTCGGGGCCGCATGCCCGTGCAAGGGCCCGCCGCTCCGCCTCAGTGGCGACGAACAGGGGCAGGCCCATGAGCCGCGCACGCACCTCGGTCGAGATCCTGCTGAGCACCGGGCTGATCACGCCCTGCGGCATGTCGTGGACGAACAGGGGCACGCCCATCGCCCACTCTGGCGTCGCGTCTCGCACGCCGACGTAGCCGCGCGCCTCTCGGCCGACGAGCTCGACGGCCGGCGGCGTGAGTGCCTGCTGGCGGGCGAGCTTGGCCGCGATCGCGGCCAGGTGGCGCTCGTGCTCCGCGGTCGCCAGGTCGTCGTGTTCACGGCGGCGCTCGCTGGCTTCCAGCTGGGGCGCGCTCGGTGATCACGTGAGGCCGGGTGGTCCACACGATCCGTGCGGACTCCAGGAAGAACCTGCTGTACCTAGGGGTCCGGTGCGCTCTGATCGTGCCCGCCAGCACGCCGGCGACGAACACGCTGAGGTCCACGTCCGGCTCAACCGGGCGCCACCAGCCGTGCCCCGGACAAGGACCGGGGGCACCGCCGTCGTTCTCGCAGCGCCGGCGCGGACACCACGCCTCGCGGAATACCCCGGTCCCGTCGACGACCTTGGCATCCACAGCCACAGGCGGCCCGGACTCGTCGGCCAGGGACAGCCGGATGGCGGGGACCGCTCCGATCCACGGCCGCTCGCGGTCGGTGACCCAGCACACCGGCACGCCGGAAGCCTCCATCCGAGCGGTGCGCTCGCGCAGCTCGTCGACGGTGATCTGCGCCAGCTGAGCCTCCCAAGCCATCCGCCGGGCGCCGTCGGGGCTGGTCGCGAGCACGTCGGCCCGCCAGCCGTCCCCGGCGACCTCGAGCTCGGCGTACCAGCCGGTATCGCGAATGGCTGAGGCCAGCTGCAGTTTGAGCAGCCGGTGGGCCATCGTCTCGCCCACCAGGGAGCAGGTCGGCGCGGCACGGTCGTGGGCGAAGAACCGCAGGCCCTTGGGCGAGACCTTGGCGTGAAGCCCATGCCCGCACTCGCGGCAGGTCAGGGGCGCGCGAGGCCGCGCCCGGTGGATCGCCTCCCAGGGCACCCCTTCGCCGAGCGGATCAACGGTTGCGTCGAGCACGCCGGTCGAGGCATGCTGCGCCGTCAGTGGCACGAGGGCACTCTGCCGGAGACGGCCGACGCAAGTCGCTGTATCAGTTGCGATTGAGGCCGTGTCGGCGGGAGTCGAGCGCGTACTTGTAGTGACTCTCGGCGGCGTCGATCTCGCGAGTCGGGGTCGCGGGATCGAAAACCCTCAGCACCGACAGCCGGAAGCTGGACGGATTCAGGTTGCGGAGCTCGACGTTGCCGCCGTGACCGTTGGTCGCATACGCGGCCCAGCGCTGCAGGATGTTCTCGGCGCCGTCGGCTTTGCCCACGTAGTGACGACCGTCGCGGGTGTCGGTGATGAGGTAGACCCCGATCACGGACGAGAGGGCGGTGCGCCAGGCGGCGTAGCGGTGCTCGCGGATGACGGCCTGCAGCTGGGGGTAGTCCAGCGTGAGCGCGTCGAATCCGGGGAACCTCACCGGCTCGGCGTCGGCGATCTCCATCACCGGGTACGCGGCCGCGGTGGTCGCGTGGATCCGCCACGTCCGCGGGGAGCGCCACCCGATGACGAGCCGGTTCCGCAGGTCACTCATCAGCTCCGAGTGCTCGAGGTGGAAGGTGCGACGTAGGCCGTCGTTCTGCGTCTCACCATGGTTCACCAGGACCGACCACAACCGGGCGCGGTCTCCGCCCTCGGGGCGGAACACGATCCAGACGCCTGGAGGCTGCGCCGGGAAGATCCGGGGGTTGGCCACCTGGACGCTCGTGTAGGCCAAGATCTCCTCGTCCGAGGAGTCGCCGTGAAGGCCTACGGTCCCGTCCTCGTGCTCGCGCACGTAGGCGTGCCGGATGACCAGGGCCGCGGCCGAGTCGAGGCCCGCGCTGGCGATGATCGAGGCGAAGGTGAGCGTCATGCGGGATCTTCCGTTCCGGGGGCGGCTGGAGCCGCGGCGATGCTGACCAGCACGTCGTGGCCAAGTGAGGGATCGACCAGGACGTGCAGGCCGAGGTCGGTGATCCGCCCGTCCTGGGGATGCCAGTCGCGGTCCTCGCGGGTGCGGCCCAGCAGTGGGTCGAGAGCATCGATCGTGGGCTTCCACAGGGTCAGCCAATTGCGCTGCCGACCGACGACGAAGGACAGCTGCAGCTGCACGGCGCCGGCGGGGATCGCCGCGGCGTCGAGGACCGCGGCACGGACCTGCGCCTTGTACGCCGCCGTCGAGGCCGAGGCGGTGGTGCGGACCGTGTAGGTATCGCGTGGACCTGCCGTCTCGGCCGCCGGGGCGACGAGGACCCGCGAGGTGTCGGCGTGCCGCTTGGTGCACCACACCGCCACGAGGTCCTCGTTGCGGAGCCGGGTGGCCAGCGGGAAGGCGTAGTTGTCCAGGTCGGCCATGTCAGCGAGGTCGCGTCCCCTGGGTAGGCCGACCTCGAGCGACAGCACCCAGGGGCCGCTGGCCACCAGGTGGGGCGCCAGCAACTCGGCGGTGTCCTCGAGGTACTCGCGGAGCCGGACTTGGTCAGGGTCGGTGGCCTTGTTCCAGCTGGCCAGGCGCGGGACCTTCCGGAGCACCAGGCCGTCTCCGGCCGGGCGGCGATACCACCTCGAGGCCGTCAAGGGCGGTGCACCGTGCCGGTCTCGTCGACCCACCAGACCTCGATCTTCGCCGCGGCGAGCGACCCGGCCGTTTCGGCGTGCAGGTCGCGGTAGCGGGGGAAGTCGGGCAGGGCGATCACGCTGTCCCACTCCGGCTCCTTGCTCCGCAGGCGCATGGCGGCCAGCACGGCTTGGGAGTACCAGTGGCCGGCCTGGGTGCTCGGGCTGGTGCGCTTGGCCTCGCCGGCACGGGCCGGGTCGGCGTAGTTGCGGCTGGGGAATCCCTTGACCTCCACCCCGGCGGTGCGGCCGTCGCGGGCGGCGATCACGTCGATGCCGTGCTCCTTGGTCGCGGTGTTGGCCACCGAGAGGATGCGCCATCCCTCGCCCGCCAAGGCCGTGACCAGGGCGGCCTGGACGTTGGCCTCGGTGTGCCACTCCCCTCCGACCTCGACTGGGGCGGCAGTAGGGCGGGGCGCAGTCCACGCGGCCGCCGCGCCGCGCAGGGGTGGTGCTGTCGTGCGTGATTCGACGTTGCCGGCGACCTCGAACCCCAGCGCGGCCAGGTGCCGTCGGGCGGTGTGGGAGATGAACTCAGACCGCGGAACCCCTGTGGCGACCTCGAAGGCCTGGATGGCCGGGTACCACGTGTCGTTGATCCTCACCGCGTGCTTGCGGATCACGTCGGGAGGTACGTCGGTCAGCCGGGCCTCGACGTCCTCACGCGCCAGCTCGTAGCGCTGGCCGTTCAGCGTGAACCGGATCGACGCACGGCCCTGACTGTCCATGGCCAGAAACTACGGCAACGAGCCGACACGCGCGTCCGTTCCGGGTCGGCGTCGACCGCCGCGCCCTCGAACACGTGTTCTACCCTAGGAGTCATGGCGGGCGGTGGTTACGGACGCGGGGCGGGGATCCCGTTGAAGGATCGCGTGCGCGTCGACCAGGACGCCCAGGTCGACTCGCGGCCGCCGGCGGCTCCAGCTGGTGCCGAGCACCCGGGGCGGCACTGCTGGGTCTCCGTTCCCGTCGATGCGGCGCGTCCGCGGCCGGGTCTGCTGCTGGAGTGGCGACGGACCGGGCACCTGTGGGAGGGAAGGGTCGTCTACGTCGCGCAGCTGAGACCCGGGCGGTGGGCCACGGTCGAGGAGTGGATCCCCTCAGAGCTGCTCACCACGGAGTGAGCACCGTGTCTGCCAACCCGCCGAAGAACGACGCCTGGCGACCGTACGGCGATGTGCGGTTCGTGCTGATCCGGAACACGGGCCGGCTCAAGCCGTCGCGTGGGCTGATCCTCGACTGGAAGCGCGAGGGGCGACGCTGGGAAGCCCTTGTGGTCTGGCACGACGACGCAGCGCTCAGGCCGGTCGTCAAGATGGACTGGCTGCGGACCGAGAACCTGATCCCGGGGCCGGTCGACCCGAACTGGACCGGCCCCGGAGACTGAGGCGGTCACGCGACGCCGAGCTCGTCGTCTAGGTCCTCGAGCGCGAGTGGCGGCACCCAGCCCTGTTCCTTCGCGTACCGACGCGACCGGGTCGCGGTGACGCGTTGCGGCACGGTGTCGGCCGGCGGCAGCGTCATGCACAGCTCCTCGAACAGAGCGTTGGCCTTGCGAGCGGTTGCGACGGTCATCCGCCGTTCCCCACGGACGATCGGGATCACGTTCGCGGCATGCCGCAGCCCGAGCCGACGTCCGATCTCGGACATCGACCATCCAAGCGCGACGAGCGCCTGCAGCCGCCGCGACACCGCGGCCGAGCGCTCCTGGTCGAGCACCGCTCCGCCAGCCAAACGCAGCTGCGTCGACCAGGCCGGGTCCAGGGCGTAGAGCTTCTCTGCGGTCTGACGCAGGACCCGCCGCGAGGGCGTCTGTGAGCCGTCAGGCTGGCGTTTGCCGTACATCAGCTTCCACAGCGCGCCGTGGGCCACGCCCGAGCGTTCGGCGATCGTCTTGAGGCCCATCCCGGCCTCGCGCAGCTCCTGGACGTGGAGGCGCAGCGGGTAGGCGTCGACGTAGCGGTGGTAGCGGCCATAGGCCTTCAACCGATTGCGTTCGTTTTCTGAGGCGGTGTTGGCCGTCGCGCACGGCGTGCACCGGCAGCGGTCGAGGACGTAGCAGGCGCGGGTTCCGTGCTGGTGGTTCGCCTGCTTGTGGTGGCACGGCTTCGGTGTCCGGTCGACCGCGGCGGCGCGCTCCTCGGCCAGGGCGGCGCGGAGCATCGCCTCTTCCTGCTTGCGGCACGAGTGGCGGGAGAACCAGTAGCGGGCCTCGGTTGCGCCGGCGTTCTCGTAGACCGCCTCCAGGCCGCAGCGGGCGCAGCGGTGCTTGCGGGTCGCGCGGCGTACGCCGGCGGCACAGGCGTGGTCAGTGGCGGCGGCCGCCGCCTTCTCCCTGGTCTTGTACAGGCGAGACCAGCCGCAGTCGCACACCGCCCGGACCGCCATCAGCTGACGCCTCTCCGTGCGTCCAGGTCGTCGTGGGCCAGGCGGGCCTCGGTGGTGGCCACGGCACGCAGCAGGGCTCCCTGCAGGGTGTGCGGCATGGGCTCCGGATCGGGGTTGAGGACCGCGGGGACAACCACTCGCAGGGTGCGAGGGCCGTGGGGGATCAGCAGTCCCCACCCCACGGGCAGGTCATCGCGCACGATGTCCCGCGCGGCCGCGACGAGCCACCAGTAGTGCATGTGGGGCTGGAAGGCGGCGGCTTTCGACGGGTCGCGCAGCTCGGCGAGCCAGTCGGACCGCGACACCTTGACCTCGTGTCCGTGGAACACGGGCGGGAAGGCCATCGGCTGCTCCCGGGCCCAGGGTGTCGAGTGCATCGAGGTCGCCACGAAGTCGCAGATGCGGTGGCGCTGCAGCCGCAGCCCGGCGGGCACATGCTCAGCTCGCAGGTACTTGGACCCGCTCCATCCGCCGTTCGTGACGCGGCTCGAGTAGCGGACGTTCAGCCGGTCCAGCATCGACCGTTCGGTGTGGGCGCTGCGCATCGTCGGCTCACTCGGTGCGAGGTGCGTCGGCCCAGGTGAGCAGGTCGGGTGCGGCGTCCAGGACGCGCTCGACGCTCACGGTCCACATCCAGTCGACGCACACGGCCGGCGGCTCGGTGGTCAGGGTGATCATCGGAGGTTCCTCCCTTGTCGGTTCGGTTGGGTTTCAGGTGGTCGGCTACGCCAGAAGCGCTGCTGCGGCGCAGGCCACGACCAGGAGCCAGGTGATGACGAACAGGCGACTGCGCAGCCGGTCGCCCGGGGTCGCAGCTCGGCCGCCGACGCGGCGGTTCTCAACGAGGAACCCGGCGCCAGTGAGAGTCAGGCCGAGTGCGCTGATCGTCACCGAGGGAATCGCTGTCAACATCCCGATCGGCAGTGCGGCGATGGCGAGGGCAACGCCCGTCCAGATCACGCGGGAGATCCAGCGCGATCGCGGCCGGGCGGCGCTCTGCGCCCTCGGGTCCTCCGGGTCGATGCCGTGGAGGCGAGCGTGGGCAAGGTCGCCGGCGCGGATGAGGCGCTCGTGGGTGTCCTGGTCGCAGTTGCAGTGACCGGTGTCCAGGGACTCCCCGATCGCCGCGGCCTCTGCCTGGATCTCCGTGTCGAGCTCGACAAGTGCGAGCACGCGCGGGTCCGTGGCGCTGCTCGCGGCGTGCGGGGGCCGGACGATGGTGTCCTTGGACAGGGCGCGGTGGAGCCGGCCGGCCATCACCAGGTCGTCGGTCCGTGCTCGAGCTCCGGCGCAGATCTGCGTGGCTGTCTGGCTGGATCGCACACGGAGGTCCTCGAGGAGGAGGCGGTGGCGGTCTCCCAGCTGCTCCAGATCCTCAGACGTGATCGGGAGCCCTGCTGGGTCGATACCTCCGAGCCTGGCCAGTGCCCGGCTCAGCGCCTCTACGCGCTGCCGCGCCAGCTCCTCACGTTCCTCCTCGGGCAGCGAGCACCAGGCGGCGTAGGCGTGGCGGCAGATGAACCAGTAGCCGACCCCGAGGACGAGGGAGATTCCCGCCAGCACCCACGAGAACGCCGTCACGAAACCGGTCAGCTGATCGATGAACGCGGCCAGCTCGGGCGCCTTCTCGGCGGCCGCCAGGTCGGCCCCGCCGATCATCTTGATCAGGAACGGCGTGCCGAATAGGAGCGCAGCGCCCGCGAGGGGCTGCAACCAGGGACGGCGGCCCGATGCGACCTCGAGGCCGAGGTCCAGGACCCATGGGGCAGGGCGGTCGCTGGACTCGTGGGGTGTCGGTTCGTCTCGCGGCGTGTTCCGCGGTGGGTTGTTCATGGTGTCTTCCTCCCGAGGTGCGGTCGGGTCGGCGGCGCCGACGAGACCTAGGAACTCTCAGCAGAGTAGGTGTGCGTTCAGACCCAAATCGGGTTATCCACAGGCGCCAGTTGAGGCTTCATCGGAGGGGCGCGGAAACCCCGGCGGCCGGGCTGGGAACCGCGCGCTGCGTGGAGCGCACCGGGCCCGGGACGAAGGACTCGTCGAGCTGCTCAGCGCCACCAGCTACTGACCTGGCAGCGTGGGTCATGACATCGGTGATGACGTCCTGGGCGTTGGTGACCATGCTGGCCTGGCCGAGACGGATCAGCTGGTTCACGCCGGTGGAGGCCACGCTGCTCACGGGACCAGGGACGCCCATGAGGGGTCGGTGCAGGTTGGTGGTCCAGTGGGCAGTGTTGATCGCGCCGCTGCGCACGGCGCCCTCGACGACCACGGTTCCTTCGGCGAGGCCGGCGACGATCCTGTTCCGGGCCAGGAAGCGGGTTCGGGTGGGGCCGGCTCCCGGAGGTGCCTCCGAGACGACCAGGCCGCGTTCGGCGATCGCCTCGAGCAGCTGGGCGTGTGCGGCCGGGTAGGGCCGGTCGACGCCGCCGGGCAGGACGGCGATGGTCGGGCCGCCGGCGACGAGGGCGCCGCGGTGGGCCGCCTGGTCGACGCCGTAGGCGAGGCCGCTGACGACGGTGTGGCCCATGGCTGCGAGGTCGCGGCTCAGCTCGGTTGCCTGCTCGGTGCCGTAGCTGGTGGCGGATCGTGAGCCGACCACCGCCACGGCGTTGCAGGCGAACTGGCGCAGGTCATGGACTCCGCGGACCCACAGGCCGACGGGTTCGCCGCCGCGGTCGTGGAGCGCGCCGGTGTTGCGGAGTGCGCCGAGCTGGGTGGGCCACTCGGTGTCGCCGGGGACGATGAAGCGGATGCCTCGGGCGGCGGCCTGCTCGAGGACCTGGGCGGGGTCGACGCGGCCGAGCTCCTGGGCGATGCCGAAGCCCCAGTGGTTCTCCACCTCGCCGGCGGCCTCGAGGTAGTCCAGGACCTTGCCGGCGCCGAGCTCGCCGACCAGGCCGGTGACGCGGAGATCTCCAGGCTCGATGGTCCGACTGAGGGTGACGCGGGCGAGCCGGTCAGCGTCGTCGACGTCGGCGCTCATGCCTGGCCTCCCCACAGCAGGTCGAGGTCGGGGGCGTGGATGATGTCGAGGCGCTTGTCAGGGGCGTAGGCCGCGGGCTCTGGCACCACCAGGCGGCGCAGCTGGCGCTCGGTGGCGCTGGGCTGGACGTCGTCGATCGGGTCGGTGTCGTCGTAGTTCATCGCGGTGTCCCTTCTCAGCGGCCCGGGGCCGGGCGGTCGGTGACGGGCGGCGTGCCCGGGATGTCGCGCTGCTGGCCGGGAGGCTTGGGCACGTAGGACTCGTCGAGCTCGCCGGCGAGATCGCGCATCTGGGTCTGGTATCGATCCCACTCGCGGGGGTGGATGCCGTTCTGCAGGGCGGAGGCGACGACGGCGGCCATGGAGTAGGGCCGGTCGGCGGGCACCTGGTCGAGTGCGCACCAGGCCTTGGCACCGTCGCCGTGCAGCCAACTGGCGAAGCCGAGCATGGAGGCCGGCGCTGCGCGGACCTCGTCGGGGGCGCGGCGGGTGAGGTCGTTCCAGAGGGCCATGTGGGAGGTGTGGTTCTCCCGGCTCATGTCCTCCCAGACCGCGTCGCGGGTACCGATCGACTCCAGGGCGACGAGCATCCGTGCGCCGTCGACGTCGGAGAGCCGGTTGCCGTCGGTGTGGAACTGCTCGAGGCGGTCCAGGGCCCAGTCCCGCTCCAGGGCGGGAGTGCTGTCCGCGGCCGCGGCCCGGGCCGCGGGGATCAGCTGGGCGATCGGCTCACGGTCGCCGACCATGGACGCAGCCAGGGAGGCCCTGCTGGCGGCTGGCTGGGCGGCGCCGGTCAGCACGGTCGCGGCCGCGATCCGCTCAGCGGTCGCCGGGTTCTGCAGGCCGGTGGAGCCGGTATTGAACTCACGCCACCGCTCGCCGTCGGCCCATAGCCGGATGTGGGTGGTGATGCCCACGGTCTCGAGGCGGTTGGACAGGTGCTGGCTGGCCAGCTCGGCGCTGCGGCGGTCGTCAGTGAAGCAGAGGATCGCCAGGCGCGAGCCGGGTCGGGCGTGGCGGCCGTAGGGGCCGCTGATGGCGTCCCACACTTCCTCGCGGTCGGCGGCCGTCTTCGGCAGGTCGACGCGGGTGATGGGGAGCCCGGGCCGGAAGGGGACGAGGACGATCGACTCCTCAGGCTTGAAGCCGAGGACGTGCGGCACTGCGGCGAGCAGCTCGTCCGGGGACTGTACGACGAGATCCATGGAAACCTCCGCGCGGTCAGCTGGCCTGGGCCGGGCGGGTGGCGCGCTCGATGCGCGCGGAGACGTACTTGAGCGAGACGCCGACTTCGCCGAAGCGGTTGTCGACGACCACGACGTCCTTGGTGCGCTTCTCGCCGGTCTCCTTGTCCGGCCAGCTCTCGGTGCGCTCGAGGCCGTGGACGAAGATCGGGTCACCGGATCCGCAGCTGTCGTGTACGTGGGTGGCGGCGGTGCCGAAGATCTTGACGTTGTGGGCGGTGGGCTCGTCGTTGACCCACTCCCCCTCGTCGTTCTGCACGCGCCGGTTGACCAAGACCCGGCAGCTGACGAACGGCTTGTTCTCGCGGGTGTAGAGCAGCTCGGGAGCCTCGGCCAGGTTGCCGGCGAAGGTGACGGTGGTGGACATGACTTCCTCCTTGGTGACTGCGAGACGTTCGGATTCGTCCCGCAGTCACCTAGGTCCGATTGGGGTCCGGCAGCGATCACTTCGGCCGAACTTGTTCGGATCCGGCTCGAGCTTCGTGCGGGGTTGCTCAGCAGGGCACCAGGTAGTCGAAGCGGTACTTGAAGACGACAACGCGGATGCCCTTGTAGGTGGTCCGCCTGACGCCGGACAGGTGGTAGTCGCCGACCCGGCACTCCGAGCTGGCCAGGTGGTTGTTCAGCCGCCACTGCCTCTCCTTGAGGGCGCGGTAGGAGTTCGTCGACCAGCCGCGCTTGACCAGGCAGCCGCGGAAGGTGTGCCGCATGCCGTCGTGGGCGTAGGAGGTGTCGAAGACGCTGTCGGAGGCCCAGATGAGCATCCGGCAGCCCATGTCCTCGACGGGCTCGGCCGCGTCCGCCGGCGAGGCGGCGGCCAGGCACAGTGCGGACGCCAGGACCACGGCGAGGGTGGCCACGACTGCTCGGTGGGTTGAGCCGCGTCGAGCGTGGTGGGGTGAGCTGGACATGCGTTCCCTCCTCAGTTCGGGCGGGACACAGGTCGGCCCCGCGGTCACCTAGGTCCGCGAAGGGGTCCGGGGCGATCAACGAGGGCGCAAAGAAGCGCCCCGACCGGCTCTCGGGCACCGGGTCGGGGCGCTTGGAAGCACGCATGGCGGAGGCGCCGACCAGAACTCTGGCCGACTCATGCCTCCGCCGATCAGCCCGAGACCCGCCGGATCAGTTCGGCCAGGTCTGCATCGCCGAGGCTCGTGGAGAGGCTGTCCCCGGGCATGACGTACTCGGCCGGCTGCAGGCCGAGGAGCTCAAGGGTCCTATCGTCGGCGTTCGGACCCTGCACCCACCGCTCGGCGAGATCGACAGGGGAGCCCGTAGCACTCACGCGGTAGAGCTCGATCTCGAGCTCCTCGTCGGTGTAGTGAACATCGGCGGCGAGGCCGGGGCGCGGGAGGTAGACGCCGTCGGCGCCGAAGCCGCTCATCCCAACAGCCGAGTAGGTGGATGCAACTGGTGCAGTTGCGGCGCACCCATGTGGTGCCCGACGACGAGGCCGCGCTGCGGGCGCTGGGCCGGTCCATGGGGTTCCTGAAGGACCCGGTGGCCGGGTTGGAGGACGCCTGGCGGGGGCACCGGCGCGAGGTGCGTCGCCTCCACGAGAAGCTCTTCTACCGCCCGCTGCTGGCCGCCGTGGCCGCGTTGCCCGGCCAGGAAGCGAGGCTCTCCCCGGCCGCGGCCGAGGCGCGGATGGCCGCCCTGGGGTACTCCGACCCCACTGCCGCGTTGCGCCACCTGGAGGCGCTCACCTCCGGGGTCTCGCGCACCGCCACGATCCAACGCACCCTGCTTCCCGCGATGCTGGAGTGGTTCGCCGACACCCCGGACCCGGACGCCGGACTGTGGGGGTTCCGCCGGATCAGCGACTCGCTGGGCCGCACCCACTGGTACCTGCGCACGCTGCGCGACGAGGGGGAGGTCGCCCAGCGGCTGGCCACCCTGCTCGGCACCTCGCGGTATGCCACCGACCTGCTGGAGCGGGAACCCCGCGGCGTGCAGTTGCTCGGCGAGGACCTCACCCCGTTGGCCAGCGAGACGCTCACCAGCGAGATGCTCGCCACCGGTGGTCGACACCAGCAGTTGGCCGACGCCGTCCGAGCGATCCGGGGGGTGCGCCGCCGTGAGCTCTTCCGGATCGCCGCCGGCGAACTCTTCGGGGTCAACGACGTGGCCGGTGTGGGGCAGGGATTGAGCCGGCTCACCGACGCCACCCTGGAGGCCACCCTGCAAGTCGTGATGGCGTCGGTCGCGGCCAGCAAGGGCTACCCGGAGCCGCCCACCCGGATGGCGGTGGTGGCGATGGGCCGGTACGGCGGCTTCGAGCTCTCCTACGGCTCGGATGCCGACGTGATGTTCGTCCACGACCCGATCCCGGGAGCGGACCCGCATCGGGCCTCCAAGTACGCCATTGCGGTGGTCAACGAGCTGCGCCGGGTGTTGGCCCTGCCCGCCACGGACCCGCCGTTGGAGGTCGATGCCGATCTGCGGCCCGAGGGCAAGCAGGGACCGCTGGTGCGCACCCTGGAGTCCTACGCCGCCTACTACGCGAAGTGGTCGCAGACCTGGGAGTTCCAGGCCCTGCTGCGGGCCGATGCGGTGGTCGGCGACCAGGAGTTGCGGGACCGGTTCCACGAACTGATCGACCCGCTGCGGTTCCCGGCCGGCGGCATCGACGAGGACGCGGTGATCGAGGTGCGTCGGATCAAGGCACGCGTCGAGGACGAGCGACTGCCGCGAGGAGCCGACCCGAACACCCATCTCAAGCTCGGGCGTGGGGGACTGGCCGACGTGGAGTGGACCGTGCAGTTGCTGCAGATGCAGCACGCCGGTGCGGTACCGGCGTTGCGCACCACCAGCACCCTGGATGCGCTGGCCGCGGCCAAGGAGGCCGGACTGCTGGAGGCCGAGTACGCCGATGTGTTGTGCGAGGCCTGGCGGTTCGTCTCCCGGGTCCGCAATGCCTCGACCCTGGTCCGGGGGCGTTCCAGCGACCAGTTGCCCACCGCGACCCGGGAACGGGCGGCGGTCTCGATGGTGCTGGGCTACGAGGCCGGGGAGAGCGACAAGCTGCTCAACGACTACCTGCGCACCACGCGGCACGCCCACGCGGTGGTGGAACGGGTCTTCTGGGGCTGATGCTGGACATCCGGTGAATCGTGAAGCTATCTTCTTCAGGTGAGTAAAATGAAGACGAATGCTTCATTTGTGGTGATCGGTGATGTGGTGGCCTCCCGGGCTGCCGCTGACCGGGTCCTGCTGCACCAGGTACTCAGCGAGACCCTGGCCGCGGCCAACGAACGCTTCGGCTCCGACCTGCGGATCACCGTGGGAGACGAGTACCAGGGGCACTGCCAGACCCTGGGGCAGGCCCTGGGCCTGGTCTGGTGGCTACGGATCCAGCTGCGTCCGCGGTTCGACGTGCGGCACGGCATCGGGGTCGGCGAGGTGCACGCCCTCGCGGTTCCAGCCGATCCCTCTGCTCCCTCCGATCCCTCTGCTCGATCGGAAGAGCCGGGCCAGCCGGTGGACCTGACCGAGGACGGACCGGGCTGGTGGGCCGCTCGGGAGGCGCTGGAGCAGGTGGCCGCCGAACAGCGCCGCGCGCGCAGCCGACATCGTCGGGACCGGCTGGCCGTGGCGGCAGGTCCCGGCAGTTCTGGTGGTCCCGGCAGTTGTGGCGGGGGTGCGTGGTCTGCTGTGGCCATGGCCGTGAATTCAGCCCTCGTCGGGCGCGACGAACTGACCGCCCACCTGTCGGCGCGGGACCTGGCCATCGTGCGGGGGCTGGTGGCCGGCGAGAGTCAGCGCGCGATCGCCGAGCGGCTCTCGATCTCGGGCTCGGCGGTCTCGCAACGGATCAGGAACCAGGGCATCGGGACGCTGCTCGAGATGACGGCCCAGCTGACCCGGATCGGGAGTGAACGGTTCGGGAGTGAACGGTTCGGGAGTGAACGGATCGGGAGTGAACAGGACACCGCTGACCAGGAGGGGATGACGCCGTGAGCTGGGTGGCACTGCTGCTGATCGGAGTCGGGATCACCGACCTGGTCTTCTCGGCCCGTCCGATGCGTTGGCTCCCCGAGGTGATCGGCGCGGCCGGGGTGGTCGGCCTGGGGCTGGCCGCCGGACTGACCTCGCCGCGCGACCTGGTCGCACTGGCGGTACTGGTCCTGGTGGTCCTCGGCTGGGGCCGGCTGGTCCCGATCGGCTTCGGTGGTGGCGCCCGCCGGGCCGCTCGTGCTCCCCGCACCCCCCGGGCGGCCGGTGCGGCCTGGTGGCCATTGGGATGGCTGATGTGCTGGCTGGCCCTGGCCCTGGTGCTGGCCCCCTGGGCGGGCACCGGAGACGGGCTGCTGGGCCGATGGGTGCAGGCCGGTGGCGGGGCGGTGTGGCACCTGGACAGCGTCGACCGGCTGCTGCTCGTGGTCGGTGCGTTCCTGGTCCAGCTCTCCACGGGCAATGTGGTGGTGAGGCTGGTGCTGCGGGCCACCGGCACCCTCAGCCCGAATCGAGGTACGGGCTCCCAGGAGGTCCAGCGGGTGCGACTGTTGGAGGGCCCCGCGCACTCCTTGAAGGGCGGGCGGCTGCTGGGCCCGATGGAACGGGTCTTCATCCTGGGGCTGGGGCTGACCGGCCAGTTCACCGCCGCCGGCATCGTGGTGGCGGCCAAGGGGTTGCTCCGTTTTCCCGAACTGCAGGCGGCCCGGGACTCCTCGCGTGGTCCCGGCATCCATGCCGTCACCGAGTACTTCCTGGTGGGCAGCTTCGCTTCCTGGCTGATCGCTCTGGCAGCGGTGGCCCTGCTGGGCTGACGTCCCAGCGCCGGCCCGTGCCGTCGGGCCCCGAAAATGTCGGAACCGGTGGCGGCCGCACCTGCCGCAGAGCAGGTGCTGGTCGCCACCGGTTCCGGTGGGCGGTCTCAGCGCTGGACGCCGAAGTCCTGGGTGACCCAGGCGATGCCGCCGCCGAAGCGCACGGAGACGCCGATGTGGCGCAGTCGGCAGTCGTCCAGGTTGGCCTTGTGGCCGGGGCTGGCGATCCAGGCGTCCATGTTGGCCCGCGGGGTCTCGAAGCCCATGGCCAGGTTCTCGGCCACCACGCGCCAGGGCTTGTAACCGGCCTTGACGATGCGGGTCGAGAGCTTGGCCTCGCCCTTGAGGCGGTGCGAGAGCTCGCCGCGCTTGACCATCAGGTCGCTGTGCCGACGAGCAGCCAGCTTCAGGTGCTTGTCCACCTTCAGCGCCTTGCAGCCCTTGCGGAGCCGGTAGGCGTTGGTCTGCTTCACGATCGCTGCCTCGTAGGCAGCGGCCCTGCTGTTGTTGTTGGACCGGGCAGCCTTCTTGGCAACCACGGTCTTCCCCGTCATCTTGTGGCCAGCAGCCTTCGCAACCGTGATGTTCGTCCCCCCGGACGCTACCCCCGCAGCGTTGGCCGCCGGCGCGAAACCGGCGAGCAGGCCGGTGATGACCACCGCCACTGCCGCCGACGCGATCCGTCGACTCATGGGTAGAACACTGCACTCCGAATCGGCGGCAAGTAACCCCTTGGTCAACCGTTTTCCCCGTTGCGTAAGAGGCTGGCCCGGTTTCGTAGTGAGGGATTTTTCGGGTTTCCTTCCCGCGTAAGCAGGTGGCCCGGATTCGTATCGGTGTGCTCCACTGGGGGTATGGAGACGACCCCCAGCAACAGCCCCGAAAGCACCGATCAGCCGCTCGGCACCGTCGAACAGCGCGCGGCCGACCTCCTGGCCCTGCACCGGGCACCCGAGCTGCTCACGGTGGTCAACGTCTGGGACGCGATCAGCGCCAAGGTGGTCACCGAGGTCCCCGGAACCGCTGCCCTGGCCACTGCCAGCCACTCCATCGCGGCCACCCTGGGCTGGCCCGACGGAGAGGTGATCCCGCTGGCGGAGATGCTCGACATGTGTCGTCGGATCGTGGCGGCCACCCACCTGCCGGTCACTGCCGACCTGGAGGGCGGCTACGGCGACGCGGCTGGCACCGTGCGGGCAGCGATCGAGCTGGGCATCGTCGGGGCCAACATCGAGGACCAGATGAAGCCGCTCGACCAGGCAGCCGAGCAGGTGGCCGCGATCATGGCCGCGGCCCGGGAGGCCGGAGTGCCCAGCTTCGTGCTCAACGCCCGGACCGACACCTTCCTGCGGGCCGGTGACCGGAGTCCCTCGGCCATCCTGGACGACGCGGTGGAACGGGGCCGGGCCTACCTGGCGGCCGGGGCACCGGTCGTCTTCGTGCCCGGCAAGCTGGGGGAGGAGCAGATCGCCACTCTGGTGGAGGCCTACGGTCCGCAGCGGCTCAGCACCATTGCGGTGCCCGGGTCGGTGCCGCTGGCCCGGCAGGCAGAGCTGGGCGTCGCGCGGGTCTCCTACGGTCCGAACCCGCAGCGGGTGGCCCTGACGGCGCTGGCCGATCTGGCTGCTGAGGTGCTCGCCGGGGGAGCCCTGCCGGAAAACATGCGCATCCTGAACTGATGCCCGTCAAGGCAGGGTAAATTTCCCTCCCGTGACCTCGCCGCAGCAGACCAGCCCCACCTCGACCTTTGCCGACATCCTCGGCCACACGATCTTCGTCTCGCGCTGGCTGCAAGCGCCGCTGTATCTGGGCCTGATCATCGCCCAGGGTGTCTACGTGGCCCAGTTCGGCAAGGAACTGTGGCACCTGGTCACGCACTTCAACGCCATGAACGAAGCCCAGATCATGATGCTGGTGCTGGCCATGGTGGACGTGGTGATGATCGCCAACCTGTTGATCATGGTGATCATCGGCGGCTACGAGACGTTCGTGTCGAAGATCCGGATGGACGACCACCCCGACAAGCCGGAGTGGCTCAGCCACGTCAACCCGAACGTGCTCAACGTCAACGTGCGCAGAACCTTGACGTGGTGATACGGAGTACACCTCAGACTGCACGAAGGCCCCCCTCCCGCTCGGGGGAAGGGGGCCTAGCGTGTATACGACCTCTACTTCACCGGCACGGCGGTGACGACGAGGTTGTTGGTGTAGTGCCAACGACCGTCCTTGGTCACCTTGTCGGCGCAGGAGATGAGGACGAGGCGGTGCTGGCCGGCGGTGTTGAAGAGCCGGGCCGGGAGCTTCCCAGCTCGCGAGAAGCGTTCCACCTTGGTCACGCGGTACTTGACCTTCTTACCGTTGGCGTCAACGGTGATCACCTGGCCCTTGCGGGCCTTCTTGAGGCTCCACATGGCCCCGGGACGATCCTTCGCATCGGAGACATGTCCAGCCAGAACGGTGGTTCCGACCTTGTCGCCGATCGCTGCCGAGGCGTTGAGTTGGCCCACGGTCTGAACGTCGCCGGGGATGAGCATCCGACCCTTGCGGTGACCCGAGCCAGTCAGGGTGGCGTTGAGCTGGGTAGCCGGCATGGAGACAGTGTTGGGACGCATCCGTGCCAGTGTCTGGTCGGACGCGGCAACTCCGCTGAAGCCGGTGTCGACCTTCGAGATGTTGTACTGCTTCTTACGGACAAGAGTGGTCTCAACTGCGAGGCCGCACTTGTGGCTGGCCGCCTTGTTCTTCGAGTCAGCAGACGTCGATGCCACCCACGTGTAATACCCGGGTCGTGTGACCTTGATCTTGGAGGTGCGCACGCTGCCGTTGCGAGGGGTGAAGCTGACGCTTGCGACCTTGTTCGCCGGGGTGCAGGACTTGCTGGTGACCTTGGTAAGGGGACCGAACAGAGTGGCGGTACCCCGCGAGCCGTGACCGGCCTTGAAGCCGGTGAGCTTCACGGTGTCGTGCAGTTTGGCGCCAGGACGAGCGACCTTGTGGGACGCCTTCGTCGTCAGTTTCGGCTGGCTCTTGGTGCTGTTGTCGAGGCCCTGCTTGATGGTGAAGCCGATACGCGCGGAGACCGGCGCCCCGGCGTCGTGGCGGAACCGTGCGAAGACCTGGCAGTCCGACCCGCTCTGGGCCCACTGCAGATGGTCGGACGAAACTGCTGCTGCGGTGGCCTCCAAGCCATAGGAGCCAGCCTTGGACGGCGTGAGGCACAGCTTCACCGTCGTGTTCTGGGTCGGGTCCGTCCCGCTGACGGTGAGCTGGTTGCCGTTCAGGGCGGCCGGTCCACCGCAGACTGTCAACGACCCTGCAGCGGTACCGGTGGCGTTCAGGGTGATGGGCTGGTTGTAGACATTGGTGTTCAGGGTGATCTCGCGCGGGGTGCCCACGACGACATCACCGGAAGAAGTCAGCAAGAGGTTCACCACCGCGGTCTCTGCCGTCATGGACAGGATCCGGTCCATCTCGGTCTGCGGGAGGTTCCTAGAACACATGGCCTGGAAGGTCGCGTTCGTGAGGTCCGGGTCGGACACGCACCAGATGAGGTTCTGCAGTGCGAACCGATTTGCGCTACTGGTCTGGTCTGCTCGGGTTGTTGCGGGCTCGCCGGGAGAACGATCGTAGGGGTGACCGTTCTGCAGGAGCCAACCGATGATCCGCTCCTGGGTCTTGTCCAAGCGCGAGTTCTTGGGCAGATCACTCATCTCGCCCTTCGGGGTCGCACCCTCGCTGAGGGTGCCTCCGGGGCCAAGATCGCCGCACACCTTCGACCGAACGTCAGTGCAGAACATCCACACGGACTTGGGGCCTTGTGTCTCGGGGTCGTAGTACGTGCCACAGAGGGCGGGGTACGCACCATCGGCACCACCGAAGGTGTCGTAGAGGGGGACCACGTTGCCCTTGTTGTACGACACCAGACGTGCACCGAAAACTCGGGTCAGGTCCGTCTCGCCGTGGTGGTCTCCAGGGTTGACCTGTTTCGGGTCCTGGCTGGTGGTGCCGGCACACACTGGTGCACGGAACTCGGTGACGGGCGCAGGGGGAACGTCGCCTGCCTGCGCCGGAGTTGCGGTCGCCAGCCCGGCAAGCAGGAGGGCGGATACCCCTGCGAACACACCGAGCGCTCTGGGAAGCCTACGGGATCTTGGGAGTCTCATCTTGTGCCTCATCGTTTCGGTTGCTGACGGGGGTCGGAGCAAGCCCGAGCGGCTCTCACCCTGATGAGACGGGAAGCAATGTGACGGATGACGCGAGTCTGACGGCAAACTTTCGCTGGACAGTTCCACCTGGGCTGATGGTGGCTGGTCGCGCCGGCCGGCAAGCACCTCGGGTAGCCAGAGAAGGCCCCCACCGAGGCGGGGGCCTAGGGGGAGTGTGGAGGGTCCATAATGCCGTGAGAGCTGAGGAGACCCCCATGCCCGACCCCGTAGACCAGGCCCCCCCGATCCTTGCAGGTATGACCCCCATCGCCACCGACGCCCCGATGACCGCCGCCGAGTTCCGCACCATGCGCGAACAGTTGGGTTTCTCGCGCGCCGAGATGGCCCGATTTCACAACGTCTCCTCGCAGACCATCGAGAACTGGGAGCGTGTGAAGGGTAAGAACAACTACCCAGTTCCTGCAGGCGTCACCGTCGCCATGATGCTTCTGTGGGACCAGCAGACATCCACTGTTGGCGAGCTCACCCGGCAGTTGAAGGACTCCACCAAGGCGACCCTGACCCTGCCAATCGGAAACCCGACCATGCCCGACGGGTACTGGCGTTCCATCGCTTGGCTGGTGATGCAGACCGTCCCTGGCGTGCGCGTCACCTACGCCGGCGACTGAGAGGTCGTGCCGAGGCGAGGCCTGGCGCTGCGCGAATGAGCGCGGCGAGCAGTGACGCGTTCTGCCCCTCACCCGGACGGGTGAGGGGCAGAACAATGCGCGAGAAGGGTCATTCGCCCTTGGGAGGGTGCACGTCCCGGAGCAGGCCTCGACCTGCCCGGTCCTCAACGGCATTCCACAGCAGGTTGAGCACGGCCACGACCCCGGCCACGCTGGCCGACACCGCCAGGTAGGCAAGCCCGTGCGCATCGGGGAAAGGGGTGGAGCCCTGGCCGTCGGCCCAGGCGGTGAGGGCGTGGAGCCAGCCCAGCAGGCCGGGGACCAGGAGGCCGAGGGTGGTGATGAGCCAGGTGCGGATGGCCCGGCGGACAGCGTCGCGGGCGAGGAAGCGGCGGAGGATCTTCATCGGGGTCGTCCCTTCGTTGTGCGGATGGTGCGGATCGAGTAGGTGGCGGTGATGGCGCGGTGGTCGGAGTGCAGCCGCAGGGGCAGTACCCGGGCGCTGCGGAGGCGGACGCGGGTGTCGTGGCGCCAGTTGGCGATGACGTCGACGCCAGGTGGCCGGGCCCAGCAGGGCTGGAGCGCCGTCTTCGGGAAGGGGCTGTGCGAGCGGGTGTTGACGTCACCGCCGAAGAACACGAGCCGGGTGCCCTTGGCGAACCGTCGGGCGTCGGTGGCCAGGGCCCGGGTGAGGCGCCGGTTCGCGGCCCGGGCGTCGTGCATCCTGCGGGGCAGGTAGTGGCTGGCCAGCACGGTGATGCGACCGGCGCCGGGGATGCTGAAGGAGGCACGGACGATGCCGCGGGGATTCAGGCCACGCCGCCCCGGGATCACCGGCTGCCAGGAGGCCTGCCACCGCCTCACGTATCGCTCGTTGATCGCGATCCAGGTGCCCTCACCACCTGGAGGGAGCCACAGCCGGTACCCAGCACCCCGGGCCTCATGGTGGAGCCGCTTGGGCAGAGCACCACTCCACGGGTGCGCCTCGGTGCCGGTCACCCACGCGGTGCCGGTGCGACGGGCCTCGGTGAAGATCCGGCGAGCGTCGCGGGCCTGCTGCCAGCCGGGGTCGCCTGCCCAGCGGCCTGGTCCTGGCCGCGGACGGCACCATCACCGGCACCCCGCAGAACGCCGCGTCGCACTCCTTCACGGTGCAGACCACCGGTGCCGCGGCCGCCACCAAGCGATTCACCGTGAGGGTGACCCCCTCGGTGCGCAAGCCGGGCGCACCCTACGGCTACGACCTGGTCAATGCGGTCAACGCCTCCTCGGGCAAGACCGTGGTGGATGCGACCGCACACCGGGGCTACGTGCTGCAGTACCGCGACGGTCTGGTGGACGTCTACGACACCACCACCGGTGAGCCGGTCGAGACCATCACCGGTCTGCCCGACTACGCCACCGGCATCGCGGTGGACTCCACCACCGGCAAGCTCTACGTCTCGGGTGGCAAGAAGGTGGCGGTGGTCGACACCCGCGGCACCGGCGCCGACCGGAACAAGGTCACCACGGTGGAGGTGCCCGGCAACGTCAACACCGGCTCGCTGCGGGCCCTGGCGGTCGACGAGCAGAGCCACACCGTCTACGTGGCCGACTTCTACGGCGGCAAGCTGCATGTCTACGACGGCGCGCTCGGCGCCACCCCCAGCACGTTGGCCATCAACGCCGACGCGACCCCCTCGGACCTGGCGATCGACCAGCGCCGCGGGCTGCTCTACGTGGTGGACACCAGCCTGATGACCGACAACCCGACCACCTACCTGCGCAAGTTCGACCTGCGGGCGAACAACGCCGCCAGCCTGGTGATGAGCAGCCGTGACGTCTACGTCTCGGGGTTGACCATCGACGAGGAGGCCAACAAGGTGTGGTTCTCCTCGACCAAGGACACCTCGGTGTGGCAGATCGACCCCACTCGTACGCCCACCTCTCCGGGCGGCAATGTCGTGACCAGCACCCTCAACTCGGGCTCGGCACCCAACGGCATCACCGTGGACCCGAGCACCGGCAAGCTGCTGGTGGCCGACACCAAGCTCAACAAGGTGTGGGCCGTCGACACCGCCAACCCGAACAACCGCGGCACCGCCCTGGAGGGGCCCGACCCGCTCACCTACGTGATCCGGGTGGCCGCCGACCCCAGCGCCGGCACCGTGCTGGGCGGTACCAACAAGGGGTCGGTCTTCCTGATGGCCGACCGGCCCCGGTTCACCACCGAGGAACTGCCGCTGGCCACCGCCGGTGCGGAGCTGAAGGCATCGGTCGCTCCCACGTCGCGGGCCGGCGACCGGGCACCGGCTGCCCGCTACAGCCTGGTCTCCGGTGAGCTGCCGGCCGGTGTCACCCTGAGCGCCGACGGGTCCCTGAGCGGCACCCCGACCGCCGAGGGACGTTTCGACTTCGTGGTCCAGTCCGACCGGGTGCTCGGGTCGCAGGAGAAGTTCGTCCTCGAGGTGGAGAAGGCCGCTCCGGCGGTCACCTCCCTCAGTGCCCCAGCCACCTCGGTGGTCTACGGCAAGGCGGCGACCGTCACCGTGCGGGTCGCACCCCAGGCGAACGGCACCCTGCGGGCCGTGGTCGGCTCCCGGACGATCACCGCTCCGGTCAGCAACGGCTCGGCCAGGATCGTGCTGCCGGCGGCCAGCCTGCAGCCCGGCACCCGCACCGTCGCGCTGGCCTTCACCGGTGCCGAAGGGTTCACCAACAGCAACGGGACCCTGCGGGTCACCGTGGCCAAGGCCAAGGGCAGCGTCAAGGTCACCGCGACCAAGAAGGTGAAGCGGGGCAAGGCCGTCACCGCCACCGTTCGGGTCACCGCGCCCGGCCTGGCCGCCGCCGCGGTCAACGGGAAGGTCACCATCCAGGTGGGGGCCACCAAGAAGAGCGCAGTGGTGAAGAAGGGCGTGGCCGTGGTGAAGCTGACGGTGAAGAAGAACCAGAAGCCCGGCACCGTCAAGGTGACCGCGACCTGGGCCGGCTCGGCCACCGTCTCGGGTGGCAAGGCCACCGCTGACGTGAAGGTCACCCGATGAGCCCGCGACGTTGTCGAGCAATGCGTTCCCGGTTGCTGGGAGCCGCTGCGGCCCTCGCCACCGGTACCGCCTCGATCGCCCTGCTGGCCGCCCCCGCCCACGCGGCCGGCACCGTGCAGATCTTCCCGGCCAACAGCCTGGGCCTGCCCGGCACCGTTCTCTCGGTGGGGTCGGAGCAGAAGTTCGAGCTGCGGGCCACCGGCCTGGAACCCAAGTTCCTGGTCGCGATCCGGTCCGGCTCGGCCACCGGGGTGGAGCTCAACGGCTTCATGGACACCGGCGACCGGGGGGAGATCCACCTGGACGGCGGCTCGGCCCCCGAGCACTACGAGAACGGCCACCGCGGCTCCTTCCACGTGGTCGACCAGTTCGAGAACACCTCGCTGGCCTCGGTGGAGTACACCGTCCAGCGGCTCCCGAAGGCCGAGGTCACCGCTCCGGTGGTGGCCGGGGCTGAGGCCACCGTGCTGCTCAGCGGCAACGTGGGCACGGCTCCCACCTTCGACCGGGTCCAGATCGGCGCCCGGGTGTTGGGGGAGCCCACGGTGAAGCGCACCGCCGCCGGTCAGCAGGTCACCTTCACGGTGCCGGGCGACGTGGCACCGGGTCGGGCCACCGTGGCCCTGGTCCAGTCGACACCGTGGCAGCGCGTGGTCGACGTGCCCGTCACCGTGGCGTCCGCGCCGGTGGTGGCGCCGCGATTGAGCGCGACTGCGGTGAAGGTCGAGTTCGGTCGAGCCACCTCGGTCCCGGTCCGGGTGGCCGGAGCCGACGCCGGCACCGTGCGGGCCCAGGTGGCCGGGAAGGTGTACAGCGCACCGGTGACAGCGGGTCGGGCGAGCGTGAAGGTCCCGGCCAGGAGCCTGCCGGTGGGCACCCACCGCGTCTCCCTGGTGCTGGCAGCTCCCGGCGCCGGTGAGGTGCACGCCGCCACCTCGGTCCAGGTGCGGAAGGCGGGGTCCCGGGTCCGGGTGAGCGCTCCACGCACCGCCCGCCCGGGCAAGAAGGTCACGCTGCGGATCAAGGTGACGCCGAGTGTGGCCGGGGTGCCGGTCGCCGGCACGGTCCGGGTGAATGCCTGGGGCCGGATCCAGCAGGTGCGGGTGAAGGGCGGCGCCGGAACGGTCGTTGTGAAGGTTCCCGCCAAGGCCACGGGCAAGGCCACCCTCACCGTCCGCTGGCTCGGCTCGGCCAGCGTGACGTCCAGCTCTGTCAAGCAGGTGGTGCAGGTCAAGCGGCGCTGAGCGCCGCACCGACGTACCGACGTACGAGTGGGGCATCCGCAGGACGGGTGCCCCACTCGTCGTGGGTGAAGAAATGTGAGCAAGCCCACGAATCCGCTTGCATGTGACCATGTGGTCACATAGAGTTCTTCCCATGCTCGCTGATTTCTGGAACTCCCTGCCTGACGGGGTGAAGCAACCGACAGTCCTGGCCATTCCGTTCTTCTTCGCCCTGATCACTCTCGAGGCGCTCGCCTCGTGGTTGTTGGAGGAGAAGGAGCCCGAGTCCGAGGCCAGCAAGAAGCTGCCTTCGGGGGAGTCGCAGCACGCGATCGGCTCCTACTTCCGCAAGGACGCCGTCACCTCGATGTCGATGGGACTCGTGTCCCTCCTCTTCTCGGGTCTGTTGAAGCTGGTCTTCTTCGGCGCCTACATCGCTCTCTACGCCATCTCGCCCTGGCAGATCCCGGCGAACAGTTGGTGGGGCTGGGTGGTGGCCATCGTGGTCGTCGACTTCGTCTACTACTGGGCCCACCGGATCAGCCACCGGGTGCGTCTGGTGTGGGCCACCCACCAGGTGCACCACTCGAGTGAGTACTTCAACTTCTCCACTGCGCTGCGCCAGAAGTGGAACGGTTCGCTGCACTACCTGCTGTGGCTGGGGCTGGCGTTCCTCGGATTCCACCCGGCAATGATCTTCACCGCCTACGGCGTCAACCTGGTCTTCCAGTTCGTGGTGCACACCGAGCGAGTCCACAAGATGTGGCGGCCGGTCGAGTTCATCATGAACACCCCGAGCCACCACCGGGTCCACCACGGGAGCGATGCGCTCTACCTGGACCGCAACTACGCGGGCATCTTCATCATCTGGGACCGCATGTTCGGCTCCTTCCAGGAGGAGATCAACCGGCCGCTGTACGGGCTCACCAAGCCGGTGAACACCTACAACATGGTGAAGCTGCAGACCCACGAGTACGTCGCCATCGCCCGCGACGTGAAGCAGGCGGGCACACTGCGCGAGAAGCTCGGCTATGTCTTCGGTCCGCCCGGCTGGACCCCCGAGGAGGGAGCGCCGGTGCACGTCGGCACCATCAAGGTCACCCCCGAGATGCGCAAGCAGGCGTCGTGGAAGAAGGAGGACGTGGATGTCGTCGCCTGAAATCCCGGTCGGCGGAGGATCGGTCCGCGACCTGGGCCCGCTGGGTCGGCTCACCGTGACGGTGGTGCTGGTGATCTCGGCGCTGCTCTTCGGCTACATCGCGGTGAATGCGATCTTCAACCCGAATGCCGCCCACAACGCGGGCTGGCTGGAGCTGAACGCGCACTCGCAGAACGAGTTCATCGCCAACTACGGCGGCATGCACGTGGCCTTCTCCGCGATCAGCATTGCCGGGCTCTTCCGCGACTCGCTCAAGCCGGTGGCACTGTGGATGCTGGGCCTGGTCTGCGGCGGGCTGTTGGCGGGCCGACTGTGGAGCCTGGTCGTGGACGGCAACCCCGGAGGGTTCGCGATCGCGCTGATCATCCTTGAGGCGGTGGCGGCGGGCTTCGCCTTCGGGTTGCTCTGGGCCATGAAGCGGGCCAGCAGCAGCCGCGCGTCCGGTGCCCGCAGCGAGGTCGGCGCCCACTAGGCTCGGTGCGTGGCCGAGAACACTGCTTTCGACTCGCTCTACGCCCATGGCTTCGCCCGGGTTGCTGCCGTCACCCTTCCGGTGGCGATCGCCGACCCGGTGACCAACGCCAGCAGGATCGTCGCCGCTGCCCGGCAGGCCCACGCCCGCGGGGTGGCGGTCGCGGTCTTCCCGGAGCTCGCGCTGACCGGCTACGCGATCGACGACCTGCTGTTGCAGGACGCGTTGTTGGAGACGGTGCATGCCCAGATCCGACGGATCGCGGCCGACTCCGAAGGGCTCACCCCCGTCCTGGTCTTCGGTGCCCCGATCCGACACCGGAACCGACTCTTCAACTGCGCGGTGGTGGTCAAGGACGGTGAGGTGCTGGGCGTCGCGCCCAAGACCTACCTGCCGAACTACCGGGAGTTCTACGAGAAGCGTCACTTCGCTTCGGGGGTCGGCCTGGAGGGGGAGTACCTGACCCTGCCCGGGCTGCGCCGCGCCCAGCAGGACCAGGCGAGCGCCGGGCCCGACGGATTCGAGGACGACTTCGAGGATGAGTTGGCCGACGAGATCGAGGTGCCGTTCGGTCCCGACCTGATCTTCCGCGCCACCGACCTGCCCGACCTGGCCCTGCACGTGGAGATCTGCGAGGACATGTGGGTGCCGGTGCCGCCCTCGGCGCGGGCCTCGCTGGCCGGAGCCACGCTGCTGGTGAACCTGTCCGGATCGCCGATCACCATCGGCCGGGCCGAGGACCGGCGTCAGCTGGTCGCCTCGGCCAGCGCCCGCTGCCTGGCCGGCTACGTCTACGCGGCCGCCGGGCAGGGGGAGTCGACCACCGACCTGGCCTGGGACGGCCAGACGATGATCTACGAACTGGGCACCCTGCTTGCCGAGGGAGAACGGTTCGCCGCTCCGCACGGTGAACGCCCCACCCTGACGGTGGCCGACGTGGACCTGGGCCGGATCACCCAGGAGCGGTTGCGTCAGGGCAGCTTCGACGACAACGCCCGTGCCCTGGAGATCGGGGACGGTGAGTTCACCGAGATCTCCTTCGAACTCGAGCCGCCCACCGATGACCTGGGGTTGCTCCGCAAGGTGGACCGGTTCCCGTTCGTGCCCGATGACCCGGCCCGGCTGGCCCAGGACTGCTACGAGGCCTACCACATCCAGGTCGCTGGCCTGGAGCAGCGGTTGCGGGCCATCGGCACCCCCAAGGCGGTGATCGGGGTCAGCGGCGGGCTCGACTCCACGCACGCCCTGATCGTGGCCTGCAAGGCGATGGATCGGCTCGGTCGGCCGCGTTCGGACGTGTTGGCCTTCACCATGCCGGGCTTCGCCACCGGGGAGACGTCGAAGGGCTACGCCACCCGACTCTCGCAGTTGCTGGGCGTGACCTTCGCCGAGCTCGACATCCGGCCCACCGCCACCCAGATGCTCAAGGACATGGGGCACCCGTTCGGTGACGGCGAGCCGGTCTACGACGTGACCTTCGAGAACGTCCAGGCCGGGCTGCGCTACGACTACCTGTTCCGGCTGGCCAACCAGCGCGGCGGGATCGTGGTCGGTACCGGTGACCTCTCCGAGCTCGCCCTGGGCTGGTGCACCTACGGGGTGGGCGACCAGATGTCGCACTACGGCGTCAATGCCGGTGTGCCCAAGACCCTGGTCCAGCACCTGATCCGGTGGGTGGCCGACCACGGTGAACTCGACGCCGATCCCGAGGCCGAGGTCAACGGGCTGCTGCGCGAGATCCTGGCCCAGGAGATCACCCCTGAGTTGATCCCGGACACCGAAGGCGTCAAGCCGCAGGCCACTCAGGACACCGTCGGCCCCTACAACCTGCAGGACTTCACCCTCTTCCACCTGGTCCGGCACGGGGTGCGGCCGCAGAAGATCGCCTTCCTGGCCTCACACGCCTGGCGTGATGCCGCGGCGGGGGAGTGGCCGCCCGGGTTCCCCACCGAGAGCCGGGTCGCCTACTCCCGGGCCGAGATCAAGCACTGGCTGGGGGTCTTCATCAAGCGCTTCTTCGCCAACCAGTTCAAGCGGTCCGCACTGCCGAACGGGCCGAAGGTGAGCTCCGGCGGCACGATGAGTCCACGCGGCGACTGGCGGATGCCCTCCGATGCCCGCCCCGACGCCTGGTTGGCGGACCTGGCCGCCGTGCCCGAGGAGTGAGCCGGCTGAGTCCGCTGCTCGGCTGACGCCGCGGGACGTCATACCTTTCGTGGCCACCAGGCCACGAAAGGTATGACGTCCCGGGGGCGGAGCCCAGGAGTGACCCGCCCCGAGGAGTGAGCAGAGGGCCCACCTAGGCTGGGGCCATGCCCCAACTCCGTTCTGCCACCTCCACCTCGGGTCGGAACATGGCCGGTGCCCGCGCGCTGTGGCGCGCCACCGGAATGACCGACTCCGACTTCGGCAAGCCGATCATCGCCATCGCCAACTCGTTCACCGAGTTCGTCCCCGGTCACGTACACCTGCGGGACCTGGGCAAGATCGTGGCCGAGGAGATCAAGGCGGCCGGCGGGGTGGCCAAGGAGTTCAACACCATCGCCGTCGACGACGGGATCGCGATGGGCCACGGCGGCATGCTCTACTCGCTGCCCAGCCGTGAACTGATCGCCGACGCCGTGGAGTACATGGTGCAGGCGCACTGTGCCGACGCCATCGTCTGCATCTCCAACTGCGACAAGATCACCCCCGGCATGCTGCTGGCCGCGCTGCGCCTCAACATCCCGGTGGTCTTCGTCTCCGGCGGCCCGATGGAGGCCGGCAAGACCACCGCCATCGAGGGCATCGTGCACTCCAAGCTCGACCTGGTCGACGCCATGGTCGCCGCGGCCAATGACACGGTCACCGACGAGCAGTTGGACGTCATCGAGCGCTCCGCCTGCCCCACCTGTGGTTCCTGCTCGGGCATGTTCACCGCCAACTCGATGAACTGCCTCACCGAGGCGATGGGCCTGGCGCTGCCCGGCAACGGCTCCACCCTGGCCACCCACGCCAAGCGCCGCGCGCTCTTCGAGGAGGCCGGTCGGGTCGTCGTCGAACTCGCCAAGCGGTACTACGAGAACGACGACGAGTCGGTGCTGCCGCGCAACATCGCCAACCGCGCTGCCTTCGAGAACGCGGTCGCCCTGGACGTCGCGATGGGCGGCTCCACCAACACCGTGCTGCACCTGCTGGCGGCGGCCCGTGAGGCCGAGCTGGACTTCTCGGTCGATGACATCGACGAGATCTCGCGTCGGGTGCCGTGCCTGTCGAAGGTCGCGCCGAACTCCCCGAAGTACCACATGGAGGACGTGCACCGGGCCGGCGGAATTCCTGCCCTGTTGGGCGAGCTGAACCGCGGCGGGCTGCTGAACACCGACGTGGCCTCGATCCACTCCGCCTCGGTCACCGAGTGGTTGGCCAACTGGGACATCCGTGCCGAGAACCCCTCGGCCCAGGCGCTCGACCTCTTCAAGGCAGCTCCGGGCGGGGTCCGCACCACCGAGGCCTTCTCCACCTCCAACGAGTGGGGCAGCCTGGACACCGACGCGGCCGAGGGCTGCATCCGCGACGTCGAGCACGCCTACACCGTGGACGGCGGCCTGGCGATCCTGAAGGGCAACCTGGCCGCCGACGGCTGCGTGGTGAAGACCGCAGGCGTCCCCGAGGCAGTCTGGAACTTCACCGGCACCGCCAAGGTCTTCGAGTCCCAGGACGCCGCTGTCGAGGGGATTCTGGGTGGCCAGGTGGAGGCCGGCAACGTCGTGGTGATCCGCTACGAGGGCCCGAAGGGTGGCCCCGGCATGCAGGAGATGCTCTACCCGACCGCCTTTCTCAAGGGCCGCGGGCTGGGACAGAAGTGCGCCCTGATCACTGATGGCCGGTTCTCCGGTGGGACCTCGGGTCTGAGCATCGGGCACATCTCGCCCGAGGCGGCCGGCGGCGGTCTGATCGCACTGGTCGAGGACGGTGACCCGATCACCATCGACATCCCGAACCGCCGCATCAACCTGGACGTGGCCAACGACGTGCTGGACGAGCGTCGCATCTCCCAGGAGAAGCGGGACAAGCCCTACACGCCCCTCAACCGGGACCGGGTGGTTTCGGCGGCACTGCGGGCCTACGCCTCGATGGCCACCGCGGCCAGCGACGGCGCCTACCGCCGCGTGCCCGAATGAGCCGGGGCTGAGCTGGGCTGACCGGGCTGACACAGGTGACAAGGTCACTCAGCGGCGGATCTCGACGCTGATCAGCGTGGCCTTGAACTTGACCTGCTTCTTGCCCTTCTGCAGGCGCAGGCGGGCGGTGTCGCGGCCCTTGCCGCCGTTGATGCTGGTGCCCTTCTTGGCGAGCATCACCGCGGTGACCTTGTCGTTGCCCTCGTAGAGGCGGGCGGTGAGGAGCTGGGCGCGGGCGGTGAGTTGGTCGGCCCTGGAGGTGCCGGTGAAGGTGAGGGCGCCGCGGGTGCGCAGGGTCCAGTCGGTGACCCGCCTGACGGTGCCCAGGTTCTTGAATCCGTTCGTGCCGCTGACGGCGACGGTTCCCTTGCTGGCGTTGATCTTGACCGCGGACCGCGAGGAGCCGAGGTCGCGGAAGTAGCGGACGTCCGCTCCGGTGCTGGCGGTGATTGGGCCGTGGGTTGCCTTCCCCTGCACCTCCACGTCACCCCTGCCAGCGCCCAGGTTGATCCGGTGCGTGCTGTTCCCAGCGATCCTGAGGTTGTCCCAGCCCGGTCCAGCAGTCACGGTCCCACCGCCGCCATTGAGGATGAACCCACCGAGATTGTCGCCACGCCCGTTCTCGGTCGCGGTCCGCCGGTAGCGGTTGGATCGACCTGGGTCCTGGCCGGCGAACTCCTGGCCGATCCGATAGGTCCCTCGGCCCAGAGGCAGTGAGCGGCCGGGATCGACGCCCTCGACGATGGTCGTGCTGGAATCATGCGCGGTGATGGTGTCGTTGCCGGGGCCCCCGTTGAGACTGACCTCGTATCCCCTCGGCAAATCGCTGATCGTGTCGTCGCCCCGACTCCCGAGAACTGCGACCTCCACCACCGTCTCGTCCCCACCTCCGTCGCCTTCGGCGAAATGAAGGACGTCATTGCCGTGACCCGTGGCCGTGCCGGCTGCCAGATTGACCGTGACACCGGGAGAACCGGGCGTGGCCGGGGCATCGGCGAAACTGATGGTGTCCATGCGTTCGATGCCGCCGATGCCCTCACTGTCCTGCCCGGGTTCCAGACGGTCATTGCCGGGTCCGCCGATCAGCAGGTCGCCGGCCGAGCTCTCCTCGCAGAGGCCATCGGAGCAGAATTCACTACCGGTGCCGTCCCAACCGCCGATCAGACGGTCGTTGCCGGCCCCGCCGGTCAGCTTGTCGGCGCCGCTGGAACCATCGAGCAGATCGTCGCCGGGCCCACCGTCGAGGTCGTCGTTCCAGCCATCATCAGAGCTCCGCCCGTCGTCCCCCAGGCCACCGCAGATGGTGTCGTTCCCGTCAAGACCCTTGACGATGTCGGAGCCGTAGCCGGCCACGATGACGTCATCACCGGCTGTGCCGGTGATGACGTCGTCCTTGGCGGTGCCGACGATGGTGGCGGGCTTGCCGTGGCAGGTCGGGGTGGCCGACTGCGCGGCGGGAGCGGTGACGGCCAGGACCAGTGCGGGTGCCAGTGCGGGTGCCAGTGCGGGTGCCAGCACCGGGATCACCAACCCCAGTCCGGTGACGGCAGCGATGCGGGCGCGTGCGTGCTGGCGGGCGGTGCGGTGCGGTGTGCGGATCGTCATGGCTTCCCCCGGAATGAGCTCAGTGGCGCGGTCCCAGCACCGCGTTCATGGTCACTACGAACCGGGAGGGTGATCGGTTGCGTCAGGTTGCGTCAGGGGAAGGATCGGTGAACCGTGGCGTCAGCGGCGGATCTCGATGCTGATCAGCTTGGCCTTGAACTTCACCAGTTGTGCGCCTCGTTGGTGACGGAGTTGCACGGTGTCGCGCCCCTTGCCGCCGTCCACGCGGGTACCGGTACGGGTGCGGACCCGGGCAGTGATGGTGTCGTTCCCGGCCCGGAGGCGGGCGTTGATGCGCTTCGCGATCACCCACAGGTTGTCGGCCCTGGCCGTTCCGGTGAAGGTGAGTGCCCCCTGGGTCAGCAGGTCCCAGGACCTGACGCCCCTGACCGTCCCCAGATTCCTTCCAGCAACGCGCACCGAGCCGGTGGCGGCATTGACCTTCACCGCGGACTTCGAGGTGCCGAGGTCCCGGGAGTAGGCGAGGACGGTACCCGGGGTGGCAGTGACCGGTCGGTGGACGGCCTTTCCGTGCACGAGGAGGAAGGCCTTGCCCGCTCCGAAGGAGATGGAGTGCTTGCTGGTACCTCCGAGCACTCGGACGGCGTCCTGTCCGAGGCCTCCGATGACCCGACCTCCGCCGCCGTTCAGCCAGAACTCGGTGGTGCCAGGTGAGGTGCTGCGGTAGACGTTGGCCGACCCGGGACCCTGGCCGGCGAACTCCTGCCCGACCCGGTAGGTGCCGGACCCCAGGGATTCGGGTCGGCCGGGCGCGACGCCCTCCTGGACGGTGGTTCCGCCACCGGCGGCGGTGACCCTGTCGTTGCCGGGCCCCCCGACAAGGGTGACGTTCGAGGTCGGGTGATTCGCGGTGCTGGGCGGCGAGACGAAATCCTTGAGCGTGTCGTCGCCCCGCGTGCCCACCACGGCCAGGACCACGCCGTGCCGCGCGGCAGCAGCAGGGTCCTCCACGCCCGGTGCGGCCAGGAAGATGGTGTCGTTGCCGTGCCCGGTCGCCGTGCCGCGGGTCAGGTCAACGGTGACGCCCTGGGTTCCCGGGGACGCTGGTGCATCGGCGAAACTGATGGTGTCGGCGCGCGCCCAGCCATCGGACTCGTTGTGGGCCATGCCTGGCTCGAGCCGGTCGTCTCCCGGGCCACCGATCAGGAGGTCGCCGATGCTCGGGTGATGACACACCGGTCTGGGCCACTCACATTCGGGGTTCCGGTCCCGTCACCTCCGGCAATCAGCCGGTCGTTCCCTGGCCCACCCACCAGCTTGTCCGCGCCCGGCTGGTCGGAGTCGCTGTCGAGCAGGTCATTGCCCGGGCCGCCGTCGATCTCCACGCCCGCGGCGCCGCCGGCGTCGTGGAGAGCCCGGTCCCGGCGCTCGAGGTTGAGGTCGTTCTCTGTGATCGGGGGCAGCTTGGCCATCGGCCCTGCGCCCGCGCGGTCGTAGGGCGCGACGATCTGCTTCACGCGACTGAGGCTCAGGCCGGCCGCAGTCGAGACGTCGGCGAGCTTGTGGTGTCGGCGGGCAGCGACGATCGCCTGATCGCGGGTGTGCTGCGCCCGCTCCAGGCTGGCGGCCGTCGCCTGCACGTGCTGCAAGTAGTCCGGCGCCCGCTCCTGCTCGAGCTGACGGTTTCGCGCGAAGATTCCCATGGACCGAGTGTGCAAGAGCGGGGGGCAGTCCGCAAGCCTAAACGGCTAGTTTTCTAGCCGTGCTGACATAATGTGGATTATCGGCGTTCAACACATCTGGCGGTGGCAATGCTCCCGAGGCGTAGCTCAGGGGCGACGGGCCACGACGAGGTGCCGGCTCGAGTGCGCCACCACGGTCTGCCCCTGACATAGCCGAGCATCCAGCCGGCGCAGCGTGGCCTCATGGCGCTCGACCGTGAAGTCCGGGACCCACCAGACGCAGTTGCGCAGGATCCACACGATCGCCCCGATGTCGAAGAACTCCCGTGTCGCACAAGGGTCCGAGGAACTGCTCGATGAGCTCGAAGGCCGACTCCGGCCCACGCTGGGCCAGGTAGCAGCCGTGCTGCCGCAGGACGCGGGCGATCTCGGACCACTGCGGACGCGCACCGGGTGACGTGAGACGGCACCACGCGGCCCCAACCGATCACGCGCCCGGAGCGCATTGGGTGGCCCGGCCTCGGTGAGGACCATGCGCGAAGGAGGTCGCCGGCCTCGTCGATCACCTCTTCCCCGCCGGTGTCGATGTCGAGGGCCGAGTCCGACGCGGCGAGTGCAGCCTCGAGCAATCTGACATAATTCTACGTCGGGCCTCCTCGGTCGCCCGGCCGTCGAGCCAGTCGAACCCCCATCCCGTGACGTCAGCGGCAACTGCTTCGGCGACCGGGTCGTCGAAGGAATGCACCGGGGAAATCAGTAGCCGTCGGGCGTGAAGTCGACCTGCGTCGGCGGGGCCAGCGCCTCCTTGGAGACCTTGCGTCGCGCCGCCGTGAAGAGGTTCATGACGGCCTCCGGGTCGTGGGTCCGACCCTGACTGATGGCCGTGAGGATGCCGGCAGCTTCGGCCTCCATCGTGCGTCCGTGGCTGCGGGCCACCTCGCTCAGACGCGTCTCGACGTCGGAGCCGAGGTCGTGGATCTCGGGTGTCATCTGGATCACATCCCTTCCTCGACCACGGTACCGCTGCCCCTCCTGCCCGTCACGCACGACACCGCGCAACCGACGGCAGGGGCGTCACGGGTGTCAGGCAGCGTCCACGTCGAAGACCGACCAGCAGATGTCGTTGCGCCGCGCCATGTCCTCGAGCACCAGATCGCGGACAGCGTCGGGGAGTCGCTGGCGCTGCCACGCGCACTCGGCCAGCCGGGTCTCCTCTCCCCCACCCCGGGGCGCGTCGGCCACGACCGCCTTGATCGCATAGGCGGCGGCCCCGAGGTCGTGCTCGGCGACATGGCCGACGCAGGCCGCCTGCCCGGCGGCGTAGGCGGCGCCACGCGCGGCCCCCGTGAGCGGTCGCGCCGCCCCCATGGCATGGCCTCCGAGTGCCCGCGCGGTCATCATCGGCATCTCGCCCCTCGCCCAGGCCCTGGCTGCCTCGATCGCCTCACGTGGCCGGTGGTCCTTGGGCGCCACGTCCTCGAAGAGCGGCAGGACGTGCTCGGCGCAGTCGGCGGCCCAGCGCGCGAGCAGCTGGTGGTTGTCGTCCGTGAGGGTCCCGCCACGACGGACCGTGATCATCCGCGGGTCACGGACCGGGGGCAGGATCACTGCTCGACCAGCCCTTCCTCACGAAGGGTGGCGAGCGCCGCGCGCACGTCGGCGCGACTCCCTTCGTCGAGAGGCAGGACGGGTCGAGGCAGGCAGGGGTGGGCCACGGCCCCGAGCTCCTCGGCGAGCGCGGCGACGACCCGATAGCTGCCGTGGGCACCGAAGAGCCGCCACAGCGGATCAAGCTGCACCGAGATCCGCTGGGCCTCCTGCGCGTCACCGGCGGACGTCGCATCGACGATCGCGCGGCAGGGCCCCGGCAGCGTGCCAGCGAGGACGCTGAACCAGGCGTCGCAACCCGCGACCAGCGCATCTGCAGCCACGGCGTCGCCACTGATGCCGATGGTCACCCCGGGCGCGATCGCGGAACGAAGGGAGCCCACCCTCGCCCTGACCACGTCCACTCCCCCGGTGACGGGCGGGATCTTGATCGCCTCGACGTGCGGCAACCGGCTGATCCGGGCGTGCAGCTCGTCGCTGAAGCTCACGTGGGTCGTGCCGGGGTTGTCGTAGACGACGACGGGCACCGAGACGGCCGCCGAGACGTCGGCGAAGAGCGTGAGGACCTCGTCGTCGGTCAGGGCCTGATAGGTGACCGGCGCGAGCAGCAGCGCGGCGGCACCGGCGGCCTGCGCGTCGTCGGCGTGGCGCAGCACCTCGCGCGTGCGCACATGACCGATGCCTGCGAGGACGGGGACGTCACCGGCCGAAGCCACCGCGAGCTCGACGACCCGGCGCCGCTCGTCACGGTCGAGGTAGGCGTAGCTGCCGGTCGAGCCCAGCGCCGTGATGCTGTCGACGCCCGCCGTGGCGAGGTGCTCGACGATCCGGGCGAATGCCCGCTCGTCGACGGCGTCGTCGGCGATGGGTGTGAGTGGGAAGGCGCTGAGCCCGGTGAGGAGGCGGGACGTGGTCATGTCCCCAGTCCACCATCGGGATCCACCCACTGCGACAGCACGGCCCGGATGGCCGGGCTGTCGTGGGCGCTGACCCGCCACGCCGCGCGCACCTCTCGGGTCGGTGCGGTGGCCAGCTGGCGGACGACGACGCCGTCGGGGACCTCGGGCCTCGCCAGCCGAGGGACGAGGGCCAGGACGTTGCTGGAGGCGACGAGCGCCAGCTGGGTCGAGAAGTCGTCGGCGACGTGCCGCACGTCCGGCTCGCGCCCGCTGGCGGCGAAGAGCCGACGGAACCACTGGTGGCACACGGTCCCGGGAGGACTCGTCACCCACGAGTGGGCGGCGAGATCCGTCTCCTCGACCGACGCGGACGCCTCGGCGAGCGGATGCCCGGCCGGCACGGCGAGGTCGCCGCGATCGGTGTGCACGACGGACTGTCGGACACTCGCCGGCGCTGCCGTCGGCACCCCGTCGGCGTCGTGGACGAAGGCCAGGTCGACGGACCCCACGTCGACGGCGGAGAGCGCCTCGAGCGGGTCGAGCTCGATGATGTCGACCCGCAGGTCCGGGTGGTGCCGGCCGAGGTCGACGAGCGCCGGGGCGAGGAGCCCGCGGATCGCCGTGGAGAAGGCCCCGATGCGCAGCAGACCGGTGGGGCGTCCACCCGCGACGGATCGCGCGGCGCTCGAGGCCACCTCGAGCGCCGCAAAGACGTCTCCGGAGGCATCGACGAGCGCGCGGCCGGCAGGGGTGAGGACCACGCCCCGCCCCGCCGGGGCCAGCAGCGGCGTGCCGAGCTCGCGCTCGAGCCGCTTGACCTGCTGCGAGACCGCCGAGGGCGTGTAGCCGAGCTCGGCGGCCGCGCGGGCGAGGGTGCCGCGACCGGCGATGCTGGTCAGGGAGCGCAGGGCCGCGAGATCGATCATGAAGCGATGCTAATGAGTCCGGCCAATGAACCATCGCTGGACCGGCGGTGTCCTCGGGCACCACGGTGGACGCCATGAGCACTGAGCCCACCCTCGGACAGCACCTCGTCGCCATGGTCACCCCGATGACGCCGGATGGTCGCGTCAGCCGGACCGACGTCGAGCGCCTCGTGGACCACCTCGTCGACGGCGGCTGCGACGGCATCGTCGTCGCCGGCACGACGGGAGAGGCGCCCACGCTGACGCGCGAGGAGGTGTCCGCACTCATCGCGACGGTCGCCTCGAGGACGAAGGGAGCCGCGCGCGTCATCGCCGGGGTGGGCAACAACGTGACCGCCGACAGCATCGCGGCCGCACGCGAGGCGGCCGCGGCCGGAGCCGACGGGCTGCTGCTCGTCACTCCCTACTACTCCAGACCCTCCCAGGCGGGGCTGGTCGAGCACTGCACCGCGGTCGCCGGGGCCACCGACGTGCCGGTGCTGCTCTACGACGTGCCGGTCCGGACCGGGACCGCCCTCACGCCGGCATCCCTCGCCCGGCTCGCCGAGCTGCCGACCGTCGTCGGGATCAAGGACGCGAAGGGGGATCTCGTCGAGTCGATGACCCTCGCCAGAGCGACCGGACTCGACCACTACTGCGGGTCGGACGAGCTGAACCTGCCCCATCTCGCCGCAGGTGCGGTGGGCCTCGTCTCGGTCGTGGCCAACCTCGCGCCCCGGCTCACGGGCCGACTGATCGACGCCGTCCGGGCAGGACGACTCGACGAGGCGCGCTCGATCAACGCCGAGCTGATGCCGCTGGCCCTCGGCCTCATGCGACCGGGGCCGGGCGCGGCGACGGCCAAGGCCGCGTTGACGGCGGCCGGCATCATCTCGTCGGCAGCGGTCCGCCTGCCAATGGTCGAGGAGCCGCTGCCCCACGCCGTGAAAATCTGGCTGAGCGCAAGCCATTCCCCGGCCGCGTGAGCCCAGGCAGAGCTCTCGGTCACCCACGCAGGTCGACGACGGTGAGGCCGGTGACTGCTGCGATGCGCTCGAAGTCGGCGTCGCGATGGGCCACCGGGAGGCCGACCCGCAGCGCCGCGGCAGCGATGAGGCAATCGTTGAGCGACCGGACGGGATGCCCGTCCGAGCGGCAGGCGTGGAAGACGTCAACCGCACCTCGATGGTCGAGCGGCGGCTCCAGGCGCACCCAACTCTGGCTGAGGAGCAACCGCTCGAGCCGCGCGGTCGACGCCCCGACGCGAGCCCCCGCGAGCAGCTCCATGAGCACGGGCTCGGTGGTGTGCAGGTCGCCGCCGAGGTGCTCTCGCACATAGCGGGTGGACGGCGAGTCGGTGCCGCGCAGGTACTCGATCCACACGGAGGTGTCGACGAGCGTCACACCGGCTCCACCGGGTCGGACCTCACCTGGTCGAGGTCGCCGTCCCAGCCACTGCCCTCCATCGCGAGCATCTCCTCGCGCGTCATGACCGGCCCCACGAGACGACGCAGGGCGAAGTCGACCGCCTCACGCTTGGTCGCGAGCCCATAGCGACGCATGGCCTCGGCGATGAGGTCGTCGTCGATCTCGATGTTGGTGCGCCCCATACACCAAGGATACACCTCGATCATCGGCGGTCCCGGACGAGCCGTCTGACCTCGACCTCGTAGCGGCTGGCCGCCCCGGCCGGGGTCCGGAAGAAGCGGCGCCGCAGGCTCCCTTCGACCCGGACGCGATCACCGTCGGCCAGCCGCCGCGCGGCCCGACGGGTGCCGGCGGTCCAGCAGGCCAGGTCGATCGTGTCGACCGGCTCGCCCTCTCCCCGCGCGACGACGACCCGCCACGTCACCAGCTCGTCCCCGCTCGGCAGCTCGCGGATGCTCGCCTCACCACTCAGCCGCCCGGTCAGCGCGACCTCGTTGGTCTCCTCGATCGCCTCGGTCGTCGACCCGCTCATGGCACTCCCCTCGTCGTGTGTCCGTCCACCGTGGCCCAGCGAGCGGCCGACCGAGGTGTCGCACCCGGACCTGTGGACGGGCACCGACGTGCGTCGTCGTGTGGGGACGAGCGCAGGTCACGAAGGGATGACGACGACAACCACCTGGCGTGCCCAGACGTCTGACGAGGCATGGAGATCACACGCCGTACCGTCCTCGGCGCGGGGGCCGCGCTCCCCCTCGTCGCCGCTCAGGGAGCGTCGGCCGGACCGAGCCCCGGTGACTGGGCCGACCTGTCTGCCGCCCTGCGCGGGAGCGTGTCCCTGCCGGGCACCTCGGCCTACCGCAGCCGAGCCCCGCTCTTCGACCCGCACTGGGACTACCGGCGTCCAGCCGCCGTGGCCCGGGTGCTGTCCACCCGCGACGTCGCCACCTGCGTGGGCTTCGCCCGTGACCACGGGCTGCGGGTCACCGGCCGCTCCGGGGGCCACTCCTACGTCGGTGCATCGGCCACGACCGGCGCCCTCGTCGTCGACACCCGCAGCCTCCGGTCGGTCGACCTCACACCGGGCCGGACCCAGACGACCGTCGGGGCGGGCGCCGGCCTCTACTCCGTCCACGAGGCCCTTGCCGCACAAGGGCGCTCGATCCCCACCGGCACCTGCCCCACGGTCGGCACCGCCGGGCTCACCCTGGCCGGCGGACTCGGCGTCGACAGCCGGCGCTACGGCCTGACCGCGGACCGCCTCGTCCGTGCCACCGTCGTCGACGGCCGCGGTCGGATCCGCACCGTCGACGCCTCCCACGACGCGGACCTCTACTGGGCGCTGCGCGGAGGCGGCTCCGGCGCGGCCCTCGTCACGTCCTTCACCTACCGGACCATCCCGGCGACGTCGATGGGCTTCTTCTCGCTGAGCTTCCCCGCGTCGTCGGCCGCCACCGTGGTGCGCCGGTGGGCGGAGTGGGTCGCCGAGCAGCCGAGCGACACCTGGGCCAATGCACACGTCGACACCGCCGGGTCGTCGCTGTCCGTGCGGGTCTTCGGCGTCTGCCCCGCCGGACGGCAGGACTCCCGGGCGCTCTCCCTTCGCCGCGCCATCGGCATCACCCCCACCCGCACGAGCACGACGTCACGTGCCCACCTCGACGCCATCCGCTACCTCGGCGGCGGGTCGACGACGCCCCGCACCCGCTTCGTCGCCGGCGCCGACATCGTGCGGGTCATGACGAGCGGCACAGCCGAGGCCGTCGTCTCCGCCATGCGATCGGCAGCCTCTCGGGGCCTGGCTGCCTCGGCGATCCTCGACCCGCTCGACGGCGCGGTGGGCTCCCCGTGGGCGACGGCCACGCCCTTCCCGTGGCGCAACCACACCGCCAGCGTCCAGTGGTACGTCGGCCTGCCCACGAGCGCCACGTCGACCCACTACAGCCGCGCCCGCTCGTGGATCGCCCACGCCCACGACCTCATGGGAGCACGCAGCTCGGGTGGCTACCTGGGCTATCTCGAGGCCGGCCGGCCCCAGCGGGAGTACCTCTCCGGCAACGCGACCCGGCACACGCAGGTCCGCGCCACCTACGACCCGGACGGCACGATCCTCTGACGCCCGATTTCGTCGTGGCACTCCCCCGCAGGTAAGTTGCAAGCGGCGAAGGGGAGTATCCCGACACGCCACGATCGTCACTACGGGGCCTCGGCTCCCGGTCGTGGAGGCGCGCACAGCGCGGGAGAGACGTTCGCGGAGTTGTCCGCCGTCCCCCACCCCGAAGGGTTCTTCCGTGTCCGCCTACCAGATCTTCGAGATCGCCTCGCTGACGGTGCTCAGCGCGATCCTGATCCTCGACCTGCTCCTGGTCATCAAGCGTCCCCACGTGCCGTCGATGAAGGAGTCGAGCGCCTGGGTCGCCGTCTACGTCTCACTCGCCCTGGTCTTCGCCGGCGTGCTCTTCGCCATGGGCGACACCCAACGCTCCGGCGAGTTCCTCACCGGTTGGCTGCTGGAGTACTCGCTCTCGATCGACAACCTCTTCGTCTTCATCATCCTGCTGGGCAGCTTCGCGGTGCCGCACGCGCTCCAGCAGCGGGTGCTGATGATCGGCATCCTCATCGCCATCGTCCTGCGGGGCATCTTCATCCTCGTCGGCGTGCAGGTCATCGAGTCCTTCGCCTGGGTCTTCTACCTCTTCGGCGCCTACCTCGTGTACGTCGCCTGGAAGCAGGCCTTCGGCCACGACGACGAAGGGGGCGCCCCCGACAACCTCGTCATCCGCACCCTCAAGCGCCGCCTGAACTTCACCGACGAGTGGCACGGGTCCAAGGCCGTCGTGCGCAAGGACGGGGTGCGCTTCTTCACCCCCTTCGTCCTGGTGATCCTTGCGCTGGGCACCGCCGACCTCGTCTTCGCCATCGACTCGATCCCGGCGATCTTCTCGGTGACCACCGACCCCTTCCTGGTCTTCGCGTGCAACATCTTCGCGCTCATGGGTCTGCGCCAGCTGTACTTCCTCCTCGGCGGGCTGCTCGAGCGCCTCGTCTACCTCCACTACGGCATCGCCGCGATCCTCGGGTTCATCGGCGTCAAGCTCGTCCTGCACGCCATGGAGGCCAACGAGGTGAGCTGGATCAACGGCGGCGAGCCGATCACGTGGGTGCCGCACATCGAGACCTGGCACTCGCTCGTGGTCATCCTCGTGTCGATGGTCGTGGCCGTGGTCGCCTCGCTGTGGCGGATGCGCTCGCTCGACCGGACGGACGCCACGCAAGCGGACCTCCGCGACGACGACCACGAGAGGGTCGACGTCTGAGCGTCGCGGCTGATCTCCCGCACCGGTGGCCCCGGTGCGGGAGACTGCCGCTGTGACCCCTGCCAACCACCGCAAGAGCCCCCGCGCGAGCGACACCCAGCCCGTCGACACCGCCCCCGCCACGGGCCATCGCTGGCCGGCCGGGGCGGTGGTCACCGGGGCCGGGCGCGGTCTCGGCCGCCAGATCGCCACCATGCTCGTCGAGCGCGGCCACCACGTGCTCGTCACCGACGTCGACGACGCTGCAGCGCAGCAGGCAGCGAGCGAGCTCGGCGAGCGGGCCACGGCCCTCACCCTCGACGTGCGTGACGACGCGGCCGTGCGGGCCGCGCGCGACCGGATCATCGCCATCGCCGGTCGCCTGGACGTCTGGGTCAACAATGCCGGCGTGCTCTTCACCGGGCCCGCGTGGGAGCACGACGCACGGCAGCGCCGTCTGATGCTCGAGGTCAACGCGATCGGGACGATGAACGGCACCCTGGCCGCCATCGAGTCGATGCGGGCCAGCGGTGGCGGACAGGTCATCAACATCGCCTCGCTCGCCGGCCTGACCGCGGTGCCCGGCGAGGGGGTCTACGCCGCCTCGAAGCACGCGGTCATGGGGTTCAGCCTGAGCACCATGGCCGACCTGCGCGCAGCGAAGGTCAAGGACGTGCACATCTCGTGCATCTGCCCCGACGGCATCTGGACCCCGATGCTCCACGACCGGCTCGACGACCCCGGTGCCGCGCTCTCCTTCTCCGGCAAGCTCCTCCAGCCCCACGAGGTGGTGACCGCGGTGGGCAAGGTCCTCGACGAGCCGCGGCTCGTGACCGCCCTGCCCGGGTGGCGAGGGGCCGTGGTCCGGTTCGGCGACCTCTTCCCGGCGCTCGGGCTGGCCCTGACCCCCTTCGTCGTCCGGCAGGGCGAGCGGACCCAGCGTCGGCTGCGCAAGCATCAGCAGGGCCACCGGCGGCTCGGCCGGCGCTGAGCCCGTCGGTGTCGGGGCGGAGCGTGACGCCCGACCACTTCGCCTTGGCGGCTGCCTTGGCGAGGTCGGGGGTGACCTCCTCGACGGCCAGGGCGATCGTCGCCAGCATGGCGACGTCGGCGTCGAAGGCCTCACAGAACTTCACCCCGTAGCGAAGGTCTTGTCCTCGTAGTTGTACGTCGTGCCGGAGTTCTTGATGACCTCGATGTCGGCGTCCTCGACGTCGTCCTGGGCCCACTCGCCGACGCTCAGGGACACCGCGCGGCGGCCGCGCGAGGGAGGCGTCCTAACTCTCGTGACCCACGTAGGCCGCAAGGTGCGTTGCGGTGAGGGTCTCCCCCTTCGCCACGAGATCGGCAGGTGTGCCCTCGAAGACGACCCGGCCACCGTCGTGACCGGCACCGGGCCCGAGGTCGATGATCCAGTCGGCGTGGGCCATGACGGCCTGGTGGTGCTCGATGACGATGGCCGACTTGCCGGAGTCGACGAGGCGGTCGAGCAGGGCGAGCAGGTTGTCGACGTCGGCGAGGTGGAGGCCGGTCGTCGGCTCGTCGAGGACGTAGACCTCGCCCTTGTCCCCCATGTGCACGGCGAGCTTGAGCCGCTGCCGCTCACCACCGGACAGCGCCGTCAGCGGCTGGCCGAGGGTGAGGTAGCCCAGGCCCACGTCGACGAGACGGGTGAGGATCTTGTGTGCGGCGGGCAGGGAGGCCGGGCCCTCCTTGGCGAAGAAGGCCTCGGCCTCGCTCATCGACATCTCGAGGACGTCGGCGATGTTCTTGCCGGCGAGCTCGTACTCGAGCACCGCCTCCTGGAAGCGGCGCCCCTCGCAGTCCTCGCACGGCGACTCGACCGTGGCCATGACCCCGAGCTCGGTGAAGATCACGCCTGCGCCGTTGCACGTCGGGCAGGCGCCCTCGGAGTTGGAGCTGAAGAGCGCCGGCTTGACGCCGTTGGCCTTGGCGAAGGCCTTGCGCACCGGCTCGAGCAGCCCGGTGTAGGTCGCGGGGTTGCTCCTGCGCGAGCCCTTGATCGCCGACTGGTCGACGACGACGACCTCGTCGCGGTGGTCGAGGCCCGAGTGGATCAGCGAGCTCTTGCCCGACCCGGCGACGCCCGTCACCGCGACGAGGACCCCGGTCGGGATGTCGACGTCGACGTCCCGAAGGTTGTGCGTGCTGGCACCCCGGATCTCGAGCGCCCCTGTGGCGGAGCGGACCTCGTCCTTGAGCGAGACCCGGTGGTCGAGGTGGCGCCCGGTGAGGGTGTCGCTGGCCCGCAGCTCCTCGACGCTCCCCTCGAAGACGATCTCTCCCCCCTTCGACCCCGCCATGGGGCCGAGGTCGACGGCATGGTCGGCGATGGCGATCGTCTCCGGCTTGTGCTCGACGACAAGCACGGTGTTGCCCTTGTCGCGCAGGCGCAGGAGCAGATCGTTCATCCGGTCGATGTCGTGCGGGTGGAGCCCGATCGTCGGCTCGTCGAAGACATAGGTGACGTCGGTGAGCGAGGACCCGAGGTGACGGATCATCTTCGCCCGCTGCGCCTCTCCCCCCGACAGGGTGCCCGCGGGGCGGTCGAGGGAGAGGTAGCCCAGACCGATCTCGGTGAAGGAGTCGAGCAGGTGCTGCAGCCCGGCGAGCAGCGGCTCGAAGCCGGGCTCGTCGAGCTCGCGCACCCAGGCCGCCAGGTCGTTGATCTGCATCGAGCACAGGTCGGCGATGCTCTTGCCCTTGATCTTCGACGCACGGGCCTCCGGGGTGAGGCGGGTGCCCTCGCACTCCGGGCAGGTCTGGAAGGTCACGGCCCGCTCGACGAACCGGCGCACGTGCGGCTGCATCGCCTCCGGATCCTTGGAGAGCATCGACTTCTGGATCTTGGGGATGATCCCCTCGAAGGTGAGGTTGACGCCCTCGACCTTGATCTTCGTCGGCTCGCTCCACAGCATCGTCTCGAGCTGCTTCTTGGTGAAGTCCTTGATGGGCTTGTCCATCGGCAGGCCCATGCCGGCGAAGAGTCGGCCGTACCAGCCGTCCATCGAGTAGCCGGGGACGGTGAGGGCCCCGTCCTCGAGCGTCTTGGTGTCGTCGTAGAGGGCGGTGAGGTCGATGTCGCTCACCTGGCCCATGCCCTCGCAGCGCGGGCACATGCCGCCGAGGTACACCTGCTGCTTGACCGTCTTGCGCTCGGTGCGGGTCCCCTTGTCGGTCGTCATCGACCCGCTCGCCTTGCGCGTGGGGACGTTGAAGGAGAAGGCCGTCGGCGGGCCGACGTGCGGCTGGCCGAGGCGTGAGTACAAGATGCGGAGCATGGCGTTGGCGTCGGTCGCCGTGCCGACGGTCGAGCGCGGGTTGGCCCCCATGCGCTCCTGGTCGACGATGATCGCCGTCGTCAGCCCCTCGAGGTGGTCGACGTCGGGCCGCGCCAACGAGGGCATGAAGCCCTGGAGGAAGGCGCTGTAGGTCTCGTCGATGAGCCGTCGCGACTCGGAGGCGATCGTCCCGAAGACGAGCGAGCTCTTGCCCGAGCCCGAGACCCCGGTGAAGACCGTCAGCCGCCGCTTGGGCAGGTCGACGCTCACGTCCTTGAGGTTGTTCTCCCTCGCTCCCTGCACCCGGATGAGGTCGTGGCTGTCGGCGGCGTGCGGCATGCGAGCTCCAGACGAAGGGGGTGGGTGGGCCACCTGTGATCCAACCAGATCGCCGCGACGACGTCGTCGAAATCCGGTGGCGGCCCGCGACCTCGCCCTGCTGTGCTGGTGCGATGACGAGCAGCGACGTGTGGACCGCCGAGCAGGCGCAGCGCTACGACGACCCGGCGGGTACCGGCATGTCCGCGCCGGCGGTGCTGGATCCCGTGGTGGACGCGCTCGCCGCACTCGCGGGTGGAGGGCCCGTGCTCGAGCTCGCGATCGGCACCGGTCGTGTCGCGGTCCCGCTGCTGGCGAAGGGGGTCCCGGTCACCGGGATCGAGCTGTCCGCCCCGATGGTCGACGTGCTGCGGACGAAGGTCTCTGCGGAGGACCTGACGGTGGTCGTCGGTGACATGGCGACGGTGCGCGCCGACGGGGAGTTCACCCTGGTCTTCCTCGTCTTCAACACCATCGGCAACCTGCGGACGCAGGACGAGCAGGTCGAGTGCTTCCGCAACGCCGCACGTCACCTCTCCCCCGGAGGCCGGTTCGTCGTGGAGGTCGGCGTCCCTCCCCTGCGTCGGCTCGTCCCGGGCCAGGTGGCGGTCCCCTTCGACGTGTCCGACGGCCACGTCGGGTTCGACACCTTCGACCCGGTGACCCAGCAGGCAACCTCGCACCACCTGACCCAGCGGCCCGACGGCGGCTACCGCCGGGGCACCCACAACTACCGCTACGTCTGGCCCAGCGAGCTCGACCTCATGGCCCGCCTCGCTGGGCTCGAGCTCGAGAGCCGCCACGAGGACTGGAGCGGGACCCCCTTCGGCCCCGACAGCGAGTCCCATGTCAGCGTGTGGCGCCGCCCATGATGAGGTGGGCAGCATGTCCGGGCCGTCCTCGCTGGACCCCTCGTGCCGCACACGGGAGCAACGACCCCCACTCCTGAGCGTCAGACCTCGGCGAGGGCGACCTCGACGAGGTGGGCGGCGGTGCGCTCGCCGGCGGCGATGGCCCGCTCCTGGTCGCCGCGGAGCATGCCGGTGATGGCCCCGAGGTAGGCGACGACGACCTCGTCGGCCAGCCGCACCCCGCGCTCCCCCGGCACCACCTGGGCGGCGAGCGACTCGATCCGCTCGTGGAGGAGGGTGTCCTCGGCCGTGAGCATCTCGGCCACCGCCGGCGCCGGGTTACCCGTCGCGGCGGCCGTCCCACTGAAGGCGCACCACCGCTCGTCGAGGCGTTCGCGCTGGTAGGTCCGCAGCGCCGGGAAGATCGCGAGCAGCCGGTCGGTCGGCGTCTCGGCGTCGGCGACCGCGGCGTCCCAGACCTCGGTCCACTCCCCCAGCCGACGCTCGAGGGCCGCGGCGATGAGCCCGTCCTTGTTGCCGAAGTTGGCGTAGAGCGTGGCGGGAGAGGCACCGGCGCGACGCAGGATGACGTCGACGGGCGTCAGCACGACGCCCTCGACGAACATCAACTCGTCGGCTGCGGTGAGCAGCCGCTCCCGCGCCGGACGACGGCGCTCCGTGGTGGCCATGCCGCCAGCCTAAACGTAACGCGCGTTTCACATGGAACTGAAACGTACGTTACGGTCGGTGCCGACCCACGCCACCGACAGGGAGCCACCGATGACGACCTTGCACATCAACGGGCACTGGCGGACCGCCGCGTCCGGAGAGACCCGTGAGATCACCTGCCCCGCCGACGGATCCGTCGTCGCGACGGTCGACGAAGGGGGTGCCGCCGACGCCCTCGAGGCCGTCCGCGCCGCCCGGGAGGCCTTTGACTCCGGCCCTTGGCCGAGCACGCCGGCGCCCGAGCGCGCCGCCCTCCTGCACCGCCTCGCCGACCGACTCGAGAGCGAGCTCGAGGAGGTCGCCCGCCTCGAGGCCCTCGACACCGGCAAGCGCATGGTCGAGACCCGGATCGACATGCAGGACATCGTCGCGGTCTTCCGGCACTTCGCCGGCCTGGCCCAGGCCGAGGCCGGCCGGGTCGTCGACCCCGGCATGCCCGACGTCTCCTCAAGGGTCGTGAGCGAGCCCGTCGGTGTCTGCTCCCTCATCACCCCGTGGAACTTCCCGCTGCTGCAGACGGCGTGGAAGGTCGCTCCGGCTCTGGCCGCGGGCAACACCTTCGTCCTCAAGCCGAGCGAGCTGACGCCCCAGACCTCGATCTGGCTCGTGCGCACCCTCGCCGAGCTCGGTCTGCCCGACGGCGTCGCCAACCTCGTGCTCGGGCCCGGCGCCACCGTGGGCGCCGCGATGACCGAGGCCCCCGAGGTCGACCTCGTCTCCTTCACCGGCGGCCTGCACACCGGCCGCACGATCATGGCCGCGGCCGCCCCGACGGTGAAGAAGATCGCCCTCGAGCTCGGCGGCAAGAACCCCAACGTCATCTTCGCCGACGCCGACCTCGACGCCGCGATCGACAACGCGCTCACCGCGATCTTCCTCGACTCCGGCCAGGTCTGCTCCGCGGGCTCGCGCCTTGTCGTCGAGGAGTCGGTGCACGACGAGGTCGTCGACGAACTCGTCCGCCGCGCTCAGGCGATCCGCCTCGGCGGCCCCTTCGACGAGCGCGCCGAGACCGGCCCGCTCATCAGCGACGCCCACCGGAACAAGGTCGAGGCCTACGTCGCCGCGGGTCTGGCCGAGGGCGCGGTTCTGCGCTGCGGCGGCGAGCGCCCCGGTGGCGACCTCGCGGGTGGCAGCTACTACCCGCCGACGATCCTCGACGGCTGCACGAGCGAGATGACGTGCGTCCAGGACGAGTCCTTCGGGCCGGTCCTCACCGTCGAGACCTTCTCCGGCGAGACCCGCCAGGCGGCGGAGGACGCCGCGGTCGCGATCGCCAACGACACGATCTACGGCCTGGCCGGCGCGGTGTGGACCCAGGACGCCGGGCGCGCCGAGCGCGTCGCCCGCCGACTGCGCCACGGGACCATCTGGATCAACGACTTCCACCCCTACGTCCCAGCGGCGGAGTGGGGCGGCATGAAGCAGTCCGGCATCGGGCGCGAGCTCGGCCTGGCCGGCCTGCACGAGTACCAGGAGACCAAGCACATCTGGCACAACACCCGCCCGGCGCGCGCCGGGTGGTTCGACGACGCCACGACCGAGGGAGAGGACGCATGAGAGATCGCTACGACTACGTCATCGTCGGAGGTGGGTCCGCCGGATCCGCCCTCGCCAACCGCCTGAGCGCCGACGAGGGGACGAGCGTCCTCGTCCTCGAGGCCGGCCGCGCAGACTTCCTCGCCGACCCGCTGATCCACATGCCCGCCGCGCTGATGTTCCCCTCGGGCAACCCGCTCTACGACTGGGCCTACGAGACCGAGCCCGAGCCGCACATGGGCGGCCGCCGGGTCCCGCACGCCCGCGGCAAGGTGCTCGGCGGCAGCTCGAGCATCAACGGCATGATCTTCCAGCGCGGCAACCCCGGTGACTTCGACACCTGGGCCTCCTTCGACGGGATGGAGGCGTGGGACTACGCCCACTGCCTGCCCTACTTCAAGCGCATGGAGACGACGATCGCCGGCGCCGACGCGTGGCGCGGCGGAGCCGGCCCGCTCAAGCTCGAGCGCGGACCGGCGGACTCGCCCCTCTTCCAGGCCTTCTTCGAGGCGACGACCCAGGCCGGCTTCGCCCGGACCGACGACGTCAACGGCTACCGCCAGGAGGGCTTCGCCCCCTTCGACCGCAATGTCTACAAGGGCAGCCGGATGTCGGCGTCACGCTCCTACCTGCGGCCGGTCCGTGATCGCAAGAACCTCGACGTCACGACGCTGGCCATGGTCACCGGGTTGCGCTGGCAGGGCACCCGCGTCACCGGCGTGGACTTCGTGCGCGGCGGCCGCAGCCGGCACTCGGTCGACGCCGGCGAGGTCATCCTTTGCGGTGGCGCCTTCAACTCACCGCAGCTGCTCCAGCTCTCCGGTGTCGGCAACCCCGACGTGCTCGGCGCCGCGGGTGTGCAGACCCGCGTCGAGCTGCCCGGCGTCGGCGAGAACCTGCAGGACCACCTCGAGGTCTACCTGCAGCACACGAGCTTGCAGCCGGTGTCCATCTCGCCGTGGCTGAAGAAGTGGAAGGCGCCCTACATCGGCGCCGAGTGGCTCTTCCTCAACCGCGGCGTCGGCGCCTCCAACCACTTCGAGGGCGGCGGCTTCATCCGCACCAACGACGAGGTCGCCTACCCCAACCTCATGTTCCACTTCCTGCCGATCGCCGTGCGCTACGACGGCACGGCTGCCGAGGGCAAGCACGGCTACCAGGTGCACATCGGGCCGATGAACTCCGACGTGCGCGGCCACGTCCACATCAAGAACGCCGACCCGCGGACCAAGCCGGCCATCCTCTTCAACTACCTGTCGACCGAGCGTGACCGCCGCGAGTGGGTCGAGGTCGTGCGCGCCGCGCGGCACATCCTCTCGCAGCCGGCCTTCGCCCCCTTCGACGGTGGCGAGATCTCGCCCGGGCCCGACGTGCAGACCGACCAGGAGATCATCGACTGGGTCGCCAAGGACGCCGAGACGGCGCTGCACCCGTCGTGCTCGGCCAAGATGGGCACCGACGAGATGGCGGTCGTCGACCCCGGCTCGATGCGGGTTCACGGGACGCAGGGGCTGCGCGTCGTCGACGCCTCCGTCTTCCCGACCATCACCAACGGCAACATCTACGCCCCCGTGATGATGGTCGCGGAAAAGGCGGCCGACCTCATCGCCGGCAACACGCCACTCGCGGCGGAGCACCCGCCGGTCTACCGCGCCAAGCAGGGCATGCCCCTCTACCCGCAGGGCGACCCGCGCAACGACGCCTGGGATGCGCGCACCAAGATCCCCAGCGCCCTGGCGGCAGTGCGTGATGCCCAGCCGAAGGGGGAGGCCCGATGAGCACGGTCATCGACCCCGAGCTGACACGGGACCGGGTGACGCAACCCCAAGCCAAGAAGTCGGTCCTCGTCGTCTCCGTCGTCGCGACGGTCGTCGTCGCCGCCTGGGCCCTCATCGCCCCGAGCAACGCCGAGGCCACCCTCGGCAGCGTCGTGGGATGGATCTCCAACTGGTTCGGCTGGTTCTACATCCTGCTGGCCACCGCGATCCTCGTCTTCGTCGTCTACGTCGGCATGCGCTACCGCCGGATCCGACTGGGCGACGACGACGACCGTCCCGAGTACTCGACCTTCGCGTGGGCCTCGATGCTCTTCGCGGCCGGCATCGGCACCGACGTGATGTTCTTCGCCGTGGCCGAGCCCGCGAGCCAGTACCTCGCTCCCCCGCAGGGTCAGGGCGAGACCGTCGACGCGGCCCGCGAGGCCACGGTGTGGACGCTCTTCCACTACGGCATCACCGGCTGGGGCATGTACGCGCTCATGGGTGTGGCGCTGGGCTACTTCGCCCACCGCAAGAAGCTGCCCCTCGCCGTGCGCTCTGCGCTCTACCCCCTCGTCGGCAAGCGGGTGCGCGGACCCATCGGCGACGCCGTCGACATCGCGACCGTGCTCGGGACGATCTTCGGCGTCGCGACCTCGCTCGGCATCGGCGTCGTCATGCTCAACGTCGGCCTCGGCGTGATGTTCGACGTGCCGCAGGGCATCCCCGCCCAGATCGGTCTCGTCGGCCTCGCCGTCGTCACCGCGACCGTGTCGGCGACCACCGGCGTCGACCGCGGCATCCGGCTGCTCAGCCAGCTCAACGTCCTGCTCGCGATCCTGCTCGCGCTGTGGATCCTCGTCACCGGCGAGACCGCCTTCCTGCTGCGCGCCATCACGATGAACGTCGGCGACTTCGTCTCGATGTTCCCCGGGATGACCCTGGACACGATGGCCTACGACCACCCGACCGAGTGGATGTCGCTGTGGACCCTCTTCTTCTGGGCCTGGTGGATCGCCTGGGCCTCCTTCGTCGGGATGTTCCTCGCGCGCATCTCCAAGGGCCGCACGATCGGGCAGTTCATGCTCGGCACGCTGACGATCCCCTTCAGCTACATCGTCATGTGGGTCTCGATCTTCGGCAACAGCGCGGTCAAGCAGATCGCCGACGGCGACGCGGCCTTCGGCGAGATGGCGGTGAACCAGCCGGAGCAGGGCTTCTACGCCCTCCTCCAGCAGTACCCCGGGGCGCTCTTCCTCGTCGGTCTGTCGACCTTCGTCGGGCTGCTCTTCTACGTCACCTCCGCCGACTCCGGCGCCCTCGTCATGGCCAACCTCAGTTCGGAGCTGCCGGACAGCGAGACCGACGCCCGCCCGTGGCTGCGGATCCTGTGGGCCGGTACCACTGGCGTGCTGACGATCGCCATGCTCGTCGTCGGCGGCATCGTGGCGCTGCAGTACGCGACGATCGTCATGGGACTGCCCTTCGCGATCGTCATGGTCCTGGTGATGATCGGCCTGCACCGGGCGCTCGAGGCCGAGCGCACCCAGACGACGGCCGCCCGCCTCTCGCTCGCCTCGCACCTCGTCGGTCGCGAGGGGGCGCACCAGGGGTCGTGGCGTCGCCGGGTCGCCAACACCTTCGGCACCGTGAGCCTCAAGCGCGCCAACCAGCGCCTGGCGAGCGTCGTCGTCCCGGCCCTGCAGGAGGTCGCCGACGCGATGACCGACGAAGGGAGGACCGCCACCGTCGAGGTGCACGACGGTGGCCCCGACCGGCCGGGGTCCGCCCGGCTCGTCGTCGGCGAGGGGGCCGCTCCCTTCGTCTGGTCCGTGCAGGTGCGCCAGGTGGCGGCGCCCAGCTACGGCGCTCGGATGATCGAGGCCGACGACCGCACGGCGCGTCTCGAAGTCGCCCTGCCGACCGGTGGTGGCTACGACGTCTTCGCCTACGACCGCGAGGAGGTCTGCCACGACGTGCTCGACCACCTCGAGCGTTGGTCCGCCGCGGGGGTCCTCGCCGACCAGGTCTAGACGGACCCGCTCGCCACGAGAGGGCCGCGACACCACCCGGTGTCGCGGCCCTCTCGTCTGCCCGATTGCGTTACATAGGATCCCTATGTAACGTGACGGGACGTGCCCGACGACTCCATCGACCAGACCGCGAGCGACCTCGTCACCTACGCCGCCCGTCTCGTCCGCGCCTCCCGCCAGCACATCCACCACACCCCGCCCGCCGGGATCCGGGTGCTCTCGCTCGTCGACGAGCACGGGCCCACCGGCATCGGACGACTGGCTGAGCTCGACCGCACCTCGCAGCCGACGATGTCCGGAGCCGTCGCGACACTCGTCGAGCGGGGCTGGGTGACCAAGGAGCCCGACCCGGCCGATGCCCGCGCCACGAGGGTCACCCTCACCGCCCCCGGACGCCGCGCGCTCGCCGTCGTCCGCGAGCGCAGCGCCGCCACCGTTTCCCGGGTCATCCGGGAGCACCCCACCCTGACCCCCGAGGACCTCGCGACCGCCGTCACGGTGCTGCGCGAGGTCATGGAGGCCAGCTCGTCCCAGCAGGAAGGTCAGCAGTGACAACCCCAGCAGCACCCGCCGAGACCACCCCGTCGATGTGGCGGCAGCCACGCGCCGTGTGGGCCGTCGCCTTCGCGTGCGTCATCGCGTTCATGGGCATCGGCCTCGTCGACCCGATCCTCAAGCCGATCGCCGACGAGCTGGGCGCATCGCCCAGCGAGACCTCGCTGCTCTTCACGAGCTACATGGCGATCATGGGCGTCGCGATGCTCGTCGCCGGCTTCATCTCCTCGCGCATCGGCGCCAAGCGCACCCTCATCACCGGGCTGGCGCTCATCATCGTCTTCTCCGCGCTCGCCGGCATGTCCGACAGCATCGGCGCCATCGTCGGCTTCCGTGCCGGCTGGGGTCTGGGCAATGCGCTCTTCGTCGCGACCGCGCTGTCGACGATCGTCGTCGCCTCGGCCGGCAGCGTCGGCCAGGCGGTGATCTTCTTCGAGGCCGCGCTCGGCCTGGGCATCGCCGTCGGCCCGATCGTCGGCGGCCAGCTCGGCTCGATCTCGTGGCGGGCGCCCTTCTTCGGCGTCGCGGTCCTCATGGTCGTCGCCGTGGTCGTCACGTCCGTCCTCCTGCCGGCCACTCCCCCGTCCGGCGCCAAGACCTCGCTCGCGGCACCACTCAAGGCCCTGCGCCACCCGGGCCTGCTCACCGTGGCGCTCACCGCGCTCTTCTACAACATGGGCTTCTTCACCCTGCTGGCCTTCACCCCCTTCCCGCTCGACATGAGCGCCTCGCAGGTCGGCTGGGTCTTCTTCGGCTGGGGGCTGCTGCTCGCGATCACGTCGGTCAAGACCGCCCCGTGGCTCCAGCGGCGCTTCGGCACGATCCCCTCCATCACCGGGGCCCTGACGCTCTTCGCCCTCGACCTGGCGATGATGGCGCTCCTCAACGACTCCAGGGCCGCGCTCGTCGTCGGGGTCGTCCTCGCCGGCGCCTTCCTCGGGGTCAACAACACCCTCATCACCGAGGCCGTCATGGGCTCGGCGCCGGTCGAGCGCCCGGTCGCCTCGTCGGCCTACTCCTTCGTCCGCTTCTCCGGAGGTGCCGTGGCCCCGTGGGCGGCCGGCCGGCTGGGCGAGGAGGTCAGCCTCAGCGCCCCCTTCTGGATGGGCACCGTCGCCGTGCTCGTGGGCGTCGCGATCTTCACCTACGGCTCGCGCTTCCTGCGGGGCGAGGAGGCCCCGGCCACGCACAGCGACGCCGAGGGCGAGGCGGTGCTCGTCGGCGGCGCCGACTGAGGGGCCCTTCGAGACGGTCGCTGCGCGACCTCCTCAGGGACCGGGGAGGGCGTCCTACCGCAGGTCGAGGAACATCACGTGCAGTCCGACGGGACCGTGCTCCGGGTGGTCGAAGGCCCCCGGCACGGTACCGATGACGTCGAAGCCCAGGGAGCGCCACAGCCCCACCGCGCGCTCATTGGTCTCCACGACGGCGTTGAACTGGATCCCGGCGTAGCCCTCGTCGCGGGCCCACCCGATGACGTGCTCGCCGAGGGCCCGGCCCACGCCCCTGACGCCGACATCCGGGTCGACCATGAAGGACCCGGTCGCGATGTGCGACCCGCGACCCGGGCGGTTGGGACCCATCTTGGCCGAGCCGGCCACACGGCCACCGACCTCTGCGACGACCGTGCGGCCGGGGGCCGGCTCCATCCACAGGCCGCGCGCCCCGTCCGACGACAGGTCGAGCGGGTAGGCGTAGGTCCTGCCCTCGGCCACGATGCGCGACCAGAAGGGGAAGATCTGCTCCCAGTCGTCGTCGGTCGCGGGTCGGATGGTCAGGTCGTGGCTCGTCACGTCGACAGCATCGCAGGCCCGGTCGTGGCAGGCTGCTCCGGTATCGCAACGACGCGACCGCAGGAGGTTCGACGCATGACCCAGCCCGCACTCCCTTCGTACTCGTCCGGCACCTCGGACACGCCCCTGCTCGGGGACACGATCGGCGACAACCTCGCCAGGACCGTGGCGCGGCACGGTGACCGCGAGGCCCTCGTGGACGTCCCGAGCGAGCGGCGCTGGACCTACCGGAAGCTGCTCGCCGACGTCGACGCCCTCGCCAAGGGCCTGCTGGCGCAGGGCGTCTCCGCCGGCGACCGGATCGGGATCTGGGCGCCCAACTGCGCCGAGTGGACACTGCTCCAGTACGCCACGGCGCGCGTCGGCGCGATCCTCGTCAACATCAACCCTGCCTACCGGGCCCACGAGCTGACCTACGTGGCGCGGCAGTCCGGCCTGCGGATGCTCGTGAGCGCCCAGCAGCACAAGACCTCCGACTACCGCGCCATGGTCGAGGAGGTGCGCGGCGAGCTGCCCGACCTGCGCGACGTGGTCTACATCGGCGACCCGTCGTGGGAGGAGCTCGTGGCCAGCGGGGCCGAGGTCCCCGACGAGGCCATCACCGAGCGTGGCGCGACCCTCACCCCCGACGACCCGATCAACATCCAGTACACCTCGGGCACGACCGGCTTCCCCAAGGGCGCGACGCTCAGCCACCACAGCATCCTCAACAACGGCTACTTCGTCGGCGAGCTGATCCGCTACACCGAGGCCGACCGGATCTGCATCCCGGTGCCCTTCTACCACTGCTTCGGCATGGTCATGGGCAACCTCGCGGCGACTTCGCACGGCGCCTGCATGGTCATCCCCGCGCCGTCCTTCGAGCCGGCGGCCACGCTCCAGGCCGTCATCGATGAGCGGTGCACCTCCCTCTACGGCGTCCCCACGATGTTCATCGCCGAGCTCGGGCTCGTGGACTTCGCCGACTACGACCTGTCGAGCCTGCGCACCGGGATCATGGCCGGGTCGACCTGCCCCGTCGAGGTGATGAAGCGGGTCGTGGCCGAGATGAACATGGCCGAGGTGGCGATCAGCTACGGCATGACCGAGACCTCCCCGGTCTCGACGATGACCCGCGTCGACGACGACCTGGCCCGCCGCACCGAGACGGTGGGTCGGTCCATGCCGCACATCGAGTCCAAGGTGGTTGACCCGGTGACCGGCGTGACCCTCCCGCGCGGCGAGACCGGCGAGCTGTGCACCCGCGGCTACAGCGTCATGCTCGGCTACTGGGAGCAGCCGGACAAGACCGCCGAGGCCATCGACGCCGCCCGGTGGATGCACACCGGCGACCTCGCGACGATGGACGAGCACGGCTACATCGAGATCGTCGGGCGGATCAAGGACCTCGTCATCCGCGGCGGCGAGAACGTCTACCCCCGCGAGGTCGAGGAGTTCCTCTACACGCACCCTTCCATCGCCGACGTGCAGGTCATCGGCGTGCCCGACGAGCGCTACGGCGAGGAGCTCATGGCCTGGGTCGTGCTCAGGGAGGGTGCCGAGTCCCTCACGGCCGACGAGGTGCGCGAGTTCGCCAACGGCAAGCTCGCGCACTACAAGATCCCGCGCTACGTGCACGTCACCGATGCCTTCCCCATGACCGTGACCGGCAAGGTGCGCAAGGTCGAGATGCGCGAGCAGGCGCGCCATCTCCTGCAGGACTGACCGACGACGAAGGGTGGCACCCCGGTCACCGGGGTACCACCCCTTCGAGACGGCGCTGGCGCGCCTCCTCAGGGCACCGCCTTCGTCATGGGTCGGGAGGTCAGACCTGCTGGTCACCCGACGAGGTGGGGCCCGACTGCGCCTCGGCCTTGGCCGAGAGCTTGTCGAGCGTGCGGGCCGCCGCGTCGCGACCACCGAGGCCGAAGGCCAGGGCCGCGGCCGCGGCGCCACCGACGACCAGCGCACCGAAGCCGAGCTCGATGATCGAGTCGGCGATGCCCATGTACTTCAGGCCCATCGCGACGAAGAGCACGATCGTCGCGTACTTGACGATCGTCGCGCCGACGCCGGTGAGCAGCTTCGCCAGGAGGTTGGCGACGAAGAACCCGGCCGCGATGATCGCCGCACCGAAGATCACCTTGCCACCGAGGCCGAGGACCTCGCTGAGGAAGGCAGTGATCTGCGGGAAGTCGAGCAGCTGGGCCGCCATGACCGCGAAGAACAGCACGATCGCGATCTGGACGATCTTGGCGACGACCGGCACGACCTTGGTCTCGGCCGGCAGGACGTCGAGCTCGGCGATCTGGCGGTCGAGGCCGACGCCGTCGAGGACCTGCTCGACGATGTCACCGGCGAAGCGGGCGATGAAGATGCCCAGGGCCAGCATGATGCCGGCGGCGATGATCACGGGGACGGCGTCGAAGATCGACTGGAGCATCTGCTCGGCCGGACGGGAGATCGACTCGATACCCAGGATCTGCAGCGAGGCGATGGTCACGACGATCATGATCAGCGCGTAGACGACCGTGGCCAGGGTGCGCGGGATCGACGCCGCGGGCCCCTGCCCACCGGACTGCTGGAACTGCTGGGTCTGCTGCTGCGGCGGAGCCGGCTGCCCCGGCGGCGGGGGCGGCGGACCGGCCGGCGAGACCTGCGGCGCGCCGGGGAGCGAGCTCGTCGTCGAACCGGCCTTCTTCAGCCAGCGGTCGAAGGGCAGCGCGGAGAGCGCGGTCTGCACCAGCTGACGCACGACCTTGGCCAGCAACGCACCGACGAAGAAGACGACGCCGGCACCGATGAGGTTGGGCAGGAAACCCAGGACCCCGTCGGCCATGCCCTGGATCGGCGTGAGCACCTGGCTCAGACCGAGGACCTGCAGGATGGCGACGAGGCCGAGCATCCACACGACGAGCGACCCGATGGAGCCGAGGGTCGTGCCGACGGAGGCGCCGTCGGCACCCGCCCGCTGCAGCGCCGGGATCTTGCTGGAGAGCTTGGTGAAGAGCGACTTGACGATCATCGCGACGAGCCATGTGATGACGAGGATCGCCACGGCGGCCAGCGCCTTGCCGAGCAGCCCTGGCCAATCGACCCCGTCGAAGAAGCCGGAATCCATGATGTCCTCCCAGTTTGTCGAGACATTCAGGTGTATTGCCCTTCGACCGTACTAACCATCCGCCGTCGGTGCCGGATGAGAGACCTGACGATGCCGGATGGTTAGGTGAACCCCATGCGCTGCTCACACCACGAGGCCGGTGAGTGCCGCTCGTGCACCCTCATGGGCCTCCCTTACGAGCGGCAGGTCGTCGACCTCGAGCGCGAGATGCGCGAGCTCCTCGCGGACGCCGTCCCCCCGGACGTGTGGCGGGCCCCCTTCGTCGGGCCGGAGTCGGCCTTCCGCAACAAGGCGAAGCTCGTCGTCGCCGGGACCCGCGACGCACCGACCTTCGGCATCCTCGATGCCGCCCAGCGGGGCGTCTCCCTGCCCGAGTGCGGGCTCTACGAGCCGCACCTCGCGGCTGCACTGGACCGGCTCGTGCCCGCCGTCGCCGAGCTGGGCCTGACCCCCTTCGACGTGCCGGGTCGCCAGGGCGAGCTGAAGCACCTCATCGTGACCGGCTCGCCCGACGGCGAGCTCATGGCGCGCTTTGTGCTGCGCTCACCCGGGCAGATCGGCCGGATCCGGCGAGGTCTGGAGGCGCTGCGCGCGGCGGCACCGGGCCTGCGGGTCGTCTCGGTCAACCTCCAGCCGGAGCACAAGGCGGTGCTCGAGGGCGAGCAGGAGATCGTCCTCACCGAGAAGGAGACCCTGCCGATGCGGTTGGACGACATCGTCTTCCACCTGCGGCCGCGCAGCTTCTTCCAGACCAACACCGTGGTCGCCGCCGGGCTGTACCGCCAGGCCCGGGCGTGGGTCGACGAGATCGCGCCACGCAGCGTCCTCGACCTCTACTGCGGGGTCGGCGGCTTCGCCCTCAACGCCGCGATGGCGAAGGGGGCGGACGCACGCCGTGTCGAGGGGGTCGAGGTGGCGCCCGACGCGGTCGCGAGCGCCCGCCGCTCGGCGACCGAGCTCGGCGTCGCCGCCGACTTCCGGGTCGGCGACGCCCGGGTGCTGGCGGAGGTCGACCACGAGCTCGTCGTCGTCAACCCGCCCCGTCGCGGGATCGGCCCCCAGCTGTGCGCCGCGATCGAGGCCGCCGCACCACGGCACGTGGTCTACTCCAGCTGCAACGCCCGCAGCCTGGCGCACGATCTCGCCGCCCTCCCGGGTCACCGGGTGGTCGAGGCGCGGCTGTTCGACATGTTCCCCCAGACCCGGCACCACGAGGTCATCGTGCTGCTGGAGCGGCGCTGATCCCGTCGGTCCGGACGACCCGGGCCGCTCCGTCCCGAGGTCGGCGAAGACTTCCTCGGGCACCGAGGGACCGGCCGGCAACAGGGCTGCGCGCCGCGGGTCAGGCTCCTGAGCCGGCGATGATGGCGAAGAGCCCGACGAAGTACACCCCGACGCAGAGGAAGATCATCGCGAAGAGGGCCGTGCCGACGATGCCGAGGATCTTGCCGATGTTGGCGTGGTCGCGGTTGGACCAGCCCGCCTGCGGGTTGGCGTCGATCTCCTTGAGGGCCATGTGGCCGAGGATCCAGGCGACGATCCCCAGACCGGGCACGACGACGATGCCCAGGATCCCGAGGACCAGGGCGGCGGTCGCCGTGCCGTGCTGGCGCACGGGCTGGAAGGGGTAGGGCGGCGGCATCTGCGGGGGTGGCTGCGTCATGGTGACCCCACCGTATGCGCGCCGCGCCGCGTCGACCACGGGGAGCACTCCCCACAGCGAGGACGACGTGCGCGCCTGCGTCGCGGCCTTCGTCGCCGCCCGGGCCGAGGTCCTCGGCTCCTGACGGGTGGTCGCCCCCTTCGTCACTCGAAGGGGGTGGCGTCCCCCGCCCCGTAGCGGGCGATCTCGGCAGCGCCCGACGACAGGTCGACGACCGTCGTCGGCTCGGTGCTCACCTCGCCCGCGTCGATGACGATGTCGACCTGGTGGTCGAGCTCCTCCTTGACGTCCCAGCCGAAGGTCGGGGTCCGCGACTCCGCCGGCAGCAGGAGGGTCGAGATGAGCATCGGGTCGCCCAGCCCGGCGAGCAGCGCCTGCGAGAGCGGGTGGTCGGGGATGCGCACGCCGACGGTCTTCTTCTTCGCGTGGAGCAGTCGGCGGGGCACCTCCTTGGTCGCCGGCAGGATGAAGGTGTAGGGCCCGGGCGTGGCCGCCTTGACCGCGCGGAAGATCGCGTTGTCGACGTGCACGAGCTGCCCCAGCTGGGCGAAGTCGGCGCACAGCAGCGTGTAGTGGTGCTTGTCGTCGAGGCGGCGGATCTCGCCGATCCGGTCCTTGATCGCCTGGTCGTCGAGGCGGCCGCCGAGGGCATAGCCGGAGTCCGTGGGGAAGGCGACGAGCGCGCCCTCACGCAGTCGCTCGACGACCTTGCCGACGGTGCGGGGCTGGGGGTTGTCGGGGTGGACTTCGACGAAGGTGGCCATGGGTCCACCGTAGGCGTGACGAACCACGCCACGCGAGGGCCCCGACTCGCCCGGATCCGGGGCGTCTGCTGCGAGACTGGACGAGCCACAGGTCGTTGCTGCATTCTTCAACGACTTTTCCTTCGTCCCAGGGGAGCACATGACGGACAACGAGCTCGACCTCAACGGTCACTGGACCATCGACCCCGGCCACAGCCGCATCGGCTTCTCGGCCCGCCACGCGATGATCTCCACGGTCCGCGGCTCCTTCAACGACGTGACCGGCGACGTGCGCGTCGACGTCGACGACCTCGACGGCTCGACCGCCAAGGTCACCCTCAAGGCCGCGAGCGTCGACACCCGCAACGGCCAGCGCGACGACCACCTGCGCAGCCCCGACTTCTTCGACGTCGAGCGCTTCCCCGACATCACCTTCGTCAGCACCAACATCGAGGAGATCCGCGAGCGCGCCTACATCGTGAGCGGCGACCTGACGATCCGCGACGTCACCAAGCAGATCACCATCCCCCTCGAGCTCGGTGGCGTCATGGTCGACGCCTTCGGCGCCGTCCGTGCCGGCTTCGAGGGCTCGCGCCGGGTCAACCGCCGCGACTACGGGCTGGAGTGGAACATGCCGCTCGACAAGGGCGGCGTGCTCGTCTCCGAGAAGATCGACCTCGAGTTCGAGATCTCCCTGGTCAAGCAGGACCAGTAGTCACCCTCGCGCGCCGAGCTCCGTGGCGAGCTCGGCCGCCAGTGCCTTGGCCGTGCGTCCGACCCCGATGAGGGTTGCCGACGCGGGCCCGGTCCAGTCGCCGTAGCCGACGAAGCAGACCCGCCGGTCGCGCACGGAGCGGTTGCCGCTGACCTCCGGGATGCCGGCGGAAGTGCGCAGCCGCAGCGAGCGCAGATGCCGCAGCGCGGGCCGGAAGCCGGTGCACCAGATCACCGTGTCGACCTCGATCCGGTCGCGCCCGATGACGGCTCCCTCAGGGACCATCCGGTCGAACATCGCCCGCACGCGCAGCGCTCCCCGCTCCCGGGCGCGGCGCACCTGGGGCAGGACGACGATGTTGCCGACGAAGGCCGCCTCCGCGGCGTGCGGGTCGCGCAGCCGGGCGCTCGCCTCGTCGAAGAGGTGGCGACCGTCGACGTCGTCGGGCAGGAAGCGCAGCCGCCGTGCCGTGACGAGCGAGACCCGGTCGGCGGTCTCGACGAGGTCGGCGGTGATCTGCACCCCGGAGTTGCTGCCACCGACCACGGCGACGCGCTGCCCCGCGAAGTCCTCGGGACCGCGGTACTGCGCGCTGTGCAGCTGGCGCCCGGCAAAGGTGTGGGCCCCCTCGACCATGGGGACGAAGGGGGCCGCCCACGTCCCCGTGGCACTCACGACGTAGCGCGCCGCGACCTCGCCGTGGTCGGTCTCGACGAGGAGCCGGTCGGGGGTGCTCCGTACGTCGTCGACACGCACCGGTCGCTCCACGGGCAGTTCGTAGCGCGCCTCGTAGTCACGCAGGTACGCCCGCACGTGCTGCACGGGCGGGAAGGTGTCGGGGTGCGGTGGCATGGGCCAGCCGGGAAGGGAGGAGTAGGCCGACGGCGAGAAGAGGCGCAGGGACGGCCACGCCGAGGCCCAGGCTCCACCCGGATGGGCGCGATCATCGAGCACGACGTGGTCGATGCCGACGCGGCGCAAATGGTAGGAGGTCGCCAGACCCGCCTGACCACCACCGAGGACGGCGACGTCGACCTGTCGGGGCATACGACCTCAGGCGTCCTCGGCCGTCATCTCCACGGGGACCCCGATCTGCACCGTCCGCGAGACGGTGCACAGCCGGTCGCGTGACTGGGCCACCGAGCGCGGGAAGGCCGACCGGGCGCGGTCTCCCCCTTCGCCCTCGGGGAAGCCCAGTCGGAAGGTGACGGCCAGGTCGCTCATGTGGTTGCCGTCCTCGGGGGTGGAGACCTTTTCGCCCTCGGCGACGACGTGGAAGGACTCGGGCTCGGCGCGGCGTGAGGTGATGTGGTCGACGTCGACGGAGCTGCACCCGGCGAGCGCGGCGAGGAGCAGCTCCACGGGCGTGAAGTCGTCGGAGGAGCCGTCGCCGATGGTGATCGTGCCGCCACGAGCATTGCGGATCTCGTAGCGCCCCAACCCGATTCGGGTCAGCTCGACACTGCGGTGGCCGGGGCCCGTCCCGCCCGTGGGCTCATCGCTCGTCATGGTCAGCCTCCAAGTGGTCGGTGCGGCCGCCGCTCACGGCCCGTGGGCAATCCTGACAGACCGGGCCGTCACTAGTCTGGGCCGCATGGCCTCCCCCACCCCCGCGTCCCCGCCCGCCGGTCGACTCGTGCTGCTGCGGCACGGCGAGACCGAGTGGAGCCGCGACGGACGGCACACGGGCAGCACCGACCTGCCCCTGACCGACGAGGGCCGGGCCCGCGCCACCCAGGCTGCCGCTCGGCTCGAGGAGCGCGGCATCCGACCGGTCCTGACCCTCACCTCCGACCTGCGGCGAGCGCGTGACACCGCAACCCTCGCCGGTCTCGAGGCCTCGGTCGACACGGACCTGCGCGAGTGGGACTACGGGGCCTACGAAGGTCGCTCGACGGCGCAGATCCGCGAGGAGCTCGGCACCGACTGGGACGTCTTCCGCGACGGAGTGCTCCCGGGGGTCACGCCGGGCGAGACCGTCGAGGAGGTCGCGGCCCGGGCCTCTCGGGTGCTGGCCCGAGTGCGAGCGCACCTGCACGAGGGCGACGTCGTGCTCGTCGGCCACGGTCACACCTCGCGGATCCTGGCGACCGTGTGGCTGCGCACCTCTCCCAGGCTCGCGGCGCAGCTGACGCTCGACGCCTCCCGGCTGGCCGTGCTCGGCCACCACCGCGAGGACCCCTGCATCATCAGCTGGAACTGCTGACGACCTGCCGCATTGCCCTACGGCAATGCAGAGTCCCGGCCTGCGGTGGCTGCATTGCCGTAGGGCAATGCAGCCACAGGGGCTAGGGCAGGGGCCAGGTGTGCACCGGGGCGTTGGTGTGCATGTGCTCGGTGTAGAGCCCGGTCATCTCGGCCAGGGCGGCAGCCCGGTCCAGCCCGCCCTCCTCGAGTCGCCGCACGCACTCGCTCTGCCACACGGCGCCGTTGACGCCGGAGGTGCAGCGCCCCTCGATGACCGACAGGTAGCGGGTGATGACGCTCTCGGCCACACCCCAGTCCTCCAGGCCGCGTCGGGCCATCGGCAGCAGGTGGCGCAGGACGAGCTCGTCGGCTCCGAGCTCGCCGAGACCGGGCCAGTAGAGCCGGGCGTTGATGCCGTCGCGGGCCGCCGTCTCGAAGTTGGCCTCCGCGGCCGGGAAGGACATGCGCGTCCAGATGGGCCGGTCCTCGTTGGCCAGCGTGCGCACGCAGCCGTAGTAGAAGGCGGCATTGGCCAGGGTGTCGATGATCGTCGGGCCGGCGGGCAGGACCCGGTTCTCGACCCGGACGTGCGGGTGCCCCTTGCCGGGGTCGTAGATCGGGCGGTTCCACCGGTAGACGGTGCCGTTGTGCAGGTTGAGCTCGCCGAGCTCGGGGGTGCCCCCGGCGTCGAGCACGGCGACCGGGTCCTCCTCCGTCGCCTCGGCGAGCAGCGCAGGGAAGTAACGCACGTTTTCTTCGAAGAGGTCGAAGATCGAGGTGATCCACCGCTCGCCGAAGAAGACGCGCGGACGCACGCCCTGGTTCTTCAGCTCGATCGGCCGGGTGTCGGTCGCCTGGGCAAAGAGCGCGACCCGGGTCTCGGCGTGCAGCCGCCGTCCGAAGAAGAAGGGCGAGTTGGCGGCGAGCGCCAGCTGCGGCGCCGAGATGATCTGCGCAGCATTCCAGTGGTCGGCGAACTGCGTCGGACCGACCTGCAGGTGCAGCTGGACCGAGGTGCACGCCGACTCCGGGGCGATCGAGTCGGCGAAGGTGTGCAGCCGCTCCCCCGTGGGTCCCTCGATGTCGAGGACGATGTCCTCACCACGGGCGACGAAGATCGAGTCGTTGAGCGCCGTGTAGCGGTTGTTGTCGCTGATCCACTCGCCCTGGAAGTGCTCGGGCCGGATCGTCGGCAGGATCCCGATGGCGATGATCCGCGCCCCGGCCTCCTCGGCCTTGGACTCGGCGCGGTTGAGCGACTCGCGCAGGCTCTCCTCGAGCCGCAGGGCCGAGTCACCCGGCAGCGGCCGCGGCGCGACGTTGAGCTCGATGTTGAACTGCGCGAGCTCGGTCTGGTACTCGGGGTCGGCGATCGCCTCGAGCACCTCGTTGTTGACGAAGGCCGGCTGCTGCCCGTCGTCGATGAGGTTGAGCTCGATCTCCAGCCCGGTGAGCGGCACCTCCTCGTCGAAGGCGCGCTCGTTGAGCATCCGCTCGAAGACGTCGAGGTTCTGCTGGACCTTCTCCCGGTAGCGCTGACGCTCCTCGCGCGAGTAGCTCTGCGCGGCGACTTCCTTGCCCATGGGGTGCCCCTCCCGGTGTCGGCTGGTGCTGAATCTACCCACGGCACGCGTCGCGGGCGAGTATCAGACCACGGTCGGATGCGCCGCCCCCTCCGCCCTGCCTACGCTCGCCCGGTGACCACCGAGACGATCACCCCGAGGCGGGGCCCGACCGCGCGCGTGCGGTCGTGGTTCGCCGCGCACACCGGGCTCGTCGACCTCGTCATCGCCGGGTCCATGTGGGTCGTCACGTCCCTGGGCTACGCCATCTCCTACGCCGGCCTGCCGGTCGGCGCGGTCGAGATGCTCCTGCTCTTCGTCGTCGCATCGCTGCAGACGCTGCCCTTGGCGTGGCGACGCACCCGCCCGGAGCTCGGCTTCGGCCTCGTCGTCCTCGGCCATGTGGCCCAGCTCGTCGTGGCGGACTCACCGATGCCGTCGAACCTCTCGTCGCTCATGGCCGGCTACGCGGTGGCCGCCTACGCCCCGCGCCGGTGGGTGCGCCGCCTCGGCCTCGTGGCCGCCGTGGCCTCCGGGCCGCTGGCCGTGTGGGACTGGTACGCGTACGACGGGGCGAGCGTGCTGGCCCTGGTGCTCATGACGATCCTCTTCAGCGGGCTCGCGCTCGTGTGCTGGCTCTGGGGTGACCTCACCCGCAAGCGCCGCGAGCTCGTCGCCCGCCTCCAGGAGCAGAACCTCGCCCTGCGGCGCGACCGCGACCAGCGGGCCCGGATCGCCGCCCAGGACGAGCGCACCCGCATCGCCCGTGAGATGCACGACGTCGTCGCGCACTCGCTGAGCGTCGTCGTCGTCCAGGCCGACGGTGCCGCCTACGCGGCGGAGCACGGTGGGGGCTTCGACCGGGAGCAGGCCGTGCGCGCGCTCGAGACGATCGGGGCGACCGCCCGCGAGGCCCTCGCCGAGACCCGGCACCTCGTCGGGGTCCTGCGCACCACCGATGACGAAGGGAGCGCCCCGCACCCCGTCGAGTACGCCCCCACGGAGGGTCTCGGCGACCTGCCGGACCTCGTCGACCGGGTCGCCGCCACCGGTATCGACGTCGACCTGGACCTCGCGCCGGGGACGGCCGCGGTCCCCCGGGACGCCGGGCTCGCCGCGTACCGCATCGTCCAGGAGTCGCTGACCAATGTCATCAAGCACGCGGGCCCGGCCGCCCGCGTCGCGGTGCGCGTCACCACGGGCGACGTGCTGGGCGTCGAGGTGCGCGATGACGGACGCGGCGCGGCGGCCACCGACGACGGGGACGGGCACGGCATCATCGGGATGCGGGAGCGCGCGACGAGCGTCGGCGGGTCGTTGACCGCCGGCCCGGTGCCCGGCGGTGGCTTCGCGGTCAGGGCGACACTCCCCCTTCGCCACGAGGAGGCACGATGACCGACGAGACCATCCGGCTCGTCCTCGTCGACGACCAGGCCCTGGTGCGTGCCGGGTTCCGCATGGTGCTCCACGCGCAGCCCGACATGGCCGTCGTCGGCGAGGCCGGTGACGGGCGCGCCGCGCTCGACCTGCTCGCCACGACCCCGGCCGACATCGTCCTCATGGACGTGCGCATGCCGCGCATGGACGGCGTGGCGGCCACCGAGGCGATCGGGGGCATGGACGAGGGGCCACGGGTCATCGTCCTCACGACCTTCGACCTCGACGAGTACGCGCACGCCGCGCTGCGGGCCGGTGCCAGCGGGTTCCTCCTCAAGGACGCCGGCCCCGAGGAGCTGCTCGCCGCGATCCGGGCCGTCGACCGCGGTGACTCGGTCATCGCCCCGAGCACGACCCGGCGGCTCATCGAGCGGTTCTCCCCCCACCTGCGCGGGGCGGGCTCGCCGGCGCCCGACCCGACCGCCGACCCCCGACTGGCCGAGCTGACCCCCCGCGAGCTCGAGGTGCTGAGAGCGGTCGCCCGGGGGCTCACCAATGCCGAGATCTCCGCCGAGCTCCACCTCGCCGAGGCGACCGTCAAGACGCACATCGGACGCATCCTCGCCAAGGCGCACCTGCGCGACCGGGTGCACATGGTGCTGCTCGCCCACGAGACCGGGCTCGTGGACGTACGACCACGGTCGTAGGCGGGGCCGGTCCGGCGGGCCGAGGTCCAGACCACGGACCGATGTGCCGGCAGCGTTGGCGCACAAGGCTGGTCACCATGACCACGACGCAGACACCCGCCCTCCACCCACGCCACGCGACCGAGGCCGTCGCGGCCCGCACGACGGGCCTGCGCAAGGTCTTCGGCCACGGCGACTCGGCCGTCACGGCCCTCGACGGCGTCGACGTCGACATCGCCGCCGATCGCCTCACCGCGATCATGGGACCCTCCGGGTCCGGCAAGTCGACGCTCATGCACTGCCTCGCCGGCCTCGAGCAGCCCACCTCCGGGCAGATCCACGTCGGCGACACCGACATCACCCGGCTGTCCGACCGGCAGCTGACGCTGCTGCGGCGCGACCGGATCGGCTTCGTCTTCCAGTCCTTCAACCTGCTGCCGATGCTCACCGCCCGGCAGAACGTCCTGCTCCCCCTCACCCTCGCGGGCCGGTCCGTCGACCGCGAGCGGCTCGAGCACGTCACCCGGGTCCTCGGCATCACCGACCGGCTCGAGCACCGGCCGAGCGAGCTCTCCGGCGGGCAGCAGCAGCGGGTCGCCGTGGCCCGCGCGCTCGTCACCGCGCCCGACGTCGTCTTCGCCGACGAGCCGACGGGAGCCCTGGACTCGCGGACCTCGGCGCACCTGCTCGCCTTCCTGCGCTCCAGCGTCCACGAGCTCGGGCAGACCGTCGTCATGGTGACCCACGACCCCCGGGCCGCGAGCTACGCCGACCGGGTGCTGCTCCTCGCCGACGGTCGCCTCGCCGGGTCCCTCGACGACCCGACCGAGGACCGGGTGCTCGCGGCCATGAAGGGTCTGGGTGAGTGACGTGCTCCAGCTGACCCTCGCCTCCCTTCGTCACCAGTCGCGACGGTTCCTCGCACCCGGCCTGGCCGTCGTGCTGGGTGTCGCCTTCATCGCCGCCACGCTCGTGCTCACCGGGACGCTCCAGAGCTCGATGCGCACCTCCGTGGCCGGTCACTACGCCCCCTACGCCAGCGTCGTCACGCCGAAGGGGGACGACGCGGACTCCCCGTCGCTCCCCGCGGGGATCGTCGACGAGGTCTCCGAGGTCGACGGCGTGACGTCGGTCGACGCCGTCCGCGAGTCGTGGACGATGGCGAGCACGCCCGCCGGCCAGCGGGGTGCCCTCGTGACGACCGGTACCTCCACCCACGCCCCCGGGGTCGTCGAGGGCCGCGCGGCCCGCGCCTCCGACGAGGTGACCCTCTCGACGGCGACGGCGAGCTCCTTCGGCAGCCGGGTCGGCGACGAGGTGACCTTCGCCTCCGGCGACGACGGATCGCCCGTGCGCGCCGAGGTCGTCGGCATCGTCGACGTCGCCGACCACCCGGTGTACGGCAGCGGGACCCCCGTCGTCTTCACGACGGCAGCCGGCGTCACCGACCTCACCGGGCTCACCGGGTGGACCGAGATCGACGTGCGCGGGGGCGACGAGGCCGCGACGACGCGGGCCCTGCGCGACGCCCTTCCCCTCGACGCCGACGTCGCGTCCACCACCGAGGCGTCGGACGACCTCGTGAGCCGGGTGACCGGCGGCACCGACGTGCTCGGGGTGCTGCTCACGGCCTTCGCCGCCATCGCCCTCTTCGTCTCGGCCATCGTCATCGGCAACACCTTCGGCATCCTCCTCGCCCGCCGGGCCCGCGAGACCGCACTGTTGCGGGCGGTCGGGTCGACGCGCGGGCAGGTCGTGCGCTCGGCCCTCGTCGAGGCGCTCGTCGTCGGGCTCGTCTTCTCCGCCGTCGGGGTGCTCGCCGGCATCGGCCTGGCGTCGGCGCTGGTGGCGGCGGGCAATGCCTGGGCCTCCAACTACTTCCCGACCCTCGTGCTCGACGTCCCGGCGAAGGCGGTCCTCCTCCCGGTCCTCGCCGGCGTCGTGGTCGTCGTGTGCGCGGCCCTGCGCCCGGTGCTGCGCTCCTCGCGGGTGGCGCCCCTCGCCGCGCTGCGACCCGATGCCGCGATCACGGCCCGCTCCCGGGCGGGTCGGCTGCGCGTCGCAAGCGGTGTGGTGCTGATCGTGCTCGGCGGCGGCGCGCTCGCGGCCGCGGCGGCGAGCCACCAGGTGCTGCCGGGGGTGCTCGGCGGGTTCCTCTCCTTCGCCGGGGTGCTGCTCGTCGGCAGCGTGCTCGTCCCGTGGCTCGTGCGACTCGTCGGGTCGGTGGCGGCGCGCCCCTTCGGCCCCGCGGGGCGGCTCGCGGTCGACAACGCCGTGCGCAACCCTGCGCGGGCGGCGGGCACGACGGCGGCCCTGCTCGTCGGCGTCACGCTCGTGTCGATGACGGCCGTCGGTGCCGCGACGGCGAAGTCCGCCCTCACCGAGGTCATCGACGCCCAGTACGCGGTCGACGTCGTCGTCCAGGGCGACGACGTCACCGACGCCCAGACATCACGCCTCGCCGGGGTGGAGGGCGTCGCCGGGGACGCCGCGGTCGAGACGACGACGGTGCGCGTCACCGGCGCGGGCGAGCGTCGCGACGTGCAGGTGGCTGCGCTGCCGCCGGGTATCGACGACGTCGTCCGCGACCCGTCGGCCGTGACCCACCCGGCCACCGACGAGGTCGTGCTGTCGGAGGAGCAGGCGCTCGAGGCCGGGATCGCGTCGGGCGACGAGGTGACTGTCAGCGGTCCGCGCGGCCGCGCGGAGCTCACCGTCGCGGTCGGGCAGGGCATGGGTGCCGGCTGGCTCGTGGACCCCACCGTCCTGCGCGAGCTCGACGACAGCCCCACGACCGGCGCGGTCTTCCTCCGGCTGGCCGACGATGCAGACGTCGACCGCACCGTCGAGGGGGTCCAGCAGGTCGCCACCCAGATCGAGGGCAGCGAGGTCGGTGGCGGGGCGCAGGTGCGCCAGACCCACACCGAGACGCTCGACCTCGCGCTGGCGATCGTGCTCGCCCTGCTCGCGATCTCGGTCGTCATCGCGGTCGTCGGCATCGCCAACACCCTGTCGCTCAGCGTCATCGAGCGCACCCGGGAGTCGGCCCTGCTCCGGGCGCTCGGCCTGACGCGGGGCCAGCTGCGGCGCATGCTGGCCGTCGAGGCGGTCCTCCTCGCCGTCGTCGGCACCCTGCTGGGCGCGGTCCTCGGGGCGGGCTACGCCTGGGTCGGCGTCACCGCGCTGCTCGGCGAGTTCACCGACGCGCCGCTCGTGCTGCCGTGGTCGCAGCTGCTCGCCGTGGGCGCCGGTGCAGTCATCGCCGGCCTGCTGGCCTCCGTGCTGCCCGCGCGCCGGGCCGCCCGCGTGGCACCCGCCGCGGCGCTCGCCGCGGACTGACCGTCGCGGTGACCGGGGGTGGGACCGCGCAGGGGGCGGTCCCACCCCCCTTCCAGGCTCGTGCCTCGCACCTCGGCACCGCCTTCGTCATGGCGAAGGGGGTGTCGCGCCACCGGGTTGTCGGCGGTGCCTCATAGCGTGGCGGTCATGAAGCTGATCCACACCTCCGACTGGCACCTGGGGAGGGCCTTCCACGGCGCCGGCCTGCTGCCGGCACAGTCGGACTACGTGGACCACCTCGTCGAGACCGTGCGGAGCGAGGCGGTCGACGCCGTGCTCGTCTCGGGTGACGTCTACGACCGGGCACTCCCGGCGCCCGAGGCCGTCGAGCTGCTCTCCGAGGCGGTGACCCGACTCATCGACGCGGGCTCCCAAGTCGTGCTCTCCAGCGGCAACCACGACTCCGCGATCAGGTTGGGCTTCGCCGCCGACCTCCTGCAGCGGGCCGGGCTGCACATCCGCTCCGACGTGCGCTCGATCGGATCTCCCGTGCTCGTCGGCGACACGGCCGTCCACGCCATCCCCTACCTCGAGCCGACCGCCACGACCGTGACCGACGAGCTCGGCGTCGCCGAGCGCTCGCACACGGCCGTACTCACCGCCGCGATGAAGCGGGTGCGCGCAGATGTGGCGAGTCGGGGTCCCCGCACCGTCGTCATGGCCCACTGCTTCGCCAGCGGCGGCGCGGCGAGCGACTCGGAGCGCGACATCACGACCGGTGGCGTGGCGATGGTCCCCGCGAGCACCTTCGACGGGGTGGCCTACACCGCCCTCGGTCACCTCCACCGTCCCCAGCGGGTGGCCGAGACCGTCCGCTACAGCGGGTCGCCGGTGGCCATGTCCTTCAGCGAGGCCGGCCAGACCAAGGGGTCCCTGCTCGTGACGCTCGACGAGCGCGGAGCGACCACCGTCGAACAGGTTGCCGCGCCCGTCCACCGCGAGATCGCCCTCGTGCGCGGCACTCTCGACGAGGTGCTCACCGACGCGCGTCACGAGGCGGCGGAGCGGGCGTGGGTCCAGGTCACCCTCATCGACCCGATCCGTCCCGTCGGTGCCTACGACAGGTTGCGACGACGCTTCCCCCACCTGCTCCAGCTGGGCTTCGAACCCAGTGGTGACGTCGTGCCCGTGCACAGCTACGCCGCCCGGGTCCGGCGGCGCGAGCCGCTCGAGGTGTGCTGCGACTTCGTGAGCGACGTGCGGCGGGGAGCCACCGCCGACGACGAGGAGCGCCAGTTGCTCTCCGATGCCCTCGAGGCCGGCCGGCGCGACCGTGACCGGGCCGAGGAGCACGGGGCTCCTCGGCGTCGCCGGCGAGGCGTCGCGTGAGACTGCACCGCCTGCGGGCCAGCGCCTTCGGGCCCTTCGCCGGCACGATCGAGCTCGACCTCGAGACCATCGGGGCGGGTGGCCTCTACCTCATCCACGGCCCGACCGGCTCGGGCAAGACGAGCCTGCTCGACGCGATCTGCTTCGCGCTCTACGCGGGCGTGCCCGGCGACCGCCAGAGCACCTCGCTGCGCAGCCAGCACGCCGCACCCGATGTCCCCACGGAGGTCGAGCTCGAACTGACCCTGGGCGAGCGTCGGCTCCGAGTGGTCCGCCACCCCGCCCACGAGCGTCCCAAGCGACGCGGCTCGGGCACGACGACCGAGCCCGCTGGAGTGCGCCTCGAGGAGCGCCGCGCTGCTGGCTGGCACACCATGAGCACCCGCATCGACGAGACGGCCCAGGTGCTCGACGACCTGCTGGGTATGGGGCTCGAGCAGTTCCGTCGGGTCGTCATGCTGCCCCAGGGAGACTTCGCCGCCTTCCTGCGGGCCACCGACGAGCAGCGTCGCGAGGTTCTCGAGCGGCTCTTCGACATCTCCGACTACTCCGGCGTCGAGGAGGAGCTGGTCCGACGCCGGCAGTCGGCCGAGGCGACGCTCAAGCAGTCACAGGCCCAGCTGTCGACCCACGTGACACACCTCGTCGACGTGCTCTCGGCCGCCGAGGAGGAGCTGCCCGAGCCCGATGCCGCGTGGGCTGATCTCGATGCGGCGCAGCTGCCGGAGGCGCTCAGCGCGGTCGGCGAAACCTTCGAGCGGGTGGTCGCCGAGGCGATGACCCGTGTCGACCAGGCAGACACGTTTGCCGGGACTGCACGCGAGGCTCTTGATGCCGAGCGGCGACGCATCGACCTGCGGCGTCGTGGTGGTGCGGCCCGCAGCCAGGTGGCCGGTCTCGAGGCGGTCGCTGAGGAGCACGCCGCCCGGCGACGCGCGCTCGAGGACGCGAGAGCGGCCGCCGCAGCTCTCCCCCACGTCGCGGCCATGGCGCGCGCGGAGTCCGCCCTCGCCGCGGCACGGCAGTCACGCGAGGAGGCCGTCGCCGCGCTGCCCGAGGGGCTGCGCACCCGGTGGGCCACGTGGATCGACGCGATCGACCTCCCGGAGCCCGACGAGGGGTCCGACGGGCCCGTGGACGGCGGCGAGGACGCCGGGGCGCTCGCCGAGGGCACTCTCTGCCTCGAGCGCGCGCGCCACGAGGCCGTCGCTCTGCGGCGCAGATCGGGGGAGCTGCCCATCCTCGCGGAGCGACTCTCCCGGTCTCGAGCCACGCTCTCGCGGACCGAGGAGCTCGTCACCCGGCTCACGGAGGAGGCCGAGGCCGACGACGTGGTGCGCGAGCGACTCCAGCACGACCGGGAGCGACTGACCGCGTCCGCTGCTGAGCTCGATCGCGTCGACGCACTGGTCGCGGCCCGCCGCGGGGCGAGGGCCGTCGAGGCGGACCTGCGCCGCGCGACCGACGAAGCCCAGGCGGCGCGCGAGCACGCCCAGGAGCTGCGCGCAGGCGTCCAGGAGCTCGTGGCGGCCCGTCTCGACAACATGGCGGGAGAGCTCGCGGGGTTGCTCTCCGAGGGCGACCCCTGCTCCGTCTGCGGGTCCACCGAGCACCCCCGCCCCGCGCGGTCGACCCGGGTCGTCACCCCGGAGGACATCGAAGCCGCGCGAGCGGTCGCCGGTGACGCCGAGCGGGTCCACGAGGCCGCCCGTCAGGCACGCGGAGAGGTGGCCGCACAGTTGGAGGTCGCTCGCGCCGAGGTGCTCCGCCTCGCCGCGGTCGGCCCGTCCGAGTGCCGCGAGTCCGACTGCGAGCCCGCCGCGGCAGCGTCCGATGCACCGGCCGACCTCTTCGAGGTGTCGCCCGCCGAGCTCGCAGTCCTCGAGGAGCTCGCGACAGAGGTGTCCGAGCTGCGCACCTCGGTCAGTGGGGCCGCTGAGGTCGAGCGTCGCGTCGAGGAGCGGGCCGCCCGGCTGCTGCGTGCCCACGCATCCGGGCGTGAGGCCGCCGACGAGCTCGCCTCGCTGCGGGCCCGCCGCGACCAGCTCTGCGAGCAGCTGGCCGAGGCTGCCGACGCGATCGGCGCGGCCGTGGCGGAGCACGCGACCACCTGCGCCTGCGTCGACCCGGCCGACGCGGGCCTCGACGAGGTGAGCCGACCTCCCTTCGAGCGCGTGGACCGCCCGGACGAGGTCGAGGCGACCCGGCGATGGGTCGGTGACCTCGTGGACCACGTGCGACGGGTCGACCAGGTACACGCCCGGGCCGTGACGCATGCAGAGACCCTCGCCGCGGCCACGATCGACGAGCGTCGGGCACGAGCCGGGGTGGCCCAGGCGGCTCGCCACCTGTCGGACGCCCTCGTGGAGCACGGCTTCGACGACGCTGACAGTGTGCGGGCAGCGGCTCGCCCGAGGACCGAGGTGGCTGAGCTCGACAGTCGTGTCCGATCGCACGAGCAGCAGCTGGCCACAGCACACCAGGTCCTCGCCGAGCCGGACGTGGTGGCCGCGCTCGATGCCGAGCCTGCCGACGTCGATGAGCTGGCAGCCACTGCCGCGCGAGCCAAGCACGAGGCCGACGACGCTCGCCGCCACCAGGCGAGCACGGCCACGGTGCACCGACAGCTGGTGCGCGTCTCCCAGCTCGTGATCGACGAGTGCGCGCTCATCGGACCCGCCGCCGGCGAGGCCGAGCTCGTGCGGCGGATGGCCGACCTCGTCACCGGGACGAGCGCCGACAACGACAAGCGCATGCGGCTGAGCACCTATGTGCTCGCCGCTCGACTGGAGCGGATCGTCGAGTTGGCCAACTCACGCCTGTCGGCGATGGCCGACGGTCGCTACGAGCTGGCGCACGACGACACGTCCGCCAGGGGCCAGCGGCGCGGGGGCCTGGGCCTCCTCGTCCGCGACCTGTGGACCGGTCAGGACCGGGCGACGGCGACCCTGTCCGGAGGTGAGTCCTTCACCGTTTCCCTCGCCCTGGCGCTCGGGCTCGCCGACGCCATCCGTGAGGAGTCGGGGGGGATCGAGTTCGGCACGCTCTTCGTCGACGAGGGCTTCGGCAGCCTCGACCAGGACAGCCTCGAGCAGGTGCTCGACGTCCTCGACGGCCTGCGCGACGGCGGTCGCAGCGTCGGCGTGGTGAGCCACGTCAGCGAGATGCGCACCCGCATCCCCACCCAGGTGCGCATCGACAAGTCGCACCACGGCTCGACCGTCACGATCACGGGCGTCCCGGGCGCAGCCTGACCCCTCCGCCCGGGTCGAGGTGGCCGCGACCGGATAGACGGTCCCCATCACCTCGACCCGCCCGCGAAGGGGGTCGACTCAGTCCTCGAAGGCCTCCGGCGACGGGCAGGAGCAGACGAGGTTGCGGTCACCGTAGGCACCGTCGATGCGGGCGACCGGGGGCCAGTACTTGTCTGCTGCGTCGACGCCGACGGGGAAGACGGCGGTGGACCGGTCGTAGGAGTGGGTCCACTCCCCCGCCAGCTCGGCCGCCGTGTGCGGAGCATTGCGCAGGACCGAGGCCTCGACGTCGCCGGAGGTACCCACCTCGTCGATCTCGCGGCGGATGGCGATCATCGCGTCGCAGAAGCGGTCGATCTCGCCCTTGTCCTCGGACTCGGTCGGCTCGACCATGAGCGTGCCCGCGACCGGGAAGCTCATCGTCGGCGCGTGGAAGCCGTAGTCGATGAGTCGCTTGGCGACGTCGTCGACGGTGACCCCGGTGTCCTTGGTCAGGCCACGCAGGTCGAGGATGCACTCGTGGGCCACGACGCCACCCGGGCCGCTGTAGAGCACGGGGTAGTGGTCGCCCAGACGTCGGGCGATGTAGTTGGCGTTGAGCACGGCCACCTGGGTCGCCCGCGACAGACCGTCACCGCCCATGAGCCGCACATAGGCCCACGAGATCGGGAGGATGCCTGCCGAGCCGTAGGGCGCCGCACTGATCGGGCCGACGCCGGTGGCCGGACCCGCTGCCTCCGCCAGGGGGTGGTTGGGCAGGTAGGGCGAGAGGTGCTCGCGCACCGCCACCGGGCCCACGCCCGGACCGCCGCCGCCGTGCGGGATGCAGAAGGTCTTGTGCAGGTTGAGGTGGCTGACGTCCGCGCCGAAGCGCCCGGGCTGCGCGAGCCCGACGAGGGCGTTGAGGTTGGCCCCGTCGACGTAGACCTGACCGCCGGCGTCGTGCACCAGGGCGCACAGCTCGCTGATCGTGTCCTCGAAGACGCCGTGGGTGCTGGGGTAGGTCACCATGATCGCCGAGAGGTCGTCGCGGTGCTGCTCGACCTTGCTGCGCAGATCGTCCATGTCGATGTCACCGCCCTCGGCGGTCTTGACGACGACGACTTTCATGCCGGCCATGACCGCGGACGCGGCATTGGTGCCGTGGGCGCTGGCAGGGATGAGGCAGATGCGCCGCTCCGCCTGGCCGTTGGCCGCGTGGTAGGCGCGGATCGCCAGCAGGCCGGCGAGCTCGCCCTGCGAGCCGGCGTTGGGCTGCAGCGACACCGAGTGGTAGCTGGTGACCTCGCTGAGCCAGCCGCTCAGCTGCCCGACGAGCTCACGGATGCCGACGGTCTGGTCGTCGGGGGCGAAGGGGTGCAGACCGGCGAACTCCGGCCAGGTGATGGCGACCATCTCGGTCGTGGCGTTGAGCTTCATCGTGCACGAGCCGAGCGGGATCATGCCCCGGTCCAGCGCGAAGTCCCGGTCGGACAGCCGCCGCAGGTAGCGCAGCATCGCCGTCTCGCTGCGGTGGGAGTGGAAGACCGGGTGGGTCAGGTAGTCGCTCGTCCGCACCAGTGCCGCCGGCCAGTCAGGGCTGACGCGAGGAGCGTGCGTGGAGTCGACCTCGTCGGCCACGGCGCCGTCACCGGAAGCGCCGAGCGCGCCGGCCACCGCAGCGACCTCGCTCGGGTCGGTGGTCTCGTCGACGGAGACGAGGACGGTGTCGTCGTCGGCCCGCCAGATGTTGACCCCCGCGGAGAGCGCTGCCGCGACCGCGTCGGCGGCGCCGCCGGGGATGGTCACGCGCAGGGTGTCGAACCACGGACCCTCGGCCACGTCGACGCCCGCCTCGCGCAGCCGCGTCGCGAGCCCGACCGCGGTGCCGTGCACCCGCTCGGCGATCGCCCGCAGTCCGTCGGGGCCGTGGTAGACGGCGTACATCGAGGCCATCACCGCGAGCAGGACCTGCGCGGTGCAGATGTTGCTCGTCGCCTTGTCGCGACGGATGTGCTGCTCGCGCGTCTGGAGGGCCAGGCGGTAGGCCGGACGACCGGCGGCGTCCACGGAGACCCCGACAAGGCGACCGGGCAGCGTCCGCTCGAGCCCGGCCCGGACGGCCATGTAGCCGGCGTGGGGACCGCCGAAGGCCATCGGCACACCGAAGCGCTGGGTCGTGCCGACCGCGACGTCGGCGCCCCACTCCCCCGGTGCTGTGAGCAGCGTCAGGGCGAGCAGGTCGGCAGCGGCCGTGACGAGTGCCCCGACCTCGTGGGCCGCGGACGTCAGGGCGCGCCAGTCGCCGATGATGCCGTCGGCGCCCGGGTACTGCACGAGGACGCCGAAGACGTCACGGTCGCCGGCGGCCGCACGCAGCGCGTCCACGGTGTCGACGCCGGAGAGGTCGGCGACGACCACGTCGATGCCCAAGGGCACCGCGCGGGTGCTGATGACCGCCTGGGTCTGCGGGAAGGTGTTGGCGTCGACGAGGAGGACCGCGTCCTTGGCGGCCTTGCTCGAGCGCCGCATGACGGTCATCGCCTCGGCTGCGGCGGTGCCCTCGTCGAGCAGGGAAGAGCCCGAGGTCTGCAGCCCGGTGAGGTCGGCCACCATCGTCTGGAAGTTGAGCAGCGCCTCGAGCCGGCCCTGGCTGATCTCGGGCTGGTAGGGCGTGTAGGCGGTGTACCACGCGGGGTTCTCGAGGACATTGCGCTGGATGACCGACGGCGTCACCGTGCCGTAGTAGCCCAGGCCGATCATCGACGTGTGCACGGTGTTCTTGGCGGCGAGGGCGCGCAACTCCTCGATGACCGCCAGTTCGCTCGGGGCCGCCTCGATGCCGAGCGCATCGGTCTGGCGGATCGCGCCGGGGACGGCCGCATCGCAGAGCGCGTCCAGCGAGGGCTGGTCGATCAGGCCGAGCATCTGCTCGACGTCGTCCGCACGGGGGCCGACATGACGGCCGACGAACTCGGACAGGGGGGACGAGGCGCTCATGAGGCTCCCTTGGACGTGGGTGGACACGAAGTCAGCCTCCCCATCTGTCACGCGCAAGCGCTCCAGAGGTGCCTGATCCACGAGGTCCTGGCGCCTGAGAGGTTCCGGGGAGTTTGCCCCTTCGGCGCCCCGCAACCGACAGGTGCGAGGACTCTCCCCCGCGGGGTGAGCAGCGGCCACAGGCTATCAGCGGCCACGCTGAGGGACGGCGTCAGGCGAGCTTGGCGCGGCGGCGTGCCGAGAGCTCGTCGCCGGGCAGCTCGGTGGGCGCCTCATCGTCGCCGCCCATGCGCTCGCTCGGGATCTCGAGCAGCGAACCCTCGACCTCGCGCCACACGCGACCCACGGCGATGCCGAAGACCCCCTGGCCACCCTGGACCAGGTCGATGACCTCGTCCGCGGACGTGCACTCGTAGACGCTCGCGCCGTCGCTCATCAGGGTGATCTGGGCCAGGTCCTCGACCCCGCGCTCACGCAGGTGCTGGATCGCGACACGGATCTGCTGGAGGGAGACACCGGTGTCGAGCAGTCGCTTGACCACCTTGAGTACCAGGATGTCGCGGAAGCCGTAGAGCCGCTGGCTGCCGGAGCCGGCGGCGCCGCGCACCGACGGCTCGACGAGCCCGGTGCGGGCCCAGTAGTCCAGCTGGCGGTAGGTGATCCCAGCGGCGCTGCACGCGGCGGGACCGCGGTAACCGATGTCCTCGGACAGCTCGGGCAGGTCGTCGTCGAAGAGCACGCCCTGGGCGCGAACCGGGGTCTTGCCCTCGTCCGTCGTGGCGTCCACTGCGCCCTCCTGCTTCACCGTCGGCCCGACCGAAGCGACCGGGAATGACACCGGTGTGCTACCGGTGATGTCTTCGACGCTACGGCGACCTCCGCCGGGGGTCAAACATCTCGCCCTCGAGGAGTGCGCGTGTCGGTAACGATCAGGTCGCGGAGCTAGTCCTCGCCCGGCGCCTCGAAGTCCTCCGGGGACACCTCGTCGAGGAACTCCTTGAACTTCGCCACCTCGTCCTCCTCCTCGTCGGACGACTCGATGCCGACCTCGTCGAGGACCTCGTCGGTGGTCACCACCTCGGCGCCGGTGCGCAGCGCGAGGGCGATCGCGTCCGAGCTGCGCGAGGAGATCTCCGTGCCGTCGTCGAGGACGAGGGTGGCGTGGAAGACCCCCTCGAGCACGGCGTCGATGCGCACCGTCGTCAGCTGGCGGTCCAGTGCGTCGATGACGTTGACGAGCAGGTCATGGGTCAGCGGCCTCGGCGGCTCGACCCCCTCCTGGGCGTAGGCGATCGCCGTGGCCTCCGCGGCCCCGATCCAGATCGGCACGTGACGACCGCCGTCACGCTCCCGCAGGAGCACGATGGGCTGGGAGGTGGGCATCTCCACGCGGACACCGAGGACGTCGAGCGGCTTCACCCCCACACCGTATCCCTCCGGGTCAGGTGCCGTCGTCGAGGCCACGTCGCACCAGCGCGACGTGGAGCTCGAGGCAGTCCTCGACGACCTGTCGCTGCACGCTCTCGTCGTCGAGCCCGGCGACGTCGGCGCCGCGGCCCCGCAGGGCCTGCTGACCTAGGACGTGCTCGGCGAGACCGACCTCGCGCTCGGCGGCACTTTTGAAGGGACGCAGGTGGCGCACGTCGATGCCCGCGTCGACGAGCGCCCCGCAGGCGCGAGCCACCTCGAGATCGGCGGCGTCGAAGTGGTCGCGGGACTTGGGCAGCAGCCCGTAGGCGATCAGTTCACGGAAGGTGCCCGTGTCGATGTCGGCGGCGTGCTGCAGCTCGATGGCCGTCAGCCGAAGGGGGCGGCCCCGGTCACGTGGACCGAGCCGCCCACCCGTGGGCTGGTCGTGCGTCGGCGCGACGACCGCCCCGTCGTCGGCGACGTCGAGACCGCGGTCGAGGGCGTCGAGACGCTCCCTGATGACCTTGAGCGGCCAGAAACGGTCCCGCTGTGCCGTGAGGACGTAGCGCAACCGGTCGACGTCGTCGGCTGAGTACTTGCGGTAGCCCGACGCCGTGCGGGCCGGCGTCACCAGGCCCTCGCTCTCGAGGAAGCGCACCTTGCTGATCGTGAGGTCGGGGAAGTCGCCCTCGAGCCGAGCGATCAGGGCCCCGATCCCGATGCGGTCGTCAGGCAATGTCAGCTGGCGGAGCTGGCGTAGTAGACGAGGCGGAACTTGCCGATCTGGACCTCGTCGCCGGTGCGCAGCGCAGCCTGGTCGATGCGCTCCTTGTTGACGTAGGTGCCGTTGAGCGAGCCCACGTCGCGCACTCCGAAGCCCTGCCCGTCGCGGGAGAAGACCGCATGCTTGCGCGAGACGGTCACGTCGTCGAGGAAGATGTCGCTCTCCGGGCCACGACCGGTGGTCACCTCGGCGTCGTCGAGCAGGAATCGCGCCCCGGTGTTGGGACCACGCAGCACGATGAGCAGCGCCGTGCCGGGGTTGAGCGCGTCGACCGTCGCCTGCTCGTCGCGGGTGAGGTGGTAGTCCGAGTCCGGCGGGTCAGCCGGCAGGCTGCTCCCCACGCCGGTGAACTGCTGGGTCGCCGGGTCCTGTCGTGCGGGCTGGTTGTCGTTGTTGCCGCTCATCCAGCGCTCCCTCCTGTCGTGTCCGTGGTCAAGCCTACGTGACCGGCCCCACGTCGGGCCGGTCACGGTCGTGCGCGTGCGTCAGCCGATCTCGGCCTGGTAGGCGGCCGCGTCGAGCAGACCGGAGGTGTCGGCACCGTCGCCGAGCTGCAGCTCGTACATCCAGCCCTCGCCGTAGGGGTCGGAGTTGACCAGCTCGGGGGTGGCGTCGAGGGCGTCGTTGACCGCCGTGACCGTGCCCGGGAGGGGCGCGTAGAGGTCGCTCACCGACTTCGTCGACTCGACCTCGCCGCAGGAGCCGCCGGACTCGACGGTGTCACCGACCGCAGGGAGGCTGACGTAGACGACGTCGCCGAGCGCCTCCTGCGCGTAGTGGGTGATGCCGACGCGCACCGTGCCGTCACCCGTCTCGCGCACCCACTCGTGGTCGGTCGTGTACCGCAGGTCCTCGGGGTAGGTCACGTCGCTCATCTCTCTCCTCGTCGAGCCCGGGTCAGTTCGAGCCGTCGGTCGGCTCCGGGACGGGCTGAGCGTAACGAGGCGACGAATCCGTGTGCAATGCCTCGACGTTGATCGACTCGTACTCCCGGATCGTCAGCTCTCCGCCCTTGCTGCGCACCGACTCCGACACGCCACCGGGAATCTCCATCGCCGAGCTCATCGTCTGCGGGTCACCGATGACCGTGAAGGTATAGGGCTTGTCCAGCGTCGTCCCGTCAGCGATGACGCCGTCGTCGCCGTCGCGGAACCAGGTGCTGGCCACGATGCGCACGTCGCCCACCTGCATCGCCTCGGCTCCGGCGTCACGCAGCTCCTGCACGGCGTCGAGCAGGGCGGCCGCGTCGACCGCACCGTCGGCGTCCTCGATCGTCAGGGTGATGCCCGGGCCGGTGGCGCGCTCGGTGCCCGCCAGGATGCCGAGGGTGTCGGCCCGCTGCTGCGCCGCCGCGATGGCCTCGGGCGAGTTGCCCTCGCTCGAGGCCAGCCCGTCGCGCGTCGTCTCGAGCTCGTTGATCTCGTCGTCGAGCCGGGTGCCGTTCTGCGTCACGTCGTCGAGGATGCGCACCAGCTCGTCCTGCCGCAGGTCCTCGAGACCCTGCGACTGCGTCTGCCGCACCTGGGTGGCGATCGCGAAGCCGAGCAGGCAGGCGAGCAGCAGCGCGAAGGCATTGGCGCGCGTGGCCCTCGGCCGGGCCATGAGGTAGACCCGTCGCCAAGCGCTCGTCGACGCCACGGTCTCGTCGCCCTCGGTCTCGGGCGTCTCGGGGGTGCTGCTCATGCCTTGAAGAGGTGTCGTCGGATCGAGGCCACGTTGGAGAAGATCCGCACGCCGAGCACGACGACGACACCCGTCGACAGCTGCGAACCGACGCCGAGCTGGTCGCCGAGGAAGACGATGAAGGCGGCGACGACGACGTTGGACAGGAAGCTGACGACGAAGACCTTGTCGTCGAAGATGCCGTCCAGCGTCGCCCGGACGGCGCCGAAGACGGCGTCGAGGGCGGCGATGACCGCGATCGGCAGGTAGGGCTGCAGCCAGATCGGGACGTCCGGCTGCAGGACCAGGCCGAGGACGATCCCGACCACGAGTCCGAGGGCGGGGATCACGAGGTCTCCTTCTCGAGTGGAACCACCTTGGGCGCGGTGCGTCCCTGCGGGACGACCGTCGCCTCACGGGTGCTGACGTTGACGGCGCTGGGCAGGTGGAGCTCGTCCTGCGTCGTCAGGGAGGTCTGGATGCCGTAGTTGGACTCGAGGCCGGTGAGGTAGGAGCCGGCGACGCTCTCGGCGAAGCGCGTCTGCATCTGGCCGGAGTCGCCGATCGCCTCGATCGTGTAGGGCCTGGTGAGCGGCCGGAAGTTGACGAGGATCGCCTCGCCGGCGAAGCGGATCGCGGTCCTGGAGGTGAGCCGCTGGCCGTTGATGCTGATGGCCTCGGCCCCGGCGTCCCACAGACCGTTGGTGATCAGCTGCATGTCCTTGGACTGGACCCGGCCCTCGTTGCTCACGTTGGTCCGGGGGTCCCCGTCGGCGCTCGTGCCCCCACCCGGCGCGTCGTCGAGGGTGATGCGCAGGCCAGGGCCCTGGACCGCCACGAGTCCGCTGGAGACCCGGCGCGCGTCGAGCTCCGCCTGGCGGGTGCCGACGAGGTCGGGGTCCAGCCGTGCGGTCGCGGCGTCGACCTCGCGTTGCAGGGTCCGCGCTCGACGGTCGCTCTTGTCGACCTCGGCCTGCTTGTCCTCGATCTGCTGGATGAGCTGGGCCCGGGCCTCGGAACGGGCCCCGTCACGATCGCGAAGGGCGGCGGTGCTGATGCCGATGACCAGCCCGATGAGCAGCAGCCAGACGAGCAGCAGCGGCCGGCGGGTGCCGGTCGACGCCGGCAGCCCCTCGGCGCGGCGCTTGTCCGCGGCCGCGGCGTAGCCCGGGTCCAGGGGACGCTCGAGCATCGAGATGAGCAGGGTCATCGAGGCATCGCGGCGACGCTCGGGGTGGGCGACCCCCGACGCGTCGGCGTAGTCGACCTCGTCCTCGCCGAGGTCCTCCTCGGCCATCCGCTCGGGAGCAGGGCGCCGGCGGCCGCCGTCTGGTGCGTCAGGTCGCACGTGCTGCTCCTCTCGTCCGACGCGCGGTGGTGACCTCGAGACCGTAGATGGCGATCGAGATCCAGTACAGCCACACACCCCACCACGCGAAGGCCCAGCCGAGTGGGAGGGCGAGGTCCGCCAGCGTGCCGCGCCCGTCGGCGAGCAGCAGGAGGGGGAAGGCGTACAGGAGGTTGAACGTCGCCGCCTTGCCCACGAAGTGGACCGGGATCTGCGCCCGCACCTGCCGACCGGCAACGAGCAGCAGCACGGCCAGCACGGCGTCCCGGGCGACCAGCAGCACGACGAGCCACCACGGGATCACGTCGCGCCAGGCGAGTGCGACCACCGTGGTGAAGATGTAGAGCCGGTCCGCGAGGGGGTCGAGCAGGGCACCGACGCGGGAGGTCATGCCGAGGGCTCGCGCGAGCTTGCCGTCGAGGTAGTCGGTGATGCCCGAGGCCATGAGCGTGATCAGCGCCAGCCCGTCGCGCCCGGTGAGGATGGCCCACAGGAAGAGCGGGACACCGAGCAGCCGCAGCACCGACAGCGCATTGGGCAGGGTGAGGACCTCGTCGACCCGCCAGGGACCCTCTCGCTCCTCGACCGCACCCACGTCGCCAGCGTAGGCGCTGCGGTCGATGCCAGAGTGGACCCATGGACCGCCGCGTGCTCACCCTCGACGAAGCCACCTGCCGGCGCCGCACGAGCATCAAGTGGCGGCTGCATCCCGAGGACGTCCTGCCCCTGTGGGTCGCCGAGATGGATGTCCTGCCGGCGCCCGGCATCGCCGACGAGCTCGCCCGGATCACGCGCGACGGCGATCTGGGCTACCCGGTCAACGAGCCCTATCTCGAGGCACTCGCGGACTTCTACCGCGAGTCCGGCGCCGACGTGGACCCGGGCCGCATGCGCCCGGTGGCGGACGTCATGTCGGGCATGAAGGCGGCGCTCGCGGTGATGACCGACCCGGGCGACCCGGTCTACATCACGGTTCCGGTCTACCCGCCCTTCCACACGGTCGTCGCCGAGCTCGGCCGCCGTCTCGTCACCGTCCCCCTGACCGAGGAAGGTCGCCTCGACGCCGCGGCCCTCGAGGAGGCCTTCGCCCGGGACGGGCGCGGGGCCCTGATGCTCGCCAACCCGCACAACCCGACGGGCGTGGTCCCGACCGCCGACGAGCTGCGCACGGTTGCCGAGGTCGCCGACCGCCACGGCGTCCGGGTGGTCAGTGACGAGGTCCATGCTCCGCTGGTCCTGCCGGGCGCCTCCTTCACCCCCGCTCTGGCGGTCCCCGAGGCGCAGGGGTGGCTGTCAGTGATCTCGGCGGCGAAGGGGTGGAACCTCGCCGCGGTCAAGGCGGCCGGCATCGCTGCGGGCACGGCCGCCGACGGCCTCCTCGCGGCACTGCCGGAGGGTCTTGGCTACACGACGAGCCACCTCGCCGTCCGGCTGCACACCGTGGCCCTCGAGCAGGACCGCTCGTGGCTGGTCGACCTCGTCACCGACCTCGATGCAAACCGCACCCTGCTGGCCCAGCTGCTCGAGCGTCACCTGCCGTCGGTGCGCTGGCGGCCCGTCGAGGCGACCTACCTGGCCTGGCTCGACCTGCGCGAGCTGGACCTCGGGGACGACCCTGCGGTCCGGCTGCGGCAGGACGCCCGGGTGGCCCTGATGTCCGGACCCCCCTTCGGCGCCGGCGAGGGTCACGCGCGGCTGAACTTCGCGACGTCACCGCAGATCCTCGAGGAGGCCGTGCTGCGGATCGCGGCCAGCCTCCAGTGACCGAAGGGAGGGGCCCGGCCACGCTCCCTTCGCGAAGGTCACGAGGTGGCCCGGATCACGATTGGACGAATATCGTTGCAGCACAACGTAATTCGGGACTCGGGCAGAACCCTGATTTGATCTGTCGGCAGGTCACGTTAAGTTGAAACAGGTGACCGCTGACGACGAGACGACCCTCCCGACCGACCAGCAGTCCCCCTTCGTGCTGCGCCGACCGACCCTCGAGGACGGTGGCGCGATGTGGCGCGTGGCGCGGGACTCCCAGACGCTCGACCTCAACTCCTCCTATGCCTACCTGCTGTGGGCGCGGGACTTCGCCGCGACCAGCGTCGTGGCCGAGCGCGACGGCGCGGTCGTCGGCTTCGTCAGCGGATACGTCCGCCCCGACTCCCCCGGCACCCTGATGGTTTGGCAGGTGGCCGTCGACGCCGACCAGCGGGGCCACGGCCTCGCCGGGCGGATGCTCGACCACCTGGCAGCCGAGGTCCCCGGCGTGACGATGCTCGAGACGACCATCACGGACGACAACGAGGCCTCGCGCGCGCTGTTCGCCCGCTTCGCCCGCACCCGTGACGCCCAGCACGAGGAGACCGACCTCTTCGTGAAGGCCCACTTCCCCGACGAAGGGCACGACCCGGAGGTGCTGCACCGCATCGGACCGTTCTGACCCGGCCCCACGACAGCTGAGCCCCAGTCCCCCTTCGACCAAAGGACCTGACATGACCAACCCCGCCACCGAGATCTTCACCCAGCGCGAGTCCGAGGTGCGTTCCTACTGCCGCAACTGGCCCGTCGTCTTCGACACGGCCAAGGGCGTGCACCAGACGACCGAGGACGGCGAGGTCTACACCGACTTCTTCTCCGGTGCCGGCGCGCTCAACTACGGGCACAACAACGACGTGCTCAAGGAGGCGCTCCTCGACTACGTCTCCCGCGACGGCGTGACGCACTCGATGGACATGCACACCAAGGCCAAGCGCGACTTCCTCGAGACCTTCACCGAGGTCATCCTCGAGCCGCGAGGCCTGACCCACAAGATCCAGTTCCCCGGGCCGACCGGCACCAATGCCGTCGAGACCGCGCTCAAGACCGCGCGCAAGGTCACCGGCCGCGAGGAGATCGTCTCCTTCACCAATGCCTTCCACGGCATGACGCTCGGCTCGCTCGCCGTCACGGGCAATGCCTTCAAGCGCGCCGGTGCCGGCACGCCGCTCTACCACGCGACCTCGGCCCCCTACGACGACTACATCGTCGGCGAGACCTCCGACTTCGCCTGGCTCAAGCGCATCTGGGCCGACAGCGGCTCGGGCCACAACCTGCCCGCCGCAGTCATCGTCGAGACGGTTCAGGGCGAGGGCGGCCTCAACGCCGCCCGCGGCGAGTGGCTCAAGGAGCTCGAGGCCCTGTGCAAGGAGCACGGCGTCCTGCTGATCATCGACGACGTGCAGGCCGGCTGCGGCCGCACCGGCACCTTCTTCTCCTTCGAGCCCTTCGGTCTCGACCCCGACATCATCACGCTGAGCAAGTCCATCTCCGGCTACGGTCTGCCGATGGCGCTGACACTGATGAAGCCCGAGGTCGACGACTGGGAGCCCGGCGAGCACAACGGCACCTTCCGCGGGCACAACCCGGCCTTCGTCACCGCGACCAAGGCGCTGCGCACCTATTGGACCGACGACGCCCTGGAGCGCAACATCGCCGACCGCGCCGCCCAGCTGCGTGAGCGGCTCAAGGTCCTCGCCGGCCTCGCCGAGGGCAGCGAGGTCCGCGGCCGCGGTCTGCTGGCCGGCGTCGCCTTCGCCGACCACGAGGTCGCCGAGAAGATCGCCAAGGCCGCCTTCGCGCGCAAGCTCCTCGTCGAGACCTCGGGTCCCGACAGCGAGGCGGTCAAGGTCATGCCGCCCCTGACGATCACCGAGGAGGAGATGGCCGCCGGCCTCGACCAGCTCGAGGACGCCGCCCGCGAGGTCCTCGGGGCACCGGCTCGCACCGGCGCCTGATCCCCCTTCGCCCCACCGAACTGCACCACGAGACAAGGAGATCCGCATGAAGGTCCTCAACGTCAACGACCTCGACGGCACCGAGTACGACGTCACCCACGGCAACTGGCAGAGCCGCCGCATGGTGCTCGCCAAGGACAAGGTCGGCTTCAGCTTCCACATCACGATCCTCAAGGCGGGGACGTCCTCGGAGTTCTGGTACGCGAACCACGTCGAGGCCGTGTACGTCTACCAGGGCAAGGGCACGCTGCTCGACCGCGACACCGGCGAGGAGTACGTCCTCGAGCCCGGCGTGATGTACATGCTCGACGACGCGGACAAGCACACCGTGACCGTTGAGGAGGACATCCACTGCGCGTGCGTCTTCAACCCGCCGGTCACCGGTCGTGAGGTCCACGACGAAAACGGCGTGTACCCGGTCCTCACCGAGGACTGAGCACTCCCCCGGCCCCGGCCGACGAAGGGGGCGGACCCGGTGTGGTCCGCCCCCTTCGCGCTCTCCCGACGAGGACGGGATCAGTGGTGACGCAGGGCGTCGATGAGCTCAGCCTTGTCCATCGACGACCGCCCCTCGATCTCGAGCTCTCTGGCGCGCTCGCGCAGCTCGTCGACGCTCCAGTCGTCGTACGACCCGGACTCGCCACCGCGGCGCCCGACCTCTGAGCGTGAGCTGTTGGCCGCGGCGTTGGCGATCCTCGCCGCCTTCTCCTTGCTCGCTCCGTCGTCGCGCAACTCCTCGTAGAGCTCGTCGTCCTTGACGCTCGGGCCTGGTGTCCGCTCGGGCATGGTGTGCTCCTCTCATGGTCACGTCAGACAGTCCTACCCCCGCCCCCGAGTGACATGCACCGGGCGGCATGATCCACCTGCGGTGGGGTAGATGGGCAGCATGCACCACTCCACCGCCGGACCGCACGCCGACCCGACCGAGGGGGCGCGGTGACCGCTCAGCCGACGGCACCCAGCACGTCGAGCATCGCGGCGTTGAAGGCCGGCAGGTCGTCAGGCTTTCGGCTCGTCACGAGCGAGCCGTCGGTGACCACCTCCGGGTCCACCCACGTCCCGCCGGCATTGCGCACGTCGGTCTGCAGGCTCGGCCACGACGTGAGCGTGCGGTCGCGGACCGCGTCCGCCTCCACGAGCATCCAGATGGCGTGGCAGATCGCCGCGACCGGCGCCCCAACTGGAACGACCTGCCGCAGGAGTTCCGGGTCCTGAAGACCGGGGTGCAGGTGCTTGGGCACCGGCTTCCTCGAGTTCCCGGCCGCCTACATGATGGGCGCCTGCGTCATCGGCATGATCGCGATGCTCTTCGTCAAGGAGACCGCCGGCGGTCGCGGAGCCACGACCGGAGCACGAAGGGAGGTGACCGCGGCGAGTCCGCCGATCACCTCTCTTCGTCGATCTCTAGACTCTCCCTGTGACCGGTCCTGAGTCGCGCTCCGCCGCGCAGCCCCGCCTCCTCGCGGAGGCGGCGCGCATGCGCGCGCACATGCGCACGGTGCGCCACCCCGGGACCAACGGCTGGATCAGCACCTGGGGCACCAACGCCCACGGGGAGATCGCCGGCTGCCCGCCGCCGAGCGGCTGACGTGCCACACGTCGCCACCAGCCCCCCTCCCCTCGCAAGACAGGTCGTCACGCATGTCCCAGACCCCCCGAACCACGAGCCGTCTGGCTCCCCACGAGCTGTGGCGCGGCGTGCACGCCACGGCGCAGAGCGACGCCGTCGGCGGAGCGCTCCTGCTCGGCGCGACCGTCGTCGCCCTCCTTCTGGCCAATACTCCCGCCGCTGATATCTACACCGCGGTCCGCGACTTCACCGTCGGCCCGCACGCCCTTCACCTCGACCTGACGATCGGCGAGTGGGCGGCCGACGGGTTGCTCGCGATCTTCTTCTTCGTCGTCGGCCTCGAGCTCAAGGAGGAGTTCGTCGCCGGCAAGCTGCGCGACCCGCGGCAAGCGGCGCTACCCATCGCCGCGGCCTTCGGCGGCGTCGCCGTGCCGGCCCTGGTCTTCGCCGGCATCGCCATCTCGTCCGACTCGGAGGGAGCGCTGCGCGGGTGGGCCATCCCGACCGCAACGGACATCGCCTTCGCCGTCGCGGTCCTGGCCGTCGTCGGGCGGTACCTGCCCCCAGCGCTGCGCGTCTTCCTGCTCACCCTCGCGATCGTCGACGACCTCATCGCCATCACGATCATCGCCGTGGTCTACACGCAGGGCCTGCAGCTGCAGTGGCTCCTGCTCGCCCTCGTGCCCCTTGCGGCCTTCGCGGTCCTCGTCCAGCGCGGCGTCATCACCTGGTGGGTGCTCGCGCCGCTCGGCGTCCTGACCTGGGCGCTCGTCCATGCGTCGGGGATCCACGCCACCGTCGCCGGCGTACTCTTGGGCTTCACCGTCCCCGTCGTGGCGACTGAGCGCGCCCGGGTGCAGAGCTCGACCGACGAGGACGGCACCCCCATCTACGACGGACTGACCGCCTACTTGGCCGACCAGTGGGGAGTCTTCACCACCCTCGTCGCCGTCCCGGTCTTCGCCTTCTTCTCGGCAGGCGTCACCGTCGGCGGGCTCGAGGGCTTCCGCACCGCCATGCAGGACCCGATCACCCTCGGCATCATCGCCGGCCTCTTCCTCGGCAAGCCGATCGGGATCACCGCCACGGCCTTCCTGTTGAGCCGCCTGCCGGCCTTCCAGCTCGACGACTCGCTGCGCTGGCCGGACATCATCGGCATGGGTTTTGTCGCCGGCGTCGGCTTCACCGTCTCGCTCCTCGTCGGCGAGCTCGCCTACGGCGCTGCGAGTGTCGCCGAAGAGCACGTCAAGATCGGCGTGCTCCTGGGCTCGCTCGTCTCGGCGCTCGCCGGGGGCGGCGTCCTCGCGATGCGCAGCCGGGCCGCCAAGGCCGCCGGGGCGCAGCCGGCCTGACCTGCTCGCTCTACCTCAGGCGGCCAGAGCCGTGAGCAGCTGGCTCTCGGCCGTCTCGAGGTAGGCGAGCAGCGACTCCTCCGCCTCGGCCCAGCGGCCGGCGTCGAGGAGCTCGACGAGCTCACGGTTGTGAGCGAGGTAGGGCTGGTGGAAGGTGCGGGGGTCGTCCATCGCCGCGAAGACCAGCCGCATCTGCGCGAGGACCTGTCGCATCGCGTCGTCGAGCCGGCGGATCCCCGCCAGCGCGGTGAGCTCGGCATGGAAGTGCATGTTGGCCGAGCCCAGCGCCCGCCAGTCGCCGTCGGCCGCGGCGCGCCCCCCTTCGTCCACGGCGGCACGGACGCCGGTCAGGTCGCCGCCCCGCTCGGCCAGGCGTCGGACGGCAGCGGTCTCGAGGACCCGGCGGAAGGCGTAGAGGTCACGCACGTCAGTGGCCCCCAGCGAGCGGACGAAGACGCCGCGGTTGAACTCGCGGACGACGAGTCCCTCGTGGCCGAGCAGGTGGAAGGCCTCGCGAAGGGTGTTGCGCGAGACGCCGAGCGCTCGCCCGATGCGCTCCTCCGACAACCGCACCCCCGGGCGCAGATCGCCCTCGATGATGCGGGTGCGCAGCGCATCGGCCACCTTGTCGGTCGCGCTCGCGCGCCCCATCTGCTCGCGCTGCGCCTCCAGCGCCGCGACCCAGTCGTCCGCCATCCCGCTCACCCCTTCGTCACCGGCCTGCCGCGACTCTAGCCGATAAGGGTATTGCAGGATTGTTGAACAATCGCTAGTTTGGCGGATCGGGAGCACACTGAGGTGGTCCCGTGAGCGACAGGAGAACCCCGATGACGCAGGCTCCCAACCCCGACACCCAAGACGACGGATCGGTGATGCCGCCCTCCGGCACGGCCGCGACGGCCACGAAGGGGGCTCTCCTCGGGGCGATGTTCCTCATGGCCACCAGCGCGATCGGCCCGGGCTTCATCACCCAGACCACCGTCTTCACCGCGCAGCTCGGCGCGGCCTTCGCCTTCGCGATCGTCATCTCGATCATCGTCGACGTCGCCGTGCAGCTGAACGTCTGGCGCGTCGTCGGCATCTCCGGCCTGCGCGCCCAGGACCTTGCCAACAAGGTGATCCCCGGCTTCGGCTACGTGCTTGCCGGACTCGTCGTCTTCGGCGGGCTCGTCTTCAACATCGGCAACATCGGCGGCACCGGACTGGGCGCCAATGCGATGCTCGGCGTGGACGCCAAGATCGGCGGCGCCATCTCCGCGCTCGTCGCCATCGGCATCTTCGTCAGCAAGCGTGCCGGCGTGGCCATGGACCGGATCGTCGTCGTCCTGGGTGTGCTGATGATCGCGATGGTCGCCTACGCGGCCGTCGCGACCGAGCCGCCCTACGGCGAGGCGCTCAAGCAGACCGTGCTGCCCGACAAGGTCGAGTTCCTCATCATCACCACCCTCATCGGCGGCACGGTCGGCGGCTACATCACCTACGCCGGCGCCCACCGCATCGTCGACTCCGGCATCACCGGGCCCGAGCGCGTCGCCGAGATCAGCCGCGGCTCGACCACCGGCATCCTCGTCACGGGCGTCATGCGGGCGCTGCTCTTCCTCGCGATCCTCGGTGTCGTCGTCGGTGGGGTCAACCTCGTCGGCGTCGACAACCCGCCCGCTGTGGCCTTCGAGGCTGCGCTCGGCAAGGTCGGGCTGCACATCTTCGGCGTCATCCTCTGGGCCGCGAGCATCACGAGCGTCATCGGGGCGTCGTACACCTCGGTCAGCTTCCTGACGACCTTCAGCGAGTCGATCAAGCGGCACGCCCAGTGGGTCGTCATCGGCTTCATCGTCTTCTCCGCGGTCATCTACCTCTCCCTCGGGCAGACACCGGCGACGCTGCTCGTCCTCGCCGGTGCACTCAACGGCCTCATCCTCCCCTTCGGCTTCGGCATCATCATCTGGGTGGCGCTCATGCGCCGCGACCTGCTCGGCGGCTACCGCTACCCCAAGGTCCTGGCCTACGTCGGCCTCGTCGTGTGGCTGCTGACGATCTACCTCGGCTACGAGTCCTTCAGCGGGATCGTCGACCTCTGGCAGCAGTGAGGCCCGGGACCGACCGCGACCTACGACGACAGGAGCAGATGATGCAGATCGACCTCAACGCCGACCTCGGCGAGAGCTTCGGCAGGTGGTCCCTCGGCGACGACGACGCGATGCTCGAGGTGGTGACGAGCGCCAACGTCGCCTGCGGGTTCCACGCCGGGGACCCCACGGTCCTGCGGCACAGCTGCGAGGGTGCGGCGGCGCGCGGGGTCGCCATCGGGGCCCAGGTCGGCTACCGGGACCTCGCCGGCTTCGGGCGCCGCTTCATCGACGTCGTGCCGGCCGAGCTCACCGACGACGTGCTCTACCAGATCGGGGCGCTTGAGGCCTTCGCCCGGGTCGCCGGGACGCGGGTGCGCTACGTCAAGCCACACGGCGCGCTCTACAACGCGATCGTGCACCACGAGGAGCAGGCGGCCGCGGTCGTCGAGGCCGTCGTCCAGTACGACCGCAGCCTGCCCGTTCTCGGGCTGCCGGGCTCGGCGTGGCTGCGGCTCGCCGAGGAGGCCGGGCTGACGACCGTCGGCGAGGCCTTCGCGGACCGCGCCTACACACCCGAGGGCAGGCTCGTCTCCCGCCGCGAGCCCGGGGCCGTCCTGCACGAACCCGACGAGATCGCCCAGCGATGCGTGCGCATCGCGACCGAGGGAGAGGTCGTCGCGGTCGATGGCAGCGTCGTCCCGGCACCCGCCGGGTCGCTGTGCGTCCACGGCGACAGCCCCGGCGCGGTCGAGATCGCCCGACGCGTCCGGGCGGGGCTGGACGCGGCCGGGGTCGGCGTGACCCCCTTCGCCGGGGAGCCGAGGTGAGGCTCATGCCGGCAGGTGACACGGCCCTGCTCGTCGAGCTCGCTGATCTCGACGAGGTGCTCTCCCTGTATGCCCGTCTCGACGAGGACCTGCCCGACGGGGTCGTCGACCTCGTCCCGGCCGCGACGACCCTCCTGCTGACCATCGACCCGCGGGTCACCGACGTCGAGGGGCTGGCGCGCCGGGTCTCGGGCATCACCGTCGGCAGCCACGAGCGGGCGACGACGGGCGAGGTGGAGATCCCGGTCGTCTACGACGGTGAGGACCTGGCCGAGGTCGGTCGGATCACCGGCCTCGGCGAGCGGGGCGTCATCGAAGCGCACACCGGGACACCGTGGACCGTCGCCTTCTGCGGCTTCGCGCCCGGCTTCGGCTACATGGTCGGCGGGGACGAGCGGCTGCGGGTGCCGCGCCGCGACAACCCGCGCACGCGGGTGCCGGCGGGATCGGTGGCGATCGCCGGCGAGTTCGCCAGCGTCTACCCCCGCGAGTCCCCCGGCGGCTGGCAGCTCATCGGCCGCACCGCGCTCGAGGTCTGGGACATCGGCCGGGAGCCGCCCGCACTCCTCGTGCCCGGCACGACCGTGCGCTACGTCGAGGTGTCGTCGTGAGCACCGGGGCAGTGACCGGGACGCGAGCGCTCGAGGTGGTCGCCACCGGGCCCCAGGCGACGGTGCAGGACCTCGGCCGCGTGGGTCTGGCCGGACTCGGGGTCGGCCGCTCCGGTGCCGCCGACCCCGACTCGCTGCGGCTCGCCAACCGGCTGCTCGGCAACCCCGAGGGCACCGCCGCACTCGAGGTCACCTTCGGTGGCCTCGAGGTGCGGGCCCTCGGCGGCATGTGGGTCGCGGTCACCGGCGCGACGACCCCCGCGACCGTCGACGGGCGGCCCGTGGGGCACGCCGCCGTGACCTGGCTGCCGGACGGTGCCTCCCTTCGCCTGGGGGCGGCGACGGCGGGGCTGCGCAGCTATGTGGCAGTCCGCGGCGGCATCGACGTCGACCCGGTCCTGCGCTCGCGGTCCACCGACACGCTCGCGGGCCTCGGGCCCGCGGTGCCCTCGCCCGGCACCCTGCTCCCGGTGGGGCGGGCTCCCTTCGCGGCACCGGTCGTCGACGTGGCCCCCGTGGCCACGCCGACGACGGGCGAGGTCCGGCTGCGGGTCGTGCCGGGTCCGCGTGACGACTGGTTCGTCGCGGACGCCCTCGACACGCTGGTGGGCGGCGCCTACGAGGTGACCTCGGAGAGCGACCGGGTCGGCATGCGTCTGTCCGGCCCCCGCCTGGAGCGGGCCCGCGACGGCGAGCTCAAGAGCGAGGGCATGGTCCCGGGCGCCCTGCAGGTGCCCCCGTCGGGTCAGCCGACGCTCTTCCTCGCCGACCACCCCGTCACCGGCGGCTACCCCGTGATCGGGGTCGTCGTCGCGGCGGACATCGGGCGGGCGGCCCAGGCCCAGCCCGGCCAGCGACTGCGTTTCGAGATCGAAGGGAGTGTCCGCCGTGGCTGACCTCGTCCCGGCCACCCTGTCCCCCACCGAGGCCCGCGCGCGGTTCCGCGACGGGCTGTCGGTGCCGACATCCGGGTGGAGTGCCGGCTGGACCCAGGCCAACCTCATCGCGGTGCCGCGTGAGCAGGCCTACGATGTGCTGCTCTTCGCCCAGCGCAACCCCAAACCCTGCCCCGTCCTCGACGTCACCGAGCCGGGCGAGGTGGCCTGCGAGATCTTCGACGGCGACCTGCGCACCGACCTGCCGGGCTACCGCGTGTACGAGCACGGCGAGCTCGTCGACGAGGTGACCGACGTGCGCGACCTGTGGCGCCCGGACCTCGTGGCCTTCCTCATCGGCTGCAGCTTCACCTTCGAGGCGGCCCTGCTCGAGGCCGGCGCCCCGGTGCGGCACATCGAGACCGGCAGCAATGTGCCGATGTACAGCACCAACCGTCCGTGCCGCTCGGCCGGATCGATCGGCGGCCCGCTCGTGGTGTCGATGCGGCCGATGCCCGCCGATCAGGTCGCCACGGCCGTGCGGGTGACCTCCCGCTACCCGGCGGTGCACGGCGCCCCGGTGCACATCGGCGACCCGGCCGCCCTGGGGATCCGTGACCTGGCGGCGCCCGACTTCGGTGACCCGGTGCCGGTGCACGAGGGCGAGGTCCCGGTCTTCTGGGCCTGCGGGGTGACCCCGCAGGCAGCGATCATGCAGTCTCGCCCGCCCTTCGCCATCGGGCACGCTCCCGGGATGATGGCGATCACCGACGCGCGCGACTCCGACTACCTCGTGCCCTGACATACCCCTTGGTCCTTCGGCGCACTACGGTCGGCACCGGCCCCAGACCCGCCGTCGCGCCGGCATCACTCGTCGAACCAGAAGCCCCGGTCGCCGAACCAGCTGCCGTAGCCGCCCGCATCGCTCCCGCGCCCGGGGTGCCGCGCGCCGAGGTAGGAGCCGACGACCGCAGCACCGAGGTCGTCGAGTTCGGGCGCCACGACCCGGCCGTCCGCCCGCCGGGCGAGTGACTCGATGAAGCGCGCGAGACCGGGGTCCTCGCCCAGCCTGAAGAAGGTCGTCTGGGCCCCGAGCCGGCTCACCGCGTCGAGCTCGCGGACCGTCCTGGCGATCGTCAGGGGGTGCGGCGGGTAGTCGAAGAAGGTCTCCCCGTGCGGCTCGAGGTGCGCGGTGGGCTCGCCGTCGGTCACGACGAGCAGCACGGGCTGCGCGTTGGGGTGCTTGCGGAAGTGCCGGTGCGCCAGGAGCAGCCCGTGGTGGAGGTTGGTCCCCTTGTCCCAGAAGGCGTCGAGCGCGGTGAGCTCCTCGATCTCCATGACGCGCGCGTGCCGCCCGAAGGCGATCAGCTGCAGGTGGTCACCGCGGAAGCGGGTGCGGATCAGGGTGTGCAGCGCCAGCGCGGTCCGCTTCATCGGCACCCAGCGTCCGTCCATGGCCATCGAGAAGGAGGTGTCGACGAGCAGCGCGACGGCGGCCTGGGTGCGCGCCTCCGTCTCGGCCACCTCGATGTCATCGGTCGTGATGAGCCGACCACCGTCGGCGCCGGCACCCGCCCGGCGCAGCACGCCGTTGAGCACGGTGCGCGGGATGTCCCACGGCTCGGTGTCGCCGAAGGCCCAGGGCCGGGTCGCGCCCGAGCGCTCGCCCGCCGCGCCCGCCTGTCGCAGATCGCGCTGGCCCTGACGGCCGGACATGCGCTGCGCGATGTCACGGAGCAGGGCCTTGCCCAGCTGACGCATGGCCTTGGGCGTCAGCCGCAGGTGTCCCTCGGAGTCCCGGCGCAGCGCCCCGCTGCCGCGCAGGGCCTGCTCGAGCTCGCGGAGCGCACGGGCCTCGACAGCGGCGTCCTCACCGAGGACCCGGGCGAGGGCGTCGAGGTCGATGTCGTCGAGCCGTGCTCCGCCGTAGGTCTGCGACACCTGCTCGGCCAGGGCATCGAGGCTCGCGATGTCCTGGCGCATCCCGGTCCCGTCGCCCAGGCCCAGCCCCTGGTCACCGCCGAAGCGCTCCGACCCGCTCCAGTCCTCTCCCGGACGCATGGCCTGCAGGTTGCCGTCGAGCCGCCCCAGTGCCTCCATCAGGTCGGGCGAGCCGAAGGCCTGCGCGGACAGCTCCATGAGCTCCTGGCGCTGCTCGGGCGTCATCGAGGCGAGCATCCGCTGGGCTGCGGCGGCTCGCTGGGCCAGCGCGTCGACGAGCTCGTCGATGTCCTGAGGCCCTTCGGGGAAGAAGTCCCCGTGCTGGGCCATGAAGTCGTCGAAGTCCTGCGGCGTGTCCTCGCCGCGCTGGTGCTTCTCGAGCAGGGAGTTGAGATCGCGCAGCATCTCTCCGACAGCAACGCGGTCCTCGTCCGTGGCCCCCTCCAGCGCCTGCTTCATGCCGGCGAAGCGCTGGTCGAGCACCTCCCGACCGAGCAGGTCCTTGATCTGCTCGTAGTCGGCCCGCGCCTGCGAGGACTGCCACGGGTAGTCCTGCAGCTCGCTTACCGCCGCGGCCGTGGACGAAGGGAGCCCGTCGAGCCTCATCTCGGCGAAGGACCGGTCGGTCTCGTCCATCCGCACGTCACGGGCGAGCTGCTTGCGCTCCTCGAGCACCGCGCGGTCGAGCAGCTCGCGCACCTGCTGGAGGGTGCCGTCGAGGTTGTGCCGCTGCAGCATCTCCCGCCGCTGCTCGTGGATGCGTCGGGACAGCTCGTCGAGCCCGATCCGGTCGGACGTGCCCCGGCGCAGCAGCTCCTGCAGAGCCCGCTCGGGCGAGGAGCCGCCCATGACCCGCTCGCCGATGTCGTCGAGCGCCTCGGCGATGTCGACGGGCGGGGCGAGCGGATCACCCCCGGCGTAGCGCCGAAATCGACTGCGGCTACTGGCCATACACGGTCTCGCCCCCAGCAGAGTCCTTGCCGACCTTGCGCGCCAGGTAGAGGCCCTCGAGCGCGAGCTCGGCGGCTGCGGCCCGCTGACCGTCGGTCTGCGCGTCGAGCCGCTCGAAGAGCTCCTCGTAGACGCGCGACTCGCCGAGTGCCGGCAACCCGTCGAGGAAGTCCCGTGCGCTCACCTGCTCACCCGTGGCGATCTCGGCACCCTCCTCGATCGCCGTGACGAGCGGGCCGAAGTCGATCCCCCGCACGAGGTGCCGGACCGTGTCGGCGACGGCGGTGCGCAGCAGGTGCGTGAGGACCTCGTGCTCTCGGCCCTCCTCGCCGCTCTCGAACTCGATCTTGCCGCCGAGGACCTCGACCGCGGTCTCGAGGTCGACGATGCGGGCGACGGCCTCCCCTTCGCCCTGCCGGGCGGCCCGGTGCAGGGCGGACGCCGCGATAGTCTCCGCGCCCGCGATGGTGAAGCGGGCGCTCACGCCGCTGCGCTGGTCCACGGACGAGGAGGCCCGTAGGTTGCGGGTGAACCGGGCGAGGATCTCGAGCAGGTGGTCGGGGACCTCGGCGACGAGGTGCGCCTCCTGCCGGGTGACGGCGACCTCGGCCTCGAGCTCCTGCGGGTAGTGCGTGCGGATCTCGGCGCCGAAGCGGTCCTTGAGCGGCGTGATGATCCGCCCGCGGTTGGTGTAGTCCTCGGGGTTGGCGCTCGCGAGGACGAGCACGTCCAGCGGCAGGCGCAGGACGTAGCCGCGGATCTGGATGTCGCGCTCCTCCATGACGTTGAGCATCGCCACCTGGATCCGCTCCGCGAGGTCGGGCAGCTCGTTGATCGCGACGATGCCGCGGTGGCTGCGCGGGATGAGCCCGAAATGGATCGTCTCGGGGTCGCCGAGCGAGCGTCCCTCGGCGACCTTCATCGGGTCGACGTCACCGATGAGGTCGGCGACCGAGGTGTCGGGGGTGGCCAACTTTTCGACATAGCGCTCGTCGCGGTGCAGCCAGGTCACGGGCAGGTCGTCGCCGAGCTCCTGGGCCCGGCGCCGCGAGGCGTGCGTGATGGGCTCGTAGGGGTGCTCGGCGAGCTCCGAGCCCTCGATGACCGGGGTCCACTCGTCGAGCAGCCCGGCGATGGTGCGCAGCAGGCGGGTCTTGCCCTGACCGCGCTCGCCGAGCAGGACGATGTCGTGCCCGGCGAGCAGTGCCCGCTCGACCTGCGGGATCACCGTGTCCTCGTAGCCGTGCAGGCCCGGCCAGGGGTCCTCACCGGCACGCAGGCGGGCCAGGAGGTTGTCGCGGATCTCGACCCGCAGCGGCTTGGCCTCGTGGCCGGCGGCGCGCAGTTCGGCGACGGTCGAGATGGTGGGGGCGGCAGTCGTGGTGCTCACCCTCCGCAGGCTAGACCCCTTCGCTGTGGGCAGATCTGCTGCAGGCGGAATCCTGCCGGCATCCGGACGACCCAGCGCGACGGTGGAGGTATGAGCGAGACACCTACCCCTTCCCCCTTCGACGACCGGGCCCGACGCGAACTGCTGCGGCAGCGCGTCCTCGTCCTCGACGGCGTCCTCGACGACGACAACGGCACGCTGCTGATGTCCCAGCTGATGTCACTCGCCGCCGACGACCCGACGAACGACATCGCCCTGTGGATCCACTCCCCCGGTGGTTCCGTCCCCGCGATGCTCGCCATCCGCGACATCATGCGGCTCGTGCCCAATGACGTGAGCACGCTGGCGCTCGGGATCGCCTGCAGCGCAGGCCAGTTCCTCCTCTCGGCCGGCACTCCGGGCAAGCGGCGGGCGCTCCCGCACTCACGGATCCTGCTGCACCAGGGGTCGGCCGGCATCGGTGGCACGGCCGTCGACGTCGAGCTGCAGGCCGACGACCTGCGGCACACCCGCGACACGGTGCTCGGTCTCATCGCCGACGACACCGGTCAGCCGCTGGAGCGGGTCTTCGAGGACTCACTGCGCGACCGCTGGTACAGCGCGCAGGAGGCGCTCGACTACGGGTTCGTCGACGAGATCGTCACCAGCTACGCCGACGTCGTGCCGGGGGGCCGCACACCCACGGGCTTCCGCGGCGGCCTCGTCGGGAGCACCCGATGAGCACCTACCCGATCCCCAACGTCATCGCCCAGCACCCGCGGGGTGAGCGGGTCCTCGACGTCTACTCCCACCTGCTCGCCGAGCGCATCATCTACCTCGGCACGGCCATCGACGCGGGCGTGGCCAATGCCCTCATCGCCCAGCTCATCCACCTCGAGGCGGTGGCCCCTGAGAGCGACGTGCAGCTCTACATCAACTGCGAAGGGGGTGACCCCAGCGCGATGCTCGCGGTCCACGACACGATGCGCTACATCCGCCCCGATGTCGCGACCACCTGTGTGGGACAGGCGATCTCGGTCGGGGCCGTGCTCCTCGCGGCGGGCGCGCCGGGCAAGCGGTCGGCGCTCTCCCACGCCCGGGTCGTGCTGCACCAGCCGTCGGCCCAGGGCCGGGGGCCTATCCCCGACCTCATCCTGCAGGCCGACGAGCTCGTTCGGGTCCGGGCCGACATCGAGGGCATCCTCGCCCGGGCCACGGGGCGGACGACGGAGCAGCTCCGGGCCGACACCGACCGCACCCGGGTGCTCACCGCCGCGGCAGCGCTCGAGTTCGGGATCGTCGACGAGGTGATCGACGTGCGGTGAGCTCAAGCGGCCAGGGCGAGGGCGGAGGCGCTCCCCCTCGTCCTGGTCGGTTCCTGCAGTGACTCGGCGACCGAGAGGGTGAGGTCGAGCAGCGTGACGTCGAGTGCCCCCGCGACCGCGGCGATCATCTCGCTCGACGGCTCCTTGCGCCCACGCTCGATCTCGGAGAGGTACTGCATCGAGATGCCGGCTCGCTCGGCCGTCTCGTCGAGGGTGTCGCCCCGCTCGTGCCGCAAGCCGCGCAGGCGCTCGCCGAGGGCCTCGCGCCACAGTGGCTCGGCTGCTCGTCGTCGTCGCTGGAGCAGCGCCCGCTCGAAGGGGGTCGCCTCGCGGTGGGTGGTCTGGGCTGACTCGGCCATGCCTCAGCGTAGGACTGGCCGGCGGCGCTGCGGTGAGAGTTCCGCTCCCGGCAGAATCCGGGGGTCGAGTCGCGTCAGCGTGCCCGCGCTGTCGACCCGCGGAGCACGAGCTCGGGCTGGACGAGGAACTCCGCGCGGTGGGCCGTGCTGCCGCCGATCTCGTCGAGCAACGCGTCGACCGCTGCGGTCCCCATCGCCTCGACCGGCTTGCGCAGCGTCGTGAGTGCGGGATGGGAGAAGGCCGCCATCGGGCTGTCGTCGAAGCCGACGACGGAGACCTCCTCGGGCACCGAGAGCCCACGGGCACGGATGCCACGGACCGCGCCCAGCGCCATGATGTCGCTGCCGCACACGATCGCCGTGCACCCCCGGTCCAGGAGCGCACCGGCGGCCGCCTGCCCACCCGCCAGGGTGAAGAGCGAGTGCTCGACGTGGCCTGCGTCGAGGCCCCTGCGGCGCATCGCGTCGGCGAACCCGGCGACCTTGCGGGCGACGGGGACGAACCGTTCGGGCCCCAGCGCGAGACCCACTCGCTCGTGGCCCAGCTCGGCGAGGTGGCTCACGGCCATCTCCATGGCCGCGGCGTCGTCGGCCGAGACGAAGGGGGCCGAGATCCGCTCGCTGTACCCGTCGACGAGGACGAAGGGGATGCCCTGCGCCGCGATCTGTGCGTACCGCTCGTGGTCGGCCGTCATGTCGGCGTGCAGGCCGGAGACGAAGATGATCCCGTCGACGCCGCGCGCGATGAGCACCTCGACGAGGTCGTCCTCCGTCGACCCGCCCGGGGTCTGTGTGCCGAGCACCGGGATGTAGCGGTGTCTCGCGAGGGTCTGCTCGATGACCTGGGCGATCGCCGGGAAGATCGGGTTGCTCAGCTCCGGCATGATCAGCCCGACGAGACCGGCCTTCGTCTCCTTGGGCCGGCGGGGTCGCTCGTAGCCGAGCACGTCGAGCGCGGCCAGGACGGCCTGTCGCGTCGACGCGGAGGGGCCCGCCCGACCGTTGAGGACGCGCGAGACCGTCGCCTGGCTGACCCTGGCGTGGGCAGCGACGTCGGCGAGACGGGCTCCCGGGCGCGACTCGGTCATCTAGCCCAGCCACCACGCGGTCGTGTCAGCCGGCAGCACGGCCTCGTCGCCGTCGACCGCGAGCTCCGCCGATGCGAGCAGGAGGCCCCCGGGCAGCGGGAGGCGGACCTCCTCACTCGTGAGATTCGTCGTGACGACGACGGGCGCGCCGTCCTCGCCGCGCCGGACCAGGGCGAGGACGCCGTCGGGCGCGTCGAGCCACTCGACCTCGTCGCCGGCTCCGAGCGAGGGCTGCTCGCGGCGCACGTCGAGGGCGGAGCGGTAGAGCTCGAGGGTCGACCCGGCGACCCCGGTCTGGGCCTCGACGCTCAACTCGCGCCACGCGTCCGGCTGCGGCAGCCAGCTCGGGTCGCCCTCTCGTGGGCCGAAGCCGTAGGGCTGGCTCGTCCCGGACCACGGGATGGGCACGCGGCAGCCGTCCCGGAAGCCTTCCTGCCCGGCCGCCCGGTGGAAGGAGGGGTCGGCGCGGACCTCGTCGGGCAGGTCGGTGACGTCAGGCAGGCCGAGCTCCTCCCCCTGGTAGAGGTAGGCGGAGCCGGGCAGGCCGAGCATGAGGAGCGTCGCGGCCCGGGCGCGGCGCAGGCCGAGGACCGGGTCGCCGGGCGTCACCATCTGGGTCCCCGAGCCGGGTGGGTTGCCCAGACGGGTCGTGTGCCGGGTGACGTCGTGGTTGGACAGGACCCAGGTCGCCGGGGCGCCCACCCGCCGCATCGCCTCGAGCGTCGTGTCGACGACCTCGCGAAGGGCGCAGGCGTCCCAGTCCGTCGCGAGGTAGGTGAAGTTGAAGGCCTGGTGCATCTCGTCGGGGCGGACGTAGCACGCCGACCGCTCGATGGTCGGGGTCCACGCCTCGGCGACGAGGACTCGCTCACCGGGGTACTCCTCGAGGACACGCCGCCAGTCGCGGTAGATCTCGTGGACACCGTCCTGGTCGAAGAAGGGCATCGGTGCGTTGCCGAGCAGGCCGAACTGACCGGTCCGACCGATGTCCGGCAGGCCGGGTGCCTTGACGAGGCCGTGGGCGACGTCGACGCGGAATCCGTCGACCCCGAGGTCGAGCCAGAAGCGCAGGACGGAGCGGAACTCCTCGCGCACGACCGGGTTGTCCCAGTTGAGATCCGGCTGTTGTGGGGCGAAGAGGTGCAGGTACCACTCGCCGCCCTCGACGCGGGTCCACGCCGGCCCGCCGAAGATCGACTCCCAGTCGTTGGGCGGCAGCTCGCCGGCCTCGCCCCGGCCCTCGTGGAAGTGGAAGAGCGCGCGGCTGGCGGAGCCGGGCCCCTCGGCGAGGGCCCGCTGGAACCACTCGTGCTCCTCGGAGCAGTGGTTGGGGACGATGTCGAAGATGACCCGCAGCCCGAGCTCGTGGGCATCGCGCACGAGCCCCTCCGCGTCGGCGGCGTCACCGAAGACCGGGTCGACCTTGCGGTAGTCGGAGACGTCGTAGCCGGCGTCGGCCTGGGGTGAGGCGTAGAAGGGCGAGATCCACACGGCGTCGACGCCGAGGTCCCGCAGGTGGGGCAGCCGTGCGCGGATGCCGGCCAGGTCACCGATGCCGTCACCGTCGCTGTCGGCGAAGCTGCGCGGGTACACCTGGTAGATGACGGCGCCGCGGTACCAGTCGGCCGCGTCCTCGTGGGCGAAGGGGGCGGGCGCGGTGGGTGCGGTGGGTGCGGGGTGGGTCATCGGTCTCTCTCGGTCGGGGTGAGTGCCGACCGACGGTAACGCAGCCGCAAGTTGCCGTGCAAGAGATCTGCAACTTGCTGCAAGCGCGTGTCGCGAGCCCTCAGGACCCCGCCCGCGCGAGGTAGCGGTCCACCCGCTCGGGTCGGAGCACCTCACTCAGGGCCAGCTGGGCGCAGCCGACGACTCCGGCCTCCTGCCCGTGCGTGCTCGGCAGGATCTCGAGGTCCCGCGTCGCGAGTGCCGTCGCCTCCGCGTAGAGGGTCTCGCGCAGTCCCGCGACGAAGAAGTCGTAGCCCGCAGCCATGTCGCCACCGACGACGACCGCCCCGGGGTTGAGCAGGTTGACGACCCCGGACAGCACCTCGCCGACCCGCCGTCCGCTCTCGCGCAGCTGCCGACGCGCGGCGGCGTCGCCCTCGATGGCCCTGGCGACGAGCTCGCGCACGTGGGCCACCGGACGGTCCGCGGCCACCGTGTCCTGGACGAGCGCCCAGCCGCCCGCGACGGCTTCGAGGCAGCCCGTGCCACCGCACCGGCAGGTGCGTCCCGCCGCCGCCGGGGTGCGGGTGTGCCCGATCTCCCCGGCCGCGCCGAGAGCGCCCCGCAGGAGGCGCCCTCCGCCGAAGATGCCGACACTGATCCCGGTCGAGGCCTTGAGGGCGACGAAGTCGTCGAAGCGCCGACGGTGGCCGTCGGCCTCCGAGAGGGCGAGGACGGTCGCGTCGTTGTCGACGCGTACCGGGGCCTCCCCGTAGGCGTCGAAGAAGGGGGCGAGCGGCACGCCGTCCCACCCGGGCATGATCGGCGAGGACAGGCTCATGCCGCGCTCGGTGTCGACGGTGCCGGGCAGGCTGACCCCGATGCCCCGGACTCGTTCCGGCGGCACGTCGATCGATGCGAGGAGCTCCTCGAGTGCCCCGAGGATCCGCGGCATCATCTCCGCCGGCGATGCCCCGTCGGCGTGGTCGAAGGCCGTGGCGGCGAGGACCTCGCCGTCGAGGGCACACACCGCGGCCTGGGTCCGGCTCCGTCCGAGCGGGACGGCGAGGACGACCCCGAAGTCCGAGTTGAAGGTCAGGCGCGCCGGCGGGCGGCCACCTCCCGAGGGTTCGACGACTGTCTCGACGAGCAGCCCGGCCCTGAGGAGCGCGGACAGCCGAGCGGTCACGGCGGTGCGGGAGAGCCCGGTGACCCGACCGACATCGCCTCGGGTCGTCGCTCGCCCTTCGCGGATGAGTGCGAGGACCTCCCCGGCAGTGGCGGGCGCGGAGGGGGCGGGCACCGCGTCATTCAACCACGCAGGACTTTAGTTCTTTCGAATACTGCCTTTTGTATTGCAAGCGTTCATAAGTTTCCCTAGGCTCACCGCCCATGAACGTGACCGCGCCTCTCGAGGCCACCGACTTCGTCATCTTCGGAGGCACGGGCGACCTCGCCCTCCGCAAGCTGCTCCCCGCGCTGCTGCTCCGACTGCGCGACGGCCAGCTGCCCACGCGGACGCGCGTCGTCGCCGTCTCGCGCGCCGGTCTCGACGACGCCGGCTACCGCGACAAGGTGCGCGGCGCGCTCCCGGAGTTCGTCCCCGGCGTCACGTCGGGCGAGATCGACGACTTCGCCGCGCGGCTCGAGCACGTGTGCCTCGACGTCGACGAGCCGGACGACTGGCACGCACTCGGGGGTCGCCTCCGCGAGCGGGCGAACCCGGTCCGGGTGTTCTACCTCGCCGTCGGGCCGGCCCTCTTCGGGACGATCTGCCACCGCCTCGACGAGATCGGGCTCGTCCAGCCGAGCAGCCGTGTCGTCCTCGAGAAGCCGCTCGGGCACGACCTCGCCTCTGCCCGGGAGATCAACGACTCCGTCGGCGAGGTCTTCGCCGAGTCGCAGATCTTCCGGATCGACCACTACCTCGGCAAGGAGAGCGTGCAGAACCTCCTCGTGACGCGCTTCGCCAACTCGGTCTTCGAGCCGCTGTGGCACGCCACGGCCATCGACCACGTGCAGATCACGGTCGCCGAGTCGGTCGGTGTCGGGAGCCGCGGCGGCTACTACGACAGTGCAGGCGCGATGCGCGACATGCTGCAGAACCACCTGCTCCAGCTCCTCTGCCTCGTCGCGATGGAACCCCCGACCCAGGTCGCCGGTGAGTCGGTGCGCGACGAGAAGCTCAAGGTCCTGCAGGCCCTCACGCCGCTCGAGGACCTCGACGGCGCGTGCGTCCTCGGGCAGTACACGGCCGGTCTCGTCGACGGCGCGGCCGCCCCCTCCTACGTCGAGGAGGTCGAGGCGCCGAGCCGGACGGAGACCTTCGTCGCGCTCCGGGCGGAGGTCCGCAACTGGCGCTGGGCGGGCGTCCCCTTCTACCTGCGCACCGGCAAGCGGATGCGCGAGCGCTGCTCCGAGATCGTCGTCGCCTTCAAGCCGACCCCGCACCCGATGTTCCCCGGCAGCGAAGGGACGCAGGAGCCGAACAGGCTCGTCATGCGCCTCCAGCCCGACGAGAGCGTCAGGCTCCACCTCGTCGCCAAGGAGCCCGGACCCGGCGGGATCCGAGTTCGCCCCGTCTCGCTCGACCTCAACTTCTCCCAGGCCTTCGGCGCACCCTCCCCCGACGCCTACGAGCGACTCCTCATGGACGTCGTGCGCGGCAACACGACGCTCTTCATGCGCCGCGACGAGATCGAGGCGGCCTGGCGCTGGGTCGAGCCGATCATCCGTGGGGTCGGTGCCCGCCGACCCCGCCCCTACGCGGCCGGCACCGACGGCCCCGCCGCGGCCGACCTGCTGATCGAGCGTGACGGACGCTCCTGGAACGAGGACGTGACCCGATGAACCCCACCCTCCACCCCGTCATCGACGACGTGACCACCCGACTCCGCGAGCGGAGCGCGACGACCCGCCGGGCCTACCTGTCACGGGTGCGTGCCGCCGCCGACCGCGGACCCGCCCGCGGCCGGCTCGGCTGCGCCAACCTGGCCCACGGCTTCGCCGGAGCACCTCGGGAGGCGAAGAGGGACCTGCGCGGCCTGGTCAAGCCCAACATCGCGATCGTCACGGCCTACAACGACATGCTCTCCGCGCACGCCCCCTTCGCCGGCTACCCCGAGACGCTCAAGAAGGCGGTGCTCGGGGCGGGCGGCATCGCGCAGGTCGCCGGCGGCGTGCCCGCGATGTGCGACGGGATCACCCAGGGACGCGACGGCATGCAGCTCTCGCTCTTCAGCCGTGACGTCATCGCGATGTCGACCGCTGTGGCGCTCTCGCACGACATGTTCGACGGCACGCTCCTGCTCGGCGTGTGCGACAAGATCGTGCCGGGCATGCTCATCGGTGCGCTGTCCTTCGGCCACCTGCCGACCCTCTTCGTGCCCGCGGGTCCGATGACCTCGGGACTGCCGAACGGTGAGAAGGCGCGGGTGCGGCAGGAGTACGCCGAGGGCAAGGTCGACCGGCGCGCCCTCCTCGACGCGGAGGCCAGCTCGTACCACTCCGAGGGCACGTGCACCTTCTTCGGCACGGCGAACAGCAACCAGCTCCTCATGGAGGTCATGGGCCTGCACCTGCCGGGAGCCACCTTCGTCAACCCCGGCACGCCACTGCGGGAGGCGCTGACCGTCGAGGCCGGGCGCCGGGTCACCGAGCTCGCGCTCGCCGGGCAGGCGCCGCTCGGGGAGGTCGTCGACGAGCGGGCGGTCGTCAACGCGTGCGTCGCGCTCCTCGCAACGGGCGGCTCGACGAACCACACTCTCCATCTCGTGGCCATCGCGCGGGCCGCCGGCATCATCCTCTCTTGGGACGACCTCGCCGACCTGTCGACGGTCGTGCCCCTCCTCGCCCGCATCTACCCCAACGGCTCCGCGGACGTGAACCACTACGCGGCGGCGGGCGGGCTCGCCGTCACCGTGCGCACCCTCCTCGAGCACGGACTGCTCCACGAGGACGTCCTCACCGCGGATGGCCGGGGCCTGCGGCGGTACACCCGTGAGACGCGGCTGCGCGACGGCGAGGTGGTGCGTGAGGAGGGACCGGCAGAGAGCCTCGACGAGTCCGTGCTGCGGACGGTGGACGCCCCCTTCGCCACGGACGGCGGTCTGCGGGTCATCGAGGGCAACCTCGGTCGCGGCGTCGTCAAGGTCTCCGCGGTCGCGCCGGAGCACCGGAGCGTCACCGCACCGGCGCGGTGCTTCGACGACCAGCACGACCTGCTGCGCGCCTTCGAGGAGGGCAGCCTCGACGGCGACCTCGTCGCCGTGGTCCGGCACCAGGGTCCGGCGGCCAACGGGATGCCGGAGCTGCACAAGCTCACGCCCGCGCTCGGGGTCCTCCAGGACCGAGGCCACCGGGTCGCGATCGTCACCGACGGCCGGATGTCCGGCGCCTCGGGCAAGATCCTCGCGGCCATCCACGTCACGCCCGAGGCCAGCCTCGACGGCCCGCTCTGCCGCGTGGTGGACGGCGATCTCGTCACCGTCGACGCGGATGCCGGGACCTTCTTCGTCCACGACGACATCAGTGCGCGGGAGGCGCACCTCGTCTCCCACGACTTCACGGGCACCGGCCGTGAGCTCTTCGACAACATGCGCGCGTCGGCCGGCCCGGCCGACGAGGGCGCGTCCTTCTTCTTCTCAGGTGGTCACGCATGAGCCTTCTCGACATCTCCCCCGTCATCCCCGTCGTCATCCTCGAGGACGCCAGCCGGGCGGTCCCGCTCGCACGGGCCCTCGTCGCGGGCGGCATCGACATCATCGAGCTCACCCTGCGCACCTCGTCCGCGCTCGAGTCCATCGAGCGGATCGCCGAGGAGGTGCCCGAGATCACCGTCGGGGCGGGCACGGTCGTCGACCCGGCGCAGGCGGGGCAGGCTGCAGCGAAGGGGGCGAGCTTCCTCGTCTCCCCGGGCGCCACGGACCCCCTCCTCGACGCCATGACGGAGACCGGGCTGCCCTTCCTCGCCGGCACCGCGACCGTGAGCGAGATGCTCGCCCTGCGCGAGCGCGGCATCCGCGAGGCGAAGGTCTTCCCCGCGCGGGCCTCGGGTGGTGCTCCCTTCCTCCAGGCGGTGCACAGCCCGGTGCCCGACATGCGCTTCTGCCCCACGGGTGGGATCGGGTCGGCCGACGCCGCCGACTACCTCGCGCTCCCCAACGTCGGCTGCGTCGGCGGCTCGTGGATCACCCCCGCGGCCGTGGTCGAGGTCGCTGACTGGGGCGAGATCACCCGCCTCGCGAGCGAGGCGCTCGCGGTGGCCGGGACCATCCGTGCCTGAGCACGTCGTCGGGGTCGACGTCGGCGGGACGACGATCAAGTCCGCCCTCGTCGACGCCGGCAGCGGCATCCTCATGGGACAGCGATTCGTCGCCGACACCCCCCGGCCGGCCACGCCGACGGCGATCTCCGAGTGTGTGGCGGAGATCGTGCGGGCGTTGGCACCGACCGACGCCACCCCCGTCGGTATCGCCCTCCCGGCCGTCGTCCGGCGCGGGGTGGTCGAGACGGCCGCGAACATCGACCCGTCGTGGATCGGGTACCCCGTCGAGGACTCGCTCCACACGGCACTGGCGCGCCCCGTCACGGCCGTCAACGACGCCGATGCCGCCGGCATCGCCGAGACCAGGCGGGGCGCCGCGGCGGCAGGCTCCGGTGTCGTCGTCGTGACGACCCTCGGCACCGGCATCGGCAGCGCCCTCCTCGTCGACGGCACCCTCGTGCCGAACACCGAGCTGGGTCACCTGCCCATGTCGGGCCGCCCCGCCGAGCACCTCGCCTCGACCGCGGCCCGGGAGCGGGAAGGGCTCTCGTACGTGAAGTGGGCGGAGCGGCTCACCGCCTACTACGGGCTCCTCGAGAGCCTCCTCACCCCCGACCTCATCGTCGTCGGCGGGGCGGTGAGCGCATCGGCCGACCGGTTCCTCCCGCACGTGCGCACCCGCGCCCCGATCGTCCCGGCAGCGCTCGGCAACGACGCGGGGGTCATCGGCGCCGCTCTGGCAGGCCGACGGGTCGCCGACCAACCCGTGGTGATGCCCGCGGCCGGATGACGATGGGGTCCTCAGTCGGGCCGGGCTCGTCGGTGACCTTCACGGCTTCATCCTGATGCCGGGAACGGTCCGATCGACGGTGTAGGCGTGTGCTGCGGTGATGTGCCGCTCCTGACGATCGATGACAGCGGCCACCTCCGTGGACTTGAGGATGTCGTCGAACTGCTGGCGGGAGTCGGCTCCGATGACCAAAGCCGCGTGGTGGCGGCGGTGCGCAGGGCCCGCGAGCTCAAGCGCCGTAACCGAATGCTGGAGCAGGAGAACGAGGTGTTGCGGCGGGCGGCGGCGTACTTGTCGCAGGCGAACCTGCCGGGAGA
>NZ_FWXN01000025.1 GCF_900176385.1 Janibacter indicus | reverse complement strand
CATGAGCCGGGCCCCTGGACGGTGAACGGTGGCGGTGTCGAAGCCAGTCACCGCACCGCCCAGGGAGCTCCATTGAAGAACATGAGGGAAGAGTTGGACATCATCACCGCCTACGAGAATGTGGGCTCCTACCGTGGGGCCGCAGAGATCTGCGGCACCACTCACAAGACCGTCAAGCGAGTCGTGGAACGTGTGGCCGCGGGTGGGGACCGTCCGGTCCGCGATCCTCGCCCGGCGAACTACGAGGGAGTGCGCGAGCTGGTCGCCGAGGGCGTGAAGACGTCCAAGGGCCGGGTCAGCGCCAAGCGGCTGCTGCCCAAGGCCCGCGCGGCCGGTTACAACGGGTCGGCCCGAAACTTCCGGCGTCTGGTGGCGCAGGAGAAGCAGGCTTACCGGGCCGAGCACGGCAGGACCCACCGGCCGGCGGTGTGGTCCCCGGGTGAGCATCTGGTAATCGACTGGGGTGTGATCGCCGGGGTGCACGTCTTCTGCGCGGTGCTGGCCTGGTCGCGGTTTCGGTTCGTGCGCTTCGCCGCGGATGAGAAGGCCGCGACGACGATGGCGATGTTGGCCGAGTGCTTCGAGGTCCTGGGCGGGGTCCCGAAGGTGGTGCTCGCCGACCGGATGGGCTGCCTCAAGGGCGGTGTCGTCGCCAACCGGGTAGTGCCCACTGGCGAGTACGTTCGGTTCGCCACGCACTACCGCTTCCGGCCGGACTTCTGCGAGGCGGCCGACCCGTCCTCCAAGGGCGTCGTGGAGAACCTGGTCCGCTACGGCAAGGACGACTTGGCCCTGCCGCTGCTGATGGAGCACGCCGCCGCCGGCGACTTGGCCGCCGGTGCCGCAGCGGTGCTGGCCGACCTGGGCGCGGCCAACCAACGTGCGAGCCACTGGTGCGCCCAGGTCAACGCCACGCTCCATTCAGAGATCGTCGCGGTCCCGGTGGATCGGCTGGCCACCGAGGTCGACCTGCTGACCGGGCTGCCCTCGCTGCGCCTGGCGATCGGTCCCGCGCCGGTGACGCGCAAGGTCGACAAGATGTCCACCGTCCGGGTGGGCTCGGCCAGGTATTCGGTGCCCAACCGGTTGATCGGCACGAGCGTGGGGGTGCTCGTCGACGGCCCGCGCGTGCAGGTCATCGACGTCGATACCGGCGTCGTGCACGCCGAGCACCCGCTCACTGCGCCCGGCCAGGCGTCCATCCTTGATGACCACTACGGCGGGCCCCGCCCGGCCACGCCGGTGCGCGCCATCCGGCCCAGGACCAGCGCGGAGAAAGAGTTCTGCGCGCTCGGCCCGGCTGCGGAGGCGTTCATCGCCGGTGCCGCGGGCGCCGGGCACACTCGCCTGGGTCCGGAGCTGGCCGAGCTGAACACCCTCACGGCCGCGCACGGCCAGGCGGCGATGGTCGCCGCGCTCGAACGAGCGGTCGCGTTCAGCCGGTGGAAAGCCAGCGATGTCCGCTCGATCCTGGCCGCTGGCGCCGGTGTGCCCACCCCCCGCCAGGCCGGGGACGCGCTGGTCGTGGACCTGCCCACCAGCACCGGGCGATCGCTGACCGACTACGCCCCGAGCACGACGGCGGTGTCCTCGTGAGCGCCGCCCCACCCGCGCTGGACGCGGACCTGACCGCTGGGCTGCGCCGGCTGAAACTGGCCACGATGCGCCAACTCGCGCCCGAGCTGCTCACCACGGCCAAGACCCAACGGTGGTCGCCCGAGGAGGTGCTGCGCGCGCTGGTCGAGGCCGAGATCGCCGCCCGCGACGCCTCCAACGAGCGAGCCCGGCTCAAGGCCGCGACCTTCCCGGTCATCAAGACCATCGAGGACTTCGACCTGGCCGCCTCCTCGATCCCAGCACCGACGTGGGCCTACCTGACCGGCCTGGAATGGGCACGCGCACGCGAGAACGTCGCGCTGATCGGGCCGGCCGGCACCGGCAAGTCACACACACTCATCGCGCTCGGCCACGCCGCCGTCCTCGCAGGCCACCGGGTGCGGTACCTGACCGCGGCCGAGCTGGTCGAGACCCTCTACCGAGGCCTGGCTGACAACACCGTCGGCAAGACCATCGAGACCCTGCTGCGCAACGACGTCGTCCTCGTCGACGAGATCGGCTTCGCGCCACTGGACGACACCGGCGCGCAACTGCTGTTCCGGTTCGTCGCCGCAGCCTACGAACGACGATCCCTGGGCATCGCCTCGCACCACTCCTTCGAGGACTGGGGACGCTTCCTGCCCGAACACACCACCGCGGTATCGATGCTCGACCGCCTGCTGCACCACGCCACCACCGTGGTCACCAACGGCCAGTCATACCGCATGCGCCAAGCCCGCCAACGCCAAGGAGGTGACCTCCCGACCCAGTGATCAACCCCGCAGAGGGTGGGGACTTCCACCTGGCCAAAACCGGGGACCTGAGCTTGGCCGTTGACA
>NZ_FWXN01000023.1 GCF_900176385.1 Janibacter indicus | reverse complement strand
TCACGCAGCTCGGCCGGATACCTCTTCGATGTACTCCCTGACATGACTCCATCCTTCCCAAGGAACGGAGCCTCCGGACACGCCGGGGCGGTTCAGATCCAGGTGCGACGTTGGTGCTCCAAGGTCAAGGGGGCGGCGGCCTTGAAGCTGCCGCCCGCGTCCGGTGGGCTGAGCAAGTCTTGGCTGGTGCGCGGGGGCGTCGTTGATGGTCACCAGGTGGCGGCGTGCGTGCGTGCCCATTCTTCGAAGGTCCGTCCGGCGTGCTTTGTGAGTCGGGGGGCGGTGTCCAGGACGTGCCCGGCTCCTTCAGGTGGGTTGGTGGCGAGTTGGATGCCGAACTCGACGTAGTCATCGCCGAGGCCATGTGTTGCCAGTCGTGCCCGCTCTTGGTCCTCTGTGAGCTGGACGTGACGGATTGGGCGGCCGATTGCCTGGGACAGGATTTCGGTCCGTTTGGCCGGCGTGAGGGCCTCTGGGCCGGTGACTCGGTAGTTCTGCCCTGCGTGTCCGTCTTGGGTGATGACACAGGCGAGGACATCGGCGATGTCTGCCTCGTGGACGATGGCGCTCGGGTAGGTGGCCAAGGTGGACACCGTGTTGCGGTCTCTGATCTCTTCGGACCAGTCGGTGGTGTTGTACATGACTTCGACTGGTTCGACTCGACTCCAGGCCAGAAAACTGTCCTCGAGGGCCTCTTCGATGCTGGTGGGTGCCCAGCCTGCGAGGACACTTGCTCGTTGGACGCCTGCTTGCATCGCGAGGGCGATGATGTCGGCGCCGTTGGCGAGGGGTTCGCCGTAGTCTCCTCCAAAGGTGATGAGGTGGACTGCCTCGATTTCGCGAAGCGGGCGGCGCAGCGAGTCGGTGTCGGTGAGGTCACCTTGGACGACCTCCACGTCCTTGGGAAGTTGGGCCTGATCAGGATGCCGTGTGAGGGCGCGGACGTGGTGACCCTCGGACAGGAGTTGGTGGACGAGGTGGCTGCCGATGCGGCCCGTGGCGCCGGTGACGAGGATGTTCATGCTGGTGTGTCCTTTCGCGATGGGTTGGCTAGGTGGTGCTGCGGTTCAGAGAGCGGATCCCGACGAGGGCGCCGATTGCGGCGGTTAGGAGAGCCGCGGCGAAGCCCCAGCCGACGTTGGTAGTGGCCAGTTGTCCCGCGAACAGGTCGCGTTCGGCGTTGACCACGTGGGTGAGGGGGTTGGCCGTGGCCAGTGCCCGCATCCACTGGGGTGCGGCGTCGAGGGGCAGGAGCATTCCGGACAGGATCATCAGCGGGAAGAGCAAGGTCTGGTGCACGGTCCAGAACAGCCAGTCCTGCTCGCGGACCGCCAGGGCCAGCGCGTAGCTGAGTGATCCGATCCCGAGGCCGAGGATTCCCAGGAGGAGTAGGCCAATGAGGGCGCCTGCGGGGCTGGGCCTGAATCCGAAGGGCACCATGACCAGGATGATCACCAGTGCTTGGGCGGTCAGCGGTGTGAACTCCTTGAGGGATTTGCCCAGGAAGAGGGCCGGTCGTGCCAGTGGGGTGACCAAGAGGCGTTCGTGGGTTCCGCTGACGAGGTCCATCTGCAGGTTCGAGCCTGCCCCAGCGGTACCGAACAAGGCGATCATCACCAGGACACCGGGCACGAACCAACTCCATGAGGGTCCGCCTTCGGTGTTCAGCAAGGGGCCGAACAGGAGCAGGAAGAACAGGGGTTGGACGAGTCCGACCACCAGGGAGAGGGGTCGCTCGCCACGGGCTTGAGCTCGCGGGCAGCGACCAAGAGGGTATCGGTGGCGATGCTTCGCCGAGACGTGCTGATGGTGGTCATGCGGACTCCTTGGTGGTGGCGGTGTCGCGCAAGCTGCGCCCGGTCAAGGTGAGGAAGACATCGTCGAGGCTGGATTCCTCGCCGTGTGCCCGGGTGACGGTGATCCCGTGGCCTGCGGCCAGGGTGAGCAGATGGGGCATGGACGAGCGGGTATCCGTGACGTGGGCGCGCACGGTGCAACCGCTCGCGGAGGCGTGCAGCACTTCTTGGGCCTCGCCCAGGTGCGCAGCCAGCACATGCGCGGAAGGTTGGTCGCTGGTGACCAAGGTGACGTGGCTGCCGACGTGGCGATCCTTGAGTTCCCGGGCGGACCCGTCGGCCAGGATGCGCCCGTGATCCACGATGATGATGCGTTCGGCCATGGCGTCTGCCTCGTCGAGATAGTGCGTGGTGAGGACGACCGTCATTCCGGTGTCTTCTCGGAGCCGACGGATGTGCTCCCACAGGTAGGCGCGGTTCTGGGGGTCGAGGCCGGTGGTGGGTTCATCGAGGAACAGCAGGCGCGGGTTGTGGACCAGCCCCATGGCCAGGTCGAGGCGGCGGCGCTGGCCTCCCGACATCTCGCGCGTGCGTCGCTGCTCCATGCCTTGGAGATCGAAGGTGGTGAACAGTTCATCAGCACGCCGGCTTGCCTGGTCACGGCTGGCGCCGTAGATCCTGGCCTGACTGATGACCTCGTCCTTGGCGCGCTGTGCATGTCCTGCGCTGTTGCCTTGACCGACGTAGCCGATCACTGAGCGCACACGACTGGCCGCCCTGACGACATCGCAGCCAGCAACGCGGGCGCTGCCTGCCGATGGTGGGAGCAACGTGGTGAGCATCCGAATCAGCGTCGATTTGCCAGCGCCGTTGGGGCCGAGGATTGCGACGGTCTCGCCTTGGGGCACCGACAGGGAAATGTCGTCAACTGCGACTACGTCCTCCCCGCCGCGGGCGGCGAAGACGCGGCGCAAGCCATCGACGGAGATCATGGGTGGTGAGTGGTGAACCATGTGTTCATCCAAGCGACCCATGTGGACGAAATATGACCACAAGACCTCGTAGCATCGTGGCATGTCGACGATCAGTGCACGGGTGCTGGAGCTTCTCGCGCTCCTCCAGAGCCGACGTCATTGGTCCGGCGAGGAGTTGGCTGAACGTCTGGGGGTCAGCCCTCGGACACTGCGACGCGATGTCGAGAGCTTGGTGGAACTGGGCTACCCGATCGTCACGACCAGAGGGACAGGAGGCGGCTACCAACTTGCGCCCGGGGGGTGTCTACCGCCTTTGGTGCTCAGCGAGGACGAGGCGGCCGCCGTGGTCCTGGCATTGAAGGACGCAGCCACTGGCGCCCACTCCACCGAGTCGGGCGCTGCCGTGACTGCCCTGTCCAAGATCGTCCAAGTCCTGCCCACCAAGATTCGCCGACGCATTGACTCCCTCCGACACGTCGCCACCTTGCCCGGCCCCTATGGAATCCCGCCAACTGTTGACACAGTTGCGCTCACGACGCTGTCGTTGGCAGCGCGCGACCACGAGACCGTTGAGTTCGTCTACACAGATGCACACGGCAACCGATCACAGCGCACGACGCAACCCCATCACGTGGTCTCCCTGCACCAGCGCCTGTACTTGGTCGCCTACGACCTGCAGCGTTCAGACTGGCGTACCTTCCGCATGGACCGGATCGCGAAGCCCAAGCGCACGAGGGAGACTTTTGCGCCGCGCCAGCTGCCAGTGGCTGATCCGGCCGAATATGTGCGCACGAGCGTGATGAGCGCCCCGGTGGTCCACAACCTCACCGCCACCATCCAGACCCCCGCACAGGCAGCCCAACGCGCGCTCGGAGAGTGGGGCACCGCCACCCCGATCGACCCAATTACCTGCCTCGTTGTCATCGCAGCCACAGACTTGGACTGGGCCACATTTGCCTTGGTGGCGATCGGTGCCCCATTCACCATCGACGGCCCGGAGGAGGCCATCGTCCACGCGAGGGGCTGGGCAACAAGGCTTGCCATCGCCACCGAGCCAGACGGAGTCAGCTCCTGAAGCCCTCCCGTGCGGACAACAGCGGAACACGATGCGAGGGGTTCGGGCTGCCAGAGAATGCCAGATCGCTCGATCAACGTGTCCGGTCACTACAGCTAGTGGAGACTTGCAGCGCGCTGCGGCCGACGAGGCTGAGACGATCCGCCCGAAAGTCCAGTTGAACGCCATTGTCGATAAGGGTCGGCCGAGCGACGAATCTCAACCGTGAACGCGACAGACCGCCAGGTCGACGACGACCCAGCCTCACCCAGCGGTGACTAACAGCCGCCCAACTACGGCCAGCCAAGCGCTCCCCCCACTCGAGCTTCAGTACCGCAAGCAGACCGAGGGAGACGCGGTCGGCAGTAGCCCCCTGCCCGCGCGGCGTCCGAGCACCAGAAGTCTGGCGTCCTAGTTGTACTCAGCCAAGAGGTTGGTGACACTCCGTGTCGGGGTTGACGTAAGGGAGGACCCCCGGGTGCGGTGGGTGATGTCTAAGTCGCCTACCGGACCGGAGGTCCTCATGTCCCACGGTAATGCCCGCCTGAACCAGCACGGTCGTGAACTGCTCGTCGAGCGGGTCATCGGTCAAGGGTGGGCGGTG
>NZ_FWXN01000024.1 GCF_900176385.1 Janibacter indicus | reverse complement strand
TGAACCGCCCCGGCGTGTCCGGAGGCTCCGTTCCTTGGGAAGGATGGAGTCATGTCAGGGAGTACATCGAAGAGGTATCCGGCCGAGCTGCGTGAGCGGGCGGTACGGATGGTCGCCGAGGTCCGGGCCGAGCACGAGTCGGAGTGGGCCGCGATGAGCCGGGTCGCCGAGCTGCTGGGGGTGGGCACACCGGAAACGGTGCGCAAGTGGTGTCGCCAGGCGCAGGTGGACGCCGGCCAGCGCCCGGGGGTCCCGTCCGAGGAGTCGGCAGAGCTGAAGCGGCTGAAGCGGGAGAACGCCGAGCTCAAACGCGCGAACGCGATCCTCAAGAGCGCGTCGGCTTTTTTCGCGGCCGAACTCGACCGGCCACAGCGCTGATCGTGCGCTACATCGACGAGCACGTCGGTCAGCAGCACGAGGACGCCGACGGGCAGGGTCTGCGATGGGGTGTCGAGTCGATCTGCGCCGCGCTCACCGAGCTCGGCTGCAAGATCGCCCCCGCGACCTACTACGAGCACCGAGGCCGCCAGCCGAGCGCCCAGCAGGTGCGCGACGAGGAGCTGAAGCCGATGATCGAGCAGGTCCACGCGGCCAATTACGGCGTCTACGGCGCACGGAAAGTGTGGCTGACGCTCAACCGTCAGCGGGCAGCCGACGCATCGCCGATCGCGCGCTGCACCGTCGAGCGGCTCATGGGCGAGCTTGGGCTGGCAGGCGCGGTGCGCGGGAAGGTCAAGCGCACCACGATCAGCGACCCGAAGGCCCCGAAACCGCTTGACTTGGTCGATCGCAACTTCGAGCCGTTGGCGCCGGACCGGCTGTGGGTGGCCGACTTCACGTACTGCTCGACGTGGTCGGGCTGGTGTTACACCGCCTTTGTCATCGACGCCTACGCCCGGCGGATCCTGGGCTGGTCGGTGTCGACCACGATGACCAGCCAGCTCGTCCTGGACGCAGTCGAGCAGGCCATCTGGACCCGCGGCCGCGAAGATCGTGGCGGTGACCTGACCGGCCTGATCGCCCACCACGACCACGGCGCCCAGGACATGTCCGTGGCCTACTCCGAACGGCTCGACACCGCGGGAATCAAGCCCTCGACCGGCCTCGTCGGCTCGTCGCACGACAACGCGCTGGCCGAGTCGATCATCGGGCTCTACAAGACCGAGCTGGTCAAGCGACAGCGGCCGTGGAAGGGCTTCGACGACCTCGAGATCGCCACCGCCGAGTGGGTCGACTGGTACAACTGTGAGACTGCTCAGGCATCCGCTGGCCAGGGTCTGACCCCTGGTTACAACTGACCCGTCCCCTTGGACGGTGTCCTTCGAGTGGACCTGTCGACCCTGAGCCGGCGGATGCGTCCCGGTGATCAGACCGGCCGGGCAGTGACCTGATAGAAGCCTGATCTGACTTGGTCTCGTCACAGTTCTGTCCCGCTCCGGCCGGTCCGTTCGCTGTCCCGCACCGATCAGTGGAGGCCAGCAGTGAGCATCATGACGAATACGAGCCCATCACATCCACGCGGACGCATCGAGGCACCTGGCCTCATCGTCGGCGTCGACACCCACAAGGACTTCCACGTGGCCGCAGCCGTGGATGAGCGCGGTGCTCTACTCGAGATCGCTCGCTTCAGTGCCACACGGACCGGATATGACCGCCTCGCACTGTGGGCCGAGGGCCTGCGCCGACAGGTCACTGGCCAGGTGGCGGACGTTGCCCTGACGTACGCCATCGAAGGCACAAGCTCGTATGGGGCCGGACTGGTCGCGGCCCTGCGCCCCACGGGCGTCACGATCCATGAGGTCGCCCGCCCCAACCGGCGAGACCGTCGCCTGCGCGGCAAGACGGACGCCTTCGACGCGGAGAACGCCGCCCGTGCCGTGCTGGCCGGGACTGTCACCGCAACCGCGAAGACCGCGGACGGGAACATTGAGATGATCCGCGTCATCAAGTGCGCCAAGCACGCCGCGGTCAAAGCCCGGGCCGCCACGATGATCAGCCTGCGGCACCTGATCGTCACCGCTCCTGCCGATCTGCGCGAGCAACTCGAGCCGCTGACCAAGATGGCCCTGCTGCGCCGCTGCGCAGGGCTCAGGCCAGGCGAGGTCGATGACCCCACCGCCGCGACGAAGTATGCGCTGCGCGCGATGGCTCGCCGGTGGCTCTACCTCAGCGAGGAGATCACTAAGCACGAAGCGCAGCTGGACCGGTTGACCACCGCGGTCGCTCCCCAGCTCCGCGAGGGGTGCGGCATCGGCCCGACGCGGCCGCCGAGCTCCTCACAGTCATCGGCGACAACGTCGCCAGGGTCACCAGTGAGGCCGCCCTGGCCAAACTATGCGGCGTCAACCCCATCCCAGCCTCTTCCGGCCGGACCAACCGTCACCGACTCAACCGAGGTGGACACCGGCAGGCCAACGCAGCGCTCTACCGCATCGTCATCGTCCGCATGAGGCTCGACGAGCGCACCAAGACCTACGTGACCCGACGAACGGCCGAGGGCAAGACCAAATCCGAGATCATCCGATGCCTCAAACGACACCTCATCCGAGAGATCTGGCGCACCACCCGACACCTACGGACCCAAGAGCAAACCGCCCCAGCCGCCGCTGCTTGACGCATATAGAAGCGTCCACCGCCGACCCCACGAGTACTGCGACGACCTCACCCCAGTGCAGGCCGAGCAGGCTCACTACGCTCACCACCAGGCCCCAGCAA
>NZ_FWXN01000027.1 GCF_900176385.1 Janibacter indicus | reverse complement strand
GTGTGTGTTCCTGAACAGCTCCACACCTCACTCGGAGGTCTTCCTCATGTCACGCCGACTCGCCCATCCCGTACCTAACGTCCCGGGTCAGTACAGCTAGCGGCCTGTCTGTACCCGCGAGTCGAAGGGCGGGTCTTCGCGGACGGTGAGCCCGTACGGCTCGGCCAGGCGGTCGCGCGGCGACGCCCTCTCAAGAAGGTCGACGGTGAGTTGGAATGCGGCCACGGCGTCGTCGTCCGTGGGGAACAGACGGTGATGGATGACTTGGTTGCGTGCCGTCAGAACGGACTCCCGGAATCTCGCAGGCAGGATGCTGGAATCACCAGCGGCCTCCTCCTCTGTCACAAGCGTGCCAAGGGTCGGCTTGCCCGCTTTGGGCATCCGGCGAACTCGGGTGAGGTACTCGGTGAGAGCCACCTCGGCCGCGATGCCCGCCTCGATGAGGACACGGCGATACTGGCCAATCTCGAACGCCCGAAGAGCCTCGCGGAGTAGCTGCCACTCGAGCGGCGGGGCATGACCGCAGCCAGCAGCATGAAAGGCCGACGAGAGACTGCCACTCGCTCCGAACCCCATGCTGGGCCGCCATGACTGGCGGAGAGACGACCTGCGCAGCTCAGTGGTCCAAGCGCCGCCTAGACGATCGCGGTAGAGCAGGTGCAGCGAGCCGGTCGACCAATGGAACCTGTCGGCCCCTTCAAGGTCTTGGGACGTGAGGATCTCGATCCACACCTTCGCGAGGCGCCACCAGTCGCCGATCGCCGCCTGCACTGCTTCCGAAGCGTCCTTGGGCGCAGAATCTCCCGGGTCCACAGCCAGGCGGAAGTCGCGAATGGCGACGCGACCCGAACCCAAATTTCTGCCCCATTTTGGCCAGTCGGGCTCGCTGGGAAAGTGGGCTCCGGACCAGTCGAAGTCTTCGCCGTAGGCTTCGAACTTGGGGGGCGCTAGCGGTCCCGACCGCTCGTAGGCTAGATCGAGTCGAGGCATCGAGACATAGGTCAAGAATCCGGCGATTGCGGTCAGATACGTTTGCCCGAGGGCGCCGGTACCAGCCTCGATGGGCGAGGTACCGGGACCGTCGACCAGGTGTGGATGGTAAATGCCGTCGATTAGCGTCTTGCCGCTGCTGTTTTCCCGGCGTTGGTTGTGGGCCCTCGTCAACTCCTCGGCATCGTTTGCTCGCTGGGTCAGGTACCAGGGATCATCCGGGAAGCTCATGGTCCACCAGTCAAACGCAGTCCACCGACTTCGGCGATGCTTGGCCCTCGGTCATCCCGGTGTCCGCTGGTCATGGGCTGTCTCATAGGACGCGTCAGCAAGCGCAACCACAACGCCCGCCACCCCGGGCCCGTCACTGAAGAAGTAGTCGGCTGAACCGCCCCGGTGTGTCCGGAGACCTTCTAGTTTGAGACTCCAGCGGTTGCTGGGGCCTGGTGGTGAGCGTAGTGAGCCTGCTCGGCCTGCACTGGGGTGAGGTCGTCGCAGTACTCGTGGGGTCGGCGGTGGACGCTTCTA
>NZ_FWXN01000028.1 GCF_900176385.1 Janibacter indicus | reverse complement strand
GGGGCCTGACCCCGGTTCTTGGACACGCAGAATCCAGCACCTGGTGCTGGGGAAGCGAGATGATTCGAGAATCATGGCCAGGAAGAACTACTCCGAGGAGTTCCGTCGTCAGGCAGTCGACTTGTACGAGTCCACCCCGGGCGCCACGGTCCGCGGCATCGCCGAGGATCTCGGCATCGTGCGGGGCACGCTGCGGGGTTGGCTCGAGGTCTACGGGACCGGGAAGAAGACCGCTGCTGACGGGACGTTGACCTCCAGCCCGCTGCAGTCCAAGCCGTCGAAGAGTTCCTCGACGCCGGCTGATGAGACGTCGGAGCAGAAGATCGCCCGGCTCGAGGCTCGGGTCGACGAGCTCGAGGTCGAGACGACGAAGCTGACCACCGAGCGGGAGATTCTTCAGCGGGCGGCCAAGTATTTCGCCGGGGAGACGCGCTGGTGAGTCGCTTCCAGTTCGTCGCTGACAACTCCGCCACCTTCGCCGATCGCGGCGGGGTGAAGCGACTGTGCGAGCTCGTCGAGGTCGAGCGCTCGTCCTACTACGCCTGGCTCAAGGCTGCCCCGACACGCGAGGGGCGTGCCCGGGCTGATGCCGAGCTCGCGGAGCGGATCAGGGCCGTCCATGCCGAGGACAACACCCAGGGTGCGCCTCGGATCACCGCCGAACTCAACGACAACGCGCCTGCCGGTGCACGGGTGAATCACAAGCGCGTGGCCAGGGTGATGCGGCTGGAGGGCATCCGCGGCTATGTGAAGAAGCGTCGCGTGCGGACCACGATCCCCGAACCCTCGGGGCAGAAGTACCCAGACCTGCTGAACCGGGACTTCACCGCTCCTGCGCCGAACCGACGCTACGTCGGGGACATCACCTACCTGCCGTTGGCCGACGGGACGAACCTGTACCTAGCGACCGTGATCGACTGCTACAGCCGTCGGCTGGCCGGGTGGGCGATCGCCGACCACATGCGCACCGAGCTGGTCGAGGACGCTCTCAACGCCGCTGCCGCGACCCGCGGCAGCCTCAAAGGCGCGATCTTCCACAGCGACCACGGGTCGGTCTACTGCTCGAAGGCCTACGCCAAGCTCTGCAAGAAGCTCGGCATCGCCCAATCCATGGGAGCCGTCGGGTCGTCGGCCGACAACGCGCTCGCCGAGTCGTTCAACGCCACGATGAAGCGCGAGGTCCTCCAAGACGCCGCCTGCTGGAGTGACGACCTGACCTGCCGCCGGCAGGTCTTCAGGTGGCTCGTCCGCTACAACACCCGCCGCCGTCACACTTGGTGCGGCTACCTGTCCCCGTCCACCTACGAGGCC
>NZ_FWXN01000029.1 GCF_900176385.1 Janibacter indicus | reverse complement strand
TGTACTGACCCGCCAGGTTGGGTACGCGGTGTGCGGGTGAGGCGCCTTTGAGTGCGGTGTGGCCGCGGTCGTGATTGTAGGTGTGGAGGAAGTCGGTGAAGGCCGCGACGCGTTCGCTTTCGCTGGCGTAGGGGCGGGCGTAGGCCCATTCCTCTTGCAGGGTGCGGTTGAACCGCTCAACTTTGCCGTTGGTTTGCGGCCGGTAGGGGCGGGTCCACTTGTGTTTGATCCCGTGCTCGGCCAACAGGTCCCGGAACATCTGCGACCGGTAGCAGGCCCCGTTGTCGGTCATCACCCGTTGGGTGGCGACGCCGATGGAGGTGAAGTGCTGAAGGGCGCGGGCCATGAACGCTGTCGCGGTCTCCTTCTTCTCGTCGGTCAGGATCTCGGAGTAGGTGTAGCGCGAGTGGTCATCGACCGCGTGGTGCAAGAACGCGTAGCCCAGGTTCGGGCGACCGTGGACCTTGCGTGGCCGGCCTTTCTCCCGGTGGGCGCTGGAGTTGCGCCCGCCCTGCGCTCGGCCGTGGACACGATGTCCTCCGCCATCGGGGATGCGTCCCAGCTTCTTGATGTCGACGTGGATCAGATCCCCGGCCGCCTCGCGTTCGTAGCGCACGATCTGCCGTCGCTTCGCACGGACCGGGATCCCGGTCGCGGGGTCGGTCCAGGACAGGCGCAAGCACCCGTAGCGGGTCAAGATCCGCTGGACCGTAGAGACGTTCAAGCCCAGGTGGTACGCGATCCGTGCTGGCCCCCAGCGACGGGACACGCGCATCCCGACCACGCGCCGCTCCCGACGGCGCGTGGTGCGGTGAGGGCACGAGCGTGGACGACTGGACCGATCGCCCATCGCTGCCGGGCCGTGCGCGCGGTACCGATCGGCCCACCGCTTGGCCGTGGTGACCGAAACCTGGAACCGGTCCGCTGCGCGACGAAGCGGCCACCCATCATCGACAACGCACCGGGCCAGCCCCAGCCGACCGCGTGGAGTGAGCAAAGCATTAGCGTGGGTCATGAAGGCCTCCGTGATGAGCCGTGTGTGTTCCTGAACAGCTCCACACCTCACTCGGAGGTCTTCCTCATGTCACGCCGACTCGCCCATCCCGTACCTAACGTCCCGGGTCAGTACA